>NZ_JBQCGA010000066.1:0-18069 GCF_051956075.1 Asticcacaulis sp. | reverse complement strand
CCAGTCGCTGAAAAGGATGGTAAAATCCTCATCCTCATAGCGTCTGGGCCCAGACGGATAGGGCGTTGTGTAAAGCTGGCGCAGCAGGGCCTGCATGACGAGGGCGCAGCGTTGGGCGCGGGCGGCTTCGATGTGGGTCTGCGGCCGGTCGATGCGCTCGACGGCGTCGAGCAGGCGGTCGGCGCAGGCGCGTAAAGCGTCGCGGAAGGTGGGCGCGGGAGCCGCGTCACAGGTCTGAGGCGGCGCTTCGGGCAGGCTGGCCAGCGCCTTGTCGGCGGTCTGGAGAGCGCGGGCGGCGTGGGTGGCTTCGACATAGGTTTGCGGCGCAGGCATGTCGTGCAGGCGCTGGGCAATGTCTTCGGTGAAGGCGCGCAGGCGCAGCAGCCGCGCTTCCAGCGCCGCCTTGTCCGCTTCTGCCTGTTCCGTATAGGTCATCGCATCAGGATAAGGTCAGCTACAGATGCGGGGATAAAAAAACGCGGCCCGGCGATGCGGACCGCGTTTTTCAATGTCTCAAACGATCTGAGATCAGATCAGCTTAATATCGACCGCAGCGGTCTTGCCGCGTTCGGTTTGCAGTTCGTAGGACACCTTCTGGCCATCGGCCAGGCCTTGCAGGCCGGCGCGCTGAACCGCCGAGATGTGCACGAAAACGTCGTTACCGCCGGCGGCGGGTTGGATAAAGCCGAAGCCTTTTGTCGAGTTGAACCATTTGACCGTACCTTCGGCCATGTGCGCTCTCCTTATGATCGAGCCGTTATCGAGGCGCGGCGGGCGAGCCCGTCGCAAACAATCGTGTGTCTCGGTAGCAGCAGATCGAAACCAGAAAGCGTCGGGAAATGCGCCCGATGCAGTCCAATCCCCTTTAGCGTAGGCAGCCTGAGTAACGGATTGTCGCGGCATTAAGACAGTGGTTCTCCTTTTGGTCAAATGAATTCGGGACCGGAAGGCCTCGGATCGCGCGCATGTTACCGCGCCGCAGCGGAAAAACCTCGCTCTCAGCGGGCGTTTCTCCTTGATTTTGGCGCGGCGGCGCGCTGAATCATCGCAATGAGTCCACCCGCTTGCAGACGCCATGCAAACCCAGTCCCTGACGACCTTTCTGCTCCGCACGGCGCTGACCCTGCCCGCTCCGGTCCTGCGCCTGTTGTCAGGCGGGGCGATCGTCTATGAGCAGGGACGCACGCTCGACCCGGAATTCCAGTTCCTGTGGCGCACCGGCCTGAGCGACCGCAACGGTCGTCCGCGTCTTGGCGTCGCGGGTCGTCCGCTCGACGAAGCGCGCGCGGACTGGCGCGAGATGGCCGCGCGCTTTGCGACGGCGCCGGGCGCGCGCGTGCAGGTGGACGCCGTCGGCAGCGCCGGGGTCAGCGGCCTTTTGATCCGCCCCCTGCATATCGACGACGACATGCCGCTCATGGTTTTCTTCCATCAGGGCGGCGGCGTGCTGGGCGGGCCGGAACTGAGCCGCGCCTTTGGCGGCCTGTTCGCCTTCGCGGCGCGCTGCCCGGTCTTTCTGCCGCATTACCGGTTGGCGCCCGATCACCGTTTTCCGGCGGCGCTGGAGGATGCGCACAGGATCGCCGACTGGGCGCAGACCAACGCCTTTACGCTGGGGGCGCCGTCGGGGCGCGTGGCGCTGGGCGGCGCCCTGACCGGGGCCGGGCTGGCGGCGCGTCTGTGCCTGGAATTGAAACGCGACCTCAAGCCCCAGCCCGCCGGACAATTACTGCTGACGCCGCTGCTCGACCTCGGCGATCCGGGTCTGCGCGACGCTGACAAGGGGTTATGGCCGCTGAACGGCGCCGATCTGAACGAGATGATCGCCAACTATGCGGGCGGCGGTCATGATCTCAGCGATCCGCGTCTGTCGCCGGGACGCGAAAAGCTGCTGGGCGGCCAGCCGCGCGGCCTGATCGCATCGGCGGGCTTCGATCCGACCGCCGCGCAGGCGGAAGACTATGCGCGGCGGCTGCGGAGGGCCGGGTGCGAGACGGTTTACCGCCGTTATGACAGCCTGCCGCTGGGTTTCGAGCTTTTGTGCGGTCTGGCCGGATCGGCGCGGGCGGCGACGCTGGACATCGCCGGACTGTGGCGCGGCCTGATGGGCCTGCCGCGCAGCGCGTGAAAACGTCGACCACCGCACCGTAATCTTATCCGTGCGCCTTTCCTGACAGATTGCCCGCTTAGCCCATTCATCGCACGTTCAGCGCGCATAATCTATCATGCGTGACATAGGGATTATGGGCATTAATCGGGGCAGACTGGAAAGGACACGAACATGAAGCGTCTTTTGACCCTCGCCGCCGCCGCCGCTCTGATTGGCGGGACCGCCCTCGGCACAGCCGCCGAAGCGGCGCCGCAGCATCATTACGACCACGGTCGCTATGAACATCGCGATCGTGATGACCACAATCGTTACGGCCACGACCGTTATGGCCACGACCGTTATGAGCGGCATGATCGTTACGCCAGCCATCGCTGGAGCTATGATCGCGGCTATCGCCATACGCACTGGCGTCGCGGCGGCTATGTGCCGCACGACTACTGGGGCCGCGGCCGCCGCATCGACTATCGCTACTATCATCTGCGCCGTCCGCCCTATGGCTATGAATGGCGCTATGTCGATGGCGACTATGTGATGGCCAGCATCGCGACCGGCCTGATCGCCTCGATCGTGCTGGCGCAGTAAGATCTGCGCTGTAAAAAAGAAGCGGCTCCGCAAAGGGGGCCGCTTTTTTATTGGCTGATGGCTTTGAGAACGCCCGCCTCGTCCAGCCCTAACGCGCGCCGGGCGGTCATGGCGATGTGCGGGGCGTCGAGACCGGCCTCGGCATATTGTTTCGCCTGGCTGTCCTGATCCTGATAGCGGTCGGGCAAGGTCAGGGTGCGCACGCGCAGGCCATTGTCGAGCGCGCCCTCGCCCGCCAGATAGTGCAGCACGAAGGCGCCGAAGCCGCCCATGGCGCCCTCCTCAAGCGTGATCAGGCATTCATGATGGCGCGCCAGTTGCGTGATCAGCGCCGTATCGAGCGGTTTGGCGAAGCGGGCGTCGGCCACGGTAGTCGAAAAACCGCGCGCCGCCAGAAGGTCGGCGGCCTTGAGCGCGTCCTGCAGGCGCGTGCCCAGCGACAGGATGGCGACCTTTGAGCCTTCGCGCACAATGCGGCCCTTGCCGATCTGAAGCGGCTGGGCGCGTTCGGGGATGGCGATCCCCGTCGCCTCGCCGCGGGGATAGCGAAAGGCGCTGGGGCCGTCGTCATAGGCCGCGGCGGTGGCGATCATGGCCGCCAGTTCCGCCTCGTCCGACGCGGCCATCAGCATCATGTTCGGCAGGGCGCCCAGGTAGCCGATGTCGAAAGCGCCGGCATGGGTGGCGCCGTCGGCCCCGACCAGACCGGCGCGGTCGATGGCGAAGCGCACCGGCAGGTTCTGCAGGGAGACATCGTGCGCGACCTGATCGTAGCCACGCTGCAAAAAGGTCGAATAGAGGGCGCAGAACGGCTTCATGCCGTCAGCGGCGAGGCCCGCCGCAAAGGTGACGGCGTGCTGCTCGGCGATGCCGACATCGTAGCAGCGCGTCGGGAAGACCTCGGCGAAGCGGTCAAGGCCCGTGCCGGACGGCATGGCGGCGGTGATGGCGACGATGCGCTCATCCTCGCGCGCCTGCTTGATCAGTTCCGAGGCGAAGATGTCGGTATAGCTGGGAGCATTGGCCTTGGGCCTGGCCTGCTGGCCGGTGACCACGTCGAATTTCGATACGCCGTGATATTTGTCGGCGGCGGTCTCGGCGGGCGCGTAGCCCTTGCCCTTCTGCGTCACCACATGCACGAGGACAGGGCGGTCGGTGATGCCGTGAACACGCTTCAGGACGGTGAGCAGATGCTCCATATTGTGGCCGTCGATCGGGCCGACATAGTAGAAGCCCAGCTCCTCGAAAAAGGTGCCGCCGGTGACATAGGTGCGCGAAAACTCCTCGCCCTTGCGCACCATTTCAAACAGCGGGCGCGGCAGACGCTCGGCCATGCTCTTGCCCCAGCGGCGGAGCTTCTGATAGGCGCCGCCGGAGACCAGATTGGCCAGATAGGCGCTCATGCCGCCGACCGGCGGGGCGATCGACATGTCGTTGTCGTTGAGGATGACGGTCAGGTTCTTGGTCGTTTCGGCGGCGTTGTTCATCGCCTCATAGGCCATGCCCGCCGACAGGGAGCCGTCGCCGATCACCGCCACCACCTTGTTGTCCGCGCCCTTATGATCGCGGGCGGCGCAAAAGCCGAGCGCCGCCGAGATTGAGGTGGCGGCATGCGCCGCGCCGAACGGATCGTACGGGCTTTCCGCGCGCTTGGTGAAGCCGGAGAGGCCACCGCCCTGACGCAAGGAGCGCATCTCGCCGCGTCGTCCGGTCAGTATCTTGTGCGGATAGCACTGATGACCGACATCCCAGATCAGAATGTCGCGCGGCGTGTCGAAGACGTGGTGCAGGGCCACGCTCAGCTCGACCACGCCCAGGGCCGAACCCAGATGTCCGCCGGTGCGCGACACAACGTCGATGGTCTCAGCGCGCACATCGTCGGCCAGTTGACGTAATTCGTCCGGCGTCAGGCCATGAATGGCGGCGGGATCGCTTAGTCTGTCCAGAATGGGGGTATCGGGCATATTATAATCTGACCTGCCGGGCTGTCGTCCCGGAAGCGGCTCATTTGCGCCGATTGAGAACGAAGTCAACACTCTCGCGCAAGTATCGCGCGTCACTACCGAAAATTTCAAGCCGGGATTTGGCCTGATCCGATAAAATCCGCACGCGGGCCTTGGATTCTTCGAGGCCCAAAAGGGTAACGAAATTGGTCTTGCCCCTGGCCGCGTCCTTGCCGCCTGCACCCTTGCCCATCTGGTCGGGGTCGCCCTCGACGTCCAGAACATCGTCGGCGATCTGATAGGCGAGCCCCAAATCCTGTGCGAAATGGGTCAGGGCCAGACCGTCGCGGTCGGAGGCGTCGGCCACCACCAGCGGTATCTGGAAGGCATAGACGATCAGGGCGCCGGTCTTCAGGCGCTGCATGCGCGCCACGCCGCCAATATCGCCCTGCACGCCCAGAAGGTCGATCATCTGGCCGCCCGCCATGCCTTCTGCGCCCGAAGCGCGCGCCAGCATCTTGACCAGTTCGCAGCGCACCAGCGGGTCGTCATGCGTGTCTTCATGCGCCAGAATCTCGAAAGCCACGCTTTGCAGCGCATCGCCGGCCAGCACGGCGGTCGCCTCATCGTAGGCGCGGTGCACGGTCAGTTGCCCTCGGCGCAGGTCGTCATCGTCCATGCACGGCAGGTCGTCATGCACGAGCGAATAGGCGTGAATGCATTCCAGCGCGCAGGCGGCGCGCAGCACCGCGTTCTCATCGGCGCCGAGCAGACGGCCCGTCTCCAGCGCGAAGAAGGGCCGCAGCCGCTTGCCGGGACCGAGGGCTGCGTAGCGCATCGCCTCGGTCAAGCGCGATTCCGGGCCTTCGCCATGCGGCAAGAGCTGGTCGAGCGCCATCGTGACCAGATCGGCGGTCTCCTCCATGCGCGCCACCAGCGGCGGCAGATCGGAATTGGCGGCGATGGGCGTCACAGACCTTCTCTATTCGAAAGACGCGGGTGCGACGCCTTCGACGCCGCCGCTTTTGTTGAGCGAAATCTTTTCGACCTGCAGACGCGCGGCTTCGAGGCGCGCTTCGCACAGGGCCTTCAGTTCAGCGCCCTTCTGATAAAGTTCCAATGACTTTTCCAGCGGAGCCTGGCCCGATTCCAGCTCAGCGACGATCTTTTCGAGCTGGGCCAGGGCGGCTTCGAAGGACAGCTCGTTCGTGGGCGCTTGGGGGTCGGTCATGGTCTCGTCTTCCGTTCGTAACGGCGGCAGCCCCAGTATTTGAAGCCCTGCTCCAGGGTTTGTACAAAACCCATGCGCTTCAGTTCAAGGCTGATCATCAGATTAAAATAGCCGTGCGCCAGCACCAGCACGTCGCCGCCTTCCTTCGCCTTGTCCAGCAGGAAGGCGGCCATCTCCCTGGCGCGCGCCTGCGCCTGACGGCGGGTCTCGAAGCCGGGCGTATCGACGAACCACCACCATGTGCGGGCCACAAAACCCCAACCCCATGAGTTCGGCGTGAATTTGATAAAGGACGGCAGATGCGGCGGCGGCAGCGGCGCCTCGACCAGTTGCGGCAGTTCGACAAAGCCGCGGCCCCGGCAGACGGCGCGCGCGGTCTCGACCGAGCGCGGCAGGGGCGAGGCGTAGATATAACGGGCGTCGCGGGCGAAATCGTGCAGAACCGGCGGCGGCAACTGACCTTCCAGCAGGCCCGCCCGGTCATAGGCGGCCCACCAGTCGGCATAGCCGCGCCAGTCGAGCTTGACGCGCCGCGACAGGGCCGGTTCACCGTGGCGTACAAGCGTGATCGCGCCCGTCTTTGGCGCGGTCTGGCCGCCTGTCGGAATCTCAGTCGTGTCGCGCACCCGGCCCCCGGATCACGGCTCTCCCATCGTTCGCAGGGATTCGCCGTCGGTTGAAACAGGGGTCGTTGGTAACGTCCCACTGGCGGAGCGGCAAGTGTTTTTGTCGGGAGGGGAGCTGCCCCCTCCGTCATTTGCTCCGCAAATGCCACCTCCCCGTAAACGGGGGAGGATGGTCCGTTCTCATCCCTCCCCGTTTACGGGGAGGGATGATTCAATCCGCCCGCTGCAATTGCAGTTGCAGGACGTTGGTGCGTTCGGTGCGGAAGCCCGCCTCGCAATAGGCGAGGTAGAATAGCCAGAGTTTGCGGAACTGGGCGTCGAAGCCCTTGATGCGGCCTTCCTTCCACGCCGCCTCGAAGCGCTGGCCCCACTGTTTCAGCGTCTCGGCATAGTCGTGGCCGAAGCCGAAATTGGAGACCAGTTTCAGGCCCGCCGCATGGGTCTGTTCGACCAGCTTCTGCGCCGAGGGCAGCATGCCGCCGGGGAAGACATATTTCTGGATGAAGTCGGCGCGCGACTTGTAGTCCTCGAACATGTCGTCGGCGATGGTGATGATCTGCAGGCCCGCCTTGCCGCCTTTTTTGAGCACGTCGCGCAGCTTGTCGAAATAGACGCCCCAATAAGATTCGCCGACCGCCTCAAACATCTCAATCGACACCACGGCGTCGAACTGGCCCTGAATGTCGCGATAATCCATCAGACGGATAGTGACCTTGTCCGACAGACCGAGCCGCGCCATCCGTTCGACGGCGTAATCATGCTGGGCGCGTGAGATGGTCACGCCGGTGACATGGGCGCCCACGGTTTCCGCCGCATATTGCGCAAAGCCGCCCCAGCCGCAGCCGATCTCCAGCACATGCTGGCCCGGTTGCAGATCAACCAGTTCGGCCAGGCGCGCATATTTGGCCGTCTGGGCGGCGCTCAAATCCTTGTGCTCGCGGAAACGCTCGCCGTCGAACAGGGCCGACGAATAGGTCATGGTCTGGTCGAGCCACTGATCGTAGAAGCTGTTGCCGAGATCGTAATGCTCGAAGATGTTGCGCTGTGAGCCTTTCTTGGTGTTTTTGCGCAAGGCGTGCAGGATATTGTTGATCGTCTGGGTGACGATATTACCGGTGAACAACTGACCCAGCTTTTCGGAGTTGAGCGTCAGCACTTCCAGCAGGGTGGCCAGGTCCGGCGTGTCCCATTCGCCTTCGCGGAAGCCGTCGCAAAAGCCGATATCGCCGGAGGCCAGCACGCGCTGCATAAAATGGAAGTCTTTGACCAGCAGCACTCCGGTCGGCCCCGGTTGTTTGCCGTGTAAGGTCAGGCTCTTGCCGTCGGGAAAGACGACCTCAAGCGCGCCGATCTCCCAGACCTTTTGCAGGATCTGCACCCCTTT
This sequence comes from Asticcacaulis sp., assembly GCF_051956075.1. GTDB lineage: Bacteria > Pseudomonadota > Alphaproteobacteria > Caulobacterales > Caulobacteraceae > Asticcacaulis. Next base: position 10,193 of record NZ_JBQCGA010000066.1, on the reverse strand, counting down.
GCGCGCGGCGAACGGCAGGGCTTTCAGGTCGGCGGGGCTAACGGCGGGGGTCGTCATCGGGCGGCCTCATGCAGAAGAGTGACACGCAAGATATACGCATACCGAGGGCCTGCGGATTGCGGCCCGCGCCTGTTTAATATGGACCGGATTTTACCGTTGGCAAGAGGGATGACGTGGCGCGAACGCCCCCTCTCCCCGTTTGTGGGGAGAGGGGGCGTTTGGGTTAGCGCGTCACGCTCAGTTCGCCGCCGGTATAGGTCACCGTCTGGTCGGCCTTGTCGAAGTCGGTGGTGGCCTGCCCCGGCGTGATGAAGCGGATATGGAAGGTTCGCGTCGCGACCATGTTCGGATAGGAGCCATTGCAGGCGCCGATGGTCAGGACGCCTTTGCGGTCATCGTAGGCGAACGGGATGCGGCTATATTCGCCGCGCGTGTAGCCGTTCGTCACGCCGTCGTCTTCGTAAAGACTGAACGTCCCGTCCGCGCCGGTATAGACATTGATCGTCAGGGGGGCGTCGGGCTTTTCATCGACATATTGCGTGACCGGTCCCATCGGCAGGATCGCGCCTGCGCGGACATAGAGCGGGATCTGGGCCACCGGCGCGTCGGCGCTGATCGTCTGGCCGCCGGTGATTTTCTGGCCGGTATAGAAGTCATACCAGTCCGCGCCCGCCGGGACATAGACGTCGCGCGAGCGCGCCTTGTATTCGGTGACCGGCGCGACCAGCAGGGCGTGGCCGAACAGATATTCGTCCTTGATGTCGCGGGCTTTTTCGTCGTTCTCGAAATCCATCACCAGGCCGCGCATGATCGTGCCGGAATGGTAATAGGTGTCGGATGCCACCGTATAGATATAGGGCATCAGGCGGTAGCGCAGGTCATCGTACCAGACCATCGCCTTTTGCATATCCGAGCCGTCGGGCGCGATGTTGTAGATCTCGCGCTTGACGACCTCGCCGTGACTGCGGAACAGGGGCGATAGCGCGCCAAATTCGAACCAGCGCAGGTTCAGCTCCTGCCATTCGGCCAGGTCTTCCGGCTTGATCGGATGTGCGTCGGTGGCGCGGTTTTCCTGCGCCGAGCCAAGATCGCCATACTGATAGCGCGTCTCCTGCGCGTAGCCGCCGATATCGTGCGTCCAGTTGGGGATGCCCGACATGGAGAAGTTCACGCCCGCCGCGATCTGATCGTAGAGGTTGTTCCAGCGCGCCACGGTATCGCCCGACCAGACCGCCGCCGCATTGCGCTGAATGCCCGCAAAGCCCGAGCGGGTCAGTATGAACTGGCGCGTATCAGGTTCGTCGCGCTTCAGGCCGTCATACATGGCCTCGGTGTTCATCAGCGCGTAGGGGTTATGCACCAGAGCGCCCGGCCCCATCTGGGTCGGAGTGATCAGCTTGGCGAAGTCGGCGGGGCGCTCGTTGGAATTGACGTCCGGCTCGGTATTGTCCATCCACCAGGCGTCGAAGCCGAGCGGGATCAGCGTATCCTTGAGCTGACGGTAATAGATGTCGCGCGCTTCCTGATTATAGGGCGAATAGTGGCTGTTGAGATAGCCTTTGCCGACCCAGTCGCGCGTGCCGTTTTTCACGTTCTGCTCGAACATATAGCCCTTGGCGTCCAGCTCCTTGTAGTTGGCGGTGTTGGCGTAGAACTTGCCCCAGATCGAGATCATGATGTGGGCGTGTTCCTTATGCACCTGATCGACCATGGCCTTGGGGTCGGGGAAGCGCGTCTTGTCGAAGGTGTGGCTGCCCCACTGGTCTTCGGGCCAGTAGAACCAGTCCTGCACGATATTATCGAGCGGCCAGCCGCGCTTGCGATATTCGGCCACAGTGTCGAGCAACTGGTCCTGCGTTTCGTATCTTTGCCGGGATTGCCAGAAGCCATAGGCCCATTTCGGCATCAGCGGCGCCTGCCCGGTCAGGGTGCGGTAGCCGGCGATCGAGCCGTCGATGGAGTTCGAGGCGATAAAATAGTAGTTCAGCCCTGTGCCGACCTCGGACGACAATTGCAGCGAATGGGTGTCGGCAGCGCTTTGCGGATTGTCGTGGGTCACCGCCACCATGCCGCCCGAAGGCGTCCATTCCAGGTGGAACTTCACCGGCTTGCCCGCGAGGAAATCGACGGTGAAATTGTGATACCACGGGTTCCAGCCCTGCCGCCACACATCCATGACCGGCTTGCCGTCGATGGTCAGATCGGCATAGTCCGAGGCGTAGAGTTGCATCTTATGGACGCCGGAGATGTCGGAGGTCATCGTGCCGTCCCACACCACCTTGACGGTCTTGCCTTGCGTCGCCTGTTTGCTCAGCGCGGGCGCGTCAGGCCAGTTCTCGGCCACGTCCTTCAGGTACTGATAGCGGATGTCGCTCTCGGTGCGGGTCAGGACCAGCTTGCCATCGACATAGTATTTGGCGGTCAGGCCCGGTTTGCCATCCGGCGTGGTCAGTTTGAGGTCGCGGCTCATCAGCGCATAGGGGGTCGGATTGCCCCAGCGCGTGATCGAGTCATTATCCCACAACAGGCCGTAGTTTTTCGTCGAGACCACGAACGGCACGGCGACGTCCATATTGTGCTGCGACAGCAGGATGTCTTCGCCGTTCAGGTTCATCTGGGCGTTCTGGTGCTGGCCCATGCCGTAAAAGGCTTCGTCCGTGCCCTTGTTGAACTGGGCGGCGACGGCGACAAACGGCTTGCCTTCGACGGTGACGGGCGTGATCTGCTCGGAGCTTTGCGTCAGAACCTGTTGGCCCTCGGCGTTGAAGAAGGTGGCCAGTCCCGTGGCCAGCGACACCTGCGCCGAGGCCTGACCAGCGTTCAGCGTGACGACGCCGTCCTTTTCGCTGACCGCGTAATCACCCGCCACCGGCTTTGCGACCGTCATCAGCGACTCAACCTGTTCGCGGCTGGGATTATCGAGTGCGAGCACATGGATGATATTGGGCGCCATGACCTCAAGGCGCACCTCTTTGGCGGGGCCTTCGTCGGGATGGACGACCACGCCGCTGGCTGTCTTCTGGAAATCGCCAGCCATGGCGGGGCTGGCCAGTATGAGCGTCAGCACGGACGCGGTGATCATCAGGTTTCTCATCGTCTCAACATCCTGTGGGGTCGCCCCTCCCACCGCCCAAGAAGCGTACTAACGCTTCGCTCCTTGAGTACTTGCGGTCCCCCCTCCCCGCTACGCAGGGAGGGATGAAGAGGCCTTGCTATTATTTTGAAAGGAGCCTTACTTCTCGTAGGTCGCCAGCGTGACCTTTAAAACCACGGGCGTGGCGGTGAAATTCAGGCCGTAATCGGTTTCGTCGCCGTTCCAGACCCGCTCAAACACCCAGTTGCCCTGATCGTCGTAATGGCCTTCCTCGACGCGCGAGACTAGAAAGCCCTTATCGGCGTTCTTGGGACCGGCGCCGAAGGTGATGCGCGCATTATGGCCGACGACAAGGAACTGGTTGTCCGACAGCTTCGCCACCGCGACGCCGCCGGAGGGGATGTCCGAACCTTCGGGATAGCCATTCTTGTTCTGCGGATCCCATTCGGGCAGGCCAAATTGCCACTGGCGATAGGTGACCTTGGCCGACCATTGTGGGCCGAGGTCGAGCGACTGGGCGCTGTGGTCGTCCGGTTCGGAGACGCCCCAGACCTGATTGTCAAAGCTCAGCTTGGCCCAGACGCGCGCCATCGGGGCGAAGACGCCATACAGATTGGCGAAGGGCGCGACCATGCTCTTGTCGGTCGCCTTATTGCCCAACGGATAGTTGGAATAGCCGGTATAGTCGAAACCGAACGGATCGAAGCCGATCGCCTTGTGGCCCAGCGCGGTGAACAGATAGCGCGCATAGATCGGCTTGTTGCCGCTTTCGGCGACGAACAGGGCGTTGTCCGGGCGCGTATAGAGATCGAGCGTCGCCTCATAGGACTTGGAATCCGGCGAATAGAGATCGGGCGCCAGCAGGTCGATATGCGGCGCGGCGACCTTGTAAATGTCCAGCACATTATAGCTGGGGCCGCCGGAGGCGTAGGAGCCTGCCTTCGTCGGGTTGAGCGGGTCTTTCAGGGCGTCGTTCATATAGGTCGGCAGCGGATAGACCGCCTTACCCGCTGCGGCGATGTCGTCGCAATAGCTGGCGATCGACCAGGCCTGGAAATATTCGTCGGCGTCGTCGCCGAACACCTCATGCCAGTTCCCAGACGCTTTGAGCGCGCGCTTGCCCATGGCTTTGATCAACGCCGCCGGAACGGGCTTCGCCATCAGGGCGTCGGCCTTTTTGGAATAGTCGCGGGCCGCGCCATAGACGCCGGTTTCGTTTTCGACCTGCATCATGATGACTGTGTGTTGGTCGCCGTCTATCGCCTTGATGTGCGTCAGCAGCGCGACATAGGCCTTTTTGTCGGCCTCGCGGGTTGTGTCATAAAGCGGCGACAGGGCGTAGGAGGTCGAGCCGTCCTGATTGGTCAGGCGCGGAAAGCGCTTATTGTCGGTCTTGACCCAGTCCGGCGTATAGCTGGGGCCGGTGTTCTTCCAGGTGCCGAACCACAGGATGACGAGGCGGACATGGTTGTCACGCGCCTGCGTGACCAGCGTATCGACGAAAGAAAAGTCGAACTGCCCCTCCTTCGGCTCGATCTGCTCCCAGGCCACGGGCATGACCAGGGTGTTGGCCTGCATATCCTTGATCGCGGGCCAGACCTTGGGCAGGACCGCCGGGTAGTTGGAGGAATTGTTCGCCTGCCCGCCCAGCAAAAGATACGGCGCGCCGTCGACCATCAGGGCGTGCTTGCCGTTCTTTGTCACCAGTTGAGGCATATCGCCCGCGAACGCGGCGCCCGCCGCGAGCATGACGGCGGACAAGGCCGTCGCCGCGGCCACAGTTTTGATGAATCTCATGACGTAAGTCCCCAACCCGATGCCGATTCATAGGTGAAGCGGCTTATTACTTGTAAAATTGTCATATAAAAACTCTGTCGCGATCGCAAGTCCAACCATCAATTATGTCGCGCGATGAACTTTTTGTGTAGTCTCTACCGTGGATCGACCGGCCCGGGCGGCCGATTCGACACTTGCTTAGAAAAACAAAAGGGGAAACCGTCATGCGTTCTGAATTCGGCGTCAGTCTGGCCTATGGACTCATGCGCACGCTCGGCCAATCCATCGTCACTGGCGCGTTCGAGCAGACGGGTTTTCCGACCGAGGCGGAACTGTGCCAGAAGTTCGGCGCCAGCCGCACCGTGATGCGCGAGGCGGTCAAGATGCTGTCGGCCAAGGGCCTGTTGGCGTCGCGTCAGCGTCAGGGCACGCGCGTCGAGCCGGTCGAGAACTGGAACCTGCTCGACCCGGACGTGCTGCGCTGGCTGATGGAGCGCCCCTACTCCAACAAGATTTTCAAGGAATTCACGCAGATGCGGCTGGCCATCGAGCCGACCGCCGCCGCTCTGGCCGCGCAGGTGCAGAACAAGCTGGCCATCGCCGAAATCCGCGAGGGGCTGGAGGCGATGAGCGCCGCCAAAGACCCGGACGCCTCATTGCAGGCCGATATCGACTTCCATGTCGCCATCCTCAAGGCGTCGGGCAATCCGTTCTTCTGGCGGCTGAAGCCGATGATCACCAACGCGCTCAACCTGTCGATCCAGCTCACCAACCAGATTGCCGGTCACACCGCCGATCTGGCGCAGCATGAATCCATTCTGGTCGCCATTGAAAAAGGCGACGCCGTCACGGCGGAAGCCGCATCCGCCGCGATTCTGCGCGAATCGCTGACCTTCATTGAGAAAGCGGCGGAGGCTTCGGCGGCCTAAGCCGCCGGATGCGCACTTAGGCCGCCTACCTCTTCGGCGTCACGCGCAGCATGACCACGCCGTGCGACGGGACTTCGGCGGCGTAGGCGGTCTTGACGTTCTTTTTGACCGCTTTCGACCACAGATCCTTGACGTCGGCTTTTGCAGGCAGGCCGAGCGTCGCCCAGTCGGCCGTCATTGTGTGCGCCGCTTTGGAGCGGTTCAGCAGGATCACCGCCATGTCGCCATTGCTGAGCGGGCGCGCCCAGACCTCATAATCGCCATCCTTGGTGACGCGATGGCCCTGCTGGCCCAAAGCGTCCTGATCGATGGCGATCACATCCTTATTCATCAGGATGGTTTTGGTGGCGTCGCTCATATCGGACAGGTCGTTGCCCGCGATCAGGGGCGCGGCCAGCATGGCCCATAGCGAGAAATGGGCGCGGTATTCGGTGTCCGTCATGCCGCCATTGCCGACTTCGAGCATGTCGGGGTCGTTCCAGTGGTTGGGGCCGGAATATTTTTCCAGCCCGACCTGCTGATCGAGAATGTCAGTGACGCCGTGCATATAATCCTTGTTCTGGTCCCAATTGTCCCAGATGTCGCCCGTGGTGCGCCACAGATGGCCGACCTCGCCCGCCCACTCCCACGGCTTGTGCTGGCCCCATTCGCACAGCGAAAAGACGATGTCGCGACCGGATTCGCGCAGGGCCATCGCCATGATGCGGTAATCGGCCTGGGCGTCGTCGGAGCCGGTGTTGCACCAGTCATATTTCAGATAATCGACGCCCCAGGCGGCGTATTGTTTCGCGTCCTGAAACTCATGCCCGCGCGAGGCCGGGCGTCCGCCGCAGGTTTTCAGGCCCGCATCGGAATAGATGCCGAACTTCAGACCCTTGCTGTGTATGTAGTCGGCCAGCGCCTTGATCCCCGAAGGAAATTTGACTGGATCGGCGACAATATTACCCGCATCGTCGCGCCCGACCTGCCAGCAATCGTCGATGATGATATATTGATAGCCCGCGTCCTTCATGCCCGAAGCGACCATGGCGTCGGCGGCGCCCCTGATCTTGGCTTCGTCGATATTGCAGGCGAAGTGGTTCCACGAATTCCAGCCCATGGGCGGGGTCATGGCGACCTGCGGCTTGGGCTTTTCCAGCGTATAGCCGCCTTGGTCCTCGGCCTGGGCGACGCCCGTGACGAGCGCGCCGCCGGTCAGGACGGCGGCGAGTCCGCCCGCCATAAGGACGCGGCGCCAGATTTTGGCTTTGTTCATGATCTGTCTCCCTATTGGCGATAAGTCATATAATTTTTCGCCGTTCAACGCCATATCCGATTAAATAAAATAATTTGCTTTAATGAAATTCCACGCTACTCTTCGGTTTGCAGATGCGTTCCTCCTGTGTGCGCCCTACCGCACACATGTCTGGCATGGCCCCCGGACTTTCCCGTCCGGGGGCTCTTTTTCAGGCAGCCTCTGACGCCGCAAACAACATTCTCGCCCTGAAAGGTTGTCTTTTGCGCAGGCGCTCACTAACCTGCGCGCCATGAAGCGCGGCTGCAAGGGACGGTCGCGTCAGCCCGTAAGAGGTTCTTTTTGACGAACAAGCGCGTCCGCAAGGCGGTCATTCCTGTGGCGGGGCTGGGCACGCGTGTGCTGCCCGGCACGAAAACCGTCCCCAAGGAGCTGCTCAACGTCGTTGACCGGCCGATTTTATCCTATGTCGTCGAGGAAGCCCGCGCGGCGGGGATCGAGCATTTCGTCTTTGTCACCGGGCGCTTCAAGGGCGCTATCGAAGACTATTTCGATCATCAGGTTGAGCTGGAGGCGCAACTGGCCGCCAAGGGCAAGACCGATATCCTCAATCAGTTGCTGGCCGAACTGCCGCGCCCCGGCGAGATGAGCTTTGTGCGCCAGATGCAGCCGCATGGCCTCGGCCACGCCGTCTGGTGCGCGCGCGATATTGTCGGCGACGAGCCGTTCGGGGTCATCCTGCCCGATATGGTGATGGACGCCGAGGTTCCGGCGATGAAGCAGGCGATTGACGCCTATGACGAGGTCGGCGGCAATATCATTGTCGTCGAGCCGGTGCCGCACGACCAGACGCACAAGTACGGGGTCGTGGCGCTGGACGGGCAATCGGGCCGTCTCAACAAAATGACCGGCATGGTGGAAAAGCCCAAGGCCGGGACCGCGCCCTCCAATCTGATCGTATCGGGGCGCTATATTCTCCAGCCAGAGATTTTCGAGTTGCTGGCGACACAGGAGCGCGGCGCTGGCAATGAGATCCAGTTGACCGACTCGATGTTCCGCCTGATGGAGACGCAAGGTTTCCATGCGCTCGAATATGACGGCGTGACCTATGATTGCGGCGACAAGATCGGTCTTCTTCGCGCCAATGTCGCGATGGCGCTCAAGCATCCTGAGCTGGGCGCGGCGGCGCGCGCGGCTGTCAAGGCGCTGTTGTAATTTCTGCGTACTGCTTTTTTATCCAGCGGCGTGGCATGAGACACGCCGTTTCCAATGCCTGACCATCCGGGGAATTATACGCCTATGTCCATCACACCGCGCGCCGATATCCGCGAGAACACCTACGAATTCGAGACGATCCCGCTGGTCAAGGCCACGGGCTTTCGCGAATACGATGCGCGCTGGCTGTTCGGCAAGGAGATCAACCTCTTAGGCATTCAGGCGCTGGGTCTGGGACTTGGAACCTATATCCAGGAGCGCGGGGTTAAGCCGCGCATCGTCACCGGCCACGATTTCCGTTCTTACTCGATCAATATCAAGAACGCTTTGATGCTGGGTCTGATGCAGGCCGGCTGCGAGGTGCTGGATATCGGCCTGTGCCTGTCGCCGATCGCCTATTTCGCGCAATTCGACCTTGAAGCGCCGTGCGTGGCCATGGTCACGGCTTCGCACAATGAGAACGGCTGGACCGGGGTGAAGATGGGCTGTCAAGCCCCGCTGACCTTCGGGCCGGAGGAGATCGGGCGGCTGAAGGACATCGTGCTGAACGGCGAAGGCGTGGCGCGTCCCGGCGGCAGCGTCACACAGGTTGAGGGCGTGCAGGACCGCTACATGGCGGACGTCGCGTCCAAGGTGAAGCTGTCGCGCCCGCTGAAGGTGGTCTGCGCCTGCGGCAACGGCACGGCGGGAGCGTTCGCGCCGCAGACCCTGCGCGCCATGGGGGCCGAGGTGATCGAGATGGACTGCGACCTCGACGCCACCTTCCCGAAATATAATCCTAATCCCGAAGACCATCACATGCTGTCGGAGATGGCCAAGGCGGTCAAGGAACACGGCGCGGACATGGCTTTGGGCTTTGACGGCGACGGCGACCGCTGCGGCGTGGTCGATAATACCGGCGAGGAAATCTTCGCCGACAAGATCGGCCTGATGCTGGCGCGCGACCTCAGCGAGCAGTACAAGGACGCGACCTTCATCGTCGATGTGAAATCCACCGGGCTTTACGCCACCGACGCGGTGCTGAAGAAGAACGGCGCAACCACCGTCTATTGGAAGACCGGCCATTCCTACATCAAGCGCAAGACCAATGAGCTGAACGCTCTGGCGGGGTTTGAGAAGTCGGGCCACTTCTTCTTCAACACGCCGTTGGGCCGCGGCTATGATGACGGTCTGGTCGCCGCCTCATGGATCCTGGCCATGATGGACCGCAATCCGGGCAAGAGCCTGTCGGACCTGAAAGACGCCCTGCCGGTGGCCTATACCTCGCTGACCATGAGCCCGCACTGCGGCGATGAGGTCAAGTACGGCGTGCTGGAGCGGATCGTGAAGGAGTATGAAGACCTGGCCAAGTCGGGCGGCGAGATCTTAGGCCGCAAGATCAAGGAGGTCATCACGGTCAACGGCGCGCGCGTCCATCTGGAGGACGGCTCGTGGGTGCTGGTGCGCGCCTCAAGCAATAAGCCGGAACTGGTGGTTGTGGTCGAATCCTTACGCTCCGAAGACGATATGCGCGACCTGTTCCGCAAGGAGGTCAAGCCGCGCCTCGCCAAATATGACGAAATCGGAAGCTATAATCAGGAAATCTGATAGCTGCCTTAACGCGCTATCAATTTTCCTGGTTGAGATTATCAGCCGCGCCAATGAAATAGAAAAGGTCAGATGGCACACTGTTTAGCAAATGATAAAGTCGGCGATGTCGCCTCTATTGAGTGCGTTTTACATGGTTTCTTGGACGGTAACCTGTCTGAAGTCGAAACCCTAAGAGCGATAAAGCGCTTGACCTCATTTGCTGATTTCGGCATGAGCCCGTCTAGTGAATCGTCGATAATGCAGCTTCTTGACCATGCGAAGCGCACCTGCGGAAACAGGATAAGCTGCACACGCCACCTGGCGCGATACATTCAGCAAGTCATGCGCTCAAACTATTCAGGATCGGACCGAAATT
>NZ_JBQCGA010000065.1:0-53486 GCF_051956075.1 Asticcacaulis sp. | reverse complement strand
CCAGTCGCTGAAAAGGATGGTAAAATCCTCATCCTCATAGCGTCTGGGCCCAGACGGATAGGGCGTTGTGTAAAGCTGGCGCAGCAGGGCCTGCATGACGAGGGCGCAGCGTTGGGCGCGGGCGGCTTCGATGTGGGTCTGTGGCCGGTCGATGCGCTCGACGGCGTCGAGCAGGCGGTCGGCGCAGGCGCGTAAAGAGTCGCGGAAGGTGGGCGCGGGAGCCGCGTCACAGGTCTGAGGCGGCGCTTCGGGCAGGCTGGCCAGCGCCTTGTCGGCGGTCTGGAGAGCGCGGGCGGCGTGGGTGGCTTCGACATAGGTTTGCGGGGCCGGCATGTCGTGCAAACGCTGGGCAATGTCTTCGGTGAAGGCGCGCAGACGCAACAGCCGCGCTTCCAGCGCCGCCTTGTCCGCTTCTGCCTGTTCCGTATAGGTCATCGCATCAGGATAAGGGCGTTTTGGAGAGAGGGGATAAGTGCGCTCACCCGCGCTCAAGGAGCGCAGCGTTAGCGCGACGAAAACCGCATTGCGCGGCGGCGTGAATCCGCTACCTTCGCGTTATAAGATAAAGCAGGGGCCCATATGTTCGACGCCAGCCGTCTCAGTTCAAGCGATGTCGTCGTCTTCGGCCTCTATCTGCTCGGCCTTCTGGCGGCGGGACTGATCGGACGCAGCCGGGCGCTCAAGGCGCGCGAGCATTTCCTTGGCGGGCAATCGGCCTCGTGGCTGCGCATCGGTTTTGCGCTTTACGCCACCACCATTTCGGCGACCTCGCTGGTCGGGCTGACCGGATCATCCTATGCGCACGGCGTATCGTCGGCCTTTTCCTATGAATGGCCCGCCGCCATCGTGCTGACCCTGTTCTGCGCCGTCGTGCTGCCGACCTATGTGAAGTCGCGCATCTTCACCGTGCCGGAGTTTCTGGAGCTGCGCTACGGACGCTTCGTGCGCACCTATGTGTCGGGGCTTGGCATCGGACTGGGCGTGTTTCTCGACGCTTCGGGGTCGTTGTTTGCGGGAGCGGTGCTGTTTCAGACCCTGTTTCCGGGCTGGCCGTTATGGGAGGTGTGCGCGCTGCTGGCGGGACTATCCGGCGCCTTCCTGATCATGGGGGGATTGCGCGCCGTGCTGATGGTCGAGGGGGTGCAGGGCCTCGTCATGGTGGTGTCATGCGCGGCGCTGGCCTTTTTCACCTTTTCCGCCATTGGCGGCGGCGATCCGCTGCACGGCTGGGGCCGGATCATGCGCGAGGTCGATCCGTCGCATCTGAAGCTGATCCTGCCCGCCTCCGATCCGTACATGCCGTGGACCGGGCTTGTCACCGGCGTACCCCTGATCGGCTTTTATTTCTGGTGCGCCAATCAGACCATGGTGCAGCGCGTGCTGGCGGCCAGATCCCTCGACGACGGGCGGCGCGGGGCCTTGCTGGCCGGAGGGCTTAAACTGACCAGCCTGTTTCTGGTCTGCATCCCGGGCGCGGGCGCCATTTTGCTGTTTCCGCATCTGGCCCAGCCCGATCAGGTGTTTTCGCACATCCTGTTCGATATTCTGCCCCACGGATTGACCGGCCTGTTCCTGGCCGCCTGTCTGGTGTCGATCCTGTCGTCGCTGTCCGGCATATACAATTCGGTCTCGACCCTGACGACCATGGATTTCATCCGCCGCTTCAGGCCGGGTCTCAGTGAGGCGGCGCTCGTGCATATCGGCAAGGCGGTGACGGTGATCGTCATGTTGATCTCGATCCTGTGGGCGCCGCAGATCGTGCATTTCAAGGATACGCTGTGGCAGTATCTGCAGGCTTTGCTGTGCTATTTCGTACCGCCCATCGCCGCCGTCTTCATCGCCGGTCTGTTCTGGAAGCGCGCCAATAAGCGCGGCGCGGGTCTGGCCCTGGTGGTCGGGACGACGATGAGTTTTGCGCTGTTTTACGCCATCGAGATCGCGCATCTTCTGCCGCTGCACTTTCTGGTCGCGGCCATGCTCATCTTCCTGATCGCGCTGGCGGCGCTGGTCGTCGGCAGTCTGAGCGCGCCCTTGCCGGATATGAAGCGCGTGGCGCCTCTGATGTTCTCCCAAACCGTCTGGGCCGAGGAGAGCGCGCACCTCAAAGGCGTAAGCTGGTTTCGCAATTACCGCATCCTGTCCGTGGGGCTGCTGATCGTGACCGGCATCATCGTGATCTGGTTCGCCTGAAAGGGTATATTTTACCTTTTATTTCGCGTTAACGAGAAAAAAATCCTGCTTTGTTAGATAAAAAGGTCTGCGGAGCCGTTTTGGCGTGGAGAAATCCAGAACGGCGGACAGAATGACCGTATCCGATAAGGCCTGAGTTTACATGTTTCGAGTGCTTTACTGCCTGCGCGATCACCATGACTGGAAGCTGGTGGCGCTGGCGGCTATTGTCTGTCTGATTTCCAGCGCCGTCACGGTCATGATGATCGCGCGCGCGCGGCTGACACGCGGCGCGACGCGCAAAGACGACAGACGCGCCTATATCGCCTGGGTGCTGGTGTCCGGCGCGGCGGCGGGCTTTTCCATCTGGGCGACGCACTTTATCGCCATGCTGGCCTATAATCCCGGCGTGCCGATGACCTTTTCGCCGGGACTGACGCTCCTGTCGCTGCTGGTCGCCATCGCCCTGACGGCGGGCGGCATCGAGATCGGGGTGTCAAAAGCGTTTCGCGGCGCCGATCTGACCGGCGGCGCGGTCGTTGGCGCAGGCATCGCCTCAATGCATTTTCTCGGCATGGCGGCGCTCGACGTACCGGGACGGCTGATCTGGGCGCCGGATCTGGTCTTTGTCTCCATAGCGGCGGGCATGGCCCTGTCGGCGGCGGCCATGTGGTCGGTCAACCGTTACAATCACCGTCTGATCTGGCGCGCGGCGCCCCTTTTGACCCTGGCCATTGTCTGCCATCACTTCGTCGCCATGGGCGCGGTGACGGTGCTGCCCGATCCGCGCATAACGACCAATGGACTGCATCTGTCGCCGCACGCCATGGCCGCCGCCCTGTTCAGCGCCGCCGCCGCCGTCATGGCGGTCTGCGCCTTTGCGGTCATCTGGGGCCAGCGCTTCGACGCCATGCGCGCCGACACCGACCGGCGCTTCAAAGTGCTGCTGGAAGGGCTGGAGGACACCTTGCTGTTCCTGCTCGACCGCGAGGGGCGGGTTCTGGACTGGAACAACGGCTCAGAGCGCAACAACCGCTATCCAGTCAAGGACATTGTCGGCAAGGTCTATGCCGATGTCTGCGCGCTCGACGCGCAGTTTCCAATCCGGTATCGACACGCGCTGGACGCTGCGCGGCAGACCGGACACGCCGAACTCGAAGCGCGCATTCAGGATATCGAGGGCCGCGCCTTCTGGAGCCACACCACCTTGCGCGCGCTTCGCGATGACAACGGCGAGCTGATCGGTTACGCTTCGATTACCCAGGACATCAGCGCGCGCAAGGCTGACCAGGACCGTAGCCTTGAGGCGACGCGCAATCTCGACGCGGCTCTGTCGCACATGTCGCAGGGCCTTTTGCTGTTCGACCGCAACGAAAAGCTGGTGCTGGCCAACAGACGTTTCATCGACATTTACGGACTGGACGCCGCCCAGGTCACCCCAGGCCTGTCGTTTCGCGACCTGCTGGTCATGCTGATGTCCACCCGCGACGGCGCTGCGCCGCCTGAAGCCGAGATCGAGACCTGGCATGCGCGTAACCGCGCCCTGATCGCTCGCCCCGGCGGCGGCGACATGGTTTCGGACTTTTTCCCCCATCGCACCATGTCAGTGTCGCATCGCCCGATGCCAGACGGCGGCTGGGTGACGACCTTTGAGGACATTACCGAACGCCGTAAGACCGAGGCGCGCATCGCCCATATGGCGTTGCACGATAGCCTGACCGGCCTGCCTAACCGCGCGCATCTCAACACCCATCTCGACGCCGAACTGGCGCGCGTTGCGGCGGCTGACCAAAAGCTGGTCGTGGTCGCCATCGACCTTAACGGGTTTCGCGCGGTCAATGACCGCCATGGCCACAGCGTCGGCGACCGTATGCTCAGGGCGGTGGCGGCGCGGCTGTCCGACGCGCTGCGCGACGGTGAATTCATCGCCCGCTTCGGCGCTGACGAATTCGCAGCGGTCATGCCGTACGGCGATGAAGCGGCGCTCGACGATTTTCTCACCCGCCTGTGCGACGCGGTGCATACGCCCAGCCAGATTATGGACAGTCAAGGCGCCGTCCTGTCGTTGAACGGCGGCGGCGCCATCGGCGCGGCGCTGTTCCCGCAGGACGCGCAGACGCGCGAAGCCCTGCTCAACAACGCCAATCTGGCCATGTGGCGCGCGCGCGCCAGCCACAGCGATCACCTGTGCTTCTTCGACGCCGGAGCGGATGAGGCGGCGCGCGACCGCCGCGCCCTGGCGCACGATCTTGGGCGGGCGCTGGCCAATGACGAGTTCCGCCTCTTCTATCATGTGCAGCAGGCCGTCGCGACCGGTGAGGTCACCGGCTATGAGGCGCTGATCCGCTGGAGCCATCCGCAGCGCGGCTTCGTCTCGCCCGCCGATTTCATTCCGCTGGCCGAGGAGAGCGGCGCCATCATCGCCATCGGCGAATGGGTGCTGCGCACGGCGTGCGAAGAGGCGGCGCGCTGGAGCGAGCCTTTGCGCATCGCGGTCAATCTGTCGCCGGTGCAACTCAGCGACGAGCGTCTGATCGCCACAGTGCGCGACATCCTGATCATGACCGGGCTTGCGCCGTCGCGGCTGGAGCTGGAGATCACCGAAACCTCGATTATCGAGGACCGGACGCGCGCCCTGCACATCCTGCGTCAGATCAAGGCCTTGGGCGTCAGCATCGCCATCGACGATTTCGGCACGGGCTACGCCTCGCTGGATACGCTGGGCGCCTTCCCGTTCGACAAGATCAAGATCGACCGCTCCTTCCTGATGCAGGCCGATGTCAGCCCGCAGGCCCACGCCATCGTGCGCGCCATTCTGGCCCTGGGGCGCAGCCTCGACATTCCGGTGCTGGCCGAGGGCGTGGAAACTCAGGCCCAGCTTGACCTGCTGCGCGCCGAGGGCTGCGCCGGGGCGCAGGGCTATCTCCTGGGCCGCCCGCAGCCGCAGGTCGGCGTCACGCTCCGCGCGGCGGGGTGAGGCCAGACGTCCGTCAGCCGTCTCGACCGCGCCAGGTCTGCGCCGTCAGCGGACGCTGGCGATAGGCGGCGCGGCCATAGGCCAGCTCCGCCCAGGTCCAGACCCAACCGCCCGCAAGAAGCAGACACAGTAGCAGCGCCATCCACACCCTGGCGGCGGCGGGCAGCGCAGGGCCTCCTGTCGCCGCCATGAAGCCGGCGTTCACACCCATGAGACCGGCGAGGACGCCGACGAGCGCGACGGAGGCCCTGACGCCAAAGCGCAGTTGCAGGGCCAGGCTCACAGACGCGGCGGCCAGCAGGGCCAGCGCCGTCAGACCATAGGCGGCCAGCCACATTGGCGTCAGCGTCGCCGGAGCGATCAGAAGCGTCAGTCCCCACATGAGCGCGAACACCGGCAGTTGCAGCAAAGGCGCTGAAGCCTGCAAGACAACCGTTCGCGCCGCAGGCGTCAGCGGCAACCCCGCTAAGGCGCGGATCGGCGTCGTCGTCTGTGTGGTGATCGCCACGATCGCCGGAGGCAGCGCGCCCAGGATCGGCGTCCATGCCGAGGCTCCGTCTGAAACGATGAACATGACGGCGACGGCGAGCAGGGAAAGACCAGTGGAAAACGCCAGACGGTTCAGGGCGGGCCTAGCCAACGCGCCCCACCCCGTCAATCCAGGCTGGCCCGGCTTCGACGCGGCGGCGTCACGGCTTTTCGCGCGCGCGAGCCGCGGCGGTTTGGGCAGGGCCAGAGGCAGCCAGGGACTGGCCGCATACAACGCGAACATCAGCATCAGCCCCATCGCGCCGCCCGTCAGCATCTCGCCCTGGTGGACCAAAAACAGGTCTTTATCCATCCAGCGCATCCCGAGCGCAAGAGCGCCCGTCAGCGGCAGGCCAAGGCCCAGCGCATAGCCGCCAACGCCGAACATGGGCGCCAACTGGGCCGCCAGCAGCACCGCCGCGCCGAATAAGGGGATCAGAGATAGCTCAGCGCCGCCATAGGCCAGGATCTCAACCGGCGGCGTGCTCAAGGCGCCGAACATGGCCGCCCCCGCAACGGCCAGGGCCAGAGACGCCAATGCGCACAAAGCGGGGCGGCCCAGCAGATGCCACCATTGCGCCTGTCCCAGTTCGGCGCGCGACAGTGGAAGATGGCGCCAGACCGGCGTTTTGAGCGTATAGTTTGACGTCACGACGGAGGCGGAGAAGACCATCATGATGTTCGGCTCGCCCTTGCCTGTCATCCACACGCCAGCGATGAAGGCGACGATCAGCCAGAGCAACAGCCCGACGCCGTTTTGCCAGAGCGGGGCGGGATCAAGGACGAGATGGCGCAGTCGTGACGTCATCATGCGGCTTTCTCCTGCGTTTCAGAGGTCAGGGCGAGGAACAGGTCTTCGAGATTGAGCGGAACCCCGGCCACGACGCGCACGCCCTGCGCGCTCAGCGACGCCTCGTCGCAAAGATGGCGATCCAGCAACAGGCGGACGCGGTCGCCGTTGCGCGCGATCAGACGCACGCCGCTCAGATCAGGCAGACGCCCCGCACAAACGGCGTCCAGCTGCACGTAGCGCTCCAGAAGGCGGTCCATCGGCGCCATGACCTCAAGCCTGCCGTTGCTGATGATGGCGCAGTGGTCGGCCAGCCGCTCCAGATCGCTGAGCTGATGCGAAGATATCAGCACAGTTCGGTTATCGGCTTTCACGACATTGAGCAGTTCATGGAACAGAACGCGGCGCGCGTTCACATCAAGCCCGACCGTCGGTTCATCGAGCAGCAACAGCTCCGCCTCGCGCGCCAGCGCCATCGTCAGGGACAGCTTGATGCGTCCACCGAACGACAGGGCTGTGATCTTCTGGGCGCGCGTCAATTCAAACGCCGTCAGAAGGCGGGCGCAGCGCGTCTCGTCCCAGTCGGGATAGAAGCCGCGCACGAAATCGAGCGCGCGCCCGACCGTGCCCCAGACCGCGTAACTCACATCCGGATTGACATAGGCGACGCGCGTCTTGATTGCGACTTCATCACCAGGCTGCGTCAGACCCAGCAGTTCGATACGCCCCGACCGCGCGCGTCCCAGCCCCATCATAAGATCCAGCAAGGTCGTCTTGCCCGCGCCGTTCGGTCCGATCAGAGCTGTGATCGAGCCGCGCGGCACGCTCAGGTCCAGCGGGCCGAGCGTGAAACCGCCTTGTTTGCAATAAAGTCCTTCTGTCAATATCGCCGGGCTCATCCGTCAATTCCCTCTTTCAAAATGTGATTCAACATGTCCAGCAGCCCCGCATCATCCAAGCCTGCGGCGCGTCCGGCGGCCATGCCCGCCCGCAGAGCCGCCTGCGCGGCTTCGATATTCTGTTCGCGCAAGCGTTCGCCGCCAGCGTCGGCGACAAAGGCGCCCAGACCCTGCCGCGAATAGATCACGCCGTCCTTCTCCAGCTCCTCATAGGCGCGCTTGACGGTGATCAGGCTGACCATGAGCTCCGCGGCCAGACTGCGCAGCGACGGCAGGGCGTCGCCCGGATTAAGCCGGTTGGCGGCGACCTCCCGCTTCACCGCCGCGACGATCTGCTCGTAGAGCGGTCCTGGCGCAGCCGGTGAAATCGGCCCAAACATGAAGGCAAGCGAAGTCATATACTGTGCATATACAATATGCACAGTTTTGGCAAGACGCTATCACTCTGCTTCACGTTCGCGCGAGAGGGACGCGAGGTCACTGGTCACCGACGATAAGGCGAGGCATGAGGGGGTGGATATGATGGAGACCGCATGCCGCAGCCCAAAGACCCTTCGCCAAAGCCGGGTGTCGAAACCTCGCGCCTGATGACCCATCTGCGGGGCCTGGGCGACGAGTGCGCCAGCATCGTCAGCGAGCTGTTGCGCCCGCCGTCGCGCGCCTTCACCAAGGCGCACCGCGATGCGGTCGAGGAGGAGGTTCACGCCAATGCCTGCCATTCAGCCTTCTATTACGGCCTGACCTTCTGCGCCTGCGGCATCGCCACACTGGGCCTGTTGCAGTCCTCCGCCGCCGTGGTCATCGGCGCTATGCTGATCTCGCCGCTGATGGGGCCGATTGTGGCCATGGGCCTGTCGCTGGCCGAACTGGACCTGCCCAATTTCCGCCGCGCGGCGACCACGCTGGGGGTCGGGGTGCTGGTGTCGATCCTGGCCTCGGTGCTGATCGTCTGGGCCTCGCCGCTCAAGGAGGTGACGGGAGAAATTCTGGCGCGCACCCGCCCGACCCTGCTGGACCTGATCGTAGCCGCCCTGTCGGGCGTGGTCGGCGCCGTCGTCACCCTGTCGCGGCGCGGCGGGATTATTGCCGGCGTCGCCATCGCCACCGCCCTAATGCCGCCGCTGGCGACGGTCGGCTACGGGCTGGCGACCTGGACGCTGAATATCGCCGCCGGCGCCGGTCTTTTGTTCATCACCAACGTCGTGGCCATTCTCGGCGCGGTGTTTATCGTCGCACGCCGTTACGGTTTCCTGCCTGCGCGGCATGAGCGATCGCGCTGGGAGGCGCCGATTCTGGCGATGATCACCCTGCTGCTGTGCGCGCCGCTGGCCCTGTCGCTCAACGACCTGGTCACCGAGGCGCGCCAGACCAACCGCGTGCGCAACACCATAGAGAGCCTGTTCGCCAAGGAGGGCGCGCGCATCAACGACCTGCGCGTCAGCGTCAGCCATGGCAAGGTCGTCAATGTGCAGGCCGTCGTCATCACCCACGCCTATGTCGATGGCGTCGAAAAGCGCTTCGGTCAGACCTGGCCGGACCTCAAGGGCCTCAATATCGAGCAGGTGATCGCCGCCAACGCCAACGATATCAATGCGCACAAGACGGTCAGCCTGCCTTCGCCGCAACTGCCGTCCCTGTCCGATCAGGTGGCCAGCCTGCCCGCCGACCGTTATCTCAACGCCGTGCTGGAGCGGGTGGCGACGGTGCAGGGGCTGAAAAGCGACAACGGCGCTCTGAGCGCGCAGGTTACGCTCAAGAACGGCGGCTCGCTGGAGGATTATCACGCGCTGGAGCTGGCCGCGCGCCAGCTTATACCGGGAACGTCGGTGACGCTGATCCCGCCATCGCAGCCCCTGCCCGCCATCGCCTTCGACGCGGGCAAGTCTGCGCTTAGCGACGATGGCCGCGCCGCTGTGCTGGCGGCGGCCTGGGCGGCGCAGCGCTGGGGCGGCGGCGGCTTGCAGATCGTCGGCGGCGGCCCGACGGAGCGCATCGCGCGCGCGCGCCGAAGCGGTGGCGGCGGTGCTCGATCAAGTCGGGGTCGATCATGCGCCGGTCGCCGTGGCGGCGGCGAAGGACGCGCCGGATGCGGTGAATCTGTTTCTGGCGCCGGTCGCGACGGCTTCGGCGGCGTCCAGCGCGTCGCAATAAACGGGTCGCAAACAGACGCTTGCGGAGCTGGCCAATGACAGCAATTGTTCGATTTATAAGAACGAATTTAACATTATAATCTGTTGGAACGAACCTTTCTGCGGGTATAAACCGGCGGCGAAGTGGAGTTCCCCATGGCTGACATCGCCGTTCCTGTTCGCGCGCACCGCCTTTTGAGCGTTTTGCCCGGTTTCGTTTTGTGCCTGATCGTCACCGGCGCCGCCTATGCGCTGCAATCGGCGGAGGCGGCGTTGCTTGGCAAGGCGTGGGTCGAGGCGCTGGTGCTGGCCATCGTGCTGGGCGCGACCGCACGCAGCCTGTGGACGCCCGGCGCGGCATGGCGCAGCGGCGTGGAGTTCAGCGCCAAGTATCTGCTGGAGATCGCCGTCGTGCTGCTGGGCGCCGCGGTGTCGACTCAGATGCTCATTGATGCAGGCCCCTTTTTGCTGATCGGCATCTTCCTGGTGGTCGCCAGCGCCATCCTGATCAGTTTTGGCATCGGCAAGGCGCTGGGTCTGCCGACGCGCATGGCGTTGCTGGTGGCGTGCGGCAACTCGATCTGCGGCAATTCGGCCATCGCCGCCGTCGCGCCGGTGATCGGCGCCGATTCCGAGGATGTCGCCGCCTCCATCGCCTTCACCGCCGTGCTAGGCGTGGCGGTCGTGCTGGGCCTGCCGCTGATCGGGTTGCTGCTGGGCATGAAGGCGGCGGCGTTCGGCGCCTTTGCAGGCCGGACCGTCGATGCCGTGCCGCAGGTGATCGCCGCCGCCGCGCCGATGGGGGCCAGCGCGATCCAGATGGGAACCCTGGTCAAGCTGACGCGCGTGCTGATGCTGGGGCCGGTCAGCCTGGTTCTGTCGCTGATCGCGCCGCATCTGGCGCCGGAGACGGTTCCGAATGGGGAGCTGGTCGCGGGGGAGGCCCGGCGCCGACCGGATCTGGCGCATTTGGTCCCGTGGTTCATTATTGGCTTCATCGCCATGGTGGCTCTGCGGGCCCTGGGTTTTATCCCGCATGCCGCCCTGACGCCGATCAGCGATGTGGCGGGTTTTCTGACCGTCGTGTCGATGGCCGCGCTGGGGCTGGGCGTCGATGTGCGCACAGTGGCGAAGGCGGGTGGGCGCGTGACGCTGGCCGTGGTGCTGTCGTTGCTGGCCCTCGGGGGCATCAGTCTGGCGCTGCTGAAGGTTCTGGGGATGGCGTGAGGGCCAAAAGAAACCCCACCACCACGCGGGCGAGGCCCGCGCGGTCCCCTCCTCGGCATAGCCGGGGAGGCATGAGAAACAGGTCTAGTTTCTGTCCAGCAAGGTTTCGAAGCGTTTGGCCGCGCAGGCGGTTTTGCCGTGGCAGAGGGACAGGGGCAGGATGTGTGAGGCGGCGGGCGTCAGGTCGGTCAGGTTGCGCATCTGGTCGAGCGACTGGGCGCGATAGCGGACGATGACGACCTCGCGGCCTTTCGGGTTGCGCCATTTTTCGAAGATCAAAGCGCCGCCGGGGGCCGGATCGTCTTTCGCCAGACTGTCCGGCGCCAAACTGTCCGGCGCCAGACCGCCCGCCTTCCAGTGCAGGTCGAGCGCGCCGCCGACATAGGCGAGATTGGAATCGTGGCCGACCAGCACGGTCATCTTCTTCGTGTCGGTCGCGAACAGGCCGCGCTTCACCTCGGCCAGCAGCGGTCGGGCGCCGAAATCGGCGATGGCTTTCGGGCGGGCGACAAGCTGGAATTCCAGCGCGTGCAAGGCCGACAGATCGGCGATGGTCTGGCGGTCAGCCAGGCCCCAGCCGACGCTGTCCAGCGGCTTGGCGTCGGCATATTGCAGCAGCAAGACCTGCGCCAGTGACGAGGCCGTATCAAGGCCGCCGTCGATCTTGACGCGGTTCTTCTTGTCGACGAAGCGCGTCGGCATGTCTTCGAGGCCGCAGGACGCCGCGCCGTCAGGACAGGCGGGGGCCGAGCAGCAGCCGAGAATGGCGTCGAGCTTTTTCAGCAGCGGCGCGTAACTTGCGTCGAGCGCCGCCAGACCGCCCGATCCGAGCGCGCCCTGCGCTGCGGCCAGCATGGCTTCGCCGTCGGCGGGCGTATCGGCTTCGAACGGCGAAAAGCGCGGATCGGCCTGATCCATCGGGCCATGTTCGACCGTGACCGGACATTTTGGCTCCAGCGCCTGCGCATAGGCTTCGGCGGTCTTCAGCGTGCGCTGGTCAATGTCGGCGACGACGCGGATATTGTGGCAATCCTCGCCCAGAAAGGCGCCATAGCTGCGCGCGTCCAGTTCGCCGAGCTTGGCGATGGCTTTGGCGCCGTGGCCGGTCAGATAACCCCAATCGACGTCCCAGGACGGCCAGGTCTTTTGCGTGAAGCCTTCGGGAACGACCCTGGCCTTGGTCGGCGGGCGGACGCCATGGCGCATGACCACGACGACGCGCTCAAGCCGCCAGGCTTCGCTGGCCTCAGCCCGCCCCAGAAACGCCATGGCGATAAGGGAAAACACCATCCAGGTCAGCAGTACGCCGAGCCCGCCGATCCCCGCCTTACGCAATGTCCTGACCATTCTGCATCCTCCTGCGGCGCGTTTTGATAAGTTGTCGCAGCGGCCTTCAACCACGGACGGCGTCATAGCCCGCTTTCTTGACAGCCAGGCGACAATCTTCGTCGCCTGGCTGCCTGTGCATCAGAACTTGGCCGCGACGCCAACCGCCCAGGTCTGGCCGTAGGCTTCGTTCTCGACCAGTTGACGCGCATTGCCGATATAGCGGCGCCACGGCGCGTCGTTCAGATTCTTGCCCTGCACGAACACTTGCCAGGTCTTGTTGAGTTCGTAGCCGACCTTGACGTCCACACGCCCGCGCGCCGCCGTGTAGATGTCGGTGCTCTTGTCGTCGCCCAGCGTATCGAGGAATTTGGAGCGGTACGAATAGGCGATGCGCGCCGTCCAGTTATATTTCTCATAGGTCAGCTCCGCCGTGACGGTCAGGTCGGAGGTGTAGATCAGGCTGACCTTGTCGCTGCGGCCCGGCGCGCCGTCGGTCGAGGACTTCTGCGAGGTCAGGTTCAGCGAGGCGCCCAGGCCGTCGAGCGGCGCAGGCAGCATGTCGTCAAACTGATAGACGAGATTGAATTCGACGCCCGCCAATGTGGCCTTGTCGAGATTCTTCGGCTGGGTGACGTTCAGATCGGTATAGGTCACGCCGCCAAGGGTCAGATCGCCGGTATAGCCGGTGTTGAAGATCGGATCCTGAATGTCCTTGTAAAAGGCCGAGACCGAGATCACGCCGCGCTTGCCGAAATAATGCTCGAAACCGGCGTCGAGATTGACCGACTTGAGAGGATTGAGGTCGGGATTACCCATCTCCGCGCTGCCGTCGTTCTTGCTGATGTTCACATGCGGCGCCAGATCGACATAGTTGGGACGGCCGATCGAGGTGGTGGCGGCGAAGCGGACAAGCGTGTCGGAATTGACGTCGTACCGCCCGACTACGGACGGGAACAGGTCGGTATAGTCCTTCTTGCCGAAGCTGTTGAACGGCATGTCGATGGACGAATCCTCGTCGAACGCCTTGGCCTTGGAGGTGTTGGCGGTATGCTCGACGCGCAGGCCCGGCGTCACGGTCCAGTTTCCGTTGCGGATCGTCGCCTGGGCGTAGCCGGCGCTGACGGTCTCGGTGACGTCGTAATCGTCGGCCAGTTCGCCGACCAGCGTGTCCGGCTCCTCCAGATTGGCGTCGGTCAGATAACCGCCCGCCTCGGCGGCGTCGAGCGACTTGATGAAATCGACCGTCGGGCCGAAATCATAACGGCCATTATAGAGGGTCGCGCCGGTGTAGGATTGATAGTCGCTGAGCGTCATGCCCGAATGCGACACGTCATAGAGCTTATAATTGACGTCGGAGCGCTTGTGGCGCTTGGAATATTTCGCGCCGAACTTGAAGGTCGTATCGCCGCCCCAGAGGCTGGTCGGCAGGCTGTAGTTGAGGCTGGCCTGGTTCAGGATTTCGCGATAGTGGTCGGCCTCCAGTTCGGCCTCGGAGGCTGTGTAATTGGACGGGTCATAGACCTTGCCGCCCGGATCGACATCGAACAGCACATCGGACAGATCGTAAGTCCCTTTGGCGTCCTTCTTGCCCGACACATAGGAGAAGTTGTAGCGCGGATCGTCGTCCTTGATCGCGGTCGAATTGGTGATGTCGGCGTCAAGCTTGCCCTGACCGACGGTGACTTCGCCGCCGAAGCTGACCGTCGAAATATGCTCGTCTTCGAAGCGATACTTGGCGTCGCGCTTGGCGGCCTTGGCGCTGGCGAAGGTTCCCGTGTCGTCGCCCGTGGCGGTCTGACCGGCCAGCTTGATCCCGAACTGCTGGCGCTGCTCCATGTCGGTGAAGTGCGAGAAAAGGGTGTGGGCGTACAGATGCACGTCGTCATTGGGCTTATAGTCGAAATTGACGGCGGCGCCCTGACGGTTGCGGATCACATAATAGTCGCGCAGCTTCCAGTCGGACGGAACGATCTGAGCGCCCGTCTTGTCTTCGCCCCAGTGTTCCGAGCCCTGCAGATTGTCCGAGGCCTGCGGACGGCGTGAGGCGTTGAGCGCGACGACGACGCCGAACTGCTTATGATCGCCAAAGCGCGTCCCGGCGGACAGGTCGGCGTCATACGAGGTCTTGTCGTCAAGGTCGATATGGCCCGCCGCATAGCGCGCGGTCACGAACGGCTTCTTCTTGTCGAAGGCGGTCATGGTCTTGACATTGACCGCGCCCGCAATGGCGTTGGCGTCGTATTCGGCGGTCTGGTCCTTCAGCACTTCGATCGAGCCGATCAGGCCGGACGGGATGGTGTCCACCTTGACCTCGCGCGTATCGGTTTCCGGCGCGGCGGCGTCCTGGCCGTTGATGCGCACGGCGGCCAGGGCCGGGTCGAGGCCGCGGATCACGACGTAACGGCCTTCGCCCTGATCGTCATCGACCGTGACGCCCGGCATGCGCTGCACGGCTTCGCCGACATTCTGGTCAGGCAGCTTGCCCGCGTCGTTGGCGGTCACGACCTCTTTCAGGGTCTGGGACTTGTGCTGCTGGTCGAGCGCTTCGCGTTCGGCGGCGCGCTGGCCGAAGACGGTCACGACGACGGGAGCGTCGGCAGCGGGCGCGGGCGCCGGGGCGGCGGCCTGAGCATGCGACGCCACTGCCAGAAGCGAGGCGGCGGACAAAAGGGCGATCTTGGAGCTGGTCATTGGGTTCCCCAACCGAAACTGATCCGTAACTGAACAGAAAATGAAAGGCGGCTGAAGAGCGGCTATGACGGTTGAGTTTGACGTTTGGATGCAGGTTTTATGAAGGCTTGACGAAATGGGGCCGGTTGCTGGCGGCATTGTGGCCGAAAAGCGACATAAAACCGGATGGCGGGCCGATTTACGCGCGCGGCGACTCATGGGCTGATAGGCGTCTGAATCAACTTCGGGACAAACCGTCATGTCGAACGCACCGCGCAGCTCCGCAATCGTAATGGGCCGCGTTAGCGTGCGCAGACCGGTCGCCGCTACCGGCTACCCGAATCCCTTTCTGGCGACGCGCCCGAGCGCGCCCGCTTCGCCCTATGGCGGCGCGCCTTCGACCGGATATACCCGCCCTTACCGCTGACGTGTTTGGCTGACAGGCCTCGGCGCCCGGTAGATAAGCCTCAAACGGCTGCGTCTTTTTTATGGATTTATAACCGTTAAGGTCTAAACTGGTCGTCTCTGGCTTGGCGCCGCGCAGGATTTCCTCATGTCGATACGCGCACGCATTCTGGCTCTCGTAGCCTGTTTCGCCCTGATGGCTCTGGTGGTCACCGGCCTCGGTCTGGCGACCATCGCCGACTATAATCGCATGATGAAGGATTATGGCCACGCCTACGAAAACGCCTGGCGCGGCGAACGGCTCAATCATCTGGTGTCCAATGTCGTGATGGAGTCGCGCGGCGTCTATATCGCCCGCAACGTCGAGGAGATGGACACCTTCGTGACCGGATTAAAGACCAATCTTGATGAGATCGAGGATCTGCTCAAGGTCTGGAAGGCCGATTCCACCTCGGAGGAATTGCGGCAGATGCAGCCCATCCTGAACGATGCGCAAGGCTTCATGACGGTGCGGCGCGACCTGATCCGTCTGGCGACCGGCGGCGATCAGAAGGCCGCCGAGACGCGGGGCGTCAACAGCCGCAACGACCGCATCGCCTTCCAGAACGAGGTCGAACGCATGGTCGATGGGCTGCGCGATAAGCTGGCGACCGCCAAGGCCAAGGCCGACGCCTATAACCGTCAGCGCGCCGGGGAGTTTCTGGCCACGGCGCTGATCGGCATCGCGCTCATGCTGGGCCTGTCCCTGTGGATCGTCGCGCACTTCATCACCCGCCCGCTGCAGGATGTGGCGACCGCCATCATCAAGACCTCAAAGGGCGATTATGATACGCCGATCAACGAGCCTGCGGACAGCGAGGATGAGGTGTCGCATGTCTGGCAGGCGCTGGCCGTGCTCAAGGCGCGCGCGCAGGAGGCCGAACGGCTGGCCGCCGCGCAACGCGAGGCCGAACACCGTGAGGAAATGAAGCTGCGCGAGATTTTGCTCGATTAGGCTTCCCCTCGCCTCCGTCCGCGCCTATATTAGCTGTGTCCGGGCGACCGGACTATGGGGATAAACGCCCACGTAATAAGCGAACTGGACCCGGGTGCGATTCCCGGCGGCTCCACCATCCTCCCCTTTGGGGCTTTATGGGGCCGATCAGCATCGACAGGCGTGTAAAGGTGAAGCTTTCCCTCAGTGTGAGGCTCTGTGATCGCCTCATTTTTTAACTGCGAACGATAACTTCGCTCCGGAGTACGCTCTTGCTGCGTAATGCAGCGGGGTAATTCCGAACCAAACTCCTGACGATTAGCCTCGTCAGGCGGGGCCCGACAGGCGCCTGGCAACAGAAGCCTGTCACTTCCTTAGCAAGATAATGCAGAGGCGCCTGGCAACAGAAGCCTCTCCACTCGCAACTGTGCGCGCCTCTCCGAAATCTGATGAAAAATGGCAGGCGCCTGGCAACAGAAGCCTGTCACTTCCTTAGCAGGATAATGTAGAGGCGCCTGGCGCCAGAAGCCTCTCCACTCGCAACAGTGCGCGCCTCTCCGAATTTTTAACGATTGAAAGCTTATCCTTACGGCAACGGGCGCGAGTGACGCGACACCGAGGCAGTGATGGCGCGTTCGGCATTAATTCTTGAGGACAGTAAAACTCAGGCGCAGATCATGTGCCGGATGCTGGAAAAGCTCGGCTGGCTGCCGGTGCATTGCGAGGACGTCCGCGGCGCGATCAACGCCCTGAGCCATATGAAGATCGAGGCTATGTTCCTCGACATCTTTCTGAGCGGCGACAATGCGCTTTTGCATATCGACCGTTTCCGCAAGCTGGGACGGCATATGCCGCTGGTGCTGATGACGGCGGGAGCGTCGGGACGCGATCTGGAGCAGACCCTGGAGCGGGCGCGCCGTTCCGGCGCCGACCATGTGCTGAAAAAGCCGTTCAGCGAACAGACCGTCGCGGCGATTCTCGCCGACATCAACAAGGATTGCGACGCCGGAGAAATACGCAAACACGTCCTCGTCATCGACGACAGCCAGACTGTGCGCGCCTTTGTGCGGCAGGCGCTGATCAAGGCCGGTTACCGCGTCTCCGAGGCCAACAGCATGGAGGCGGCCTTTTCAAGCGTCAACATCGCCCATATCGACGTGGCGCTGTGCGACGTCTTCATGCCCGGTATGGGCGGGCTGATGGGCATCCACCAGATCAAATCGACCTGGCCGGATGTGAAGATCATCGCCATGTCGGCGGGTCTGGCGCAGAAGATCGGCGGCCACGCCGCGCTCGACGCCACGCGGCGGCTGGGCGCCGACGCGCAACTGACCAAGCCGTTCACGCCCGCCGACCTGACCGACCTGCTGGCCGCAATGTTCGAGGCTGACGACGATCCGTCGGCGCACCTGATCGGCTGACGGCGCCCGCTCTATTTGCCGTCATCGACCTCCAGCCGCAGATAGTCCCAGACCACGCCGCTTTGCAGACTGCCCGCCGGGACCGTGAAGGTCATCTCGTTCCAGCCCTTCTTCAGCTTCGCCGCGTCGAAATGCAGGGCGCGCTGCTGCCACAGGCCTCTGTCGGTATTGTAGCGGATGGCGTTGGTCTGGATCATGCGCGCATTGTCAGAGCTGGAGCCGTCGCCGATGGCGCCGAGGCTCTGACCGTTGAGCGCCACGGGCAATTGCCCGTCCATGCCGTCCTCGCCCGCCAGAGCGACGCGCAGACAGGCCGTGCCGGTTTGCGCCTTCGGCAATTTGAACTTCACGGTCCAGACGGTTTCGCGCCCCATGCCATAGACGCGCCATGGGCCGGTATGATCGGTCTGCGGGTATTGATCGAGCGATTCTGTCTTCACCCAGCCGAACTTCTGATTGGCCGGATCCTTCGCCGCCGGATTGACGAAGGACAGGTTCGTGGCGTGCGGAACCTCCTCGAAGAACCAGTCCTTCGCTGGATCGCTCTTGCCGATCGTGTAGGTCACATCGTGCGGGAAAAGCAGCGCATAGCGCAGATTCCAGCCCCACAGCCAGGCCTGATCGCCCTTGAAGAACTCGCTGGCCGAGCGGTTGGGATAGCCGATCTGCCAGAGCTGGCGGCCATGCCGCTCCGGCGTCCAGTTCAGCGCGCCCAGATCGAGCGTCTTGCCGGGTGCGACCGTCACATCGGCCTTGAGATATTCGCCCAATATCCCGTCCGAATAGGCGTGCAGCGTATAGGTTCCGGGCCGGACCTTGGTGATCGCGAATGCGCCGTCCGGCTTACCGTCATTGAAGAACTGATAGAAGCGCGCATCGTGGCGATAGGCGTCGGGGCCGGTGTGCAACGCCTTGGCCTGCTCGATAAAAGCGGCGGCGTTGCGGCCCGGCATGGCGTGCTGCGGCGCCCAGTCGTCAGGATCGCCCGCCTGGGTCAGGCCGACGACGAGGTCGGGGAAGGTTGTCGGCGTTCCCGCTGGCGCCAGCGGATCGTTCAGCACGAAGCGCCCGGTGACCGTGCCGCGCTGATCGGCGGGCGTATAGCCGTCATCCTTCACCCATCCGTAGGGCCATGCGGCGTTTTCCTTCTTCGCCTGCGCCAGCGCATCGGCGTAGAGCGCGTCGGCATTGTGCGTCCAGCTTGCCGGGACCGTGGGATTGCCCGCCGTGGCGGCAAGCCGCTTCAGTTCCGTGTCCGTGGTCGGTTGCGGATGGTCGAGCGCATTGACGTAAACGAAGATCGGCCCGATCACCTTATGCCACTGCTCGCCCGCCTTCAGCGGCGTATTGGCGCCCGCATAGTGGCCGGAATGCCAGTAATCGAGAATGATCGGATCCGGGTCATTATTGGAGTCAAAATGCGCGTCGAGGTCGATGCGCGTCGGGCCGCCGCTTAAATATTCGGTGGTCGGATTGATGAACCAGACGCCGATATGGTCTTTCGTTGAGGACCAGCCATAGGCGGGCTGACGGTACTGCATGCCCGAATAGCTGTACTTGTGTTCGACCGAGTTCTTATAGACCCCGGTGGACAGGATGCGCTGCTCCTTGGCGTGGACCACGACGCCCGCGCCCCAGTCGGCGGGCGAGGCTTCGAGCATATTGCGTTCGGGATCGACCGTGATCCAGTCGAAATCGTGGCTCAGGCGGGTGATGAAGCGGTCCTCCGCCCCCGTGCCGCCCGCCGGATAGCTGGCCGGATGGTCGTAGATGGCGTAGACATAGACGCCGCTGTCGCCGCGCCCCAGCGCGTAGCGGATCTCCATATCGGCCTGCGCGCCGCCTCCCGGCGCATGCGGGCTGAGCGTATAGGCGCCGTCGGTCACGCCCTTGATCGACACCTCGGCGCGTTCGCCGCCATTGGTCGCCGGGTCGATGGTAATCGTGTTGCTCAGGTGCGGCGCGCCCTCCGGCGTATGTTCCCACGAGCCGCCCCTGTTGGCCGACATCAGCTCCTTGCCCTTATAGATCAGCGACGGCATATAGCCGGTGTCCTTGGCGACGGTCACCCGCACCACGCCATTGTCCAGCGTCCAGCTCGCGCCGTTATCGGTGACCGTGACGGGCGCCTCGGTTTGCGCGCGCGCCGCCAATGGACCGATGCTGAGGCTAAGGGCGGTAAGGAGCGCAAGCGCCTGGGTGAATTTCATGTGAGCCTCCGGGAGTCTGGAAAGAGCAGGTCTTCGCGCCCGCATCCTTGTCTTTCACGCCGGACTATGGCGAATCCTGCGCGCACTGTCACAGAATTTGTCATTATTGCGCATTTTATTTCATCATCGCACATATTTGCGCAACAACCCGTATAGGCGCGCGTCCTGCGACTGGGCGATATTGAAGCGCAGGAAGCGGGCCGCGCGCTGTCCGACGCTAAAGGCGTTTCCGGGCGCCAGCACCAGCCGCTCCTCAAGCGCGCGGCGCGCCAGATCGGAGGCGTCCAGACCCTCAGGCAACTCGCACCAGAGGAACATGCCCGCCTGCGACGTCAGCCATGGCTTCAGTCCCAGATCGGCCAGACGTTCGGCGGTCGGCGCGCGTTGCACCGCCAGTTTCTGGCGCAGGGTTTCGACATGACGGCGATAACCGCCGCCGCTTAAAACCTGATGCGCGACGTCAGCGACGAAGTCCTGGCTGGAGAATACGGTGGCGATTTTTAGATCGGTCAGCGGCTCGATCCAGTCGGCGCGCGCCGCGATGAAGCCGAGCCGCAACGAGGCCGACAGGGTTTTCGAGAAACCGCCGATATAAACGACGCGCTCGAATCCGTCGAAGGCGGCCAGACGCGGGCCCGGCTCCAGTTCGAAATCGCTGTAGATGTCGTCCTCGATGATCGTCAGGTCGTGCGCCTCGGCCAGTTTCAGCACCCGGTGCGCGACCAGCGGCGAAAGGCTGGCGCCGGTCGGATTGTGCAGGGCGGAATTGGTCAGGTAAAGGCGCGGCCTGTGCGCGTACAAAATATCGGCGAGCGCAGCGACATCGGGGCCGCCTGGGGTCATCGGCACGCCAAGGATCTCGACCTGATGGGCGCGCAGCTTGGCCAGGAAGTTGAAATAGCACGGATCGTCAACCAGCACCGTATCGCCGGGCTTGAGCAGGAAGCGGCACAGAAGCTCGATCGCCTGAGTGGCCGAATCCATCAGCACGATCTGCGACGGCGGCGCGTCAATGTCCTTGTCCGCCAGACGCCGCGACAGATGGCGCCGCAGGCCCGCATGGCCCGCAGGCGTCGCGTAATCGACCAGATTGGCGTCCGGTCGGCGCGCAAGGGCGCGCAGCGCGCGGCGCAGTTCCTCCTGCGGCATCCAGTCTTCGGGCAGCCAGCCGCAGCCTGGCTTGAGATAGTCCTGCGTCTCCAGCGATTGCCGCGACACCCATATCGGGTCGATTTCGCGGTCGAGGCGCGGGCCGATATCGGCCACAGTCAAAGGCGGCGCGGGCGGCGCGACATAATAGCCCGATCCGCGCCGCGCGGTGATCAGGC
This sequence comes from Asticcacaulis sp., assembly GCF_051956075.1. Lineage (GTDB taxonomy): Bacteria > Pseudomonadota > Alphaproteobacteria > Caulobacterales > Caulobacteraceae > Asticcacaulis. The sequence goes on along the minus strand of NZ_JBQCGA010000065.1, from coordinate 32,431 downwards.
CCTCGGCCAGCAGGCGGTCATAGGCTTCGACCACGGTGGATTTTGAAACCCCTTGCGCCTCGGCGAGGGCGCGGATCGACGGCAGGCGCGCCCCCGCAGATAATCGCCGCTGCTCGATCCTGACGCGGATTTGCGCCATCAGCCTGTGCGTCAATCCGGTGTCGCGAGATAAGCCGTCCAAGTGTATCGCCTTTTGTACTGGTACAGTTTGGCGAAACTTTACCGGAATGTCTCTGTCCGCGCCAGCCCCTCCGCTCCATAAGGCGGCAGGAGACGAAAACCATGACCCACAGCCTGACGACATCCGCAGCGGCGCCGCAAACGCAGGCAAAGACGCATCAAGGCGAGGCCTGGCTCTATGCCGGTCTGGCGGTGCTGGCGTTCAGCGGCTCCCTGCCCGCCACGCGGCTGGCGGTCATGGGCCTTGCGCCCCTGTTCGTCACCGGCGCGCGCGGCGCCTGTGCGGCGGTTCTGGGCGGCCTGTGTCTGCTGGCGTTGCGCGCGCCGAAACCTTCGCGCAGCGATCTGGGGCCGCTTCTGGTCGTGGCGAGCGGCGCGGTCATAGGCTTTCCGCTGCTGACGGCGCTGGCCCTGCAATCGGTTCCGGCGTCGCACTCCATTGTCTTCACTGGCCTCTTGCCGCTGGCGACGGCGGGCTGGGCCACATGTCTGGGCGAAAAGCGCCCGTCGCCGCCCTTCTGGCTGTTCTCCGGTCTGGGAGCGATCTCCATCGTCGGCTTCGCCCTGCATGAAGGCGTCAGCGCGTCGCCCGCCGACGCCCTGCTGGTTGTGGCCGTCCTGATCTGCGGGCTGGGCTATGCGGTCGGCGCGCGGCTGGGACGGCGCCTCGGCGGCTGGCAGGTCATCTGCTGGGCGCTGCTGCTGGCCCTGCCGGTCATGGCGCCGCTGATGCTGATCAATCTGCCGCCGCATCCGGCGCTGGTTCCGGTCAGCGCGTGGCTGGGCCTGGGTTATGTGACCCTTTTTTCCATGCTGATCGGCTTTTTCTTCTGGTATCGCGGCCTGGCCCTCGGCGATATCGCCTCGGTCGGACAGTTGCAACTGCTGCAACCCTTCCTCGGTCTGGTGCTCGCCGCATGTGTGCTGCATGAGACCGTCAGCGCCGCCGCGCTGATCGTCATGACGCTTGTTATGGCGTGCGTTCTTGGCGCGCGACGCTTTTCGGCCTGATGAGGGCCGCCAGACGGGGCCGCCAATTCCCCATCGAAAATTTAGCTGCGTTCAAGCGTAGATCGGTGCGCGGCGACCGTTTCGGCCGCGTCTTTCATTGCGTGAGGGGCGGCTTGCTCACATCGTTTTTTCCGGCGCCGATCCTGTGCAGCCTGATCCTGATCGGCAGTCTGGCCCTGTTCATGAGCGGAAAGCTGCGGCCCGACGCGGTGGCGCTCACCGCCCTGTTCGCCAGCGTCGTGGCGGGCGTGGTCACGCCAAGGGCGGCGCTGGAAGGATTCGGCGACCCCGCCGTGGTCGCCGTGGCCGCCGTCATGGTGGTCGGGCAGGCCCTGCAGATGACCGGGATCGCCGGTTGGGTGGCGCGCGCCCTGATCCCGGAGAAGGCGGCCTTTACGGTGCGCCTCGCCATGCTGCTGACCGGGGCCTGCCTTCTGTCGGCCTTCATGAACCATGTGGCGGCCCTGATCATCACCATGCCGCTGGCGACCGAGGTGGCGCGCACAAGCCGGAAGTCGCCGGGTCTGGTGCTGATGCCGCTGTCCTTCGCCACCATGATCGGCGGCATGACCACCCTGATCGCCACGCCGCCGAACATGATCCTGTCCTCGATCCGGCAAGGCGCTCTGGGTCAGCCCTTCGGCTTTTTCACCATGACGCCGGTGGGGCTGGCGGTGTGCGTGGTCGGCCTCTTGTATCTGACCCTGATCGGCTGGCGTTTCCTGCCGCAACGCGCCCGCGCCGATCAGAGCGACGACGCGCCGTGGCGGGTCATGGAATTTCCGCTCGACGCGCGCCGCGTTCTGGACCGCGACGAGGCGGCGCGGCAATTGCGCAAGACGCGCACGCGCATCCTGGCCTTTCTGCGCGGCGGGCGGTCGATCCGCTGGCCGCGCACGCACCGGCTGAAATCGGGCGATTCGCTGCTGCTGCTGTCGCGCGCCCTGCCCGCCGAGGTGCATGACAGCATCGACTTCAATCGCGGCAGGCCGGTCGCGGAGCCCGGCCATGTTACGGCGGGCCTGATGGTCACGCACGGCTCGCCGCTGATCGGACGCACCCATGAGGCGGTCGCGGCGCAGAGCAATGGCGCCCTGCATGTCGTCGCCGCCGGTCCGCGCGCCTCAAGCGTGCGCAGCTCGCTCGATACGGTTCCGATTGAAAGCGGCGACCAGTTGTTTATCTCCGGCCCGCCCGACGCCATCGCCGTCTTCGCCGCCAATACACGGCTGGTCGAGATCGACCGGCGCGACTCCATTCCGGTCGATCTGCGCAAGGCGGCGCTGACGCTCGGCATTTTCGCCTGCGCCATCGCCACGGTCATTCTTCTGCATGTGCCGCCCGCCATCAGTTTTCTCGGCGCGGCGGCGCTGATCACGACGTTTCGGCTGATGAGCGTCGAGACCGCCTATGGCGCGGTCAACTGGAGCATTATCGTGCTGCTGGCGGCCATGATCCCGGTCGGCGCCAGCTTCGCCAGCACGGGCGCCGCCGCCTACGCGGCGCAATTCGTCGGGGGACTGTTGCAGCATACGCCTCTGATCGCCGCCATCGCCGCAGTCTGCGCCCTGACCCTGTTGCTGTCGATCCTGATTCACAATGCGCCCGCCGCCATCATTATGGGGCCGATCGCGCTGAAGATCGCGCCCGTGGTCCACGCCCAGCCGGACGCCTTACTGCTGGCCGTGCTGGTGGGGGCGTCGTGCGACTTCCTGACCCCGATCGGGCATGAGAACAATCTGATCGTCATGGAGCCGGGCGGTTATCGCTTCGCCGACTATTCCCGCCTTGGCGCCGGCATGTCGGCCCTGGTCATTCTGACCGCCTCCGTCGTGCTGAGCCTGCAATACGCTCAGGGCTGACCCGCATTCGAGGCCAGCGCGTCGGCCAGTTCGGCCAGAGCGCCGCGCAAGGCCGCGACACGATTCTCGCCGATCAGGTCGGCGCATATGGCTTCCGCTTCAGCGGACAAATCAACCAGCGCCGTCCAGACCGCCTGACCCTTCTGCGTGAGAACCACCAGTTTGGCGCGGCCATCGTGGGGATCGGGAATAATGTCCAGATAACCCAGGTCGGTCAGGTCTTTCACAAGATAAGCCATGCTCTGCTTGGCCATATCGGCGCGCGCAGCCAGATCGGACACATGCGAACCTTTGGGACGGATATAGCGAAAAACGCTGGAATGAGAGGGGCGGATGTCGGGAAAGCCGCGCGCCTTCAGGCCGCTGTAAACCCGGACCTGTAAGGCCTCATAGGGTCGCCTGAGCAGCGAGCCGAGCGTCAGCCTGGCTTCGGAAATGGTGATATTGTCGTCCATAGGCCTAACTCCTGATACGCGAACATAAATAATCTTTAATGATTGACAGATTGTCTGTCTAGTTTTATTTAGACAGTTATTCTGTCCATTAAAGGAACTTATCCGTGATGACCATGACGCCCGCCCAGATCAATCTCGCCGTCGTTGACGCTCATATGAAGGGAGAGGCCTCCGATCCGGCCTCGATCATGAACCTCTATACCGACGATATCGTGCTCGACATGCCCAGCCGCGACATGCGCCTGACCAGGCTGGCCGATATTCAGCGTAATTACGAAAACCTGTTCGGTTCGATCCGTCTGCTGGCCATGCAGCCGCTGGACCGCTTCGCCACCCACGATCGGGTGGTGGACGACTGCATCGTGCATTTTGTCGTCACCGGCGATGGTTACGCCAAACTGCCCTATCCCAAAGGCGCAAGCATCGAGCTTCGCCTGCTGCACGTCTTCCAGATGCGCGACGGCAAGATCGCCCGCGAGACCGTCTTCGAAAGCTGGAAGCCCATGGTTTAAGGCGCGCAGATTGCGCCGCGCCCGCGCCTGATGCGTGCTCTTGAGGCGCGATGGTCAAGGCGCATTCTTCCGTAACGCGCCACACCGGTTACGGAACGCGCCGCGGGCTTCCCATGCCGATAAGGCGACCTCATGATAAATCGCATGATCGTGTGCATGCTGATGGTTGCGGCGCAACCGGCACCTGGCAACCGGCTTGACTGGCGCCAACTGGGGTCGCATCTGCCGGATCTGCATATCCTTCAGTCGGGCGGTCAGAGCCTGACCATCACCCAGTACTGAGCCCGGACCGATCAGCCGAAGGATCGCATATCAAGACCCGCCGCCTTGGCGGTTTCGAGATTGAAGAGTTCAAGAATCGGCGGCGCGTCGGGATTGGCGCGAACGGCGCGGCCATCGACGTCATAGTCGAAGCTGTCGATATGAAATATGCCGGGATTCGCCTTGTCACGAAAAGCGCGCGCAGGTTGCTCAACGCCCTCAAGCCGCACCCAGACGCCGTCATATAGTCTGATACCCATGTTTTCCATCAATCCTAAAACTGTTGCGCGCCACCGCCCGTCTTAGCGGAATTGGTCACGAAAAATGTAGCCGGAAAATGGCCCCGCGCGCATTTTTTTGGCTCAGGGCTGTTTTTCGTCACATCCCCAAGGCGTCGCGCGCGTCCAGAGACGACCTGGCAACCGTGACCTGAAAAGCACATTGAAAGCGCTTTCGATACATAAGGCCGCGTTTTGCGCCTGCGGTCGCATTTGCCGCAGTTGACATGCAGAAGGGCCGGGCGCATGCAATGGAAGCGCTTCCATAGCAACAAAGACAATAAGCCCATTCGGGAGGAACTAAAATGAAACATAACCGAACCCGCGCTGCGGATAGCCGCGCCTTGTTTTATAAGGCCTCGACGGCTGTCGGCCTCGCCCTATTCGTTGCTGGCGCCGCCCACGCACAGAATCAGACGACTGAAGATGGCGGCAATTCCGATAAGGGCCAGGTCGTGGTCGTGACCGGCATCCGCAAGAGCCTGCAGGATTCCATCGCGACCAAGAAGAAATCCGACGAGATCGTGGAAGCGATCTCATCGGAAGACATCGGCAAGCTGCCTGACGCCTCGATCGCCGAATCCCTGGCGCGCCTGCCGGGTCTGGCAGGCCAGCGCGTCAATGGCCGCGTTCAGGCGATCAATATTCGCGGCTTGTCCGGCGACTTCGCCACGACCTTGCTGAACGGGCGTCAGCAAGTGTCCACGGGGGACAACCGCGCCGCCGAGTTTGACCAGTATCCCGCCGAACTGATCGGCAGCGTCACTGTCTATAAGACGCCCAATCCATCGTTGATCGGCCAGGGCCTTTCCGGGACCGCCGATCTGCACACCGTCCACCCGCTCGATTACAATCATCGCATCGTGTCCCTGAACGTGCGCGGTTCGATCAACTCCAACGGCAAGCTGAACGCAGGGACCAAGGATACGGGCAATCGCTATTCCTTCGCCTATATTGACCAGTTTTTCGACAAGAAGCTGGGCGTCGCCATTGGCTATTCGCATCTCGACGATCCGTCGCAGACCCGCCATTACAAGTCCTGGTGGTGGGACAAGCAAGGCTCATTGTTCGGCGCTGGCCACGCCGACGCGCTGGGTCTCCAGGGCGCTGAAGTCGAGGACACTTCGCGCTCGCAGATCCGCGACGGCGTCATGGCTGTGGTCGAGTTCCATCCGACCGACAATTTCCGCTCGGTCAACGACATCTATTCCTCGACCTTCCATCAGAAGGAAACGACGCGCGGCCTGATGTGGTATCAGTCGCAATACGCCGACTCGATCTCCTTCACCAACCCGACCTTTGCGACCTGGGGCGGCACCGAGATCAACACCTCCGCGACGGTGAATGGCGTCACGCCGATCCTGCGCAACGACTACAACACCCGAAAGGACAAGATGTTCTCCATCGGGTCGAACAACACCTATCTGCTCGGCGACTGGCGCCTGGTCGGAGACGCCGGTTATTCCGAAGCGACCCGGAAAGAGGTGCTGATGGAGCAATATGCCGGCACGGCGCCGATCCGCACCTTTGACAGTATCGGCTATCAGTTACAGCAGAACGGCCCGACGCTCTTCTCACCGCAGACCGACTATGCGGATGTGACTCAGGTCGAGCTTGGCGATCCGGCGCCCTGGGGCGGCTGGGGCCATGACGGCCTGATCCACGCGCCGGAAATCAAGGACACGATCACCAGCGCCACCCTGTCCGGCGATCGCGAATGGCGTTTTGGTCCGTTCAGCCACGTCAATCTGGGCGTCAATTTCAGTCGCCGCGAGAAGTCGCATTCGTCCGAAGACATCAATCTGATGCTCAAGAACAACCGCGCGCCGGTGTTTGTTGATCCGAGCATTGTGGTCAACCCGGTTGACCTGAGCTGGGCGGGCATTACCAATGGCACGCTGTCCTACGATCCGGTCAAGGCCCTGAACATGTATTATGATCAGGTTCCAATCAACAATGAGGACCAGTGGAACAAGGCGTGGGACGTGACCGAAAAGCTGGTGACGACCTATTTGAAAATGGACATCGACACCAGCCTCGGCGGCATTCCGTTGAGCGGCAATGCGGGGCTGCAATATATTGACGAAAATCAGCATTCCCGCGGCTATGTGACCCAGGCCGGCAGCAACGGCCAGGCGGAACTGGCGCCCTTCGACAATGGCGCGCATTATCATGACGTCCTGCCTATGTTGAACCTCGTCGCCAAGTTCAGCGGCGACCAGTATCTGCGCATCGGCGCCTCGCGCACCATTGCGCGACCGCGACTGGAAGACCTCCGCGCCAACGTCTCGGCCGGAGTGGACATCACCAAGTTCACCTGGAGCGGTTCCGGCGGCAACCCGAACCTCAAGCCCTGGCGCGCCTTTGCGATGGACATCTCATATGAGAAGTACCTGACCAAGGACAGCTATTTCGCTCTCGCCGTCTTCCACAAGAAGCTCGACACCTACATCTATACTCAGACCGACCAGAATTTCGACTTCACCGGCTATCCCAATCTGAGCGGCGCCACGCCCACGAGCAATATCGGCACGATGTCGCGGCCTGAGAACGGTACGGGCGGCAAGCTGCAGGGCATCGAACTGTCCGGCACGGCTCAGGGCGGAGATCTGGTTTCCTGGCTTGACGGTTTCGGCTTCAGCGGCAGCTATGCGCGCTCCTGGACCGATATTCACCCCAATGGCCCGAGCGATCCGACCCGTCTGCCGGGCTTCTCCGGCACAGTCACCAATGCGACCCTCTTCTACGAAAAGCACGGCTTCTCCGCGCGGATTTCCGAGCGCTGGCGCTCGGCCTTCCGCGGCGAAACCGAACAGCTTTGGGGCACGCGCCAATATTCGGAAATCCAGCCGGACAAGCAGATCGACGCGCAGATCAGTTATGATATGCCCGACGACAGCGCTCTGCGCGGCCTGACCTTCCTGGTCGAAGCCTATAATCTGGCCAACTCGCCTTATGAGACGCGCACTGGGACGGAAACGTCGAATGGCGCCTTCCTGCCGGAGACCTACGACACCTACGGCTCGACGATCATCTTCGGCGTCAACTACAAGTTCCAGTAGTTCCCCGCCAGATGCCCGGCGGATGGCGCAGCTTCTCCCGCGCCATCCGCCGGTTGCATCATCACCATCGCAAGGGATGGACGGATGAAGCCTATTTCAAAAATCGTCATCGTTGGTGGGGGAACCTCTGGCTGGATGGCGGCGGTCTTGCTGGCGAAGCTGTGCGCGCCCAGGGGCGGGAACCTTCAGATTGAGCTCGTCGAATCCGACGCCATCGCCACCATCGGGGTCGGCGAAGCGACGATCCCCGCCATCAAACAGTTCAATCGACTGGCGGGGCTGAGCGAGACGGAGTTTCTGCGCGCGACGCAGGCCACGTTCAAGCTCGGCATCGAATTTTCCGGCTGGGGCGCGCCCGATCAGGCTTACATCCATGGATTTGGCAAGATCGGTCAGGATATGGGCTGGCTGCGCCTGCACGCCTACTGGCTCAAAATGCGCGGAACGGGGCGCGTCTCGGACAGGTTCGCCGACTATTCGATCAACACCGCCGCCGCCTATCAGAACCGCTTCATGGTTCCCCGCCCGGACATGACGAAGTCGCCGCTGCGCGAGATCGCCTACGCCTATCATTTCGACGCTGGCCTCTATGCGCGCTATTTGCGTCGGCACGCCGAGGCGCTGGGCGTCGCGCGCACAGAGGGGACAGTGCGCGAGGTCGTCCTGCGCGCCGAGGACGGCTTTGTCGAGCAGGTAATTCTCGAAAACGGCGCGACCGTCTCGGGCGATCTTTTCCTGGATTGCACGGGCATGCGCGGGCTTTTGATAGAAGAGACGCTGAAGACCGGTTTTGAAGACTGGTCGCACTGGCTTCCTTGCGACCGCGCCGTCGCCGCGCCCTGCGCCTATGGCGGCGATAAGCGAACCCAGATGACGCCCTATACGCGCTCAATCGCTCGTCCTGCGGGCTGGCAATGGCGCATCCCCTTACAGCATCGTATTGGCAACGGGCATGTCTATGCCTCGCGCCATATGAGCGATGACGAGGCGTGCGCGATCCTGATGCGCCATCTTGACGGCGAAGCCTTGGCGGAGCCGCGTCTGATCCCGTTCCGCACAGGCCGACGCCTGAAGATGTGGAGCCGAAACGTGGTGGCCACAGGCCTTGCGGGCGGCTTCATGGAGCCTTTGGAATCGACCTCCATCCACCTGGTGCAGAGCGGGCTTTTACGGCTGATCAACCTGTTCCCGGACTCTGGATTTTCCGAAACGGCGCGCGACGCCTATAACGCCCAGAGCCGCTTTGAATATGAGCGCATCCGCGATTTCCTCATCGCGCATTATCATCTCAATGGCCGTGACGAGCCGATGTGGCGCGCCTGTCGCGACATGGCGATCCCCGACAGCCTGAAGGCGCGGCTCGATCTGTTTCGCGCCAGCGGCCGTTTCTTCAAAGACGCCGACGAACTGTTCGCCGACGAGAGCTGGATCCAGGTTCTGCTCGGTCAGGGCCTGATCCCCAACGCCTGCGATCCGTTTGTCGATCTTTACGATGATGAGGCGAAAACGGCCTATCTCAACAATATCAGGGACGTGATCCGGTCCTGCGTCGCAGGCATGCCCAATCACGCCGACTATATCGCCGCCCACTGCGCGGCGGAAACGGAGACGACGTCATGCGCCTGATCCCCGCCCTGCTGGCTGGAACCGCCCTTATAGCCTTGCATATGTCCGCACCTGCATACGCCGCCGCACCCTCTGGGTCTGGACGCGTCCAGGTGTGGGAAACCGACGCCGATCAATCGAAGCTTCTGGCGCAGCAGCCCGATCTGTCCTTCGGCCATGCCGAAGCGGCGGTCGTCATCACCGTGGATCCGTCCCGAACCTATCAGAGCATGGTGGGCTTCGGCGCCGCCATGACCGACGCTTCGGCCTATATTCTGCAACACGACATGACGCCGGAGCAGCGCGACGCGCTGATGCGCGACCTGTTTGACGCCTCCGGCGATCATCTCGGCCTCAGCTTTATGCGCCTCACCATCGGCGCCTCGGATTTCTCCCGAATCGATTACAGCTACGACGACATGCCCAAGGGCGAGCAGGATTCGGCGCTGGCGCATTTCTCGATCGCCCCGGCCAAGGCGGACGTGCTGCCTTCGGTCAGGCAGGCGCGTCTTCTCAATCCGAACCTCACCCTGATGGCCTCGCCGTGGAGCGCGCCCGGCTGGATGAAAACCTCGGACAGCCTGATCACCGGATCGCTCAAACCCGAAGCCTATCCCTATTTCGCCGACTATCTGGCGCGCTATGTGACGGTGATGAAGTCTGAAGGCGCGCCGATCTCGTTTATCACCCTGCAAAACGAGCCCGGCTTTGAGCCCGCCGATTATCCGGGCATGCGCGTCGATCCGAACGCGCGCGCCGACTTCATCGGCGGTTATCTTGGCCCGAAATTCAAAGCCGCCGACATAGAGACGAAAATTCTCGACTACGACCACAACTGGGATCTGCCGTCCTCGCCGCTCACTGTGCTCGGCGACGCCAAGGCCAATCCCTATGTCGCGGGCGTCGCCTGGCACTGCTATGCGGGCGATGTCGGGGCGCAGGGACCGGTGCATGACGCCTATCCTGATAAAGACGCCTATTTCACCGAATGCTCCGGCGGCGACTGGGCGCCGAAATTCGATGACTCCTTTGACTGGTTCATGAATACGCTGATCATCGGATCGACGCGCAACTGGGCCAGAGGCGTTCTGTTCTGGAACCTCGCGCTGGATGAAAACCACGGCCCTCACCTGGGCGGCTGCGGCGATTGCCGCGGCGTCGTGACGGTCGATTCCAAGACCGGCGCCGTGACGCGCAATCTGGAATATTATGCGCTGGCTCACGCCAGCCGCTTCGTGCGTCCGGGCGCGACTCGCATCGCTTCAGATTCTGGCGCAGGCGGGATCAGCACGGTCGCCTTCAGGAACACAGACGGCTCAGAGGCGCTGATTGCGCTTAACACAAACAAGACGCCGACCGCATTCGCCGTCCGGCAAGGCGCGCAGAGCTTTGCCTACACCCTCCCCGCCAGAGCCGCAGCCAGCTTTGTCTGGCGGCCCGCCAACTGATTTATCCTGCAGGAACTCACGCCATGACGACACGGTCGCACCTCGCCCGCCTCATCGCCGCCGCCACGATTGGAAGCGCTCTGAATCCTTTGCCCGTCATGGCGCAGGCGCCGACGCCCGCCGTTCAGGCGCCGGATGCGGACGCGCGCGCCGAGGCGATGTTGAAGCGCATGACGCAGGATGAGAAGCTCACCCTCGTCTTTGGCTATTTCGGCGCCGATATTCCGGGCAGGTTCACCCGTCCGAAAGAGGCGCGCTGGTCGTCGGCGGGCTATGTGCCGGGGATTGCGCGCCTTCATATTCCCGCCCAATGGCAGACCGATGCGGGCATCGGCGTCGCCACCCAGCACGATGCGACCCATTGGCGCGAGCGCACCGCCCTGCCCTCAGGTATCGGCACGGCGGCGACCTGGAACACGGACCTGGCCTATAAGGGCGGCGCCATGATCGGGTCGGAGGCGCGCGATTCCGGCTTTAATGTCATGCTGGCGGGCGGGGTCAATCTGCTGCGCGATCCGCGTAATGGCCGCAATTTCGAATATGGCGGCGAAGACCCGCTGCTGGCCGGCAGGATCGTCGGCGCCGAGGTGGCGGGCATCCAGTCCAACCACATCGTCTCGACGATCAAGCATTTCGCCTTCAACGATCAGGAGACGGGCCGCCACTTCGTCAGTTCCAATATCGACCACGATCAGGCGCACATGTCCGACCTGCTGGCCTTCCAGTTCGCCATTGAGGACGCAAAGCCCGGCTCTGTCATGTGCGCCTATAACCGCGTCGATGGGGACTATGCCTGCGAGAACGACTGGCTGCTCAATAAGGTGCTCAAAGGCGACTGGGGCTATCAGGGCTATGTCATGTCCGATTGGGGCGCGGTCTATTCGACGGTCAAGGCGGCCAGGAATGGCCTCGACCAGGAATCGGCGGGCGAGGCTTTCGATTCCCAACCCTTCTTCAAGGACGCGCTGAAAAAGGCCATCGCCGACGGTCAGGTTCCGCAGGCGCGGCTTGACGACATGGTTCTTCGCATCCTGCGCAGCCTCTACGCCACCGGCGTGATGGACGCCGCGCCCGTGGCGGACGCCCCGATCGACCTCGACGCCCACGGCAAGATCAGCCAGGCCGACGCCGAGGAGGCAATGGTGCTGCTGAAAAACGATCCCGTAAACGGCCAGAACCTGCTGCCGCTGGCGAAGAGCGCTAAAAAAGTGGTGATTATCGGCGGCCATGCCGATGTCGGGGTCCTGTCAGGCGGCGGCTCGTCGCAGGTTCACGTCAGGGGCGGCAATGCCGTTCCGGGACTGGGTTCGCCCAACTTTCCCGGCCCCGTCTACTATTTCCCGTCCTCGCCGATGCAGGCGATCAAGGCGCGCCTGCCAGACGCGCAGATCAGCTTTGTCAGCGGAGACGATCCCGCAGCGGCGGCGCAGGCGGCGAAAGGCGCGGATCTCGCCATCGTCTTCGCTGACCGGTGGACCGGCGAGGACATCGACTTTTCCGTCACCCTGCCCGATCATCAGGATGCGACGATTGCAGCGGTGGCCGACGCCAATCCGCGCACCGTCGTCGTACTTGAGACAGGCGGACCGGTGCTGACGCCGTGGGCGGATAAGGTTCCCGCGCTGATGGAAGCCTGGTATCCGGGCTCGAATGGCGGCGAGGCGATCGCACGCGTGCTGTTTGGCGAGGTTGACGCATCGGGCCGCCTGCCCGCCACCTTCGCCGCTTCACTGGATCAGTTGCCGCATCCCGTTCTGAACGACAACAATGGCCAGCCGCATAAGCCCTACGACATGGACTATAGCGAAGGCGCGGCGGTCGGCTACAAGTGGTTCGACAAGCACGATCTGACGCCGCAATTCCCGTTCGGCTACGGCCTCAGCTATACGCATTTTCGCTATAGCGGCCTGAGTGCAAGCTATACGGACGGCAAGGCGAGCGTCAGCTTCGATGTCAGCAATGACGGCGCGCGTCCCGGCAAGGCCGTTCCAGAAATCTATGCCGGACCGGCTGGCGATTACAACGCCCAGGGATGGGAGGCGCCGCGCAGACTCGCCGCCTTCGCCAAGCTGGACTTGCAGCCGGGCGAGACGCGCCACGTCAGCCTCAGCATCGACACGCGCCTGCTGGCCGTCTATCGTGACCACGGCTGGCGCATCAAGGCGGGCGATTACACAGTCTCGCTCGGCGCCTCATCGCGCGACCTGACGCAGAGCGCGACGCTCGCCCTGCCCGCCCGCGACCTGCCCGCTGACTATAGCGGAGAGTGAGGCTGGCGATCCATGGTTCACATGCGCGCGGTTTGGCGTCATAAGAACGCCGACACCAGCGAAGGCTACACCCATGTGCGAACTCCTGGCCATGAGCGCCAATACGCCGACCGATATCCGCTTCAGCTTCACCGGGCTGTCGCAGCGCGGCGGGCGCACGGGCGCGCATACGGACGGCTGGGGGATCGCCTTTTACGAGGACAAGGGCTGCCGCGTATTGCACGATCCGGCGCCGAGCGCGGAATCGGAGCTGGCGCGGTTCGTGCGCGCCTATCCGATCAGGAGTCTTGCGGTGATCGCCCATATCCGCAAGGCCAATCGCGGTCGTGTCGCGCTGGAGAACACCCATCCGTTCACGCGCGAACTGTGGGGCCGTCTGTGGTGTTTTGCGCATAACGGTCAGCTCAAGGGTGTGAAGGCGTTGCCGCTGGGACCGTTCACGCCGGTCGGAACGACGGATTCCGAGCACGCCTTCTGCTGGCTGATGGGCGAGCTGCGCGCGCGTTTCGACCGGCGGCCTTCGGAAGCGCGGTTGCGCAAGGCGGTGGCGGAATTGTTCGCGCGATTGCGGGATCTGGGTGTGTTCAACGCCCTGCTCAGCGACGGGATGAGCATCTATGTCTCCTGCTCGACCAGACTTTGCTACGTCGAGCGCTGCGCGCCGTTCGGACCGGCGGCGCTGATCGATGAGGATATGGAGGTCGATTTCTCTCAGGAGACGACGCCCGACGACCGCGTGCTGGTGCTGGCGACGCAGCCTCTGACCCGCAACGAGACCTGGCGCGTGGTGGCGCCGGGTTCAAGCCTTGTGCTGAAAGACGGACATGTGACGCCGCTTTAGAGCGTTTCTCCAAAAAATGGTTCCACTTTTTGGATAATAAAAATCTATAAACCAAAGACTTAGAGCGCTGATCTGATCCTATCAGATCAGCGCTCTAGCGTCATATCAAGGCTGAATCGTCACCGTCGCCGCTTTGGCCTGGTCGGGCAGGTCGATGCGTAGGGTATGGGCGCTTGCGTCGAAATCGGCGTTCAGCGCCTTGCCCTTCAGGCTGGCCTTGGCGGCGGCGGCCTGGCCGTGGATCAGCAGGGTTACGCCGGTCCACCACGGCTTGTAATCGCCTTCGCGCGCGGCGAAATCGACGCTGAGGCCGCTCTTAGTTATCTTGCAGGTGAAGCTTTGGCGTAAGAAGTGGCCGGCCTTGTAGGCGAAGCTGATGCCGTCGTCCTGATAGATAAAGCCGTGGCAGTCGTCGCCCGGATAGATGTCGAGCGTCAGCGGCCCCACAGGCGTCTCGCCCGTCGATTGCGTCAGGGGCTGTTTGGGGATGATCGAACCGGGACGCACGAACACGGGCAGACGATCCAGCTTCGGCGTCTCCATGGTCGAATCCGAGGCCAGTTTTTCGCCCGACCAGTAGTCGTACCAGCCGCTGCCGGGCAGCGTCACCTTGTAAGCTGCGGGCGATTCCCAGGTTGTCGGCGGGGCGACCAGAAGGTCGGCGCCCAGCATGAAATAGCCGTCCGTGCCGCCCAAATGATCGCCGCCCGCCACCACCTTGGGATAGGCCATGAAGACCGGGCGCATCAGCGGCAGGCCGGTGCGGCTGTTCTCATCGGCGAGGCTGTAGATATAGGGCATCAGGCGGTAGCGCTCGTCGATATACTGACGGCGGATCGCCTCCTGATCCGGCCCGTTGACCCAGACCTCCTGCGCGGGCTTGTCCTTCTGATAGTGGTCGCGGAAGATCGGGTTGAAGGCTCCGACCTCGATCCAGCGCGTCAAAAGCTCTGGCGAGGGCTGATCGCCCGCAAAGCCGCCGATGTCGTCGCCCGCATAGGCAAAGCCCGACAGGCCCAGATTGACCAGTTGCGAGACGGACAATTGCAGATGCGCCCACGATGAGGAGTTATCGCCCGTCCAGGTGGCGGCGAACTTCTGCCCGCCCGCATAGGAGGCGCGCGTCATAACGAACGGGCGCTGATCGGGATTGAGTTTCAACACGCCGTCATAGGTCGCTTCGGTGTTGAGCATGCCGAAGACATTGTGCATCTCGGCATGGGTGGCGTTGCGCGTCGCAAAGCCCGGCTCCTCGATGCGGTGGATATTGTCGAGCGGCATGGTCTTGGTCGGCGTGTTGAACACGGAGGGCTCGTTCATGTCGTTCCAGAAGCCCGACACGCCCATCCTGACGAAGTCTTTGTATTGCTCGCCCCACCAGTCGCGCGCGGCGACGCGGCTGAAATCGGGGAAGACCGCATCGCCCGGCCAGACCGGACCGACAAAGGTCGAACCGTCGGCCTTGTGAACGAAGATGTCCTTCTTCATGCCGTCGTCATAGGGCGCATAGCCTGCATTTGGCGCGGCGGCGATGTGCAGGTCGGTGATGACGACCAGGTGCATGTTCTCGGCCTTGAGGTCCGACACCAGTTTCGGCAGGTCGGGGAAGGTCTCTTTGTTGACGGTGAACGGGCGCAGCTTGTCCTGATAGTCGATATCGAGCCAGATGGCGTCGGACGGGATCTTGTCGGCGCGCAGGCGGTCGGCGATGCCTTTCGCCTCAGCTTGCGTCATATAGCTCCAGTGCGACTGCTGAAAGCCCAGCGCCCATTCGGGCGTCAGCGGCGGCTTGCCCGTCAGGTAGGTGTAGTCCTGAACGATGTCGGCGGGAGTCGCGCCTGTCATCACGTAATAATCGACGCCGCCGCCCTGCACGTTGATGTCGAGCGCGTCGGGTTCGGTCTTGCCGAAGTCGAAGGTCGAGCGCCAGGTGTTGTCCATGAAGAAGCCGAAGCTCTGGCCTTTTTCATCGACGCCCAGCACGAAGGGGATCGACTTATAGAGCGGGTCGGTGGCGACGCCGAAGCCGAAATTGTCGGTGTTCCAGTTGGTGAAGGCTTCGTTGCGGCGGTCGAGCGGCCCGGTCTTGTCGCCGAGGCCGAAATAGTGGGCATCGACCGGCATGGCCTTGCGCAGGCGGAAACCCTGGCCCAGATGGTCGGGATCGAATTGCAGCGCCGCGCCCTTGGCGTCGGCCAGCACGACATGGCCCGCCTTGTCATAGACGGAGACGGCGAGCGTATTGGGGTCGATCTTCACCGAGGCTTCGCCGGTCGAGACGGTGACCGCATCGGCGGCTTCCGTGACATTGAGCGGAACGTGCTGGGCGCGCACGGCTTGCGACACCGCCCAGGAGGCGTCTTCCGGCAGGGCCGGATCGCCCGCGCGCACGCGGATAATGTCGGCGCGCGGCGCGCTGATCTCCAGAGTCACGCCGTTCTTCGTCAGGGTGTAATGATCGACGCTAGCCGCGAAGGCGCTTCCCGCGCACAGGGTCAAGGCCGTGGTGGCGATCAGGGCGCAGCTCAGACGGCGTGCGGACGAAAAGCGATAAGACATGACGATCCTCCCGACCGCTGCGACGCCGCGCGGTCTTATTGCCCGCACATGAGCGGCGCGGGCGCGGAAAATCAAGGCGCAAACGCACAAGCCGCGATTGAATACGAATTCAATCGCGGCTGGCGACAGGAACCTTATTGTTTTCGGGAGACGCTTTGCCGCCGGTGAAACCGTTGCAATAGTCGCCGCTGAGGCTGACCGTGGCGGCTATTCAGGGATATCTATATCACTGATCATCCGCTCGCCGCCGGTGCGCGACAACTGCACGACAACGTCGATGAGGGAGCGGGCATAGGCCAGGGTTTCGCCGCGCGAAAGCTGGGTTCCCGACTGCATGACCATGAGCGCGATCTGCTCCAGCGCGCCGCGCGGGGTGTTGGCGTGGACCGTGGTGAAGGAGCCGGGATGGCCGGTATTGATGGCGCGCAGGAAGGTGGTGGCCTCCTCGCCGCGGATTTCGCCGACGATGATGCGGTCGGGGCGCAGGCGCAAACTGGCTTGTAACAGATCGTTGATGGTGACGCGCGCCTCGCCCAGCTCGCCCTTGACCGCCACCAGCCGCAGCGAATTGGCGTGGTTGTCGGCGATTTCCGGCGTGTCCTCAACCAGGATGATGCGCTCCTGCGCCGGTATGGTTTTCAACAAAGCGTTGAGGAAGGTGGTCTTGCCCGACGAGGTGCCGCCGGAGATCAGTATGGTCTTGCGCGCCGCTACCGCCTCTTTCAGGAAGGCGACCGGATTTTCGCGCGCGAAGCCGAGATCGTCGCGACGGGTCCGGTCGCTGAGGGCCGGGATCGGGCCGCGATCATAGGCCTCAAGCGACAGATCGACCATGCGATGACGGCGGATGGCCAGCGCCCAGTGTTTCGCAGCGGGCGGTCCGACAAGCTGCACGCGCTCGCCGCTGGGCAGGGCGGCGGCCAGCAAAGGATTTTCGCGGTTGACGCCCTGATGGGCGACGCGGGCGATCTGCGCCGCCAGCCGCGACAGCAGCAGGTCGTCGACCTCCGGCGCGTCATAACGCAGCATCTGCGGCTGGCCTGCGGCCTCGATCCACACCTCGCCGGGCCGGTTGACCAGCACTTCGGAGACGTCGTCGCGCTCCAGATACGGCAGGAAGGGGCGCAGCCAGGTGCGCAGATAGACCCCGTCAAGCGTGGCGACAGACTCGTCTCCGGCGGCCATATCTATTGTCCCAGATCGAAATCAAGGTCGCGCGCGGCGAAGACCTGAATCGGCGCGCCCTGCGGCGCCTTGATGGTCGGCGGAATCTTGACGTCGCTGGCCAGGGCCTCGCCAACCGCGCCCTGGGCGTCCGAGGACGTGCCGATCACGATGGTGTTGCTGTTGCCGCCGCTCAGGGCGCCGGCCAGTCCGTTGACGATCGACAACAGGATGGCCGAGCCGAAGCGCTTGGCGAAATGGGTGTCGACCTTGCCGCTCATGCCCGCCTGCCCCAGATCGTCGGTGGCCGGAGAGGCCAGCGAGATCGACACGCCGTCCGGGCGGATCAGCCGGTTCCAGATGATGAAGACGCGCGTCTCGCCGCTGGCCAGCCCGCACTTGTACTGGCCGACCAGACGCGAGCCGCGCGGGATCAGCACCTGCGCGCCGTCAAACGAGCGCACGTCGCGCGACACGATGGCGCGGGTATAGCCCGGCAGGTCGGAATTGATCGCCGTCTCCAGCACAGCGGGGATGACCGCGCCCTGCGGCACGATCTGCGACGGGTCGGAGAATTTTTGCGCCTTTTGCGAGGCGTCGCTGGTCTGGCTGGCGAAGAACTGGTCGTTGGCGTTGAGCGCCTTGGCTTCCTTGGCCGCCGCCGATTGTGCGGCGGCCTGCGCCGGGGGCAGGGAATTGTCGATGATCAGCGCCGGGGCGCGGGTATTGTTCGTTTCGACCTGAGCGGGAGCGGGCGCGACCGGTTGCACGGCGACCGGTTGCGGCGCGGGCTCGACCGGATTGAGCGATGGATTGACCGGCGGCAGGTCATTTGACGGCGGCGGCGCCTGCACGACGGTTTTGACAGGTTGCGGCGCGGGCGTTTTCGGCGCGCGGCCAAGACTGAAGAAGGTGAACAGGCCCAGAGCGGCGATGCCCGCGATTCCGGCCAGCAGGGTCAGGTTGTCGCCCGACGACGAGGCGCGCGCCACCTGCGGCATGGCGGTCAGCGAGGCGGCCTCCAGCGCGTCGCGGTCGAGCTTCAGGCGCGGGTCCGAACCCTTGGGCAGGCGGGTCTCGCTCATTTTATGATCCCCTGTTCCTTGCTGCGCGGCTGCGGCGAGTCCGCGTCGAGCGCCACGGTGCGAAAATCGTCATTGTACAGCACGGTTTTCAGATTGCCGCGCCGCAGCACGAAGGCGCGCGCCACCTGCTCGACCACCAGATAGTCGCCGCGCTGGGCGTAGTTGACAAGGCTTTCCGATCCGTCCGCGCCCAGCGCATAGATGGCGGGCGTAGCGACGCCGTCGGCCCAGTGCATGAAGGTTGAACTGCCATTGTCGAAGACGCGCAGCGGCACCAGATCGACGGCGCCGGAATAGGTGTAAGCGATATTGCGTTTAGCGGGCGGCGGCAGGTCGTCGGGATTCGCCGCCGCAGCGGCGACGCTGGCGGCCTTGTCCGCCGGATAGGTGAAGCGCAGTTCATAGACGACGCGGCCCTTGCGGCAGTCGGCCTCCGGCGCGGCGCGCAGCTCGAAATTATAGACGCGCTTGTCGCTGACCACGGTCATGTTGGAGAAGGCGGCGGCGCTCAACGGCTTGACGAACAGGAGGTTGCCGCGCTTGTTCGGCATGACCTGCCATTGCGAGGAATCGCCGAGGCCGACATTGTCGATATGCTCGTCGTCGTTAAAGCCGATCATGGTCTGGAAGTTCTGACAGCCCTCCAGCACCGTTACGGCGTCAGGCGTGTAGGGCAGGACGCGCAGGCGCGCATCCGGGGCGGTCTGCGCGAGGGCTGCGGGCGCAAGCAGCAGGCTCAGGAGAAAAGGCAAGGTCTTCATGGCGTATTCGGCTTTGTGGGGGTCAGACCGGCGGCGGGCCGGGTCGGGCGAAAGCGCTGGCCCAACCCCTGCACGCGGCGGAAGCGGTCGGCGGAGGCGGCGCGGCCAGGGTCGCGGCCAGAGTCGCGAGCTGCGGGATCGTAAAGGCCGAGCGCATTGGCGCGCGCGGTTGTGCTCGCTGCGCCGGTGGCGATCTCCTGCGCGCGGTTGATGGCGCTGACCAGCGGCTCGGTGCGGGTCTGGGCGTCGCGGCCGACAAGCGGTTGCGCCGCGCCTGACGCGCTGGCTGTGGCCGCTGCCGAAACGGGCGGCGTCACGTCGCGGCCCCGGAAGCTTGCCTGCCAGTCGCGCACCAGTGAGGCGGCCACCCACATCAGCACGAACAGGAAGGCGCAGTAGATCAGCGAGCCCATGAACAGGATGACCATGGGCTGAACGGCCTTGACCGCGCCTTGCGGGTCTTCGCCAATGGCGTTGATCAGGGGCGCGAACAGCATCAGGGCCGCCGTGCCGCCCAAAACGGTCAGAAGCGGCGCCAGGGCGAACACCAGGGACGTGCGCAGCCAGCCGTTGAACAGGCCGCGCGTCTGCGGAAACAGGGCGAAGATGATGAAGACCGGGCCGAGGATGAGCAGCAGGTACAGCACCAGTCGCGTCAGGATCAGTACGCCGAGCGTCGAGACCAGCAGACACAGGCCCGACAGCCAGAAGAGCTGCACCGGCATGCTGTGCGGCAGGGGCATGGCGACTTGGGCGACTTGGGCGACCTGCCCGTTCGGGGTGGTCACCGTCGCCGCGCCGCTGTCGTCGAGCGCGCGGGCTATGTCGGCGAAGCGCACGAACAGGGCGTCCAGTTGTTGCGCGAAGTGCATGACGGCGCTGCCGTTGACGTGCAGAAGCGCCGCCGCCACCTGATCGGGGCCGCCCATCAGAAGGCCGTAAAAGATGGCGTGATAGGCGGGCCAGGCGGTCGCGAAGGTCAGGACCAGCGCCATGGTCATGATGCGCGGCGACATCATCATCAGGGTCAGGCGGGTGCGTCCGGTCATGAAACCGTAGCCGATCAGGGCGACATAGATGACCAGCAGGGCGCTGAGCGCAAAACCGAAGGCGCCGCCGGGACCGAACAGACGGTCATAGCCGATATGCACCGCCGCATTGATGTGGCAGTCCATGGCCGCCAGCGAGCCTGAGACGCTGGTTTCGCCGACCAGGGTGATGGCGGGGCAGTCTTCCATCAGGCCGCCGCCTCCGGTGTTGGTCCGGGCCAGGCCTGTCCGGTCAGCTCGGACCACCACAGGGCCGGATCGTCGCCCAGCCTGGCGCGCAGTTCATCGAGCCTTCGCACGCTCTGCTCGCGGCCCGACAATACGGTCAGGATCTCCGGCATGTTGGACAGATCAAGCCGCGCCACGACCGAATGGTTGCCGTGCTTGACCAGAAAGGCGCGCGAGGCGGCGGGGATGGCCCGGATCAGGTCCAGCTCGTGTTCGGTCAGGCCGAAGCCGTCGCAATAATCCTCGGCCTGGGCGCGCGGATTGGGCGTGAACACCTGCGTGGCGGTCTGTTCGATGATGGCGCTCGCTATGCGCGAATCGAGCGCGTCGCGCGCCGACTGGGTGCCGAAGCCTAAAATAGCGTTGCGCTTGCGCAGGGTCTTCATCCAGTTGCGGATGGCCGCGGCGAAGGCGTCGTCGTCGAGCGCCTTCCAGCCCTCGTCGATGATCAGAATCGTCGGCGTTCCGTCAAGCCGCTCCTCGACGCGCTGGAACAGATACATCATGCAAGGCGTGCGCAGGGCCGGATCGTTGAGCAGCAAGGTCATGTCGAAGCCGAGCGTGCGCCGGTCCATGTCGAGCGCATCGTCTTCGTTGTCGAACAGCCAGGCGTTTTCCCCCTCGCCGACCCACGGCGCCAGCCGCGCGGCCAGATCGCCGTGCGTCGGGCGGCGCGCACCGCTTAGGAGTTCGCGCAAATAGCGCAGGCGGCGGTATTTGGGCTCCTGCTCGAAATTGGCGTCGACCGCCTCGGAGATGATCGCCTCTTCTTCCGAACTGAGCGCAAGATCAGGGCGCGTCAGCAATCGCCCGATCAGGGCGCGCAGGAAGGCGCGGTTGCCTGGCGTGTCGTCCATGCGCAACGGGTTGAAGCCGGACGGCTCGCCGGGGCGTAAGGTTGCGTAATGGCCGCCGATGGCGCGGATGAAGATTTCGGCGCCGCGATCCTTGTCGAACAGGACGGTGCGCGGCTCGAACTTCTGCGCCTGCGCCGCCAGGAAGTTGAGCAGGACCGTCTTGCCCGAGCCCGACGGGCCGATGACGGTGAAATTGCCAAGATCGGCCTTGTGGAAGTTGAAATAGTAGGGCGTGCCGGACGAGGTCTCGAACACCGTCACCGCCTGCCCCCAGTGATTGCCCTCCGGCTGGCCGATCGGAAAGCCGTGCAGGCTGGCGAAGGAGGCGTAGGCCGAGGTCGAGATCAGCGCATTGCGCGCGATATAGGCTTCGTTGCCGGGGAACTGCGCCCAGAAGGCCGGCTCCAGATTGACGTCCTCGCGCACCGCCACGGCGCCGAGATCGGCCAGCGCGGCCAGAGCCTGCGCCACCGCCGGGTCGAGCGCCTCCAGCGATCCGGCGCGCACCAGCACGCTCATATGGTGTTCGCCCAGCCCCATGGCCCCGGTGGCCAGATCGTCCTTGGCGTTCATCAGCCCCTGCCGCAGCGACAAAGCCTCCTCATCCGCCGCGCGCATACGGCGCAGGGCCAGGTTGACGCGCTCCATGCCGATCTGACGGTCCACGAAGGCGAAGCTTTCGGTCAGGGTCATCTCGAACGGTAAGCGCAGCAGGGCGTCGCACATGCCGGGCGTGGCGTGCGGCGGATAGTCCTTGAGCGACAGGATGGCGGAAAAATCCTTGCCCGCGCCGAGGCTGGCCTGCTCCAGCGCCTCCAGGCCGAAGCTGACGCGGCGATAGGGCAGGTAATGGCCGATGTCCGAGGTCGGGCGCAGGACCGGGCGCATCTCGCCGTTGAACAGGCAGGACAGGAGCTCCAGCAGCTCGTTGCAGCGACCGTTGGCGGTCTCATAGCCGCCCAGCAGGCGCGGGCCATAGGCTTGCAGCGCCGCCAGCAGCGCGTCTGAGGCGCCTTGCAGCTCCTTGTGGTCGCGCGCCTGCTGCGCGGCCTGCGCCGTCGCGCCGACGCCGCGCCCCATCAGACTGGCCAGGCTTTCGGCGAAGCCGACCTTGCCCTTCGGATTGCGGCGCACGATGGTGATGAACAGGTCGTTGACGAACAGTTGCCGCGATGACAGGCGATCCCGCCATTTTTGCTGGATCAGTTCGCAAACCGGATCGTCAAAGGCGGCGTCCAGCCCGACCGACACGCGGCGGCGGACGATGTGATGATAGAGGACGAAGCGCGACGAACCGATGGCCCTGAGCGCGGCGGCGCGCACGATCTGACGATGATTGACCTCGTCGGTGTCGGCCGTCTCGAAGGCGAAGCCCTCCAGATGGATCGTCTGCATCAGCGATCCATCGCGCAAGACGAGCGTGCGCTCGTCCAGCAGGCGGTCATAAGGCAGGCGGTCGCCCGCGCGCTGCTCCTTGCCGAACAGGCGCGCAAATCCGGTGCTGGCGGGGGGCTGGGACATGAGGGACTTTACGGACTATAGGAGTTGCAGCGCCAGAAGCGGTGGTTGCGCACCCGCGGACAGCGCGAGACCTTGATGAGCCACAGATCGAAGACGCGCGGCTCGCGCAGGCAGGCCAGATAACCGATGGCGTGGATGACGCCCGCCACCGCAAAGGCCCAGAAGGAGCGCGTGACCAGAAAGGCCTCCGTCGTCACCACCGCATTGATGATGAAGTAGGAATAGGTCACGCCCGCGAACATCTGCGGCTGGGTCAGCGCCTTGAACACCGGTGAGCGGATCAGCTCGGCCATGGCGCGCGCCTAGTGCGCGACCGACTGGATGCCGGCGACGATGGTGGCGGCGCCGAACAGCACGAAGCAACCCACGATCACCGTGGCGCCGAACTTCCAGTTCATCCGGCCCGTCAGCATCATGAAGCCGACCGCCGCGACCGCGATCACCGCCACCGTCGTGGCCACGCGGCCCATCAACGTGCCCTGAATCCAGTCCAGAGCGTTCGCTATCGGCGACGAACCCGCAGGATCGACGGTTTGCGCCTGCGCGGAGGCCGCCAGACCCATCAGGCCCGCCGCCGCAGCGGTCAGGCTGTGGTGAATGCGTTTCATAAGCTTTGTCTCCCCGTCAGCGGACATGTGTATCCGCCTGACATGACTGAATATAGTTATCG
The DNA here is from genome assembly GCF_051956075.1 of Asticcacaulis sp. Lineage (GTDB taxonomy): Bacteria > Pseudomonadota > Alphaproteobacteria > Caulobacterales > Caulobacteraceae > Asticcacaulis. The sequence continues at coordinate 8,752 of NZ_JBQCGA010000065.1, read as the reverse complement.
GCATTTATCGGCGCTTGGCCAGCCTTATGAACAGCATTTTCGCTGATGGCCGCCAGATTGGCAAGGTTTTGTCCGACATATTCACGCGTTTCGGCATAGGGCGGCATACCGCCATATTTCGCCACCGCCCCCTGCCCGGCGTTATAACCGGCCAGGGCCAGGTCGATATGGCCGTCATAGGCGTCGAGCAAGTGTCGCAACAGGGCGGCCCCGCCCATGATGTTCTGCTGTGGATCGTAAGGGTCCACGCCGAGCGCCTTAGCCGTCGTAGGCATGAACTGGGTCAGGCCGACAGCGCCTTTTTTCGAGACAGCCCTGGCGTCATAGCCGGATTCCTCCCGGATCAGGGTGTCGAGCAGGTCGGGCGCCAGTTGGTAAGCCTGCGCCGCGCGCGCGATCATGGGCGCATAGGCGGCGGGCGTTGTCGTCATAGGCGCGACGGGCGCGGCTTGGGCGTTCTGCGCCGCCGTACACAGCACAGTCATGTGACCGTCTGCGTCAAGACTCAGAACCTGCGCCGACGCCGCGGTCGCGCCCAGCCACAGGCCGCCGCCAAATAGAAAAGTCTTCACCACCATAGGCGACCAGTTATCGCAGGAAAGCCACCAATTCCAAGACGTCTTTCTATCAGTTCGCAAAGAAAACGGAGCCGCTTTGCGCGCGCAGCCCTCTGAAAGAACTGGCCCCGCTCGTTTGGACAGGCAGCGGGCTGAGATGAGGGGAGCCTGCCAGTCTCTGTCGTATCAAGAGTTGTCCACGGCGGCGGCAGGTCGTAGCCTCACCACGGAGGACTGATCGCCGCCAATCCAAGCTTTGCGTCGCTTCAGTATAAAAAGACACCAGTTTGCCTCAGATATTTCTGCTTCGTCAGAAACCCGGTAGTTTTGCACCGTTTTTTCGCCATGTGGTCGTGAGACCTAGCCGTCCGCGTTCAGTCTAGCGCGGGGATCATCATGAAAAATTTGCATAAATACGGGCAGCTCATCGCTCTGAGCGGTCTGATGACGTTATCTTTGGCCGCATGCGCGTCAAAGCCGACAAAAATCGCCGCCGCGCCGCCGCCGCCGCCGGCTGCTCCGGCGCCTTCTCCTGCGCCGCAGCCCCAGACTCCTGTCGCGCAGGCGCCTATGCCTTCGATCGCGCCTGGGTCGCAGCAGGACTTCGTTGTGAATGTGGGTGACAGAATTTATTTTGACACCAATGACTCGACGCTCAGCGCCAAGGCCGACGCTATACTTGCGGCGCAGGCGCAATGGCTCGATCGTTACCCGGCGGTGCATGTTCGCATCGAGGGCAACGCCGATGAACGCGGAACCCGAGAATATAACTTCGCCCTGGGCGCGCGGCGCGCGCAGACGGTTGCGGACTTCCTGACGGCTCACGGCGTGACGCCAGCACGCATCGCGACGATCTCCTATGGCAAGGAAAAGCCTATCGATCCGGGTACGGGCGAGGCCGCGTGGCAGCACAATCGCAATGCTCACACAGCTATTGTCTCGGGCGCCGTAGGCTAAGGCTCCTGCGCCCTGGCTTTAAACATAAAGGGGCGAGCTTTTCGGCGCTTTCATACAGTGGTATGCTGGCGGCAAGGCTTTTCTCATCAGATAGGCCAGGGCGCATGCCAGACTTACACTCTTATCAAGGCTTGCCGTTCAGCCGCGTCTGGTCAAGGAGAAAACCTTCCATGCGAGCAGGAGTTTGCGCTGCTGTGGTTGTCTTAGCGGGCGCCATTTGCGGCTGGACGTCATCAAGCGCTCAGGACTTCCTACCGGCGGCGCAATCGGCCCAGAGCGCGTCTCAGACTGGACCCCAGACTGGACCCCAGACTGGACCTCTGGCGGGACCGGAGGGCGCGAGCCCTGGCGTATCGGCCCCATCCGGCTGGAACGATAAGCGCATTGACGAACTTGACCGTGCGGTGCGACATGCGCATTGGGATTTGACCTGGATGCGTCGACCCAAATCCGGGCCACCCCAGCTTCTGCCAACCGATCCAGAGGTGCTCGCGCTTCAGGCGACCTTATCGGCTATGGACGCCAAGCAGACAGAGCTCGCCAATAAGGTTCGAGATCTTACCGGGCAGGAAGAAGACGTTCAGCATGGAACCTCTTTGGCGCAGCAGGCGATGGCGCTGAACCAAACCCGACTGGACAGCCTGAGCCAACGCGCCGATCAGGAGGATGCGCATCTGGCGCTTCTGGATAAGGAAAGCGCGCCGCCTCCTCCCCCGCCGCCACCGCCCCCGACAACGGGAAGCGCCTCGGGAGATTTCAAACAGGCCGTCGGCTTTTTGCAGGCAGGTCAGACTGACACCGCGATCCTTGCGCTTCAGGCCTATGTCAAGGCATGGCCCAAATCTAAAGAGCGGAACGAAGCCTGGTATCGGCTCGGTCTGGCCTATGTTGACACATCACAGGCCGACGACGCGATCGCCGCCTTCGCCCATAGTCTTGAAGGCTGGCCATCTGAGCCCTGGGCTGGCGACGCGACGATCGAGCTTGCCACAGTCTTGAACGCTTCGCATCGACCAAAGGAAAGCTGCCAGGCGGTCAGCGCCTTTGATGAGCAGTATGCGCGCAAAAGCGACGCGAAACTCAAAGACCAGGCAAGGGCTCTGGAGAAGACCATTCCGTGCAGGTAGGATCTGGACTTGTGTGAGCGCTTGTGAACGCGTCAGGCGTAGCGCAAGACTTTCTAACCGGGCGCCATTCGTCGTCGGTCAAATCATTTGGCAAGACCAATACGTGCAGGACGGGCGGTCAAACTAACCTACTGACGCCACTCACTTTAATTTCAGATCGGGCTCTAATAGCGATATTTCAGATCGAGGATCGCCGTGCGTTGCGGGAACGGATGGTAGAGGAAAAACGCCTGATTGTTCAGGTTGTTGACGCCCAGATCGGCGCTCCAGTGGGCGTTAAGCCGATAGCGCGCATGCAGGTCGATGACCGTGAAGCCGTCAAAGCCGGTATAGGCGTCATGCACATGATCGCTGTTGTCGATCGTCCCGTAGGACGGGTCGGAATAGCGCGCCGCCACGGTTAGATCCCATTTCGGCGTCGGCTCATAGGTCAGGACCAGCGATCCTCGCAGGCGCGGCAGTTGCGGGATGTCCTTGCCCACGGCGGCGGCGAAGGCCGTATCCTTGTCGATCCTGACCTCGACATAGGTGACCCAGCCGGAGATTTGCAGGTTACGAATGAGAAAATCGCTCTTGTCGCCGACGATCTCGATGCCGCTTCCGCGCGTGCGGTCGATATTCTGGACGTAGTTGTAAAGCGTGGATGAGCCCGCCAGCAGGGGCGCGCTCTGCGACAGCAGGGCGTCCTTGATCTCTTCGTGGAAGACCGAAATGCGTAAGGAGGCGTCGGGCCAGATCTTCTGCGCCGACAGCTCGGAGGACACGGCCTGTTCGGGACGCAGGGTCGGATTGGGGACGCTGAGGACGGCGCCGGTCGTCACCGCCTGATAAAGTTCGGTCACGGTCGGAAAGCGCGACGCGGCGCCGAGCGAGGCCTTCAGCGCCCAGTCGGGCCTGGGATTAAAGGCCAGGACCAGCTTTGGCGACACGGCGTCGCGTTTCAGCTCCGGCTGCCTGACGTCGAGCGCAGGCGACGCGGAATAGTTTTCGCCGTCATAGGCGCGCCAGTGTTCGAGCCGCAGGCCGGCGGTCAGGCGTGTGCGTGGTCCCAGCCGCATGACGTCCTGCGCCCAGAGGGCCTGCGTCTGGGTGCGACCGCGGCTGGCCGAGGCCAAAACCCCTTCGTCGTCGCCGCGCCAGTCGGCGACCTTATATTTGGGATTGTCGAGCTTGAAACTGTCCTGATGCAGGCCGAAACTGACTTCATGCGGCCCGTCGGGACGCCACACGCCTTGCGCATCAAGCGTGTTCCAGCCGGTGCCGTTCAGCACCGCGTCGCTTCCCGCGCCGCCGTCATAGGCTGCGGGCAGCGCCAGCGTCGGGGTGCGCTGATGGCTTTTCAGATAGTCGAAGACCGACATGGTCAGGCTGTAATCGAAGACGCCGCCCGTATGCGAGGTCAGGGACGCGCCTTGCGCCAGTTGGGTTTCTTTCAGACGATAGACGCCGTTGGAAAAGGCCGATGTATAGACCGGCGCGCCGCTGGCGTCTTTCAGGTAGGTGTTTGCGTGCGCCTGATCGTCGTTGACGAACAGACCGAAGGCATAGGCCGCGGTCAGGTTTGGGGTCAGGTCGTAGGTGACGCGCCCCGAAGCGTTGTCCTGAACCTGATGCTCAAGTCCGCCCGCGCCCAGCACTTTGATGGCCGCGCCGGTGCGGTTCACGGCGTCGAACCAGCCGGTCGAACCGGCGGGCGCGGCGCCCGTGGCGGTGATATAGGTCAGGGGCTGGCTGTGCGTATCGAGGTGGTTGAGACTGAGTCGCCAGGCCAGACGCCCGTTGCGATCGCCGAGATCGGCGGCGAGGCGGCCTGTGGCGTAACTGTCCTTATCGCCGTATTTTTTGAAGTCCTGTTCGGCGGCCTGCACGTCGATCCCGCCTTCCAGCTTCGTCGGCATGCGGGTCTGGAAGAGGATGACGCTGCCCAGACTGTTGCCCGCATAGGCGGCGGAATAGGGACCGTACAGCACATCGACGCGCGCCACCGCGTCCGGCGTGATCAGCCCCCATTTCGGCGAGGCCGAGGTGTTGTTATTGCCGATCAGGGCCGAGATCAGAATGCCGTCAACATAGATCAGACTGCGGGCGGAGCCGCCGACGCCGGAGGTGCGCGTGGTGATCGGCGATTGCGTGTCGCCGATATGGCGCTGGCGGATCAGCACGTTCGGGACGTAACGCAGCGTGTCTTCGGGCGTGACGATATTGACCGCCTTGGCCAGAGCTTCGGCGGTGACGCCTTCGGTCGTGGTCGGGACATTGGGGGCCTTGCGCTCGCCCTTGACCACCACTTCGGTCAGGATTTCGGCGTGGGCGCACACGGGGAGAAGGGCGGCGGCGAAAAGCAGTGAAAATGTGCGAACCTGTGTCATAGGCCGCGCTATATAATGCGATGGATTTGCGCCCTATTGGACAAAGTGTCCAAGCGCGGCGCGCGCTTCTGCGCTATAGAACGTCCGGCAAGGCCTTGGCGGCCGGACTGACGGGCAGCGACAACAGGGGCGAAATCACCTGATCGAGCTTATAGACATCGAAAATGACCGGATGGCGCGCGCCGTCCAGCCGCAATACGCCCGAACGGTCGATGACGAAGCTGGTCGGCAGGGCGTAGATATCGCCGTAGCCGCGATAGGCCGCATCGCGCTCCAGCGCGACGGGGAAGGACAGACCGCTCGCCAGAGCGCGCACCACCGCGTCCTGAGCGGGCGCGTCCTGGCTGATGGCGACGATCTCAAGGCCGTGATCGCGCCGCGCCTTGTAGAAGGCGTCGAGCGCGGGCATTTCGCCGCGACACGGCCCGCACCAGCTCGCCCAGAAATTCAGCAAAACCACCTTGCCGCGCAGGGACGACAGGCTGAGGCTTCGCCCATCCAGCGTGACGGCGTGAAAGTCCGGCGCGGGACGGCCCTGACGCGGCGCGGCGGCGGCGGCGGGCGTCGCCAGCAGGGCGGCGGCGGCGACCAGAATATCTCTTCGTTTCAGAGATTTGCGCATCATCAAGTCCTTACAGGGGCGTCGGCATGACCTCCTATCAGAGCATTGAAGACGCCGCCAACCGAAAAAACCTGCGCATCCTGCTGACGCTGCGCGGCATGGCCTTCTGCGTGCAGGTCGGATTGATCGCCGTCGCCGTCTATGGCCTGGGCATTGTTCTGCCTTTGGGACTCATGCTGGGCGCCGCCTCGCTCCTGATCGCGTTCAATGTCTGGTCGGTGTGGCGGTTACGGCAGGTCAAGCCCGTGCGCGATCTCGATCTGTTCGCGGGCCTGGTCGTTGATGTGCTGGTTCTGGCCGCCCTGCTCGACCTGAGCGGCGCGACCTCCAACCCGTTCGTATCGTTCTTTATGCTGCCGGTGATTCTGGGGGCGGTCATGCTGTCGCCGCTGCGCGCCTGGCTGCTCTATGGGCTGACGCTTGTGTGTTACGCCGCTCTGGCCATCGCCGCCGCGCATCAGAACACGCCGATGATCATGGATATGGGCGATAAGCGCATGAGCGCGGATGCGCCTCTGGTCGATATGTCGGCCCTGCATATGAACGGCATGATGCTCGGCTATGCGGTCTGCGCCGGGGCGCTGGTGTTGCTGATCGCGCGCATCAGAGCGAACTTACGCCTGCGTGATCAGGAGGTGGCGGATCTGAAGGCGCATCGGCAGGAGCAAGACCATCTGTCGCGTCTGGGCCTGTTGACGGCGGGCGCGGCGCACGAGCTGGGCACGCCTTTGACCACAGCCTCGGTGATTCTCAAGGACTGGCAGGATCTGGGCGCGCCCGAAGGGGCTGAGCGCGACGCCGATATCGCCGCGCTGCAAAGCCAGATCGGACGCTGCAAGATGATTATTTCCGACATTCTGGCCGCGTCGGGCCAGACGCGCGGCGAAGGGGCGCAAGAGAAGCCGCTCAACGTCTTTGTCGCCGACGTTGCCAAAGGGTGGCGGCGACGTCACCCTGACGCGCCGCTTGATGAGGACATCCGGCTCGATGAGACGCCGATCGTCGCCGACAAGGCGCTGGAGCAGGCGCTTTTCAACCTGCTCGACAACGCCGTTGAGGCCTCGCCGTCCGGTTTGCGCTTTGCAGGATACATGGAGGCGGGCGAGTTGAGCCTGGTCGTGGCGGATGACGGTCCCGGTTTCGCGCCCGACATTCTGGCGGCGGTCGGCCAGCCCTATGTCACAAGCAAAAGCGGCGACGCGCCGCGTGGATTAGGACTTTTTCTCGCCGCCAACACGGCGCGGGCTTTGGGCGGGCGGCTTGAGGCGCGCAATCTGGCGCGCGGCGCTGAGGTCGCGCTGATCCTGCCTCTGGACGGTTTGAGGATGCAGACACAGAGCAAGCTGCCATGATCGAGACCATTCTGATCGTCGATGACAATGCCGATCTGGCCGCAGCGCTGGCGCGATCGCTGACCCGTCGCGGCCATGTCGCCCATGTCGAACATTCGACCGAAGCGGCGCTTAAAAGTGCGCCCGCCTTGCGCCCGCAGGCCGCCGTAGTCGATCTGCGCATGGGGGGAGCGTCGGGGCTGGAATGCGTCAAGGGGCTGGCGCAACTTGATCCGGCCATGCGCATCGTCGTGCTGACCGGCTACGCCAGCATCACCACCGCCGTCGAGGCGGTCAAGCTGGGCGCCTGTCACTATCTGGCCAAGCCCGCAAACGCCGAGGACATTCTGGCCGCCTTCGGGCGCAGCGAGGGCGAGACCGAAGTTGAAATCGTCGAGAGGCCGACCTCGTTGAAAAACCTCGAATGGGAACGCATCAACGAGGTGCTGGTCGAGACCGATTACAATATCTCCGAGACCGCGCGTCGCCTCGGCCTGCATCGCCGCACCCTGGCGCGCAAGCTGGCCAAACGTCCGGTGACCTGAAGCCATTATCAGGACGCTTGCCAAATGCGCAAATATTGCACATGCTAATGGCTTAGCGGGCGGCTCGATGGCCGGATTGGCCCGCATGAGGCAACGCCGCCTTTCTTCGTCTGTGCTGTCGCAGGCGGGGAAAGCGGCTTTTTTATTGGACGATCGACCGACAGATGAAGGTTCTGGTCATTGACCCCGACGAGACGCGCGCGACGCTGGTGGCGGACGGCATCCGCGCCGAATATGGCGGGCCGGACACGCTGATCCGTCTGTCCGGGCGTTTCGAGCTGCGCATGTTGCGCGACTTCGACCCGGACATGGTGATCATCGCCTGCGAAAGCCCGGACCGCGACATGCTGGAGGCGCTGCAACTGGCCAATGACGCCGCGCCGCGGCCCGTCGTCATGTTCGTGGATCGCTCCGACGCCAACGCCACGGCCAAGGCGCTGGAGGCGGGCGTGGTCGGCTATATTGTCGATGGCTTCAATCCGGCCCGCATCGCCTCGATCCTCAGCGTCGCGGCCTCGCGCTTTGAGGTCATGCAGGGCATGCGCCGCGATCTCGACAAGGCGCGCGCCGACCTCGCCGCCCGCAAGACCATCGACCGCGCCAAGGGGGTGCTGATGAATTCGCGCCATCTCAGCGAGGACGAAGCCTATAAACTCCTGCGCAAGCACGCCATGGACACCGGGCGGCCCATGCAGGCGGTCGCCGCCGACATTCTGGCCGTCAGCGACCTTCTGAAACCGGGAAGCGCGTTATGAACCTGACCCTCGCCTATAATCCGCTCAACGACGCGGCGGTGATTCTGGTCGCCGAAGCGCTCGGTTTTTACGACAGCGAGGGCTTGAGCGTCACCCTGTCGCGCGAGGCCAACTGGTCGAACATCCGCGACAAACTGGCCTATGGCCTGATCGACGCGGCGCATATTCTGGCGCCCATGCCGTTCGCGGCGGCCCTGGGGCAAGGTCCGTCCATGGGCCGGATCATTGCGCCGATGGCGCTGGGAGCGGGCGGCAATTCGGTGCTGGTGTCGGAGGCGTTGAAGCGCGCGCTGGAGGAGAATGGCGAGGCGCCCAAATCCTTGCGCGGCAGCGCGAAGCTTCTGGCGCGCGAGGTGGCGAAGCGGCGCTATGCGGGCGCAGGACGGCTGGTCTTCGCCGTGCCCTTCACCTTTTCGCCGCACCATTTTGTGCTGCGCCACTGGGTCGCCGCCGCTGGCCTCGATCCTGAGCGTCAGGTGCAATGGGTGG
>NZ_JBQCGA010000064.1:0-6074 GCF_051956075.1 Asticcacaulis sp. | reverse complement strand
ATCCATGCCGGACACCACCCGGTATATCAAGCGCAGGCTCACCACCTCGAAGAACACGAGCATCCCAGGCTCCAAGACGCCCAACGCACGCAAATTCATCAGAATGTCGACTACGTTACGAACCTGGTCGCGCAATTCCAGCCGCCGCCACTTGAAATACAAAAAGCCGCGCCACGAAAAGATGCCGTCGCGAAACTGGTCGCTGCTGAGGCGCAGCGTATCCTTGAGCGGCTCCAGTTCACTATCTAACCTGTCGGCCAGAATCTTGCCGGTAAAGCGCATGGCGACCGCGCTGGAGCCGCCGCCGAAGGCGATGCTGATCAGCCGCTCGATCTCGGCATTGGCGAAACTGATCATCGCCTCGATGTCGCTGTTGGAAATCTTCAGATAGCACGGCGCCGGATGTATGCCCTGACGCGCCAGCGATTCCCGCAGCAGGAAGGGGTCAAGCGACGGCAGGCTGTCGATGACGCGCAGCACCTCCAGATCCTTCTGACCTGACGCCTCTAAGACGTCGATGAAGGCGCGCATCTGGCGCTCGAAACCGATCTGGTTGACGAACAGGGATTCGCCGCCAAGGCGCAGATCCTGACTTTCAAACGGCAGGATGATCTTGGTGGCGGAACGGCGGCCCTTGGCGAACAGCTCAACCTCGTTGGCGCGCAGGGTGTGTTTGATCAGGATCGCTTTGTTGAGCTTGACGCTCTGGAAAAACGGCTTGCGCGCATAGTCTGGATCGCCCGCCGAAGTTATCGCCACCTGCGCCAGATTCAGGATGCGGCTGGTCGAGGCCGAGTCGCTGATATTGGCCAGGCTGCGAAATTCGCGACTGCTACGTTTGAGACGCATGCGTTCTACACATCCGGCAGGCTGGACAGGCTGTCGTCGAAATCCATCAGGATGTCGGCGTATTCGACGGCGTCCAGCCGGTCATAATAATCGCTCTGGCTCAGGCGGTAATTCCAGAACGAGCTGATATGGCCCAGAATGGCGACGCTTTCGCCCAGATCGTAAAACAGGTCGGGCCCGTCGAGCAGGAACTGCCGGAAAGGCGTCGGATCGCCCTTTTCCACCAGTGACCCATAGGCGCGGTCATAGATGCTCAGGGTCCGCCCCACCGTCGTCATGGTGGCGATGATGCGCCGCGCCAGACGTGGGCGCACCTCGTTGAGATAATCGAGCACGTCTGGCTCCGGCTTGCCGCGCGGCTGGTATCTGGCCATGCCGTCCACGACGCGGCGCATCTCGTCCTGCAATTCCAGGTGCCGCCATTTAAAGTACAAAAAGCCGCGCCATGAAAAAATGCCATCCGAAAAGGCTTCTTCGGACAGGCGCAACGTGGCCTTCAACGGCAGCAGCTCCTTGTCCAGTTCGTTCGACAGGATTTTCGAGGCCAGCTTGATCGAGGCGCCATAGACGGTGGAGCCGAAGGCGATGCGCACCAGTTTCTCGATCTCGGTATTGGCGAAACCGATCATGCGCTGGATGTCGCTGTTGGAGATTTTCAGATAGCACGACGCCGGCTTGAAGCCGTGCCGCCCCAGCAGTTCGCGCACCAGAAACGGGTCCAGCGACGGAATCGAGTCGAGCAGGCGCAGAATCTGCGCGTCATTATCGCCATTGATGTCGTCCAGGCCGAGAAAGTCGCGGCAGAACTTGTCGAAACCGATCTGACCGACAAAGACCGAACTGGCGCCCAGCTTCAGGTCTTCCGGATCGAAGGGCAGGACCACCTTGGTCGCGGTGCGGCGCGGACGGTGGAAGGAGTCCTGCTCATTGGCGCGCAGCGTGTGTTTGATGATGATCGCCTTGTTGAGGCGCGAATCCTGGAAAAAGGGCCGGGCGCGGTATTCGGGCGCATCGCCGAAACTCAGATAGATTTGCGACAGGTTCAGGACGCGCGAGGTCGAGGCGGTCTCGCCCAGATTGGCGAGATTGCGCAGGTCGCGCGACATCTTGGTCGGTCGCGAGCCGTTGCCGCCCTGAGCCTGAGCGGAGGAGGTCTGAAGCACGGCGTTCATTCAGGAAGCCTGAGTTAGGACGAATAACTGTATAAAATATAGGGTTAAGGCGGCGCGAGACGCCCCTAACCCAAGGTTGTTTATGCGCCGCAAAGCGTAAATAATGTCTGAGTGAGATCACAGCGGAAACGGTTATTTTTCACCATTAACGCTAACCATCGCACCGCCTGTCGCAAACTGCGTCACCTATAGGCGCGACTGGTTTTATCTGTTACGACCTGTCTTCCATCCCCTGTCGTGAGGTCGCCGTCATGTCGCTCAAATCCGTCCAGATCGCCGTCGTCCTGTTCGCAGTCTGCGCGATCCCGGCGCGCGCCGCCGACCTCAGCGCCGATCAGACCGCGCGCATCGACGCCGCGATTACCGGCGCCATTCACGACAGCGGCGCGCCCTCGGCCTCGGTCGCGGTGGTGAAGGACGGGCAGGTCGTCTATGAAAAGGCCTTCGGCGAGGCGGCCCTCTCGCCCGTCCTGCCCGCGACGCCTGCCACCCGCTATCAGATAGCCTCGGTGTCCAAGCAGTTCACCGCCGCCGCCGCTTTGCTGCTGCAACAGCAGGGCAGGCTGTCGCTCGACGACAAGGTGGCAAAATGGTTCCCGCAGGTCGCCGAAGCCGACAAGATCAGCCTGCGCCAGCTCCTGACCCATACTTCCGGCGTCTCCGATTTCTGGCCGCAGGACTATGTGCAGGCGCCGATGCAAAAGCCCGTGGACCCGATGACGGTGCTGAACACCTGGGGGACCAGACCGCTCGATTTCCAGCCGGGCGCGGACTGGCAATATTCCAATACCGGCTATCTGATCGCCGGCCTGATCATCGAAAAAGTCTCCGGCCAACCTCTGTTCCAATTCGTCAACGACAATCTGCTGAAGCCGGTCGGGATCACGGATGCGGTCGATATTTCCCAGACCGATCTGAAGACCCCCGACGCGCTTGGCTATGAGCGCCGCGCCCTGGCTCCGAACCGCCTGACGCCGGAAGCCGGTCACGGCTGGGCCTTCGGCTCGTGGTATCTGGGCCTGACCGCCGACGATCTGGCCAGGTGGGATATCAGCATCCTGAAACAGAGCCTGCTGTCGAAAGAGTCCTACGTCCTTCAGCGCACGCCGGTGAAGCTCAACAACGGCAAGGATTCCGGCTATGCGATGGGCCTGTTCATCGGCAAGGACGGCGGCCACGCCCTGATCTCGCACGACGGCGAAGGCGCGGGCTATTTGAGCCTTAACCGCATCTATCCCGATGACGGCGTCGCCATTGTCGTCCTGACCAACACCATGTCGGGCGACGCCACCGGCAATATCGCCGACAGCATCGCCTATCTGCTGCTGCCCCCGACCGGAACCGACGCCCATATGCGGCAGGTCTTTGAGGGCCTGCAAACCGGTCAGGTCAATCGCGCCGACTTCACCGACGACTTCAACGGCTATCTCGACGCCGCCACGATCGCTGATTACAAATCCACGCTCGGCCCGCTCGGCGCCCCGACCGCCTTCAGCCTGACGCGCACCCGCAATCGCGGCGGCATGGACTATCGCGGCTACCGCATCCGCGCGGGCGGCAAATCCCTCAGCCTGTCGATCTATGTCGCCAAAGACGGCAGGATCGAGCAGTTTCTGGTTTCGCCGGTGGACTGACGCAAAAAATTCGCCGAAAATTCGCCTGCCTGACTCTTGACTCCTCCCGGACCTGCGCCTACCTCAAGCGCGCTGTTAGCACTCGCATGTGCTGAGTGCCAACAGAACCATCACATCTCTATCTCGGAGGACATCACCATGAGCTTTCGCCCGTTAGGCGACCGTGTTCTGGTCAAGCGCGTCGAAGAAGAAGCCAAGACCAAGGGCGGCATCATCATCCCGGACACCGCCAAGGAAAAGCCGCAGGAAGGCGAAGTCGTCTCGGTCGGCCCCGGCGCCCGTAACGACAAGGGCGAGGTCGTCGCCCTGGACGTCAAGGCCGGCGACCGCGTCTTGTTCGGCAAGTGGGGCGGCACCGAAGTCAAGATCGACGGCGAAGACCTGCTGATCCTGAAAGAATCCGACATTTTAGGCATCGTGACGCGCTAAGCGCTCCGGTCCTGTCATCAATTAAAAGGAACTGAGAACAATGGCTGCTAAAGACGTATTGTTTGCTTCCGACGCGCGCGACAAGATCCTGCGCGGCGTCAACGTCCTCGCCAATGCGGTGAAGGTCACCCTCGGCCCCAAGGGCCGCAATGTCATCCTGGAAAAGTCCTTCGGCGCCCCGCGCTCGACCAAGGACGGCGTTTCGGTCGCCAAGGAAATCGAACTGGCTGACAAATTCGAAAACCTCGGCGCGCAACTGATCCGCGAAGTCGCTTCCAAGACCAATGACAAGGCCGGCGACGGCACCACGACCGCCACGGTTCTGGCTCAGGCCATCGCCGTCGAAGGTCTGAAGTCGGTCGCTTCGGGCCGCAACCCGATGGACCTGAAGCGCGGCATCGACAAGGCCGTCACGGTCGCCGTCGAAGAGATCAAGAAGGCCTCCAAGAAGGTCACGACCAACGCTGAAATCGCCCAGGTCGGCACCATTTCCGCGAACGGCGACACCGAAGTCGGTGAAATGATCGCCAAGGCGATGGAAAAGGTCGGCAATGAAGGCGTGATCACGGTTGAAGAAGCCAAGACCGCCGAAACCGAGCTGGACGTCGTCGAAGGCATGCAGTTCGACCGCGGCTATCTGTCGCCCTACTTCATCACCAACCCCGACAAGATGGAAGCGGTCCTCGAAGACCCGTACATCCTGATCTTCGACAAGAAGATCTCGTCGCTGCAACCGATGCTGCCGATCCTCGAAGCCGTCGTGCAATCGGGCCGTCCGCTGCTGATCATCGCTGAGGACGTCGAAGGCGAGGCCCTGGCCACGCTCGTCGTCAACCGTCTGCGTGGCGGCCTGCGCGTCGCGGCTGTCAAGGCGCCGGGCTTTGGCGACCGCCGCAAGGCCATGCTGGAAGACATCGCCGTGCTGACCGCCGGTCAGGTCATTTCCGAAGACCTGGGCATCAAGCTCGAAACCGTCGCGCTCGACATGCTTGGCCGCGCCAAGAAGGTCACGATCACCAAGGAAAACACCACCATCGTCGATGGCGTCGGTGAAAAGTCCGAGATCGAGGCCCGCGTCGCCCAGATCAAGAAGCAGATCGAAGAAACCACCTCGGACTACGACAAGGAAAAGCTGCAAGAGCGTCTGGCCAAGCTGGCCGGCGGCGTCGCGGTCATCCGCGTCGGCGGCTCCACTGAAGTCGAGGTGAAGGAAAAGAAGGACCGCGTTGACGACGCCCTGAACGCCACCCGCGCCGCGGTTGACGAAGGCATCGTCCCGGGCGGCGGCACGGCCCTGCTCAAGGCGTCCAAGGCCCTCGAAACCCTCGAAGGCGCCAATGACGACCAGACGGCCGGCATCGCCATCGTGCGCCGCGCCCTGCAGGCCCCGATCCGTCAGATCTCGGAAAACGCCGGCGTCGAAGGTTCTGTCGTGGTCAACAACGTGCTGGCCAATGACGGCACGAATTACGGCTTCAACGCCCAGACCGAAAAGTACGTCGATCTCGTCGCCGACGGCGTCATCGACCCGGCCAAGGTCGTCCGCACCGCGCTGCAAGACGCCGCCTCGGTCTCCGGCCTGCTGATCACGACGGAAGCCGCCGTGGTCGAATCGCCGAAAAAAGAAGCAGCCCCCGCCATGCCCGGCGGCGGCGGCATGGGCGGCATGGGCGGCATGGATTTCTAAGAAATCCATCGACGCCCATCATCTAAAGTGGTTCCGATCCTCACGAGGATCGGAACTGGCGGCATGGATTTTTAATCCAGCCCTCAAAGCTCAACGCTTACGGAAAGAGCGGGTCGCAAGACCCGCTCTTTTTGCATTGTAAGATTTCTCATGCCTCCCCAGCTTTGCTGGGGAGGGGGACCGCGCGGGCAACGCCCGCGGGGGGGTGGGGTATCTTACATATGTCTGGTGCCCGCCAACGCCCGCGCCCGCACCAAAAACCCCTCCGCCCCCCCAAACCCCTCGCGCACCCCGTCCCCCGCC
>NZ_JBQCGA010000063.1:0-28243 GCF_051956075.1 Asticcacaulis sp. | reverse complement strand
ATGTCTGACGTCAATGATCTGATCCGAACACGGCTGACCCCGTTCCCCAAGCGCCATTTTCTCGGCGCGCAGGATCTCGATCCGCCTGACATTCTGGCCTTGCTGGACCTGGCCGACGTCTTCGTCGATCTCAACCGCCAGCCATCGAAGAAGCTGGACCTGCTCAAGGGCCGCACCCTGGTCAATATGTTCTTCGAGAACTCGACACGCACCCAGTCCTCGTTTGAGCTAGCGGGCAAGCGGCTGGGCGCCGACACGGTCAATATGAGCATGAAGACCTCGTCGGTCGCCAAGGGCGAGACCCTGATCGACACGGCGGTGACGCTCAACGCCATGAAGCCGGACCTTCTGGTCGTGCGCCATTCGGCTTCGGGAGCTGCGGCGCTTCTGGCGCAGAAGGTCGGATGCAGCGTGGTCAATGCCGGCGACGGCCAGCACCAGCACCCGACGCAGGCCCTGCTCGACATGTTGTCGATCCGCCGCGCCTTTGGCCATGTCGATGGATTGACGGTCGCCATTTGCGGCGATGTGCTGCATTCGCGCGTGGCGCGCTCGAACGTCATCCTGCTCAATGCCATGGGCGCGCGGGTCCGTCTGGTCGGGCCGCCGACGCTCATACCCGGCGACGCCGATCAGTGGGGCGCGGAGGTCTATCACGATATGCGCGAAGGCATTGCGGGCGCCAATGTCGTGATGATGCTGCGGCTCCAGCTTGAGCGCATGGACGGCGCCTTCATTCCGTCCACCCGCGAATATTACCGCTTCTATGGCCTCGACCGCGAAAAGCTGGCCGTGGCGGCGAAGGATGTGCGCGTCATGCACCCCGGCCCGATGAACCGCGGCGTCGAGATCGATTCCGAGGTCGCCGACGACCTTTCCGTATCGCTGATTCAGGATCAGGTCGAGATGGGCGTCGCCGCCCGCATGGCCGTGCTGGCCAGCCTGGCTGCACGTCTGGAGAATGAGCTATGAGCAAGGCCATTGCACAGCCCTCAAGCAGCGAAGCGGTAGGGCAAAAAAAACAAACGAGCGCGATAGCGCTCGTCAATGCCCGCCTGATCGACCCGGCCAGCGATTATGACGGCCCCGGCTCGGTGATCCTTGCCGACGGCGTGATCGCTGACGTGATCCACGGCCATGACGCGCCAACTGGCCATGCGGGCATCGAGGTCATCGACTGCGCGGAAAACGCGGTCATGCCGGGCCTGATCGACATGCGCGTGCGCACGGGCGAGCCGGGCAACGAGCCCGCCGAGACGCTGAAATCGGCCAGCCGCGCCGCCGCCGCCGGGGGCGTAACCTCTTTCGTCGTCCTGCCCGACACCGATCCGGTGATCGACGAACCGGCTATGGTCGATTTCATCCTGCGCCGCGCGCGCGACATCGAACTGGTGCACGTCTATCCGGCGGGCGCGGCCACCAAGGCCTGCGAAGGCCGCAAGATGGCCGAGATCGGCCTGATGGACGAAGCCGGGGCGCTGTACTTTACCGATGGCGACCATGTCATCGTCGATTCCAAGATTTTGAGCCGCGTCCTCAACTACGCCAATGGCTTCAACGCCCTGATCGCGCACCGCCCCAAGGAGCCGTGGCTGTCGGATGGCGCCGTGGCGACCTCCGGCGAGATGGCGGCGCGCATGGGGTTGAGCGGCGTTCCGGCCCTGGCCGAGCGCATGGCGATGGAGCGCGATCTCGGTTTGGTCGAGCTGACCGGCGCGCGTTTTCTGGTCGATCTGATCTCGACGCGCGAGGGCCTGGCCTCGCTGGAGCGCGCCAAGGCGCGCGGCCTCGATGTGGCGGCCTCGGTGTCGATCAACCATCTGATGTTCAACGAGATCGACATCGGCGATTACCGCACCTTTTACCGGCTCGATCCGCCCTTGCGCGCCGAAAGCGACCGGCTGGCCATGGTCGATGCGCTGGCGCAAGGCGTGATCGACGTGGTGGTCTCCAACCACACGCCCCGCCCCGCCGAGGACAAGCGCCTGCCCTTCTCAGAGGCCGCGCCGGGCGCCATCGGCCTGCAAACCCTGCTGCCCGCCCTGATCGGCCTGCATCTCGACAACGATATTCCGTTGATCGACCTGCTGCGCGCTGTGACGAGCAACCCCGCGCAACTGCTGGGACTTGAGGCCGGACGGCTGGAAAAGGGCGCGCCCGCCGACCTGCTGCTGGTCGATATCGAGGCGCCGTTTGCGTTGCGCGAACGCGACATCCTGTCGAACTCGAAGAACTCGCCCTTTGAAAACCGGACATTGCAGGGCAAGGTGCTGAAAACCCTCGTGGACGGTCGAGTCGTCGTCGGGACTTAGAGCGCTTTTCGATCTGATGGGATCAGATCGGCGCTCTAAGTTTTTGTTTTGTCGCTCTTCCTTATCCAAAAAGTGGAACCACTTTTTGGGGAAACGCTCTAAGCACACAGGCCCATGACGCTCTCGCCTCCCCTGATCTACGCCCTGGCCGTTATCGGCGGCTATCTGCTCGGTTCAATCCCGTTCGGCTATATCGCCGCGAAATCTGCAGGCATCGACATCCGCAGCGTGGGGTCGGGCAATATTGGCGCGA
This sequence comes from Asticcacaulis sp., assembly GCF_051956075.1. Classification (GTDB taxonomy): domain Bacteria; phylum Pseudomonadota; class Alphaproteobacteria; order Caulobacterales; family Caulobacteraceae; genus Asticcacaulis. The sequence goes on along the minus strand of NZ_JBQCGA010000063.1, from coordinate 25,678 downwards.
CCAATGTGCTGCGCACCGGCCGCAAGGATCTGGCCCTCCTCACCTTCGTCGGCGACACCGGCAAGGGCGCGGCGGCGGTGGGCCTCGCCTGCCTGTTGCTGTTGGGCGTCGATCAAGAGACGCGCAATGCAGGCATGGCGCTGGCGGGCGCTGCGGCGTTTTTAGGCCATCTCTACCCGGTATGGCTGAAATTCAAGGGCGGCAAGGGCGTGGCGACCTTTCTGGGCACCCTGTTCGCCGCCTGCTGGCCGATGGGGCTGATCGCGGGCGCCTTGTGGCTGCTGACAGCCTTCACCTTACGCATCTCATCGCTGAGCGCTCTGGTCGCCGCCGCCCTCGTCGTGCCGGTGAGCCTTTTGCTGCCCTTCGTCGATCCGGCCTATCCGTTCGTCGGCATGGCCCTGTTCATGGCGGTGCTGATCTATATCCGCCACCGCAGCAATATCGCCCGCCTGCTCAAGGGCGAGGAACCGAAGATCGGAAAGAAGAAGGAAGCTTGATCTTAAGTCAGTGTGTCTCGCATGACATATTTTTATAAATACATGCCTGCTGAAACAGCAAAAATCGTTTTACGCAGTACCAAATTAAGGTGGTCCTCACCTCCACTCCTAAATGATCCATTTGATATGCAATTTGCTCTGCAATTGCGCATTGATCCTGATAAAGTCATCCCTCTAACTATTGATAAAATTTGGGAATTACTTTACGGTTTTCCTAGAGAGAAACCATTAAATGCAATGGGAAATAAACTATTAAAACTACGTTCATCAGCTCAACTTATGAGCAGATCGGATTTAGAGAAAATTTGGAGAGATTCAATTTTTTTATCTATAAATTCTGCTAAGGAAAATTTAAATCAGGCAATCGAGAATATAAAAAATGATTTTAATAAGGACAAAATTTTATGTTTTTCAAAATTTAATGACAGTATTCTTATGTGGTCATATTATGCCAATAACCATTCAGGAATAGTATTAGAGTTTACGGACAAGACTTTTAATAACCCTTTAAAAACGGCGCGTCCAGTAAAATACGTCGCTCATATGCCCAATTTTTACGATGATGATTTATTGTCCGATACTTTAGCTGGCTATAAAGTAGTAAATGAGGAAATGATTTTAGATAAGATGGTTTGGACGAAATCTGACCATTGGAAACATGAGAACGAATGGCGAATTCACGTGGGACGAGGGCGCACAAATGAATCATATGAAGACATTAAATTTGGAAAGCATGAACTTTCTGGTGTCATTCTAGGAGCGCGTATAAAACATCAAGATGCTAAAGAAATTATAGGGATAGTTAAAAAAATTTACCCCCACGTTCAGTTAAGAAAATGCCATTTAGATAGCTCCCAATATAAAATTAACATCCAATCCAATATTTAATCTAGCTTGAGCCTATTTATCTTCCCTGCTAGCCTTCGCCTTGGAGGAACAGGGGGATGTTCGATCACATACAACCTGCGCGGGATCAGGCCGAGCGCATCGCGCGCTTGCGGCTGTCGCGCACGCCGCGCGTCGGGCCGGTGAATTTCGCGCAACTGATGCGTCGTTTCGGCTCGGCGACGCGGGCGCTCGACGAACTCCCCAACCTCATCCGCCGCAATGGCGGCAGCCTGACCCCGCCCGATCCGGCGCGCGTCGAGGCGGAAATGACGCGCGGCGAAGCGGTTGGCGCACGGCTGATCGTGGTTGGCGACGCTGACTATCCCGCCCTGCTCGCTCAGGCCGACGCAGCGCCGCCCGTTTTGTGGGCCTTAGGACCGCTGAAGATCAGCCGTCAATGCGTCGCCATTGTCGGCGCGCGCAACGCCTCCGCCGCCGGGCAGAAGATGGCGCAGATGCTGGCGCACGATCTGGGTCAGCACGGCTTCCAGATCGCCTCCGGTCTGGCGCGCGGCATAGATAGCCGCGCCCATGAGATGAGCCTTGCCACCGGCAGCATCGCCGTGCTGGGCGGCGGCATTGACGATATCTATCCGCCTGAAAACGCAGATCTTTACGAGCGCCTGCGCGCCGACGGCCTGATCCTCTCAGAAAGCCCGGCAGGCCACAGAGCCCAGGCGCAGGACTTTCCCCGTCGCAACCGCATTATCTCAGGCCTGTCCCTGGCCACCATCGTGGTCGAGGCCGAACTGCGTTCAGGCTCACTGATCACCGCGCGTCTGGCCGCCGAGCAGAATCGCGAGGTCTTCGCCGTGCCGGGCTCGCCGCTCGATCCGCGCTGCCGCGGGACCAACGATCTGTTGCGTCAGGGCGCGAACCTGTGCGAAAGCGCCGACGATGTGCTGCGCGTGCTGGAAGCCCAGATGGGCGTTGAGGCGCCGCAAACGCCTTACCAGCCCTACCCGTCCCCCGGCGCCGATCTCGAAGCCGAGATCGCCCGCGCCGCGCGGACCCTGTTGGGCCTGATCAGCGATACGCCGACGCATCGCGACGACCTGCTGCGCCTGTGCGACGCGTCGACCTTTATCGGTCTGGCCGCACTCAGCGAACTGGAAATCTCCGGGCGCACGCAACAGTCGGGCGGTTTTTACACCCGCTCAGCCATGCAGGCTTGAAATTCGCCGCTCAGGGGAGTCTGGCGTCTCGACACGGGCGCTTAACACAGCGCTGCGCAGATCGCAGGACAGCCGATCCAGTCCGGCGCGCGCCGACATTTCACTCAGTTCCTGAACGATCTCATGCACATAGTCGAGAATTTCCTGCTGCTGATGATGGAGGTCGGACGCAATACTATGGGGGCGTAAAGACATGACAAAGACTCCTTGGTAATCATCGCTTTAACCCTATCATGGGTTGTATTTAAAATTCACTATATTTTTGATTGCGTCGTTGAAAAATTTGCGCGACCCGCATCGCCCGTTGACAGAGCCACATTCGGTTAGCATGTATGCAGGCGGTTCGGTCTGCCCCCGCGCAACTCGTCGTTGCTCATGCAGGACGCGCGCCGTCTGTATTTTCGCCGTTGCGCATTTTTCGCCTGATAAGAGATTTCATGACCGTTGTTATCGTAGAAAGCCCGGCCAAGGCCAAGACCATCAACAAGTATCTCGGCAAGGGCTTTACGGTGCTGGCCTCCTACGGGCATATCCGCGACCTGCCTTCCAAGGACGGCTCGGTGAAGCCGGACGAGGACTTCGCCATGACCTGGGAGCTGGACCCCAAGTCGCAAAAGCGCATGAACGACATCGCCGAGGCGGTAAAGGCCAATGACCGCGTGATCCTGGCCACCGACCCGGATCGCGAGGGCGAAGCGATCTCGTGGCACGTACTGGAAGTGCTGAATAAAAAGCGCGTGCTGAAGGAAAAACAGGTCCAGCGCGTCACCTTCAACGCCATTACCCAGTCCGCCGTGCAGCAGGCCATGGCCGCGCCGCGCGACATCGATATGGAGCTGGTCGAGGCCTACCTGGCCCGTCGTGCGCTCGACTATCTGGTTGGCTTCACCCTGTCGCCGGTGCTGTGGCGCAAGCTGCCGGGCGCACGCTCGGCGGGCCGCGTGCAGTCGGTGGCGCTCAAGATCGTCGTCGATCGCGAAATCGAGATCGAGAAGTTCAAATCCGAGGAATACTGGACGCTTGACGCCGAAGTTTCCGCCGACTCGCCGCCCTTCTCAGCGCGCCTGATCCAGCTTGGTGGCAGGAAGCTCGGCAAGTTTGATTTGCCAAATGAGACATCGGCGCTTGCGGCGCGCGACGCGATTCAGGCGGCCAAATTCACTGTCGCCGAGGTCGATCAGAAGCCCGGCAAGCGCACCCCGCCGCCGCCCTTCACCACCTCGACCCTGCAACAGGAGGCGGCGCGCAAGCTTGGCTTCTCGGCCACCCGCACCATGCAGACCGCGCAACGCCTGTATGAAGGCGTCGATATCGGCGGCGAAACCACCGGCCTGATCACCTATATGCGGACCGACGGCGTCTATGTCGAACCCGCCGCCATCAATGAGATGCGCAAGCTGGTCGGCGAGCGCTACGGCGCCGCCTATGTGCCGGCTGAGCCGCGCCACTATAAGGTCAAGGCCAAGAACGCACAGGAGGCCCACGAAGCCATCCGTCCGACCTCGATCTATCGCCGCCCGGAGACGCTCAAGCTGGAGGGTGATCAGGCGCGACTCTATGAACTGATCTGGAAGCGCGCCGTCGCCTCGCAGATGGAAGCCGCACGCGTAGAAAAGACCGCCATCGACCTGCTGAGCGCGGACAGGCAGATCGCCCTGCGCGCCACCGGCCAGGTGGTGACCTTCGACGGTTATATGGCGGTCTATGAAGAAGGCCGTGACGACGACAATGACGAGGACGGCGGCCGCCTGCCCGCCGTCAAGGTTGGCGCTCAGGCCAATGTGCATAAGGTTCAGCCGGATCAGCACTTCACCGAACCACCCCCGCGCTATTCCGAAGCGACTTTGGTGAAGAAACTAGAAGAACTCGGCATCGGACGGCCCAGCACTTACGCCTCCATCCTCGGCGTCCTGCGCGACCGCGCCTATGTTCGCATGGACAAGAACCGCTTTATCCCGGAAGACAAGGGCCGTCTGGTCACCGCCTTCCTTGATCAGTTCTTCCACCGCTATGTCCAGTACGACTTCACGGCGGCGCTGGAGGAAAAGCTCGATCTCGTCTCAAGCGGCGAGCTCAACTGGAAACAGTTGCTGGCCGACTTCTGGAAGGATTTTCACGCCGCCGCCGAGGGCATGGGCGATTTGCGCGTTTCGCAGGTGCTGGAAACGCTCAATGAAGCGCTGGGGCCGCACATCTTCCCGGATAAGGGCGACGGCTCGAATCCGCGCGCCTGCCCGTCCTGCGCCAATGGCCAGTTGAGCCTGAAAACCTCGCGCTTCGGGGCCTTTATCGGCTGCTCCAACTATCCCGAATGCAGTTATACGCGCCCCGTCGGCGCGCCGGGTTCGGAAGCTGAGAACGCCGTATCGGGCGACAAGGATCTCGGTGTCGATCCCGGAAGCGGCCTCACCGTCGCGCTCAAGATCGGGCGTTTCGGCCCCTATGTGCAACTGGGCGAAGCGGCCTCCAAGGAGGACAAGCCCAAGCGTGCGTCCCTGCCCAAGGCATGGCCGCCCGCCAGCATTGATCTTGACCGCGCGCTGAAACTTTTGAGCCTGCCGCGCACCATCGGCGTTCATCCAGAAGATCAGAAGCCGATCGTGGCGGGCCTGGGCCGCTTCGGGCCGTTCGTGGAATCGGGCGGCACCTACGCCAACCTGCCCAGCTTCGACGAGGTGTTCGAGGTCGGCATCAATCGCGCCATCGATCTGATCGCCCAGAAGCGCGCCGGCGGCAAGGGCGGTTGCGGCGCAGCGGCGGCGCCGTTGCGCGAACTCGGCGTCTATCCGAATTCCGAAGAACAGATCGCGGTGATGAGCGGGCGTTACGGCCCCTATGTCAAGGCGGGCAAGACCAACGCCACCCTGCCGAAAGAGATGACGCCGGAGACGGTGACACTCGAACAGGCCATTGCGCTGATCGACGCCAAGGGCGGGCTGAAAACAACGGGCGCGAAGAAGGCGCCAGCCAAGAAGACGGCGACGAAAAAGGCGCCTGCCAAGAAGGCCACAGCAAAAAAGGCCGCGCCGAAAAAGAAGACCGAGGCGTAAGGGCTTCCGCAAGCCGTGACATTGTTTTTTGGAACCACAGATTACGCAGATTATCGCAGATTTTTACGACGCTGAATGTGGGATTTATATCACCGAGTAGGCGCGTTCACGACGCGCTTTGCGCGTCCCTTGTACATCAGAAAGCGCGCCGTCCTTGCGGTCATCACGGTAAAATCATCTGTGTAAATCTGCGTAATCTGTGGTTTCTATTCCTTCTTAACGCCCGCAACCCGTAACAATATTTTCTCACGACAATAGCGGCGGGCGCCCGATTCGCTTACATTCGGGTCATGAAACTTCCCAGAAGGCCGAAAAAGGCTGACCACACCGCCCCTGTCCGCCGCCCAACTCACCGCCATGAGGGCCTTCCCGACGATCAGGCTTTGCTCGACGCCATCGCCGATATGCGCGAACTCGATGTCGGCGACCTGGCCAGGCGCTTCGGGCTTAAAGGTGACGACCGCCGCGTTCTGCGCCAACGGCTGAAGGCTTTGGCCGAAAGCGGCAAGCTGGCGCGCAATGGTCGCAAAAGCTTTGGCGCGCTCGGCGCCTTGCCGGAAACCGGCGTGGTCGAGGTCGTGGAGCGCGATGTAGATGGCGAACTGTGGGTCAAGTGGGGTAAACCGGACGCGCAAAGCCCCCTCGCCCGCCTCGCCCCGCTCAAAAAGAACGCCGCCCAGACGCCGCCGGGCATGGGCGACCGGCTCTATGTCCGGTTCGAGAAGGTCTCGGACGGCTGGGTCGCGCACCTGATCAAGGTGCTGGATCAGGGCGCGCCGCGTATTGTCGGCGTGGTGCGGCGCTCAAAGCGAGAGTTGCGGCTGGAATCTGTCAACCGCAAGGAAAAGAACAGCTTTTCCCTGACTGGTCCCAATCTGGAGACTCTGGAAGACGGCGATGTCGTCGTCGCCATGCCGACCGGCGGGGCACATAAATACGGCCCCAAGCCCGCCCGCGTCGTCGAGGTGGTCGGCAAGGAGGATAGCCCCCGCATCGCCTCGGTCATGGCCATCCACAGCCACGGCCTGCCCACGGGCTTCACCACCGTGACCGAAAAGGAGGCCGAGGCCGCTAAAGCGCCCGGCCTTGGTAAAAGCACTGACTTACGCGACCTGCCCTTCGTGACCATCGACCCGGCGGACGCCAAGGACCATGACGACGCGGTCTATGCCCATGCCGACGAGGATGAGAAAAATCCCGGCGGCTGGGTTGTCTGGGTCGCCATCGCCGATGTCGCCCACTATGTCACGCCCGGCTCGGCGCTCGACCGCGAGGCGCGCGAAAAGGGCAATTCGACCTACTTCCCTGACCGCGTCGAGCCGATGCTGCCGCATGTGCTGTCGTCCGGCCTGTGCAGCCTGCAGGAAGGCGAAAACCGCGCGACCATGGCCGTGCGCATGGTGTTCAGCGCGGACGGCAAGAAGATCGGCCACCGCTTCGTGCGCGGCCTGATGCGCTCGGCGGCCAAGCTGTCCTACGAACAGGCGCAGGCCGCCATTGACGGCCAGCCCGACGACAAGACCGGCCCGATTCTTGAGACACTGCTGAAGCCGCTATGGGCCGCCCATGCCTGCCTGGCCAAGGGGCGCAATGCGCGCCAGCCGCTGCATATCTCTTCGCCGGAACGCCGCGTCCATCTCGACGCCGACGGCAATGTCGTGAAGATCGAACCGCGCGTGTCTTTGGAGGCGCACGGTCTGATCGAAGAGATGATGATACAGGCCAATGTCAGCGCCGCCGAGGAACTGGAAAAACACAAAACCCCGCTGATCTATCGCGTACATGAGACGCCCAGCCAGGAGAAGGTCGGCAATCTGGCCGATTTTCTCTCAACGCTCGGCATACCGTGGAACAAGGGCGAGCCGCCGCGCACGGAGCGTTTCAACCGCCTGCTTGATGCGCAGAAGGACGGCCCGAACAGCGAGATCATCAATGAGGTCGTGCTGCGCACCCAGATGCAGGCGCACTATTCGCCGGATAATGTCGGCCATTTCGGCCTCAATCTCGACCACTATGCGCACTTCACCTCGCCGATCCGCCGCTATGCCGATCTCGTGGTGCATCGCGCCCTGATCCGCGCGCTGAAATTGGGCGATGACGGCCTGACCGATTACGACATCAAGACGATCCGCGACACCGCCGAGCACATCACCGCCACCGAGCGCCGTTCGATGCAGGCCGAGCGCGAAGCGATCGAGCGCTATATCGCCGCCTATCTGCACGACAAGGTGGGCGCGACGTTCAAGGGCCGCATCGTCGGCGTCACGCGCTTTGGCCTGTTCGTCAAGCTGACCGAGACCGGCGCCGACGGCATCGTGCCTGTGTCTTCGCTTCGCGACGACTATTATGTGCATGACGATGTGCAACACGCCCTGATCGGCGAGCGCCACGGCCTGCGCTGGCGGCTGGGCGCCCAGATCGAGATCGAACTGATGGAGGCCATGCCGATCACCGGCGGACTGGTCTTCAAGGCCTTGAGCGAGCCCGAAGTCCCCGATCCCAACGCGCCGCGCCCGAGACTGGGCGTACGCCGCCAAAGTGCGGGCCGTCCTTCGCGCGGCGGACCGCCGAAAAAGCCGGGACTGAAATCCGGCCCGAAATTCGGTGAAAAGAACAAGAAGAAAAAGAAGCGGTGAGGCCATGCTGCGGGGATGGATAGCCAGCCATGACGCTTGACGGCCTTGCGCCCCTGTCCATAGCCGCTTTCGCGGTGACCTGCCTGCTCATTGAACTCACCCCCGGCCCCAACATGACCTGGCTGGTCCTCGCCACCCTGCGCGAAGGGCGGCTCAGGGGCTTCATGGCCGTCGCCGGGATCGCTCTTGGCCTGTCCATAGTCGGCATAATCTCCGCAGCCGGGCTGGCGGAGATTATTCAGAACTCCGAAAGCGCCTATAACCTGTTGCGCTGGGCCGGCATCATCTTTCTGCTTTATCTCGCCTTTGAGGGCTGGCGCGGAAGCGACAACCCCGTCAGCGCGCCAGGCACCCGTTATTTCCTGCGCGGGCTGATGGTGAATTTGCTGAACCCCAAGGCCTTTATCTTTTACATCTCGGTCCTGCCCACCTTCGTTTCGGAAAAGGGGCCGCTTCTGACCGAAACCCTGTCGCTGACAGCCATTTATGTGCTTATCGCCACCTCAATTCACGCTGCGCTCGTGGCCCTGGCCGGAAGCCTGACGCCCTTCTTTACAGTCCCGGAGCGTCAGATTATCGTCCGCAGGGCGTTAGCCCTGGCTCTGGCGGCTGTCGCCATATGGTTTGCCTGGACCACGTCCCGGTAGGCTGCACGTCCTTATCGCTTTGAACCGGACGAAAATTTGTCCCTCCGGTCTTGACTTCCGGCTGCGCCCGAGTATTTTCCGCGCCTCTGAATTATTTGCGCGCCATGACGGAGTCTTTGGGACACGGTCTTTGGGCGTCACCGAAACGCAAGGACTTTTAGGTCATGGCTAAGCCCGCCTCCATCAAGATCCGTCTGAACTCGACGGCTGACACCGGCTTCTTCTACGTCACCAAGAAGAACGCCCGCACCAAGACCGAAAAGATGGTGCTGAAGAAGTACGATCCGGTCGTGCGCAAACACGTCGAATTCCGCGAAGGCAAGATCAAGTAATCTGCTTTTGCAAAAGCCTTTATCCGCTGGCATCCCCCCCCTCGCCAGCGGATGACCGAAGCCGCGTCTGAGTTCCCCCCAAAGAAACCTCGGCGCGGCTTTTTCATGTCCTGCGCCGGAGAGTGATCATGCCGCATTTGCCGATTCTGGTCGCGACGGGCCTGCTGCTAGCGGCCCCGGCGGTCGCGCAGACGGATATGACACAGGCGCCCTCCGCGACCGCTAACGGCGCTCCCACCCTGCCCCAGGCCCTCTCCAGCCTGCTCTCCATCACCTATGCCTGCCAGAGCGTCAGCGGACCGGCGCTTTACAATCAGGCCGACGACATGGCGCGTCGTTTGACCCAGCGGGTCACAAACGACGCCAATCTGACCGTACAGTTCATGAAACGCGCCGAGGATCAGGCGAAAGCCGCCTGCCCGAACAGCGATTCGTGCTGGCGCGAACTGATGGATGAGGGAACGCCCGTCACAACGGAAAACGCCAAGGCGACCTGTGACAAGCTCAGCGGACAGGCCGCCCAGACCGTGGCCGACGCCTATACCGCTCTGACGGGGGGCAAGAATTAAGCCGCTGAGCGCAGGATGACGCGGTTGCGGCCCGCCGACTTGGCCTCATAGACGCCCTCGTCGGCGCGTTTCAGCAGGGCTTCGGGGCTATCGCCCAGCCCGCCGGAGGTCGAAACCCCGACCGACACCGTGATATCAAGCGCCCGCCCGCCGCTGACCATAAATGGTTCGGCGGCGACCTGGGCGCGCACCCGCTCGGCGATGTTGAGCGCGTCCTCGGCGCCGGTCTCAGGCATCAGCACCACAAACTCCTCGCCGCCAAGGCGGCACGGTATGTCGATGGCGCGCACATTGAGCCCCAGACGGCGGGCGAATTCGCGCAGCACCTCATCGCCCGCGTCGTGGCCATAGGCGTCATTGACCTTCTTGAAATGGTCGATGTCGAGCAGCAACAACGACAGGGGCGGCCCGCCCTTGATATGCCGCGGAAGGTGCAGGCGGATCTGCGTATCGAAGAAGCGGCGGTTGTTAAGCTGGGTCAGCGGATCGGTGATCGCCATCTCCAGCGACCGGTCCAGCGTAGTGCGCAGGAAGTCGCCATAGCGTTTACGGCGAATCTGGGTGCGCGCGCGCGCCAGCAATTCCTGCGTATCGACCGGACGCGGCACGATATCGGTGACGCCGATCTCCAGCGCCTTGAGCAGCAGATTGCGCTCGTCTGGATTGACCAGGGCCAGCACCGGACGGTGGCGTGTGGCCTCGTGATTGCGCAACTGCGCCACCCAGCGCATGGCGTCGAATGCCTTGGCGGCCAGGTTCAGCACCACCAGATCGACGCGGCCGCTCGCGATTTTAAGCGCCTGCGCCGGATCGGTGACGAAGGCGGCGCGGTGATCCTGGCCCAGGGCCAGCATCAACCGGTCGGCCTGACGCTCATTATCATCGAGGATCAGCACATTGCCGGTGGCGGAGATCTGGCGCTGATACTGGTCGTTGTCGATCAGACCGGCGCGGCGCGACGAGGTCTCGCGCACCCGCAGATCGTCGGCCATCTGTTTCAGCCGCACCAGCGCGTTCAGCCGCGCCGCCAGCATGACGTCATCGACCGGCTTGGTCATGAAGTCATCGGCGCCCGCCTCCAGCCCCGACAGGCGGTCGTCGCGTCCGTCCAGCGCCGTGACGAGGATGATCGGGATGTGGCGCGTGTCGGGATCTGCCTTAAGCTGGCGGCAGACCTCATAGCCGTCGATTTCCGGCATCATGACGTCAAGCAGGATGATGTCCGGCTGATCGGCCCGCGCCCGCGCCATCGCCTCAAAGCCGTCCGAAGCGGTCATCACCTCATGGGAGTCGGCCTCAAGGCGCGCCTTGAGCAGCCGCACATTGGCGGGCGTATCGTCGACGATGAGAATGCGGGCCGTCATGATCCGCCCCTATCCGAGATACCTGCGCACGGTGTCGAGAAAGTGCGTGACCGAGATCGGTTTGGAGATATAGGCCTCGCAGCCGCCTTCACGGATGCGCTCCTCATCGCCCTTCATGGCGAAGGCGGTCACCGCCACCACCGGAATGTGCGACAGCTCGTCGTCCTCCTTCAGCCACTTGGTGACTTCAAGACCGGAGATTTCGGGCAATTGAATATCCATCAGGATCAGGTCGGGCCGGTGCTGGCGCGCCAGGGTCAGGGCCGACAGCCCTTCGCCGGTCTGAAGTGTCTCATAGCCCTGCGCATCGAGCAGATCGTGAAACAGCTTCATGTTGAGGTCATTGTCCTCGACGATGAGGACTTTCTTTTGCGTCATCAAGCTTAACCCCTGGCCGCGCGGCGGCGGGCCGAAACCATCATGCGAAGCGAATCGGACGCGCGCGCCGTCCGCCTCTTTTCATGCGGTAATCTAGCCGGACTCTCTTAAGCCGAGGTGAAGCAGAAGGAAACAAAAGGTAAAAACGAAGCTGGCGCAACCGGCAGGCATACGTCTATATGCGGCGCATCAACCCCTTTGGAGGACCGCCATGTCTGTTAGCGAAGACCGCCTGCGCGCGCTCGGCTTCACCCTGCCCACCCCGACCGCGCCGGTCGCCAATTACGTCCCGTTCACCCGCACCGGCAACCACGTCCACATTTCCGGCCAGTTGTCGAACGACGGCAAGGGCGGGATCAAGGGCACGGTCGGCGTCGATGTCAGCCTTGAGGACGCCGTCGAAGGCGCGCGCTGGTGCGGCCTGAACCTGCTGGCGCAGATGAAGGCGGCGGCGGGCGATCTCGACAATATCGTGCGCGTGATCAAGCTCAACGCCTTCGTGCAGGCCGGGCCGGACTTCTACAACATCCCGCAGGTCGTCAACGGCTGTTCGGACCTGATGGTCGATGTGCTGGGCGAAGCGGGCAAGCATGCGCGCTCGGCGGTCGGCATGTACAAGATCCCGCTCGGCTTCGCGGTCGAGATCGACGCCCTGATTGAGGTTCTGGACCGTCGCTAATCGTGAGGCCGGGGCTCGCGCTCCGGCCTTTTATCCGCCCGCCGACAGTTTGAAAGACCGCCGCAGGCCGATGGAAACGACCGCCCCCGGCAGGCGCGTCCACGATACGCTCTTGGCGATCGGCGTATCGGTCACATATACCCGCTTGCCCTGAAACAGGTTCTCGACATCCAGGGTCAGGGTCAGCTTGCCGAAGCGATGGCTGTAGTTCAGCCCGCCTTGTGAAAAGGCGCTCGCATAGCCCTCGCCGGTCAGGCTGCGCGCGGCGCGTTGGTAGCGTACGGACAGAAAATCCTTTTTCGTCGGCGTCCAGGCCAGGTTGATATTGCCGCTCAGCGCGGTCAAGGCCTGCGTCCCCGGCACGGCGGGCGTGCGCACATGGTCCTGCGCCGCCGTCGCGCTCAGGGTCAGGTTCAGCTTGTCCTTGATGCGATTGTTCCAGGTGACCTGCACGCCGCCGGAATCGCCGGAGCCGTCATTGCCGCGCGTCGTCTCCAGCACCGGATCGCCCGAACCGTCCGGATTGACGATGAAGTGGCTGGACGAGGTGATGACGTTGCTGTTCTGCTGATAAAAGCCGCGCACGCTCCAGCTCAACGCCTCATGCGCATATTCGTAATTGGCCTCGAAAGCGTCGGTGGTCTGCGGCTTCAGATGGGTGTTGCCGCGCATCCAGCCATTGTCGCCGTAATTGAGCGAGACGTCGTAATCCTCGGGCGTCGGGCGTCGCAGACGATGCGAATAGTTGAAGCGCAGCTTGGCGTTATGCGACAAAAGATAGGTGGCGTAGAAGCTCGGATTGAGATGCGTATCCGCCACATGCGTCGTCGCGCCCGTCAGGCGCTGCTCGGTGGTCAGATCGAGCTGTTCGGCGCGCAACCCGCCCAGAACCGTCCATTTGGCGCCGAGTTCGCGCTGCCAGGTGACGTAGGCGGCGCTGAGCGTCTGATGATAGCGGAAATCGCGGCTGAGCAGGCTGTTGAGCGTCGGCGTCGCGCCCTCGTCATCCGGGCCGTAGCTTTCATTGGTTGCGTGACTGGAATCGAGATTGATCTGAACGCCGGTCGCAAGCTGATCGTCGCCCACGGGCGTGTTGTAGTCGAGGCTGAACTCGCCGCTGCGCTTATCCGTTTTATTGTTGTAACGCGTGACGCGCACGCCGGTGTTCTGCGGCAGGCTGGACACCTGATAAGTATTGCTACTGTCGCCGCTGGAGCCGTTATCGCTGCCGGAAAGCTGAAGGTTGACCTTCAGGGTCTCGTCCGGCTTGCGGCCATAGTGCATCCAGTTGAGATTGAGCTGCGGGCCGCCCCAGGTGTAATCGTCATTGGAATGCGCCTGATAGATATTCACCGCCGCGCCCGCGCCGTCATAGCTGGCTACGCCGGACGTCGAACGGGAACGACCGCGCCCGCTGAAATCTATCAACTGTCCGCTCAACACATCGTCCTTGCTCAGAGTGTATTCAAAATTGCTGAACAAATGCGGCGACGAATTGCGACTGCGAGAATCGCCCGAACTCGTCGTCACGCTGGTCAGGGCGCCCGTAGAGTCGAAACTTTGCAGATCGCGGTCGCTGTGGGTGCGGTTGCGGCGTTCGGTGTCGCCGACAAAGGCCATCACGGTCAGCTTGCCGACATGATAAAAGACCGATGCATCCAATGAGCCGCCGCCGTCGCTGCGCAGCTTGGGCATCAGTATGAAACTACCGCCCGCAGGCATGGCGTGGGTGGTGACGATGTTCAGGATCGGCCCGCCGCCCGCCGCCGAACCGTACTGCGCGCCGGGATTGCTGATCACCTCGACCGAGCCGATATAGGCCGATGGCATGGATTGCAGCGCGATTCCCCGGTTATCGCCCTGCAACATCAGGCTGGGGTGGCCGTTCAGATAGATGGTGACCGCCTTGCCGCGATAGGTGACTTTGCCTTCGCTGTCGGCGACGACGCCCGGCACCTTGTTCAGCGCGTCCGAGGCCGTGCCGGTCTTGTTGTCAGGATCCTTGCTGACGTCATAAATCTGCTTGTCGATGGTCGAGGTCGGCTTCTTGCCCCGCACCGTAACTGTGGTCGTAGCCTTGTCGGTTTTGTCGGTTTTTTGCGAATCGGCCTGAGCCTGCGCGTTCCGAGTCTGCGCGTCCTGAGTTTGCGCGTCCTGCGCCCTAACCGCGCTCGCCACGCTGGTAAACGCCACGACAGACATTCCCGACAACAGAATCGACCTGATGCGACGCCCCGACGCCCGCGCAAATTGACTCATTTTCGCCCCCCTTCGATCACCCCTAATGTATGAGGTAAAAAGAAAGGCCAATTCAAGGCTGAAAATAAAAAGCGCGCGCCTCAGGGTGGAAGACCGGCGCCGCGCTTGACAGTCGTCAGGGTTAAAGCCAAGGATCGTCGCTTCGGTAACTTTTCAGGAAACGCCGCATGTCAGGAACCGTCGCCGCCCCACGCCAGAAAGAGTTTCTCGGCCATCCCGTCGGCCTGATCTATCTGGTGTTCGCCGAGGCGTTCGAGCGGTTTTCCTATTACGGCATGCGCGCCCTGCTCACCCTCTATCTGGTGCAGCACCTGCTCCTGCCCGGCCATGTCGAGAAGGTGTGGGGCTTTATTCCCTTCAAAAGCTTTCTGACAGGCGCCTATGGCCAGCTCAGCACGGCAGGGCTGGCTTCGGTCATTGTCGGCCTCTACGGCTTCACCTATCTGACCCCGCTGATGGGCGGCCTGATCGCCGACCGCTGGCTGGGGCGCACGAAGACCATCACCATCGGCGCCATCGTCATGGCGTTCGGCCACTTCCTGATGGCGTTCGAGCAATCCTTCCTGATCGCCCTGACCCTGATCCTGCTCGGCGTCGGCTGCTTCAAAGGCAATATTTCATCTCAGGTCGGCAAGTTGTACGGCCCGGAGGATGAGCGCCGCGGCACGGCCTTCCAGATCTTCTATCTGGTCTTCAACACCACGGTCATGATCGCGCCGATCATCTGCGGTACGCTGGGTCAGAAGGTGGCGTGGCACTGGGGCTTCGGCGCAGCGGGCGTGTTGATGCTGTTCGGCCTGATCGTCTATCTGAGCGGCCGCAAATACCTGCCGCCTGAGGAGCCGCGCGGCAAGCTGGCCACAGACAAGACGCCGCTGACCCGCAAGGACTGGATCAAGATCCTCCTGCTGCTGGCCATGATCCCGTTCCTTGGCCTGTCGCTGGTGATGAACGAGCAGATTTTCATCAACTACATCACCTGGGGCAATGACAATTTCAATCTGAACCTGATGGGTTTCGACGTGCCTTCGACCTGGCTGGTGTCGCTCGATTCGGTCTGTTCGATGGTGTTCCTGGCCGGTTCCATCGCCTTCTGGAAATGGTGGTCGCTGAAGCGCAAAGAGCCGGACGAACTGACCAAGATCGCTTTTTCCGGCTTCCTGTGCGCGGTTGCGCCGCTGGCGCTCGCCGCCGCCTCAATGACCGTGACGCCAGGCCACAAGGCGTCCTTGTGGTGGGCCATCCTGTTCGAGGTGTTCAACGATCTCGGCTTCGCCAATCTGGTGCCGGTCAGCCTGGCCCTGTTCGCCCGCGTCGCGCCGCAGCAGGTCAACGGCACGATGATCGGCGTCTATATGCTGACCTTCTTCCTGGCCGATATGATCGCCGGCTACTTAGGGGAATTCCTGGCTCCGCTGGGCGCCTTCCATTTCTGGCTGATGCACGGCGCGATCGTCGCGGGCGCCGCTGTCGTGTTGTTCCTGTTCTGGCTGCTGTTCGGCAAGGTGCTGATCCCCGAATCCGGGCCGCATCTCAAGCACGAGGCCCATTGAATTTGGCGGCGGCGGTCTTATGTCACCCAGCATGACCGCCGACCTCGCCCTGAAACTGCACAGCCGCATCAACGAGATCGGCGAGACTGCATGGAACGCTTTAAGAGCCGACAATAACCCGTTCACATCCTATGCTTTTCTGGAGGCTTTGGAGGCGACAGGCTGCGTCGGCGAACGCACGGGCTGGCAGGTTGTCCATCTGAGCCTGAGCGACGAGACCGGTGTACGCGGCGTCATGCCGCTCTATGTCAAAACCCATTCGATGGGCGAATATGTCTTCGATCAGGGCTGGGCGCGCGCCTATGAACAGGCGGGCGGCGACTATTATCCCAAGCTTTTGAGCGCCATTCCGTTCACGCCGGTCACCGGTCAGCGCCTGCTGTCGCCCGATCCGGATATCCGCGCCGCCCTGATCCGCGCCGCCGTCAGCGTCTGCGAGGCCAATAAACTGTCCTCGCTGCACATCAATTTCCCGACGGAAAGCGAATGGAAAGCGATGGGCGAGATCGGCCTGTTGCAGAGACAGGACCAGCAGTTCTGGTTCGACAATCCCGGCTATCAGAGCTTCGACGACTTCCTCGCGCAACTGTCCTCCAACCGGCGCAAGGTCATCCGCCGCGAGCGGCGCGATGTGCAGTCAATCGTTGATTTAAAATGGATCACCGGCGACGATCTGAAGCCGGAGCATATGGACCGGCTCTACGCCTTCATCTCCGACACCTATGAACGCAAATGGGGCACGGGCCGCCCCTATCTTACGCGCGCCTTCTTCCACCGCCTGCTGGAGACGATGCGCGACCAGATCGCGCTGGTCTTCGCCTATGCCGACGGAGAGGCGGTGGCGGGCGCGATCAACTTCATCGGCGCCGATACGCTGTATGGCCGCCAATGGGGCGCTTTGGTCGAGATACCTTTTCTGCATTTCGAGGTCTGCTATTATCAGGCCATCGAGTTCGCCATTGCGCGCGGCCTGAAGCGCGTCGAGGCCGGCACGCAGGGCGAACACAAGCTGTCGCGCGGCTACCTGCCGCAACCGGTCTATTCGGCCCACTATATCCGCGACAAACGCCTGCGCGCCCCCGTGCAGCGTTTCCTGGACGCCGAACGCGAAGCCGTGGCCGAGCAGATGGCGATGCTGAGCAAAGAGGCTTCGCCGTTTCGCAAGACAGGGCTATAATCGCCGCAGACAGGAGGCGCGCCATGACGGAACGCTTTACGACTTATTCGGCCTTTTTCGACTTCTACCTGAGCGAACACAGTCATCCGGGCACGCGCGCCCTGCACTATCTCGGCTCGACCTGCGGCGTCGCAGCCCTGATCCTGACGATCTGGACGCGCAACCCCTTATGGATTCTGGCTGGCCTGATCGCCGGTTATGGCTGTGCCTGGATCGGGCACTTTTTCATTGAACACAACCGACCCGCCACATTCAAATACCCGCTCTGGTCCTTCATGGGCGATTACCACATGTATTTTCTGTGGCTGACCGGACAGCTTGGCAAACGCCGCAAGCTGGCTTCGGAGCATCAGGCGTTGTAATAGGCGGCGCGGAATTCGGCCATCATCGCCTCATAACCGCCGGACAGGCCTATGCGATCGGTCGATATGGGATTGCGCACCTGCGCGACGCTGGCCGTCATGACTGAGCGTTTCTGCAAATGTGGCGCGAATACCTGTGGCTCTTCGCTCAAACCGACATGCGACAGAATCCGCTGCGTCCAACTCAGCGGATCACTGACCAGATCTTCATATGCCACTGTCAGAATGCGCTGTGGGAAAAGCTGCGTCCAGTGCGCATGCAGCCTGTCTTCAAGCCGAAAAAAGGCGGCGATATCGCTGAACGACCACGTCCAGTTCAGAGAATCCTTGAAATGCGTGCGGAAATTCGACAGCGCGCAATCATCCGGGTTACGGCGAATCCACACCATGCGCGCCTGTGGCAGCATGTGCAGGATGAGCCCTACCAGAGCAGACTGATCCAGGGATTTATCGACCACACGCAGATCAGCCCCCAGTCTCTGCTCAAGCATGTCGAGATAGTCACGCCCCAGTTCGCCCCACGGGTCAGCCGTCGCGACACGCTGCTGATAGGCCATCGCCTCGTTGAACCGACCTTCGCCGACTGGAATGAGAGCCGGACGTATCAGGTTGAGTTCGCCGCCGCCCTTGACATCCGAATGACTGCTGATGATCTGCTCAACGAGCGTAGTGCCTGAACGCGGCAGACCATTGACGAAAATGGCCCGCTGGCTGTCACATTGCGACGGCGTCAGTTGCGCCAGCGCTTCAGGCGTAAAATCACGGATCACGCTTTCGACCAGACGCGCCTGCGCCGTCATGTCGAAAGGCGCGGCAGCGCGCATGATCCTGGCGCCTTGCTGATAAAGCGCGGCGGCCTTCGCCTTATCGTTGACGTCGTCATAGACCTTCGCCAGCGTATAGACCCATTGCGTGCGCAAATCCGGCGGAAGGTCTGTCGGTAAATCACCGTTCAGCCCCTCCATCATCGAAAGATCGGCGTCACCTGCGGCAAACTTACGGATCAGCGCAAGCCCAAACCAGCTCTGGACAGTCAGGGGCGATTTGGCCAAGGCCTTGCGAAACAAGGATTCCGCATGAGCAAAGTCGCCCTTTTCCGATGCGGCCATGCCACGAAAATGCAGGACGGACGGCAAGTCCTGCACCGGCTGCGGCAGGCTGTCCAGCAGGGCCAGCGCCTCGTCCGAGCGAGCGCGCCGCGCCAGCAAGGTGCAAAGCGCCAGGAGGGCGTTCAGGGTTTGAGGCTGGGTCTGCGCGAAACGTCGCATCGCTTCCAGTTCAAGCCGCGTCTCCCCAATGGTTCCCGCCAATTGCGCCACGCTTTGCCAGCGTTGTCCCGCCGAAGGGCCATTCGCCATGTCCTGACGCAGGAGCGCGACCGCTGCGCGCCTGTCCAAAGCATTGAGCGCGTCCAGCGCCTGCAGGACCAGAGGTTTCGCCGTCACGCCATCGCTCCCAAAAGTTTGAACCAGGTCTCAAGACTCACCGCCTGCGCGCCCAGCGCCTCGGCGCGTTGTTCGGCTTCGGCGTCGCGGCCCCACTGGTCGGCCTGAAAATCCTCGCCGACGCGCGCGGCGGCGAAGGCTTCGGCGCCGGTCAGGCGACCGCGCCATAAGGCCAGAGCCAGCACCACCGAACCGAACAGCGGGATGGCCGACATCAGACCTGCACGCTCATAAATCGACGCGACGTTCAACAGATCAGAGATTTTCTCCAAAGTTTCGACAGGTTGCGGCTTATGGATCAGAGTCTTGTTCTGATGAAAGCGCAAGCCCAGCTCCGTTTCGGCCCAAGCCAGAACGGGTTGCCACGCCGCCGTTTCGCGCGCGATCAGCGCCTGCGGATAGTCGGACGGGTAGCAGGTCAGATCGGTCTCGGCGTAGCGCAGCGCCTCTGCGCGCGTTTCAGCCAGCGTCTCCCCCATGCGATCGAGGGCGGCGAAGGCCAGTCGCGTCAGCGGCATATGGGCGTAATCGACATGCTCCGCGACCTGCGCCCATTCCGCCGCCACCGCTTCGGCCAGTCCGGTTGTTGGCAGGGCCATGGTCCGTCCCTGCGGCGTCTTCACCGCGCGGCCGTCGAGGTGCACCTCATGGCCTTCGGCGCCCTCGCTGACCGCGACGCCAGTCCAGAAGCGTTTGGGGCGATAGCCCAGCGAGTCGGAAGCCTTGGAAGGTGCTTCGGCTTTATACGTCATTTCAGACCCTTATCGCCGCAACCTGATCCACAATCTGAGCGCCGAAGGCGTCCAGCCGCGCGTTCAGTTCGTCATAGCTATGCACGATCTCATGCGCGCCCGCCGCCTCCAGTTCGGCGACGGTGTGAAACCCCCACGACACGCCGATGGCGTACACACCGACGGCGCGCGCCATGCCGATATCGTGGCCGGTGTCGCCGACCATGATCGTCTCGTGCGGCGCGGCGCCGACCACCTCCATATTGCGCTCAATCATGAAGGGATGCGGCTTGGACGGCCCGTCATCGCCGCAGAAGGTCGCGTCGAACAGGCCCTGCCAGCCGAAAAAGTCCTCATTGCGTTCGATGCCGCGCCGCGACTTGCCCGTCGCCATGCCCAGCCGCCAGCCCTCGGCTTTCAGGCGACGCAGACAGGCTTCGGCGCCGTCATACAGCGGCTCGTGAAAGCCTTCCTCATTGTGAAAGCGGATAAAGCTCTGCTTGTACTGATGCGCATAAGCCTCTGCATGTTCTGCGGAAATCTCCGGTCGCAGGGTCTGCACCGCCTCCAGCAGCGACAGGCCGACAATATGGCGCGCCTCGTCATAGTCCGGTGGCGTCAGGCCGACCGCCACCGCGCCTTCCTGCAAGGCGCGCAGGATCGAGGCCCGGCTATCAACTAAGGTTCCGTCCACGTCCCATACGGCAAGTTTCATGATCTTTAAGTCTCTGTTCTGATCTTCGTCACACGTCGCGGCGGCGGCTTACCGTCGCTTCTTCTTCATATGGACGAACGGATCGGCTTCGGCCTCATGCCAATCGAAGCCGAAACGCTCGAAACCGGCCTTGATGACCGGATCGAGCGGCGCCTCGACAATCAGTGTCCCTTGCGTCGGGTGCGGCAATTCGATGCGGCGGTGATGCAGTTGCAAACCTAAGCCTTCGGACAGGTCGCGGCTGGCTTCGGAACCGTATTTCGGGTCGCCGAGGATGGAATGGCCGATCGCCTGCATGTGGGCGCGCAACTGGTGCGTCCGTCCGGTGTGCGGACGTAAGCCCATCCAGGCGAGGCGCGGACCGGCGCGGGCGATGGTGACATATTCGGTTTCAGCGGGCTCTGCGCCCGGCTCATTGATCTCGGCGGGCTGCACGATCTCGCGGTCGTGAAAGCCCTTCTTGACCAGAGGCGTGTCGATAAAGCCTTCTTCCGGCTTGGGATTGCCGACCACCAGCGCCCAGTAGGTCTTGTGCGCGCGGCGCTTGGCGAAGGCGCCGGCCAGCCGCGCGGCCGCCTGCGGCGACTTGCCCAGCAGCAGCACGCCGGAGGTGTCGCGGTCGAGCCGGTGGACCAGACGCGGACGCTCCAGCCCCTCGCCCCAGGCCGACAGCAACCGGTCGATATGGTTCTTGGTCTTGGTGCCGCCCTGTACGGCCAGGCCCGACGGCTTGTTGAGCGCGATCACATCCTCGTCTTCGTACAGCACCAGAGAATGGGCGTAGCGGATCTCCTGCGGGCTGAGGGTCGCGCGCTCGCGCTTCTGCTGATCGGCGTCCGGCGCCTCCGGCAAGGGCGGCACGCGCACAGTCTGGCCTGCGACGAGCCGGGTGTCGGCCTTGACGCGCCCGCCATCGACGCGCACCTGACCGGAGCGCAGCAGCTTGTTGAGCTGGACATGATTGATATGCGGCCAGCGGCGCTTGAAAAAGCGATCGACGCGCACCCCGTCTTCGCCATCGGCGACATACAGGGTTTTGACTTCCTTACTCATAATCCTTACCCGGCCCATATCCTGCGCGTCACGAACAAACCGAGCGCCACGGCGGCGACCGATACGATCACCGATAAACTCACATACAATATCGCCAGAGCATAAGCGCGCCGTTCCAGCATCAGCGCCACCTCCAGCGAAAACGACGAAAAGGTCGTAAACCCGCCCAGCACGCCGACCGCCAGCAACAGCCGCCAGCGCTCGACCTGATCCGAGGCAATCACGTCCTTTAGCGGCCCGAACAGCAGACCCATGATAAGCCCTATCAGCAGACCGCCGATAATATTCGCCAGAAAGGTTCCCAGCGGCCATTCATTATAGGGCCAGTTCAGATGAACCCACCATTTGGCGCTGATCAGACCCAGAAGATAACGACCCAGCGCTCCGACGGCGCCGCCTAACATGACGAGCAGGGCATTGGCAAGCATAGGTCCGTCTTACCCCTCTTGGCGCGTAAGGGATAGTCCTTTAAGCTTTTCACGGACCAGCCCAGCGGAATCATCTCATGTCACTGACTATAGCTTACGACCCCGGCAATATATTCGCCAAAATCATCGCCGGGGATATTCCCTGCGCACGCGTTTATGAGGACGACCGGGTGATCAGCTTCATGGACGCCTTTCCGCAATCGAAGGGGCATACCCTGGTCGTGCCCAAGGTTCCCGTCTGCAATCTGTTCGACATCGCTGACGACGATCTGGCCAATCTGATCGTGCAGACGCGCCGCATCGCCCGCGCCGTGCGCGAGGCTCTGGCGCCCGACGGGCTGCGCCTCATCCAGTTCAACGGCGAGGCGGCGGGCCAGACCGTGTTTCACCTGCATATGCACATCCTGCCGATCTGGACCGACCAGCCGCTGGCTAGGCACGGCGGCGGCATGGCCGATATGGAGGTGCTGAAAGCTACGGCGGCGCGCATCGCGGACAAGCTGTGATGGCGTCCTTCTATGTCCTGCGCCACGGCCAGACCGACTGGAATGCGCAGGCGCGTTTGCAGGGCTCAACCGACATTCCGCTCAACGATACGGGCCGCGAACAGGCGCGCATTGCGGCTGGATTTATGGCTGATGAGGGCATAACGCGCATTATCGCCAGCCCCTTATCTCGCGCGCTGGAAACCGCACAGATCGTCGGCGCCCGCATCGGTATCGCGCCGGAACTGGACCCGCGTCTGACCGAGCGCAATTTCGGCCTGTTTGAGGGCATGACCATCGACGAGGTGCGCCGCCACCGCGAGGAGATGCGCGACTTCATGAACCCGCTGGCCGATATCGACGGCAAGCACTATCCCGACAACGCCGAGACCCTGCCCGCGGTGATCGAACGGGTGTTCGCCTGCGTCAACGCCTGGCGCGAGACGGGCCGCTGCCTGTTTGTCTGCCACGGCATCCCGTTCCGCGCCATTACGCGCCGCTTCCTCAACGATATGTATTCCAGCCCGAACGCCGCGCCGGTGCGCTTCGATGAGGTTGGCGGTAAATGGCGGATGACGGCGCTCGATCCCGACAATGCGCCCATGCAGCAGATCTACAATGCGCAGACCACGATGGGCCGTATCTGAAGTAAGGGAGGACGCGCCAACGTCCTCCCCCGATTTTGTTCACGCCGCGGCCACCCGGAGAGATAAGCTTCACGCGAACAAAACTGAACGCTGTTATGCGCGCTCTTGTCGCAGCGTCAGCTTAATTACAAGGACAATTGCAACCAATTTGCAGTTTTTTGCAGAATTTTTCGTTGAGAGCGCTTTTAAGCCGACGTTCAGCGCAAGGATACAAACAATTCTAATGAACGCAGCCGCGCATCTATGTCGTGGATCGGCATGGAGATGATCAGTTCATCGGCCTGGGTCTGGTCGAGAAAGCTTTGCAGGCGCGGCCGGATCGTGTCCGGCGACCCCACCATGGCGTAGCGGAGCATATGGTCGATCATCACGCGCTCATCGGGCGTCAGTTCGGCCACGGCGTCATAGCTCGGCTT
Organism: Asticcacaulis sp.; assembly: GCF_051956075.1. Lineage (GTDB taxonomy): Bacteria > Pseudomonadota > Alphaproteobacteria > Caulobacterales > Caulobacteraceae > Asticcacaulis. Next base: position 2,189 of record NZ_JBQCGA010000063.1, on the reverse strand, counting down.
CGGAAACGGCGCGCGCACATTGCGGCGCAGATTGGCGAAGGATTGTTGCATCGAGGTATAGAGACGTTCCGCCTCAGCGTCCGTATCCGCCGCCACGCCCATAATGCCGACCATGGCGTAGGGCTTTTGCAACTGCGCTGATGGCCGGAAGCCTGAGCGATAGACCTGCAGCGCCTCGAACAGCATGTCCGGCGCGAAGTGCGAGGCGAAGGCGTAAGGCAATCCTAAGTGCGCCGCCAGTTGCGCGCCATAGGTGCTGGAGCCGAGAATCCAGAGCGGCACATGGCTGTTCGCGCCCGGCACGGCCAGCAGGCGCTGCCCCTCTTCCGGCGCGCCGAGATAGGCCTGAAGCTCCATCACGTCCTGCGGAAAGCTGTCCACGCCCCTTTCCATATTGCGCCTGAGGGCGCGCGCGGTCGCCATGTCCGTGCCCGGCGCGCGGCCAAGTCCGAGATCGACGCGGCCCGGAAACAGGGCCTCAAGTGTGCCGAACTGCTCGGCGACCATCAGGGGCGCATGGTTGGGCAGCATGACGCCGCCGGAGCCGATGCGGATGGTCTTTGTCGCCTGCCCGATATGGGCGATCACCACCGCCGTCGCCGCCGAGGCGATACCCGGCATGCCATGATGCTCGGCCAGCCAGTAACGCGTATACCCATTAGCCTCCGCCGCCCGCGCCAAGGTCGCCGAATTGTCCAGCGCCTCCGATGCCGTACCTCCCTCTCCGATTTGCGACAGGTCGAGAATGGAAAACGGGATCATAGACGGCTCCTTTGTCGCCTATGTAGGCGTCATGGTTACGTTTTCCACATGCGCTCCTGAGAAAATGCGCGCTTCCCTTTGAAAATCGTCTGTGTCGCCCCCAACTCAACACCATCGCAAGCCGCAAAGGAGCCCGTCATGGAGTACCGTCAGTTTGGCCGTTCGGGCCTGAAAGTCCCCGTCCTCTCTTACGGAACCGGCACGTTTGGCGGGCGCGGCGACTTCTTTGGCAGGTGGGGCGACAGCGACGTTCTGGAGGCCGACCGGCTGGTCAATATCTGCCTTGAACACGGGCTCAACTTCTTCGACACCGCCGATATCTATTCTAAAGGCGCGTCCGAGGAAATCCTCGGCGCGGCGCTGAAAGGCCGGCGCGACAAGGCGCTGATCTCGACCAAGGCCACCTTCACCATGGGCGACGGTCCCAATGACAAGGGCTCGTCGCGCTGGCACCTGATCCGCGCCGCCGAGGCCAGCCTGCGCCGCCTCAACACCGACCATATCGACGTCTATTTCATGCACGGCTTCGACGCCCTCACCCCGGTCGAGGAAATGCTGTCCGCGCTCGACCACCTGATCTCGTCGGGCAAGGTGCGCTATATCGGCGCCTCCAACTATTCCGGCTGGCACCTGATGAAGGCGCTGGCCACCTCCGAAAAATACGGCCTGGCCCGCTTCGTCGCCTATCAGGGCTATTACAGCCTGATCGGCCGCGACTACGAATGGGAGCTGATGCCGCTGGCCCTCGATCAGGGCGTCGGCACCATGGTCTGGTCGCCGCTCGGCTGGGGACGCCTGACCGGCAAGATCCGCCGCGACCAGCCCGCCACGGAAGGCCGCATCGCTTCGGGCGGCGAGGTCGGCGGCCCGAAGGTCGATAATGAGCTTCTTTACAATGTCGTCGATGTCCTCGACCAGATCGCGCAGGAAACCGGCAAGACCGTCCCGCAAGTCGCGCTCAACTGGCTCCTTTCCCGCCCCAGCATCGCCAATGTCGTGGTCGGCGCACGCAATGAAGACCAACTCCGCGCCAATCTCGGCGCCATCGGCTGGTCCCTCACCCCTGACCAGATCGACCGCCTCGACGCCGTCAGCCGCCAGCACCCGCCTTATCCCTACTGGCACCAGATGGACTTCGACGAGCGTAACCCGAAACCGACGCGGTGGTGATAAGTATGCAGGGGGCAATCGCCCCCTGCACCCCGAAACGGGTTCATGTAAACCTTCGGACTTCTGTGTCTATTCCGAACGAACAAAAATCCCGGCCCTGAAGGGTCGGGATTTTTGTTCGTATGGGACAGGCGCAAAACCCGACGGGTTCGCACGTACCGGTTATGGGGGCGCGGGGGACGAATTTACCCCCCAAAACATAAACCACCCCCACCGCCGTGGTCGCCCTGTCGGAGACCATTTGCGAGGGCGTAAGG
>NZ_JBQCGA010000062.1:0-39790 GCF_051956075.1 Asticcacaulis sp. | reverse complement strand
AGAGACTACTTAGGCCCGGCGGCGGACCTGGGGTAGGGTCGACTTGATGAAACCGGCCGGCGGGTCGGTTTCGGCCAGCACCTGTTCCTTGATGGCGCGGGGTTCGCCGAACAGGTGGCCTTGCGCATAGCCGATTTCGATATCGAGAATATCGACCACCTGCTTTTCGCTCTCGACCTTCTCGGCAATGACCTCGATGCCGTAGCGCGCCAGCAGGCCGGCATAGTCGCCCGCATGAATGTCCTTGAGGAACTTCATCGCCGGCTTGCCCTCGACTTCAAGAAGCTGTTCGAGCAACAGATTGGCGCCGATCTTGACATAGCGCACATCCGAGCGGTGCAGGTCCTGGAGATCGAAGTCGATGCTCGTCACCTTGTCGAGCGAGAAGCGGAAGCCGAGATCGGCCAGCTTGGCCATGTTGCGCGCCTCGACCGAGGCGCGCGACGCAAAGGCGTCCTGGCCCAGCTCGAAGATCAGCGACCCGGCCAGATCGCGGTTTTCGGCGAGGAATTCCAGAAACTGCGGGAAGAAGGTCTCATCGCGCAGGGAGGTCAGCGAGATATTACAGAAGATGCCGATGCGGCGATCCTGCTTGGCCAGACGGCGCACGATCTGCACGCAGCGGAACAGCAGAAGATTGTCGATCGACGGCACCAGCCCCTCGGCGTCGGCGACGCTTAAATATTCGGCGGGCATCAGCACCCGGCCCGACGCATCGCGCAGGCGCGAGAAGCTTTCATAAAATATGGTCTTGCGCTGCGGCAGACTGACGACCGGCTGCAGATACAGATCGACGCGGTTGGCGATCAGGGCCTCGCGGATCGTCTCGATCAGCGCAATCGCCTGCTGTTCGCGCGCGCTGACCCCGGCGACCCCGGCATGCAGCGGCACGACGGTCGCGGAGCCGGTCGTCCAAGCGTCAAGGCGATCCTCGATGCTTTCGCCCAGCTTCTTGACCAGATCCTCCAGCATGCGCACCTCGGAGGTCAGTTCGTCAGAGCGCGTCATGCGGTTTTCCTGCACGCGTTCGGCCAGTTCGACCATGTCCTTCTGCGTCGAATCAATGGCGTCCACCATCAGGCGATGCGCCTCGCGCACACTGTCTATGTCCTTGCTGATGCGCTTTTCCGCCAGATACTGCGCGGCGAAGGTATGGAAGGCGAAACAGACCCCAAGTCCGCCGAGCAGGGCGGCGATGGCCGTTCCGGCGTCGGAGCCGCCATTATAGATCATGGCCGCGATGCTGGCGCTGATCACAATATAGGTCAGGGTCAGGATAAGCGGTGTCGGTTTCAACATGGGGCGGTTCCAGCCTTCGGCGCGAATCATACCGAGTCTTCGGGACTATGGGCTGAATCCGAAAAACGCGATAGGTCGCGTTAAGATTTATAAACAGAATCTTAAAGCACGCCGTCGGTGTTGCGGCGGAACGGGCCGCCATACTGTTCGTCGCTCTTGCGGCGGCGATCCGGGCCGAAATAGGTTTTGCAACGGATGAACGGGCGCGGGCGCATGATCACCGAATCGAGCCGCCCCAAAAGCGCGCGCGCGGTCAGCGGCTTGACGACGAACTCATTGACGCCGGAATCGCGCGCCTGGGTAACGCGCGAGCGCTCGGAATGGCCGGTGATCATCACGACAGGAAGATAGGGATTGGACGAATCGGGCGCGTTGCGCAGCAGACGTGTGAATTCAACGCCGTCGATCGGCTCCATATTGAAATCGACCAGAGCGATGTCGGCCGGATATTGTTTGAGCATGTCCAGCCCTTCAGCGCCGTCGCGCGCCTCGCGGACATGGCGGATGCCCGAACCGCCCAGAATGGCGCTGACGATCGAACGCATATGCTGGTTGTCTTCAATCAGAAGAATTTTCAGACTGCTGTAATCGGCCATCGTTCAGGAAAAGGTTTAAAGCTATGGGTTTGCAGGGCGACGCAAAAACGAACCGCTGTTACGCCGGGTCGCAACCCCATGTCCAGAAAAACTTTCGCCCCGGATGAGAACGCACTATTTTACGGTCTGCTGTTACCGAATGAAAAATCCTGCAAGCCGTCAGACGACCATCAGGCTGGGATCGAGATGCCGGTCGCGCCATTTCAGTCGCCAGCACAGATGCGGACCGGTGGCGCGGCCTTTGTCGCCGACCTTGCCGATCAACTGCCTCTGCGTCACCTTCTGTCCGGCCTTCACCAGGACGGCGGACTGATGCAGATACATCGAGATCAGGCCCTGACCGTGATCAATGAAGGTCAGGCCGCCTTCGTAAAACATATCGGGCTGGGCCAGCACGACCAGCCCCGCCTGCGGCGCGTGGATCGGGGTTCCGACGGGCGCGGCCATATCAAAGCCCATATGCGGGCTTTTCGGCACGCCGTTAAGGATGCGCTGATTGCCGAAATGCCCTGAAACGACAAACTTTTTCAGTGGCCAGACAAAGCCGCGTCGGAAGTCGTCGCTGTCATAAAGGCTGGCGAAGGCCGTATTCTTCAACACCCATTCGCGTCCGATGCGATCGAGCAGTTCCTTGCCCTGCGGGGTGACCGTGTTCTGCGGCAAACCGTCCACGCGCTGCACGTCATAGGCGACAGGGGCGATGTCGAGCGTGACGCTCTGGCCGTCGCAGGACAGGGTGGATTGCGCGGGTGCGTCGCGGTCGAAACCGACATAGAACAGACCGCGGGCGTCCACCTGCCCGTAGAGCTTACCGTCCACGGACAGTCGCGCGCCGGACGCTGCGCGTCCGATGCACCAGCCGCCCTGTGTGAAGCGGCCTCTCAGTTGGAAGGGCAAGGTCTGGGCGCGCAGCCCTGATGCGAACGCGCCGCCCGCCAGCGCGGCTCCTAAGCTGAGAACCGAGCGGCGGCTGTGCGGCATCAGGCGCGCTTCTGGCCGTTGAGGCGGCGCCAGGCTTCGGTGGCCTCGGCGACGCTGGCATAGGCTTCCTGCGTGTGCGGATTCCAGTAGCGCAGGGCGTCGAGCGGAATCTGGCGGCCCGAAATGGCGCAGATCACGAACTGGCCGGGGCGCATAATGGTGTAATCGCCGTCGCCATAATGCAGGACGGCCTGACCCGGTAGAGGAGCGTGCATATTCATGCGCCGAACATAGGCGTGTTGCGCGTGTGTATCAAGATCAGAACAGGCTGCCCTGAGCCGGTTTGACCGCAGGCGCCGGGCGCGGCTTCGCTTTGGGCGGCGGCGGCGCGTCCCCGCCCGGACCGGCGATAACGTCGAGCGTTTCCCGGCCCTTAAAGGTCAGGACCAGCGCGTCGCCCGCGTTCACGCCCTGCGGCGAGGCGACCAGCGCGCCGTCGGGGCGGTTGACGCGCGCAAAGCCGAGATTGAGCGGGCGGTCAGGATCGAGGCTGACGCGCAACTGCTCCAGCGCGCCGAGCCGTTCGCCTCGCAGGGCCAGGGCGCGCGCCATCGCCGCCTGCATCCGCTCCGCCAGGTCGGGCAGGCGGGCATGGCTGGCGCTCAGGGCCAGCTTGCGCGTCACGGCGCGGTCGGCGCGCTGCGACAACTGCGCCAGGGCGTCGCTTTTCAGACGGCGCGGATGTTCGAGCAGGCCGGGACGGAAGCGCGCCACGATGCGGGTCAGGGCGGTGTCGTGCGCATTGAGGTTCGCCATCAGCCCGCCGCTCAGACGGTGACCGGCGAAGTCGAGCCGCTGCTGCGCCGCGTCGATCAACTCCTGCGGCCGGGGCAGGGCGCGCGCCAGCAGGGCGACGCGCTCCTGACGCCTCTGCATAGACTGGCCGAAACAGGTCTGGCGGCGGCGCTCCAGATCGGCGACGAAGGCGCGCAACTCAGACAGAACCGGCGTCGCCATCTCCGCCGCCCCGGTCGGGGTTGGGGCGCGCCGGTCGCTGACATAGTCGATCAAGGTGGTGTCGGTTTCGTGCCCGACCGCCGAAATCACCGGGATCGCGCAGGCCGCGACGGCGCGGGCCAGAGCTTCGTCGTTGAACGGCCACAGGTCTTCGACCGAGCCGCCGCCGCGCGCCACGATCAGCACGTCCGGGCGGACCACGTCGCCGCTCTGGAAGCCTTGCAACGCCCTGATCACCTGCGGCGCGGCCTGATCGCCCTGCACCAGCACCGGCCAGACGATCACCCGGCATGGCCAGCGGTCGCGGATGCGGTGCAGGATGTCGCGGATCACCGCGCCGGTCGGCGAGGTGATGACGCCGATCGTGCGCGGCGCGAACGGCAGCGGGCGCTTGCGCTCCGGCGCGAACAGGCCTTCGGCGTGCAGCTTCTTCTTGATCCGCTCAAGCTGGGCCAGCAGCGCGCCGACGCCCGCCACCTCCATCTGCTCGATGACGATCTGGTATTTGGACGAGGCCGGAAAGGTGGTGATCCGCCCGGTGACGATGACCTCAAGCCCGCTGTCTGGCTGGGTTTGCAGGCGGGGAACCTGACCCTTCCAGATCACGCCGTCGATGGCGGCGCGGTCGTCCTTGAGCGTCAGATAGACGTGGCCGGAGGCGTGGCGCGTCACCTTGGAGATTTCTCCGCGCAGGCGGACATGGTCATAGGCCTGCTCAATCGTGCGCTTGAGCGCCCCGGCCAGTTCCGAGACGGAATAGGGCGCGGCGTTGCTGGCGGACGGCGAATCGGGGGGGACGAAAAGGTCGCTGGACATGGCGGCAAATTAGCGCATTTCGCCCGCAGGCGCAGGTCTAAAACGCCATTAACCCTGCATCTTCAGGAAGTCTAAAGCGCGTGTGATGTAGGGTAAACGCCAGTATTGCGTGTAAGGCTTTCCTTTTTCGATGTTCGATATGTCGCTGGACCTGGAACTGAAGCGATTCAAAACGCTGCGCGAACTCGACATCGTCGAGTCCGAGCCGGAAGCCAGCTTCGACCAGATGGCCGAACTGGCCGCCGATGTGTTTGACGCGCCGATCGTGTTCATTTCGCTGGCCGAGGGCGAGCGTCACTGGTTCAAGGCGCGCGTCGGCTGTCCGCTGTCCGAAGTTCCGACGCGCTATTCGTTCTGCGAGCATACGCTGGAACTGGGCGATGTCCTCGTCGTGCCGGACGCGACAAAGGATGCGCGTTTCCTTGACAATCCCTTCGTCACCGGCGATCCGAATATCCGCTTTTACGCGGGCGCGCCCCTGACCTATGAAAGCGCTCTGGTGGGAACGATCTGCGTGATCGACACGCGGACGCGTCAGGACTTTGGCGACGATCAAAAGCGTCGCCTGCGTCGCATCGCCGACAGCGTGTCCAGCCTGATCGCCCAGCGCAAGGACGGTCTGGTGCGTAAGGCGGCGATCCGCAAACTGCAGGAAACGCAGCGCAAACTTGAACTGATGGAGGAGGTCGCCGAGGTCGGTTACTGGCAGATCGACGTGCGCTCGCGCGACTGCTTCTGGTCGCGCGGCGTCTATGCGATCCACGGTCTGAGCCGCGACAGCTATACGCCCGACCTGACCACCGCCATCGACCTGTTTCACCCGTTTGATCGCGCTTTGGTGCGCGATTGCATCTGGACGGCGATGGAAAATGGCCAGGACTTCACCTTTGAAGCGCGCCTGATGCGCGCCGATGGCGAGGAGCGCATCGTCTATTCCAAAGGCGGCGTCGTCAGGGGCGATGACGGTCGGCCGGAACACCTGTTCGGCATACTGGAAGACATTACCGAACAGAGCCGGGTCGAGGAGACGCTGCGCGCCGCCAAGGCGCAGGCCGAGGCGCACCAGCAGGCCAAGTCCGATTTTCTGGCCAATATGAGCCATGAAATCCGCACGCCTCTGACCACCATTCTCGGTTACGCCAACCTTTTGACCGGCGTGGACAACCTGCCGCGCGACGCGCGCCATTATATCGGCCGCATCAACAAGGCGGGCGAGGCCTTGCTGGGTCTGGTCACAGACGTGCTGGACTTCTCCAAGCTGGAGGCCGGGCAGGTGACCCTGTCGCCGCAGCCGGTCGATTGCCGCGCTCTGGCGGGCGACATTATCGACCAGTTCGCCACCCTGACCGAAAGCCGTCATATTGACCTCCGCCTGAACTGCCGTCCCGACTCGGCCCTGTGGCTGATGATCGACGATACGCGCCTGCGTCAGGTGCTGTACAACCTGGTCGGTAACGCCTGCAAATTCACACAGACAGGCTTTGTCGATGTTCGCATGACCTTCAGCGACGCCGGACGTCTGCGCGTCGAGGTGCGCGATTCCGGTCCCGGTCTGACGGAGGCGCAAAAGGCGCGTCTGTTCACCCGCTTTCATCAGGTCGACGCCTCGATCAACCGCAAATATGGCGGCGCGGGACTGGGGCTGTCGATCTGTTATGAGATCGTGCGACTGATGCAGGGCGAAATCGGCGTGGACTCGACGCCGGGGCAGGGAAGCTGCTTCTGGTTCGAGATTCCCGTGGTAGCCGCCACACCGCCCGTCACCGTCGCTCCGCACGATCAGAAGCCGGTCTTTCTGGAAGATCGTAAGGTGCTGATCGTTGACGACCACCCGATCAACCGCGAACTGATCCGCCTGCTGCTCAAGGATTACGGGCTGGAAATCTTTGAAGCCTGCGATGGCGCCGAAAGTCTGGCCATGTGCCGTCGCGAGCATTTCGATCTGGTCTTCATGGACATCCAGATGCCGGTCATGGACGGCGTGACCGCGACGCGCGAACTCGACCGCCTGCCGGACGACCGGCGCCCTGGCGCCATCGTCGCTCTGACCGCTGCCGCGCAGAAACTGCCGGAGGACGCGCGCGCCTGCGGTTTCACCGGCGTGCTGACCAAGCCGATCGACCTGCCGCAATTCTACGCCGTGCTGTATCGCTGTCTGGAAGGCGAAGGCGCGCAGCGGCTTGTGGGGTGACTCCGCAGGGTAAAATATTTCCCGGCCTTATGGATTTTTCCGCCGGAAAGCATTACGGCCAAATCCCATGAACATCCTGCTGATCGGCTCGGGCGGCCGCGAACACGCCCTCGCATGGAAAATCGCGCAGTCGCCGCTGCTGAAGCGCCTGGTGATCGCGCCGGGCAATCCGGGCATGGCGGGGCTGGGCGAGCTGCGCGACGTCAAGGCGACCGATGTGGCGGGATTGGCCGCGCTGGCGAAGGAGATATCCGCCGATCTCGTCGTGGTCGGCCCCGAAAGCGCGCTGGCCGAAGGGATCGGCGACGCGATGCAGGCGCTGAACATTCCGTGTTTCGGGCCGCTGAAAGCCGCAGCGCAACTGGAATCGTCCAAGGCCTTCACCAAGGATTTCTGCAAGCGTCACAACATCCCGACCGCGCAGTCCGAGACGTTCGACAACGTCGCCGAGGCGCGCGACTTCCTCAAAACCTATGATCCGCCCTATGTGATCAAGGCGGACGGTCTGGCGGCGGGCAAGGGCGTGGCCATCTCGCCCGACTATCAGGACGCCGTCGCTGAGATCGAGGCGATGCTGGGCGGACGCTATGGTCCGGCCTCATCGCAGATTGTCATCGAGGAGTTCATGACCGGCGAGGAGGCGTCCGTCTTCGCCCTGTGCGACGGCGAGACCTCGATCCTGTTCGGCTGGGCGCAGGACCACAAGCGCGCCTTCGACGGCGACACTGGCCCGAACACCGGCGGCATGGGCACGTACAGCCCCGCGCCGGTGGTGACGGACGCCGTGCTGAAACGCACGCAGGACGAGATATTGACGCCGACCATGACCGGGATGAAGGCCGAGGGCCATCCCTATAAGGGCGTGCTTTATGCGGGCCTGATGATCGAGGACGAAGCGCCGCGTCTGGTCGAGTACAATGCCCGCTTCGGCGACCCGGAATGCCAGGTGCTGATGCTGCGGCTCAAGAGCGATCTCGTACCGTACCTTCTGGCCGCCGCCACGGGCCGCCTGCGCGATCTGCCGCCGCCGCAATGGCACGACATGGCCGCCGTCTGCGTGGTTTTCGCCGCCAAGGGCTATCCTGACAGCCCGCTCTCCGGTTCGGTCATTCGCGGCGCCGAGTCCGACTTCGGCCCGGACGTCATCGTGTTCCATGCGGGAACCTCGCGCAGCGCGGACGGAACCTTGCGCGCCGCCGGCGGGCGCGTGCTGAACATCTGCGCGCGCGGCGCCGATATCCGCCAAGCGCGCGACCGGGCTTATGAGGCCATTGCGAAGATCGACTGGCCGGGGGGATTTTACCGCACCGACATCGCCCATCGCGCCCTTTAGGCGGCGATCCTTGGACGCCTGGTGCGTCGGCATCGCTTGCAGGTACTGATGTACCTGCGGCGCTCACCTCCTGCCATGCGCCTCAAGGCTCTTGCCTAAAGCAGATTTTATATCGAAAAAAAAGGACGCCGGTGGGGCGTCCTTTCTTGTTTGTGGGCTTATTGCGCGGCGGGGCTGTTGGGCAGCAGGGCCTTGAGGATGGGCTTGACCCATTGCTGCTTGTCCTTGTCCCAGACGCCGAAGCCGTCGCCGTCCTGGTAGTACCAGTAGGCGCGGGCGAAGCCGCGCGCATCGGCGGCTTGCGACATAGCCCTGGTCCAGGCGGCGCGATCATCCATGTTCGGATTGAACTTGCCGTAGGTTCCGTATTCGCCGAGGAAGATCGGACGGTTATTGGCCTCGCTCCATGCCTTGACCGTATCGAAGGTCTTGTTGAGCGCCGCCATCTGCTCCGGCGTACCGGTCCAGCGCACATTGCGCAGCTTTTCAAGTTGCGGCCCGGCCCAGCTTGCGCCCTGATGGGTGAACTCCATCGGCGAATAGTCATGGAAGGTGACGATGATGTGCGGATCGGCGGGCAGTTTCAGATTGGCCAATTGGTCTGCGCTGTTCCACATCACAGGGCCAATGATCAGGTTGCGCGTCGGATCGAACTGACGCACCGTTGCGATCAGGTCCGGGAGCCAGGCGTTCCACAAGTCGGCTGTGATCTTGTCGTGCGGCTCGTTGAGCAACTCGAACATCACTGAATTCGGCGCAGTCTGGAAATGCAGAGCCAAATCGTACCAGACATTTGACAGAAGTACGCCGCAGGCGTCCGCATCCTTCGCGCAGTCGTCGAAGTCATGCTCGTCCAGAATGACGTTCAGATGATTGGCGATGGCCAGATCGACGATGTGGTCGATCTTCTTGACGTATTCGGGATCGAGATTGCCTTCGGTGTCCGCAATGTGCCGGAAGGTCATCAAGGGCACGCGGATCGTCTTGAAACCGGCGTCGGCGACGCGTTTGATGTCTTCGTCGCTGAAATCGGCCTTGCCCTTGCCATCCCAGTATCCGGCGTCGTAACCGCCCGCGATATTCACGCCCGCGCCCATCGCCTTGACCTGATCTGCGGCGGATATCTCGGTAAAGCTCGGCCCCGGATTGGCGTAGATCGTTGGCTTAATCGTCTGCTGATCCGTGCCGTTGTAGGTCTTGATCTTGTCTTTTAACAGATCGACCTCGCGACCGTTCGTAACGCCATTATTGTTGATGCTGACGCCGTTGGGTATGTCCTGAGCCTGTACAGACAAGGCGACAGCCAGTCCCGCTAGTCCGGTCAGCAAGGCGGCGCGAAAAGGTGTGTGAAATTTCATGTGACGTCATTCCTCCGCAAAGGGCCCACGTCTGACGACGCGCCCGATTTATTATTTTCATTTTAGAAAACTAATCGCGGCTTGATTTTGAATCAAGCCAGATGCGCAAGCAGGGCGTCGGGTGTGTCAAATCGGGCGCGGATCGGCAGGCATGTGACGCGCGACCGCCATTCGGGAGACAGGCGCACCCAGTCTTTCTCCGTCGTGATCAACCCGGCCTGTTGCGCCTCGGCGCGCTGCGACAGGCGGTTGAGTTGCGACTCGCTGAAGGGGGCGTGGTCGGGAAAGCTCTCGAATTCTAAGACCTCGTAACCGCAGGCCTTCAGCGTGGCTTCAAACTTCCACGGCTTGGCGATGGCGGCGAAGCCCAGAACGCGCCCCGCGCCCGGTTCAGCAAGCAGCCGCGCGACAAACACCGGCTTGCCCGCCAGTTTCGCCAGCAGCGTCGGATCGGGTTGCATGGCCTCATCCGGCATCCAGACCACGACCAGATCGGCGCGCGCAAAGCCGGTTTCGAAGGGTTCGCGCATCGGGCCGTAAGGGCAGACGCCCTCATCGCCGAACGGCCAGGTCTCGCTGCGTGTGTCGCCGTCCACGACCAGAATATGCACATCCTTGGCGATCTTCACATTCTGGTGCGCGTCGTCCAGCACGGCCACGTCCGTAGCGCTGGCCTCGATCAGTTTCAGCCCCGCCGCGCGGTCGCGCGCGACCACCATGTCATGATGCTGCGCGATCAGCAGCGCCTCGTCGCCGACATCGGCGGCGGCGTGACGGATCGGATCGACCAGAACCGGTCCGGCCAATCTTCCGCCATGCCCGCGCGACAGGCCGACGGCGCGCTGACCCAGCAGGCGCAGGATTTCCGCCACGATCGGCGTCTTGCCGGAGCCGCCCAGCGTCAGATTGCCGACGCTGATCACACGCAAGGATGAGCGATAAGGCTTCGCCGTCGCGCGCTTGAACCCATTGACGCCGCGCCAGATCAGCGACAGCGGCCACAGGGCGGGGCGCCACCACGGCGCGCCTTGCGCATGTCGGCGATACCACCAGGCCGGCGTGCGGATCATGGCGCCGCATCCGGCAGCAGCGGCGTCAGCAGGGCCATGACCGTCGCGAGCGCGCCGCCTTCGCGCTGACTGAAGGCGAGCGCCCGCCGGTCCATCGCATAGACTTCGTCCGGGTGGTGGCGCAGGCGGCGCACGACGGCGGCCAGCGCTTCGGCGGTGGTCTTCAACGCCGCGCCGTCCTGAACGAGGTCCGTATAGACGCCGCGCCAGTTGGCTATGTCCGGGCCGGTCACCACGCTCTTGCCAAGCCGGGCGGGCTCCAGCGGATTATGCCCGCCGACGCCCTCGAAGAAGCTGCCGCCCATGATCACGATGTCCGAAAGCGTGAACAGAGTCCCCATCTCGCCGAGCGTGTCGGCCAGATAGACCTGCACGCGGTCGGTGACGCCCTCGTTCAGCGAGCGTTGCGCGACGCTCAGCCCCATGGCCGCGACGCCAGCGCGAATCTCGCCCGCGCGCACCGGATGGCGCGGCGCCAGAATCAGCAGGTCGCCGCCCAGCAGGCCCGGTTCAAGCGTTTGCGCGATCAACGCCTCCTCGCCCGGATGGGTGCTGGAGGCCAGCCAGACGAAGCGGCCGCCGATCATGGCTTTCAAGGCCTTGACCTTGGCCGCGTCCACCGGCGGGGCGGCGCCCAGCGTTTTGAGATTGGCGCGCGTCTGAACGCGCGCGGCGACCTTTGGCCCCATCGCCTTGAGACGGTTTTCGCTGGCGCCGTCCTGCGCGCTGATGAGCTGAAATCCGGCCAGCAGGGATGACATGGAGGCGCGGAACCGCCGCCAGCCCTTTGCGGTCTTTTCGGTGATCCGCGCGCTCAGAAGGATGCGCGGTATGCGGCGCGCATCCAGTTCGCCCAGCAGCACCGGCCAGATGTCGCTTTCGATCAGAACGGCCAGATCAGGACGCCACCGGTCGAGAAACGCGCGCACCGCCTGCGGCGTATCGACTGGCGCGAATTGGTGGATCACGCCTTCTGGCAGCCTTTGCGACAGGATTTCCGCCGAGGTGATGGTGGCGCTGGTGATCAGCACATTGAGATCGGGGCGCGCGGCGCGGATCGCCTCGATGACTGGCAGAGCGGACAGGCTCTCGCCGACGCTGACGCCGTGAAACCAGACCAACCGCCCGTCCGGTCGCGTCTTTTCGCTCTCGCCCAACCGTTCGCGCCAGCGTGCGGCGTTCTCCTTGCCCTCGGCGACGCGGCGTCTGAGCACACCCGGCGCGAAGCCGTGGAAAGCGCGCATCGCCTGCCGGTAAAGGGCTAGCATCGCCGTCACGCCGCAGGCTCCGGCGCCAGTCCGGCCAGGCTATCGGCGCGGTCGGTCACGAAGTTGAGCGCCGCCTCGGCCTCAAGGCGAAGGCGCTCCAGCTCCGCCTCATCGGCGTGTTTCGGCACGGCGGGCAGCACGGTCCACACCATGACCCCCTTGCCGAAGGGCAGGGGCAGGCGCATCCGATCCCAGGAGTTGAAGCGCAGATGGTTATGCGTCGCCTGCCCCAGGCAGACCATTCTGGCGCCGCACATCTGCGACAGCTTCAGCGAACCCTCCTGCAAATAGCGGCGCGGGCCGCGCGGGCCGTCCGGCGTCGTGGCTGCGCAATTCCCCGCGCGGACCCAGCGCAACAGGTCGCGGAAGGCCTGCGCGCCCCCCTTGTTCTTGGCCGGATCGGACTTCTTGGCGGTGGAGCCGCGAATGGTGTGATGGTCGAAATACTTATTGATTAGCGCGATAACGTCGCCGAACTTGTTTAGCGAGGTCAGGACGGCGACCGGCTGGGCGCTGTCTTTACGCAGACCCGGATAGGGCCAGCCCGCATGGCCGAGATTGAGCCGCTCATGCCAGAACATCAGGATGACCGGGCCGCCCTCGGCCCAGACTTGCTCGACCTCGGCCTTGCCCTCATAGGTCCAGCTTGTGGTCGCGTAGCAGAATTTCAGATAGCCGGAGACGACCGAGGCGATTAGGCGGCGCGTCAGGGCGCTGTCGAGAAGGCTTTTCACTGCGCAGCCTCCGCCTCGGCGGGCAGGTCGAACTGCGCGGCGGCCAGACGGGCGTAGAGGCCGCCCTGACGGATCAGCGCGTCATGCGTTCCGCGTTCTGCGATCCGGCCATGATCCAGCACCAGAATCTGATCGGCGTGACGCACGGTCGAGAGGCGGTGGGCGACGACGAAGGTGGTGCGTCCCCGCATCAGCCGCTCCAGCGCCTCCTGCAC
Source organism: Asticcacaulis sp. (assembly GCF_051956075.1). Lineage (GTDB taxonomy): Bacteria > Pseudomonadota > Alphaproteobacteria > Caulobacterales > Caulobacteraceae > Asticcacaulis. The sequence goes on along the minus strand of NZ_JBQCGA010000062.1, from coordinate 26,972 downwards.
TCTTGCTTCGGATTCGGTGTCGAGCGCCGAGGTCGCCTCGTCGAGCAGCAGGATCGGCGCGTTCTTGAGGAAGGCGCGCGCAATGGCGATGCGCTGCTTCTGGCCGCCGGACAGGCGCGACCCCGCTTCGCCCGCGCGCGTGTCGTAACCCTGCGGCAGGGCCATGATGAAGTCATGCGCGGCGGCGTCCTTCGCGGCCTGCTCAATCTCGGCTTGTGTCGGCTCACCATTGCCGTAGGCGATATTGGCGCGGATCGTGTCATCGAACAGGAACGGATCCTGCGTCACCAGCGCGATGCGCGACCGCAGCGAATGCAGGGTGACGGCGCGGGTCGAAACCTCGCCGAAGCGGATATCGCCGGAGGTCAGATCGAAAAAGCGCGGTATCAGATTGAGTAGAGTGGACTTACCGGACCCCGAAGGCCCAACCAGGGCCACGCTCTGGCCCGGCGTAACGCTGAAGCTGACCCCGTCCAGCACCGGCGCCTCGCCATAGGCGAAGCGGGCCTCGACAAACCGGATCGGGCCGATCTCGTCAGGCAGGTCAGCGGCGTTCGGCGCGCTGACGATCTCCGGGCGGATGTCGAGCGCGGCGAACAGACGGCGCGCCGCCGTCATGCCCTGGCTGAACACGCCTTGCAGCCCCGCCAGTTGCCGCAACGCCTGTCCGGCCACGCCCAGGGCCGCCAGAAATGACAGCAGGGCGCCCGCCGTCATGCCGCCATGCAGGCTGCGCCAGCCGACATAGGCCAGAAGGCCGGCCAGCAGCAGGCCGGTCAGCAGTTCCGTGGCGGGCGCCGCCATGGTGCGTGCGTTGGAGCCTTTGATGATGTGAGCCTGTCTGCGTTCGATCACCGCGCCCACGCGTTGCTCTTCGAAGCTTTCCTGGTTGGCGATCTTGACGATGCGGATGCCGTCGAGGCTTTCCATAATGGCGGTCGAGAGGCTGGACGTCTCCGTCATCGCGGCCTGCGCCGCCTTGCGGGTCAGGTTCAGGTAGCGGCCCATAACCAGCGACAGGGCGGGTCCAATGACCAGCACGCTCAACGCCATGACCCAGTCCGCCTGAAACATGGCGGCAAAGGCGCCGAGGACGATCAGCAGATTTTGCAGGTAGGCGACCGCGCTGGCCGAAGCGGCTTCGCGCACCAGGTCGGCGTCATAGAGGACAGAGGACAGATATTCGCCGGAATGGGCTTTTTGCAGGCGGCCGAGATCGGCGTGAACCAGACGCGAGAACAGTTGCGACTGGATCTTTCCCACCAGGGTGTTGCCGACATGATTGAGCGACAGGGTCATGCCGCGTTGGGCGACGAAACGGATCAGGGCGAGCAGAACAAAGATCAGCGGTATGGCGGCGAGGGGATGATCCTGCAGCCAGGCGGGCAGGCGCATATCGGTTATCGGGATATGCAGCAGCAGATTGACCGCTGGATTGAGCCCGCCGAGCAGCAGCGAGGTCGTTGCGGAGACGGCGACGGCGAGGCGCGCCTTTTGCGGACGGAGATAATCGCGCCAGACGCGCGCGATCAATGAGGCGCGGCTTAACTCGGCGGTCGGTTCTAAGGCGGACATTCAGGCGTCTTGGCTATGGCAAAAGTCGTGGCAGCCGTTATATAGGCATTTCCTTACGCCTGTCGCGTTTTTATAGGTTAATAAACCCCGCCACTACGGATGTTCGCTTGAAACTGCTGAAAAGGAAAGTCCACAAGCGACCGTTCCGCACGGATACGCCCTGGACCCTTCTGACCACCTATCTGCACTATTTCTGGGCCGACCACGCCTATTTGCGGCTGGGCTTCACCAATGCGCACTGGATCGGCGACCAGATGGTGCGCACCAACCAGCCCTGGCCGTTCCAGCTCAAATGGTGGCGCGACAAGGGGGTGAAGACGGTCATAAACTTACGCGGCGGCAAAGGGTCATTTTATTACCTTGAGAAACACGCCTGCGACAAGCTGGGCCTTCGGCTGGAAGATTTCGGCCTGACCTCGCGTTCCCTGCCGACAGGCGAAGAGGTTCTGGCCGCCAAGGCGCTGTTCGACCGGATTGAATATCCGGCGCTTTTGCATTGCAAGTCCGGCGCGGACAGGGCCGGCATGATGAGCGTGCTGTACCGCCATCTGCATCTCGGCCATCCGATCAGGGAGGCCGCCAAAGAGCTGTCCTTACGCACCCTGCACATGAAGGCGGGCATGACCGGCGTGCTGGACTATCTGTTCGAGGTCTACTTACGCGACATCGAGCCGCAGGGGATCAGCTTTCTCGACTGGGTGACCGGTCCCGATTACGATCCTGAGGCGTTAAAGGCCGAGTTCACAGGCTCGTGGTGGGGCAAGCTGCTGACCGACAAGCTGTTGCGGCGCGAGTAAATCCTGATCAAAGACTTACCCGCAGGCGGGTAGGCCGTTACAACGAATTTGCACGCGGCCTGTTAAGGATGGCCTCAGTTACAAACCTGAGGAGATCCGTCATGGCAACCGCCGCTTCCAACAATAACAACAATACGCTGGTCGTCATTCTGGCCGTCGCCCTGATCGCTATTGTCGCGGTCGCCGCCGTCTATCTGATGCAGGACCATCGCGGTCCCGCCGAGCGCGCAGGCGACGCGGTTGCGGCCTTGCCGCACGGGCTGGACAAGGCGGCCAACAAGCTGGACGACCAGCCGCCCGCCCAGAACGTCAAGCGCAATCTCGACAACGCCGCCGACGACGCGACCAATCATAAGTGAGGCGGGCGGCTTTTCGAGAGCGATAGTCTTGGGAAGAGTTCCCTCCGTCGTTCATGCAGGACAATCGCCTGTAGCCGCGCAGCGTCAAACCTTGCGACTCCCCTTTACCGGCAGGCGCCGAGGATAGCGGTAGCGTGCGGTAATCCTGAACATCTGTCTTATCTGTCTTATCTGTGGATCAAAAAACCGACCTTCGCGCCCGCTCTGACGACAGCAGGAAAGGGTATCCACAGATGACACAGATGTTCAGGATCACCGCACGCTACCGCTAACGCCAAAGTCTGTTTCAAGCGATGGCCAATGTCTGTTTCAAGCGATGGAAAGTGGGGCGACCGCGCCTCAGGGAGAGGCTTTGCCCTGCCTCAATGTCCCTCGGCTTCGGGGTCGATCAGCTTGTGCGCGTGGATCACGAAATAGCGCATCAGGGCGTTGTCCACGGTGGACTGCGCCTTGGAGCGCCAGGCGCGCACCGCCTCGGCGTTGTTGGGATAGGCGCCGACAAATTCGATCTTGCTCAAATCCTTGAAGGTCGTGCTGTTGAGATCGGTCAATTCCCCGCCGATCACGATGTGAAGAAGCTGTTTGTCACTCATAAGCTTGGCTCTTTTTTTGATTTTTAGGTGAGGGCGTCCAGGTGGGCGCAGCGCCGGATGATCTCCGGAAACAGCGCCGGTCCCGAACAGATCAGGCTCGGTTTGAGACTGTCTATAGCATTGAATCCATAAGGATTGCCTAAATGGTCGCTGACCACGGCGCCCGCCTCCTGCGCGATCAGGGTGGCGGCGGCCACGTCCCAGTCGCGCTTGGGCGTCAGCGCCATGGTGAAGTCGGCCTTGCCCGCCGCCACGCAGGCCATGCGATAGGCGACCGACGGGCGCGACTGCACGCTCAGGCGCGGCCACGGCGTCGGCCAGATGTCCTTGCCGAACAGGCGCGAATCGCCCAGCGCCTCGGCGCCTTCCAGCTCCGCGCGCTGGCTGGCCTGAATCCGCGCGCCATTGAGCCTCGCGCCTTCGCCAAGTGAGGCGCTGTAAAGCTCGCCGGAATCGGGCGCATAGACGACGGCGCCGGTCGGCTGGTTGTTCTCGACAATCGCCAGGGCGATGGTCCAGTACGGGCTGCCCTTGGACAGGCCCATTGTGCCGTCAATCGGGTCCAGCACGAAGATGCGCGCCGCGTCAAGGCGATGCGCGTTATCGGCCTCCTCCTCGCTCTGCCAGCCATAGTCGGGGCGCGCGTCGAGCAGCGCCTCCTTGAGCCACAGATTGACCTCGGTGTCGGCATTGGTGACGATCGAGCCGTCGGCCTTGTAGCTGGTGATCAGGCCGTGGCTTTTCAGATGTTGCGCCAGCGCCCCCGCCCGGCGGACCTTGTCGATGATCAGGTCGAGGTCGGACGCGGTGTTCAGCATCATTTCCCCCCGATGCTGAGGGCGTCCACCAGCAGGGACGGCGTATCCAGCGTGCCGCGAATTTCCAGATCGCTGGCCGGGATCAGCCGCGCATAGATGTCGATCAGATTGCCCGCGACGGTGATTTCGTTGACCGGATGGGTGATCTCGCCGTTTTCAAACGCAAAGCCCGAGGCGCCCGCCGACCAGTCGCCGGTGTCGTTGTTCAGGCTGGGGCCGAACATGGAGGTGATCAGCACGCCCTTGCCCGCCGCCTGCATCAGCGCCTGCGGCGTCTCCGCGCCTGCGGACAGGGTGATGTTGTGGGGCGCGACGCCCGGCGCGCCCGCCAGACCGCGCGAGGCGTGGCCGGTCGAGGCCAGGCCCAGTTGCCGCGCCGCCGAGGTGTTGAGCAGCCAGGTCGTCAGCACGCCATCCTGGATCAGGGCGCTACGGCGCACCGCGACGCCTTCGTCGTCGAACAGACACGAGCCCAGTCCGCGCACGCGCAGCGGGTCATCAAGAATTTGAACGGCGTCGCTGAAAATCTTCTGACCCAGTTTGTCCTTCAGGAAGCTGGAGCCGCGCGCGATCATCGAACCTGAAATGGCGCCGAGCAGCGGGCCGATCAGCGACCGCGACACGCGCCGGTCGAAGATCACCGCCGTCTTCTGCGTCTCGATCTTGCGCGCGCCCAGCGCAGCCAGAGCGCGCTCGGCGCCGGTCCGACCGGTGTCGGAGACGTCGGGCAGGTCTGAGAAGAAGCGCGTGCTGCGGCCTTCGCCGTCGCGTTCCATCTGGCCGTCGCCGTCCGTGGCGATGAAACGGCCCGACTGGAAGAACAGGGTCGAGCTGTGCGCGCCTTCAAACCCGTCCGAGGTCAGCATGCGCCAGCTATTCTGCGTATAACCGGCGCTGGCCGCGTCGCTTTGCAGGGAGGGACTCAGCGCCAGCCCGGCCGCTTCGATCTCCAGCGCGCGCTCCTGCAAGGCTTGCGCGCTCAGTTCGGTGGCGTCGTAAAGATCGAGATTTGGCGCCCCGGCGTCGGCCTTAAACAGAAGCTCAGGATTGGCCAGACCCGCATAGGGATCTTCGGGCGCCAGGGCGGCCATGGCCACGGCGCGTTCGACCAGCCGCGACAGCGAGGTCGGGGAAAAATCGGACACCGAAACCACGGCCTGACGCTGGCCGATAAAGACGCGCAGGCCCAGATCAAAGGTCTCGTCGCGCTCGACCGTTTCGACCGCGCCTTTGCGCACGCCGATGCTCAGGGCGCGGCTCTCGGCGAAGACCGCCTCGGCGGCGTCCGCCCCGGCGGTCTTGGCCGCCTCGACCACTTCATGCAGGCGCGTTTGCGCCGTTGACAGCTCGTCACTTCGCGTTTGCAACATGAAAAATCTATAGGCCCGCCCTTGGGGCGAAAGCAAGTCTCGTTTGTGACAAATCATCACGGGCGCGAATGTATAAAAATGCACGCCGCTTAGGGATTTTTTCAGCCCTGATGGTTAGGTTTCACCGGATAAGGTCGGACAATAGGTTAGGAAAGCGCATGTTCCTGCGTTGGCGTCATGAGGTTTTTCGCTGGCTGAACGCCCTGCGTCGCGACCCGTCGCCGCACCTGCGCTGGTCCAGCCAGGCCGAAGAAGCCGAGGCGATGAAGCCGATCGTGCGGCAATACTGCCTGATCACCGGCCTTTATTATCCCTTTGTCGTCGCCGACCGCTTCGTCAATGAGCACGGCCCGGCCCTGATGGTCATGCTGTCGGTGACGCTCGCCGCCATGATGTTCGCCGTCTATGGCTGGCTCGCCTTGCGCAAGCCGACCTCGCGCCGTCGTCTGTTGACGATCAATCTGGGCCTGAACCTGCTGCTGTACCTCAATCCAGTCGCCTTTCAGCTTCTGCATTTCGAGCGCGAACGTCTGATCTATTTCCTCTTCCTGATCTTTATCTACGCCGTCACCGGGGTCAGCCTCTGGGCCGTGGCGCTCAGCGTCGGCGTCGCTCTGACGACCCTGATCGCGTTTGGCGTCCTGGGGCCGGGGGCCGCTGCGACCCATAGCAGCATGCTGATGCTGATCATCATTCCGGTGATCGTGCTGATCTTCAATGCGATCCGCACCAGCATGTTGCAGGCGGTCCGCGCTCAGGTCGTGGCGGAGGGCATGCGCAACGAGGCGCAGAAGCTGGCCGATTGCGACGCGCTGACCGGCCTGCCCAACCGGCGCAGCTTCTTCACCGCTTTCGAGGCGGCGCGTGCGGCGGGGCGGGGCTTCGATCTGCTTTTGGTCGATCTCGACGGCTTCAAGCCGATCAACGACATTTACGGCCACAGCGTCGGCGACGCCCTGTTGATCGACGTCGCGGCGCGCCTGCGCGAGGTCTGCGGCGAAGCGGCGACGCCGTCGCGCATGGGCGGCGACGAATTCGCCATCCTGACGCATGCAGCGATGAGCGACGACGCGCTGGAAGATCTTGGCGCGCGCCTGTGCGAACGCCTGCGCGAGACCTATCTGCTGGGGGGAGTCACCGCCAATATCTCGGCCTCACTCGGTATGACGCATGCCGACGATCCGGGCATGAGCGCGTCGCACTGTCTTGAACGCGCCGATTACGCGCTCTATTTCGCCAAGCAGAACTTACGCGGCGCGCCGGTGGTGTTCAACGCCCGCCATGAAGCCGATATGCGCAACTTCAACCTGGTCGATCAGACCTTACGCAATAGCGACCTCGATCGCGAACTGTCGATCGTGTTCCAGCCGCAGGTCGATGTCACGGACGGACGCACGGTCAGTTTCGAGGCCTTGGCGCGCTGGGACAGCGTCAAGCTTGGCGCGGTGCGGCCCGATATCTTTATCCGCGCCGCCGAGCGTTCCGGCCTGATCACCGATATTACTCTGCATCTGCTGCAAAAGGCGCTGCGCCGCGTCGCCGACTGGCCGGTCGATACGCGCGTCTCGTTCAACCTGTCGGCGCGCGACCTGCGCTCCAGTCTGTCGATCGACAATATCATCCGCACCGTGCGCGAGTCCGGCGTCGATCCAAGCCGGATCGAGTTCGAGATCACCGAAACCGCCATGCTGTCCGATTTCGAGCAGGCGTGCGAAGCCCTGTCGCGGCTCAAGGCGATGGGCTGCCGCATCGCGGTCGACGACTTCGGCGCCGGTTACTCCAGCTTCAGCTACATCCACCGCCTGCCGGTCGACAAGATCAAGATTGACCGCAGCTTCGTCGTGCAACTGGTGTCGCATCCGTCGGCCATCCAGATCGTCAAGACCATTATCGAACTGGCGCGCAACCTCAATCTCGACTGCGTAATCGAAGGCGTTGAAACTATGGATGAAATGGACAAGCTGCGTCAGGTGCGCGCCCGCTACGTGCAGGGCTATCTGTTCTCAAAACCTATGCCCGCGAGCGAGGTGGCCGCCTGGCTGGCGATGGAGCAGAGGCGGATCGCGGTTTAAGAGGCGACCACGAAAGACACAAAATTTCCGCACGAAGCGCCTGGGTTTATGGGTGGGTGGGCGCGTCAGCTTTTTAAGATTTTTCGTGTTTTTTCGTGTTTTTCGTGGTCAAAAACCTACGCTTTGCGCCAGATGCTCCGCCCGGAACCCGGCAGGCCCATCTGCGCCCATTTTTCCGAAACACGGTCGATAATTTCCTGCTCCAAGTAGAGCTTCTCCCCCCATTCGCGGTGCGTCTCCGGCGGCCAGTTGTTGGTAGCATCCAGCCCGATCTTGGAGCCAAGGCGGCTTTCGGGCGATGCGAAATCGAGATAGTCGATCGGCGTGTTCTCGACCACGGTGATGTCGCGCGCCGGGTCCATCCGGGTCGAAAGCGCCCACATCACGTCCTTCCAGTCGCGCGCATTGATGTCGTCGTTCACGACGATGATCCACTTGGTGTACATGAACTGGCGCAAGTAAGACCAGGCGCCCATCATCACGCGCTTGGCGTGGCCCGGATAGGCCTTCTTTATCGAGATGACCGCGATGCGGTAGGAGCAGCCTTCCGGCGGCAGCCAGAAATCGACGATTTCCGGGAATTGCTGCTGAATCAGCGGGATAAAGACTTCATTTAAGGCTTCACCTAAAACAGACGGCTCATCGGGCGGACGGCCCGTAAAGGTCGAGAGATAGATCGGATCCTTGCGCATGGTGATGGCGCTGATCTCGAAGATCGGGAACTTTTCGACCGAATTATAATAGCCGGTATGGTCGCCATACGGGCCTTCGTCGGCGTAGTCGTCGAGCAGGACATGGCCTTCCAGCACGATCTCGGCCTGCGCAGGCACCAGCAGCGGCACGGTCTTGGCTTGCACCAGTTCCGCCTTCTGGCCGCGCAGGAGACCCGCGAACTGGTATTCCGACAAGGTGTCCGGCACCGGCGTGACGGCGGCGAGGATCAGGCCCGGATCGGCGCCCAGCACGGCGGCGGCGGGCAGGGGCTCGCTTTTGCCGCCAGCTTTCCAACGCCGGTGGTGCTGCGCGCCGCCGCGATGCGCCAGCCAGCGCATGATGGTGCGGTTCCTGCCCAGCACCTGCATACGGTAGATGCCGAGATTATAGTCGTCCTCGCGCGACCTGGACGGTCCCTTGGTGACGATCAGCGGCCAGGTGATCAGCGGCGCCGGTTCGCCGGGCCAGCAGCCCTGCACCGGCAGTTTTGTCAGGTCGATCTGGTCGCCGGTCAGCACGACCTCCTGCACGGGCGCGGATTTGACCGTCCTGGGCCGCATGCCCATCACGGTTTTGGCCAGCGGCAGCAGTTCCAGCGCGTCCTTGAAGCCGCGCGGCGGCTCCGGCTGGCGCAAAAAGGCCAGCAGTTCGCCGACCTCGCGCAGTTCTTCGCCGGTGGCGCGGTCCTTGCCTTCCAAGGTGACCCCCATCGCCACGCGCTTGACCGTGCCGAACAGGTTGACCAGCACCGGCATGTCGGATTGGGAGCCATCGGGCAGAAGCACGTTTTCGAACAGGACGGCGGGGCCTTTTTCGGCCAGCAGCCGCGTCTGAATCTCGGTCATTTCCAGATGGGTCGAAACGGGTGTCTTAACCCGCACCAGTTCGCCGTCGGCTTCGAGTTTGGCGATAAAGTCCCGCAGATTTCTGTACGCGCTCATGGCTGCCTCATAAGTAACGGCTTGCTGAATAAGCCGCTGCGGGCAATATGACCAGATGGAAAACGTATTGATTATCGGCGCGCGCACCCTGGTCGGGCGCAGGCTGCGGGCGGCGCTGCTGACGGCGGGCTGGCCGGAGGCGGCGATCTGGCATAGCTCGCGCCAGCAGACCGGCGGGCAGGGGCTGATTCTGGATACGGATAACCCTGACGCTTTCCAGCCGGAGCGCATGTTCACGCATGTCATCGTCTGCGCGCCGGTCTGGCTGATCAGCGACGCCTTGATCCTGCGTTTAAAGGCGCTGGGCATGCGGCGTCTAATCGCCTTTTCCTCGACCTCGCGCCTGACCAAGGGCGAATCGGACGAGGCGGCGGAGCGCGAGGTCGTGGCGGCTCTGACCGAGGGCGAGGCGACGGTGGCGCGGGCGTGCGCGGCGGCAGGCGTGGCCTGGACCGTTCTGCGCCCGACCCTGATCTATGACGAAGGGCGCGACGAGAACGTCAGCCGCATCGCGCGCATCATCCGCAAGCTGGGCGTCTTTCCGCTTTATGGCGCTGCGTCGGGCCTGCGTCAGCCTGTTCACGCCCGCGATCTGGCCGCCGCCGCCGCCGGGGCGCTGCGCTGTCCGGCCAGCCATGGCAAGACCTACAATCTGCCCGGCGGCGAGACCCTGAGCTATCGCGACATGGTCGCGCGCATCGGCAAGGCGCTGCATCGTCCCGCCGTGCTGCTTCCAGCGCCGGAGGGGCTGTGGCGGTTCGCCTTCGCGGTCTTGTCCGCAGTGCGGCGTCGCCCGCTGAAGAACAATCTGCAAATGGCGCGGCGCATGAATGTCGATCTGTGCTTCGACGGCAGCGAGGCGACGCGCGATTTCGGCTACAAGCCGGGGCCGTTCGCGCCGGATTTCACAGGTGGCGCTAGTTGATCTTCCAGCGCATCGACAGGCGCAAGACCTTGCCCGCATAGCGTTTGGCCCAGTCGGTTTTGTTGCCGGACTGGCCGAGGCGGTCGAAAATACTCATCAGGGCCGAGCCGAAGCCATAGCCCGGCGGGGCATCCTGCATCAGCACGCAGTCGTAGAAATCGCCGCTGGCCGCGAACCGGCATTCGGCGGCGGCCATGCCGCTGACCCCGTCATTCTGCGCCTCGCCCGGATAGGAGTTCTGGCTCAGATAGTCGAAATAGCCCGCCATATCGAGCGTCTGAAAGCGCGGATCGTCATTATCGACGGCGTAAAAAATGGTGTCGCGCGCCACGTCGCTCACCTTGAGAATATTATCGGCGAACGCATCGCGCCTGACCTTCGGGTGGGCGTCGAACCATGCCTTCGCCTGAACGGCGTCGCCGTCTTTGGGGTTGGCGCGCAGCAGCACGTCATAGAGGCGCGCGGCTTCTTCGGGATCGGCCTCGGTTCCCTGACCGGTCTCGATCTGCTGCGCCATATGCAGCACGGCGTCGCGGTCGCCGCGCGCGGCGGCGCGGCGGAAATAGCTGAGCGCCTGCTTATAATCCTGCGCAACCAGCTTGCCGTCGGCATAGATGACGCCCAGCGCCTCCAGCGCGGCGCTATTGTCCTTATCGCCCGCCGCATCGAGGTCTTTGAGGCCGCTGGCCGGATCGGCGGCGGTCCCCAGGCCTTGCGTCAACGCCACGCCACGCGCATAAAGCGCCGTCGCCGCCCCGGCGTTCGCCGCCGTATCGCAATAGGAAAACGCCTTCGTCCAGTCAGCGTCCGGGCCTTGCGTCAGCCGTTCGCAGGCGCGCAGGACGGCTTTCGCCTGCCCCTGATCGGCGGCCTTGAGCCACCAGGTCAGAGCGGCGGCGGTATCGGCCTTGACGCCCTTGCCCGTTTCCAGCCGGTGCGCGTAATCGGCCTGCGCCTCGGCCAGGCCCAGGTCTGCGGCCTTCGCAACCCATTGTGCAGCGGTCTGGTCGTTCTTCTTCTGACCGTACATGCCATCGACATAGACCTGCGCCAGATCGTAAGTCGCCTGCGCGTCGCCGCTGGCGGCCTTGGCGTTGAGATCGGCCAGTTGTTCCTGCGGCGTCGGCGGCGCCTTGGGCGGCGGATCAGCCAGGGCGAGGGCGGGAAGCGCGGCGGCGGGCGCCAGCAGCCACGCCAAAGCCAGAGATGTCAGACCTCGTGTCATGCGTCCTACCGGTCCGACCAGACCGCCAGCTCATTGCCGGACGGATCGCGGAAATGGAAACGACGTCCGCCGGGAAAGTCGAAAATATCCTTGCAGACCTCGCCGCCCGCCTGCACGACCTTGTCGCGCGTCGCTTCGAGGTCGAGGCTGTAAAGGATCACCAGAGGCTTTTGCGGGCGCTGTTCGGGATCGGCCTGAAACCCGCCGCTCAAACCGGCATTGCTTGGGCAGGCGTAGGTCGGGCCGTAATCCTCGAACGCCCAGCCGAAAGCCTCGCCGTAAAACGCCTTGACGGCGGCGGTGTCGTCGGCTGGAAACTCAACATAATCAATGGCGTTGTGAACCTGGCTCATCTTCTGTCTCCAGTCTCCAGACGCTGGCCGCCTTTTCGCGCGCGTCCTCAATGTCGGCGTGAGTCGATATAGTGTAGCCGGCCAGCCTTTGCAGCCCCGTATCCTTCGGAAAATAGCTGCGATGCGGATCGCCGATCAACACCTCTATTCTGTCCTGCGCCGCGCGTCGAAAATATGACAGCATGGTTTCGCTCATCGTCTTTTCGTAGGTGACGTCGCCCGCTGCGATCACATCGACCGGCGGGAGCGGCCCGGACAGCAGGTCGTCGCCGGTAAAGTCCAGCTCAACGCCGTTCAGTTCGGCGTTGAGGCGTACAGCGGCTTCGGCGTAAGGGTCGATGTCGTTGCACAGCACGCTGGCGGCGCCCGCCTGCATCGCCGCGATCCCGACCAGGCCGGAGCCGCAGGCGATGTCGAGGACGCGCTTGCCGCGCACGGTTTCGGGGTGATCCAGCAGATAGGCCGCCAGCGCCTGACCGCCCGCCCAGGCGAAGGCCCAGAAGGGCGGGGCCAGCCGGTCGCGCGCCATATCCTTTTCGGTCATCAGCCATAACGGCGTGACCTCATCGGCCTGATACAGCCGCACGCCCGGTACAGATGCGACGGCGATCGGGCGCGTCTGCTGGCGCACGAAGGCGAGCCGCGCCGCCAGATCGGACATTATTGCGCCTTGTCCTTATCGGAATCAGGATCGGGGAGCGCCTCCTCCTTGATGGCCTCGCCCGCGAACTGATCGGCATAGGCGGGCGCGATCAGGCCCTTGAGCTGGCTTTGCGGGATGCGGACTTCGTAAGGCCCTTCGGCATAGGGGCCGACCTCATAGGGCGCATAGAGGGCGTCGACCGCGCCGATCTTACCGTCAATCGTCGAAGGGATCAGGATCAGGCGGCTGTCCTTGAGGTCCGGGCAGGGAAAACCGGAGCCGGACTGAGTGACCGGCGCGCCGATGCGCGCGGCGCGCGCGGCCTCGATCTGATGACACAGAAAGCGGTCGACGCCGCTCATATCGGCGCCCGGCGCGAACAGGCTGCCGGTCGGGATCAGGTCGTTCTTGCTCTTGTCCCACAACAGGGCCTGAAAGCTGGAATTGGGGTGGGCGCCGCCCTGATAATCGTCTTCTTCGGCATAGAGCGAGACGAAGCGGCTGCTTTGCGCGGCGATCTTCCAGGTGATCGAGTGGTAGTAGGCCGGGGTGGGAAAGCCGTCGGCGCTGGCCTCGGCGCGGTCCTTGTGCGCCTGATCGAGAAAGGCGGTCAGGCTGGCCTGCCCTTCGTGATAGAGGCGCGTGTGCAGTTCGGGATAGAGTTTGATCGGGTCGGGCAGGGTCAGGCTGACCTGAGCGTCGTCATTGGTCCTGGCGAAACCGAGCGGCGCCACGGTGGCGGGCGGCGCCTTGGCCTTCTGGTCGTCCGGCTTTTTGTGACAGGCCGCAAGTCCGGCGATCAACAGCAGGGCGAGGCCGAAGCGGGCCTTAAACATGGAAGCCCCCGCTGACATGCACAGCCAGCAGGCTGGCGAACCAGATCAGCCCCGCTGTGCGGTTGGATTTGAACAGTTTCAGCGCCAGTTCGCCATTGTCCGGCTGCAAACACACGACCTGCCAGTAAAAGTGCCCGGTCAGGATCAGAAGACCGGCGAAATAGAGGAAAGGCAGGTGGGCCAGCATGCCCGCCGCGCCGGTCAGCACCACGGCGAGACCATAGAAGATGCTGACGCCGCTGACCGTATGGCGGCCCAGGGCGCGCGCCGACGATTTGACGCCGATTAAGATGTCGTCGTCAATGTCCTGCAAGGCGTAGATGGTGTCGTAGCCGAGCGTCCAGAAGACCAGACCGGCGTAGAAGACCAGCGCGGCGGCGTCGATATGGCCGGTGGTGGTCGCGTAGCCCATCAGAAGGCCCCAGTTGAAGGTCAGGCCCAGCCAGGCCTGCGGCCACCAGGTGATGCGCTTCATGAACGGGTAGGCGGCGACCAGTCCCAGCGAGGCGACGCCGAGGATGATCGCCAGTTGCCCAAGCTGGATCAGGATGGCCAGCGAGATCAGCGAACAGACGAGGATAAAGGCCAGGGCCTGTTTCGGGCTGATCTGACCGGACGGGATCGGGCGGCTTCGCGTGCGCTCGACGCGGGCGTCGAAGTCGCGATCGACCAGATCGTTAAAGGCGCAGCCCGCTGCGCGCATCAGGGCGGCCCCGATAAAGAACAGGACCAGCTTCAGGTAAGGGAAGGTCCCGACGGCGGCGCGCCAGCTCCATTGCGGCTGGGTCTGGTCGGGATGCAGGGCGTCAATCGCGAAGACCGGATGCGCCATGCCAAGCGCCAGCCCCATGGCGCAGGGCAGATACAAAAGCCAGATGCCGATCGGTCGGTCGAACCGGCCCAGCCGCAGCCACGGGCGCAGCGCGGCGGGGGCGTAACGGTCAACCCAGTTCAGGCGGGCGGCGTCGGGGAGCTGGTCGTGCAGGGCGCTGGACATGCTTCCTGAATGGACCGCGAGCGGTAAAAAGTCGAGCCTTTTTAGGCGCGGCGTGGCACGCCGTCCGTACGCTCCTTGCGGCGTTCGCGCGCAGGCACGACGCGGGCGAACGGACGCATGCCGAACAGGCTGGGCTCCATGCCGGTTTCGAGAATGTCGCCGCGTTTGGGCGCCTTCAGGAACAGGTCTTCCATCGGCGTGATGACGTAGAGGCCCTCCGGCGCATAAACGAGGACAAGGCCCTCATTCTTCGGCATGACCTCGGACCAGATCTTGATCTGATCGTAATAGTGCGCGCGTCGCCAGTCGTGCGGCCGGTCGGGATCGACATCGACGGCCAGGGTCGTGCCGTTTGGCTCGACGCGCAGCACGAAGCCGCAGACATCGGGACGCCACAGGGCGTTCATATCGTCGTGCTTCAGCCACAGGCACTTGAAATCCTGACAGATCTGGGGGTGCAGGCCCCAGACGCCGCAGCCGCCCTCGGCGCGGACGTGATGGCAGGTCTGCCCGGCCTTCTTCTCGAAGTCGGGAATGTCATAGACCTTGCAGCACAGATTGCAGTCTCCGCAGACCTTGAGATCGGCGCGCTTTTGAGGCGTCGCAGAATCGGAAGCGGGCGCCTTGCGCGTCGCGTGCGGGAACATGATCGCCTGAACCTTCTGTCCGAACACGGGCCGTCCGCCCGCGAAACATGAGCGAATCGTGTCAAAATGGAGTCAACAAAAGGTTACCGGCGACGGGTTTCCCGGCGATTTTTGTGGGGGCAAATTCAGGGCTGCAACTGACGGCGGCCTTCGATCACCTCGTCATAGTCGAACACAATGTCCGGGTCCGGTCCGGCGAGCCCGTCGCGTCCGTGCGGGCAGCCAATCACCTGCAGAACATGGCGGATAATATGTTCGCGCGCCTTCTTCTTGGAGTCGGTGGCCACGCAGGTCCAGCGCCCGTGTTCGTGGTGCGACCGGCGCAGCATGTCGTCGCGCGCTCTGGAATAGTCGTCCCAGCGATCCTGCGCCACCTGATCGAGATCGGACACCTTGAGCCGCTTGCGCGGATCGGAGCGGCGGGCGTCGAGGCGCTTCTTTTCCTCCTCGCGCGAAATGTCGAGCCACAGCTTGATCAGGATGATGCCGCTGCGCACGATCATGCTCTCGAAGTCGGGCACGTCGCGGATGAAGATCTCCTGCTGCTCCGGCGTGGAGAAGCCCATGACCTTTTCGACCCCGGCGCGGTTGTACCAGGAACGGTTGAACACCACCCATTCGCCATTGGTCGGCAGGTGGTTGACGTAGCGCTGGAACCACCATTCGCCCTGTTCGGTATTGGTCGGCTTGGGCAGGGCGACGACGCGCGTGGCGCGGCCCGACAGGCATTCGGTCAGGCGTTTGATGGCGCCGTCCTTGCCCGCCGCGTCGCGGCCCTCGAACAGGATGCAGACCTTCTTTCCGTTGGCCAGAGTCCAGATCTGCGTATCGACCAGAGCGATCTGGAGTTTTTCCAAGGTGGCCTTCGTCTTGTCGTGCTTCGGCATCTTATCGTTTTTCGACATGGCGTCTCCTTATCCTGAAGATAAAGAGTGGCCGACATGCGCGCGAAAAATCAAGCGTTTAGGCGATGCGCTTACCGTTCGCAGCGATCAATTGCAGGTGAGCGGCGCGAATGTCGCGGTCCGGCGCGTATAGGCGCGCGGCGTCCAGACTGTAAAGACCCAGCCGCCCGTCGATGCGCTGCGGCGGCGCTGACAGGGTCTGGCAGAGCCCGACCATGCGGTCGACCTTGCCGACGTCGTTCGCTAACGGGCACAGGCAGATTTCCAGGGCCAGCGTCTCATCTTGAAACAGATCGTCGTCCTGCTGTTGCGGCGTCTCCCACGGCGCGGAGACGGTCAGCACCAGAGGTTGCTCGCGGCGGCGCGCCAGCGTCATGGCGGCGGCGACGGCGTCGATGAAGGCGGGACGGAACAGCGTCAGGAAGGGCGTCGTCTTCAACTCACGGCCATGCAGGGCGGTCAAAAAACCGCCCGCGAGGCGAAACCTGTGGCGGGCGTCAACGGTTGACACCATAATCATCTGCGGGATCAGGCGGCTGAGGCGGCCCGGATCGAAGCGGTCGCGCGGCGGCGCGCGGTCCGGTTCGGCTTGCAGACCCCGCCAATAGCTGATGAAGGCGACTGTGCTGGAATGGGGCAAGGCGGTGTCCTTTCGGAGGTCGAAAGGCAAGATTCCTGCCGGATTTTCGCGTTTTATGGTGTTTTTCGCGGTTTAAACGTGTTCAGATTTAAGAAAGCGGCAAGTTTGGGCCGGTATGGTCCTTGCATGTCGGGCGTAGAACGCCGTCACGGCGAAAATGCCAGCAAGGAAGACATTTCGATGCGCGCAACCCTGATCAAGATTTTCAGCGTCCTTCTCGGCGTCGGACTCCTGGCCATGGCCGGAGAGGCCGCGGCCTGCACGACCGGCTGCGCGCCGCCCGCGCCGCCGACCCGTCCGCACAATCCGACTCCGCCGCATATGCCCTGCACGTCATGCGGCGGCGGCGGAAGCTATAGCGGCGCTTCTGCGCGCGCCTCGGCGACGGCCAATGTCAATGTCAATGTCAACGCTTCGGGCAGTTCCAGCGGCGCCTATTATGGCGGCGGCTACGGCAACTGGTCGCAGACGCCTGGCTATCCGCAGGAAGTCGGCGGCCTGAATGTGGTGGGCGGCGACTGCTGCTCCGGTCGTATGGAGTCCTACAGCGAACAGCAGACCCTGACCAAGCGCACGGTGATCGAAGCCAACTGCATCGACGACACCGGCGTGCCGCACCCGGCCTCACAGGTCTTCCCGGATCGCGACATTCGTGGCGATTATCGCGGCGAGGTCTATCGCTGCATCGCAGGCACCCATATGCAATGGATCGTCGCCGACTATGACGGCAGCCATATCAGCTTCGATAACGGCCAGACCAACACCTGCAAGAAGGATGAGGCGCTGTGGCACGAAAATGGCCAGTTGAGCTGCCGTCCGCAGATTCCGCAGCGTCAGTGCAATGAGCGTTCGTTGCTGCGTCGCTTCGGCGCAGGCGTCAAGATCCTGACCCTGACCCGCACCGAGACGATCACCAAGCAGCGTCAGGTCGCTTGCAATATGTGTCAGTCCAAGGCCGTGATGACCTTTGACGGCGGCGTCGGCGGCTTCGTCCAGTAATCTATAAAAAAGCGCGCTCAACTGAAAAGCCCCGTCGGTCCTCGGCGGGGCTTTTTGCTATTCGTCGCGCCGCGCGGGCGGCCAGGCGGCGGGGCGCAGGGCGCGCGCGTCGCGCAAGGTGGCGTTGACGGCCAGCGCCGCGTCCGGCGCCTTGGGGACGGCGATGCGCTGCGACAGATAGATGCCGGAATGGCCGCTGCACAGATAGGCGATCCAGCAGGCGGCGGCGATATAGACGGCGTGCGTTCCACCGAACAGCTCGACGCCCATCAGGGTGCAGGCCAGCGGCGTATTGGCGGCGCCTGCGAATACGGCGACAAAGCCGAGCGCGGCCAGCAGATCGACCGGGACGCCCAGAATCGGCGCCAGCGCATTGCCCAGCGCCGCGCCGATGAAGAATAAAGGCGTGACCTCGCCGCCCTTGTAACCGGCGCTCAGGGTCACGACGGTGAAAAGCAACTTGAGCGCCCACGCCCAGGGATGGATGTCCGGCCCGAACAGGCTGACAATCGACACGCCATGCGGATCGGGCGAGGTGACGCCGAGGCCCAGATAATCCCGCGTGTCGAACAGGAAGACGAGGGCGATCACCGCGACTCCGCCGATCAGAGGACGCAGGGGCGCAAAGCGGATGTGCTTTTTCAGGAAGCCGCCGAGAATATGGTTGCCCTCGGCGAAGACGCGGCTGATCAGGCCGAAGGCGACAGCGGCGACCGCCACCTTGGCCAGCATGACCGGATCGAAGGCGACGTGGGCGATCCCGGCCATATAGCCGATGGAATAGGCGGTGTGATGAATCCCCCAGGCGCGGCAGGTGTAATCGGCGATCAGGGAGGCGGCCAGACACGGGACCAGAGCCGCATACTGGATGCGCCCGATCGTCAGAACTTCGAGCGCGAACACCGCTCCGGCCAGTGGCGTGCCGAACACGGCCCCGAAACCGGCGGCGATCCCGGCCATCAGCAGGATGCGCACATCGGCGTCGCCGAGCCGGAACAGCTTGCCGACGCCGCTGGCCAGACTGCCGCCCATCTGGACGGCGGTGCCTTCGCGCCCGGCCGAGCCGCCGAACAGGTGGGTCAGCACGGTGGCGACCAGCACGAACGGCGCCATGCGCAGCGGCACGCCGCCGCCCGGTTCGTGAATCTGCTCCAGAATAAGATTATTGCCGCCCTCGGCGGGTTGTCCCTTCCACAGATAGATGAGGCCGATCAGGAAACCGGCGACGGGCAGCAGATACAGAAGCCACGGATGCGCATAGCGCAGGTTGGTGGCCATCTCCAGCGCCCACAGAAACAGCGCGCAAGCCGATCCGACCGCGACCGCCATCGGCGTCAGAATTAGCGTCCAGCGCACGACTTCGGCGGCGAAACGCAGGCGAGGGGAGGAGCTTTGGACGACAGACACGATTCCACCTTTTGCAAACAGCAACAAAGCAGGAATCATCAGCTCGTCGGGGAGCGGTTCGGCGCATATGGCCCGGCGGAAATCCATCGCCGTGTGCAGCGCAATAACGACAGCGCGCCGCAAGATCAAGCAAAATATGGACGGCGCGCCCGGCCCGGCCGGACGCGCGGTCACGTCGCTTATTTCGACGGCGTTTCCGAGGCGGAGTCCGTCACCGGTTGCGCGTCGGCGGCGGGCTTGATCTGCAGCCGCAGCGCCTTGTCCATGTTCAGATACTGTTGCGCCAGTTTCTGAATGTCGGCGATGGTGACCGCCTGATAACGGGCGCGGCGGGTGCGGATATAGTCGAGCTTCCTCGGGTCGCTCATCGTGCCGGGCAGGACATTGCGCCAATAGCTGTTGGTCTTGAGCTGGGTGTCCATCTGGTCGAGCAGCGGCTTTTGCGCCCGCAGCAGCTCATCGGCGCTGATCGGCTTGGCCTTCAGGTCGGCGACAATGCCCGACACGGCGTCATAGAAGGCCTGATCGTTCTCCGGCTTCACCTCGGCGGTGGCGCTCAGATACCCGTAACCGGGGAAGGTCTGCGAATTGACGTTGCCGGCGTAGGGGCTGTAGGCGATGCCCTCTTTTTCGCGCACCACGTCGGTCAGGCGCAGGTTCAGCACTTCGGACAGCACGGTCAGGCCCGCCGCGCGCGCCGGATCGGAAGTGAAGTCCGCGCCCGGCCAGGCGATGAAGCTTAAATCCTGATCGGCGCGTCCATGATGCTCGAATACCTGATGCAGGTCGCTGGTCGGGAAATGGATCTTGAGATCGGCGGGCGCAGGCGCAGGCGCCGGCGCGCGGGCGGGCAGGGCGGCGAAGGTCTTGGCGATTTCGGCCTCGGCCTCGGCCTCATCGACATCGCCGACAATGGTGATCTCGACCGGCGCTTTTGTCAGTTCGCCCTCCACCAGAGCCTTGACCTGATCGTTCGGGGTGGCGAGGAAGGCCTGCTCGCTCGGCATGACGAAACGCGGATCGCCGCCGTGCAGGACGCCATTGGCCTGCATCTGGAAGACGCCGCCGGGGGTCGATTGCAATTGCTGATAATAGTCGGGGATAAAGCCCTTGAGGCGCTCGAAGGCGTCGGCGCGCATGGCGGCGTCGGTGGTGAAGGCCATCAGCGCCTGCATTTCCGTAGCGAAGTCGCCCTTCGTCGTGCCGCCGCTCAACATGGCCGCGTCGTCGCCAATGCCGTAACGGACGCTGTAGATCTTGCCGCTCAGCGTGTCCTTGATCTCGGCGGCGGTCAGCTTGCCGAGGCCGCCCTCCATCAGATCATTGACCGTCGCCTGGAAGACCGGCGCCTTGCCGTCGGGCGGCAGGACGGACAGGCCGCCCGCAAAGCGCACGGTGACGCCGATCTCATCTTTCTTGAAGTCGGTGGTCTTGATCGTCGCCTTGACGCCGTTGGCGTAGGTCAGTTGCACGAGGCCGAGATCCTTGACCTCCACGCGCTTGATCAGCTTGGCCGGAGCGCCGAAATCGGTATAGGGCCAGGGCTTGGTCGATTGAATGTCAGGCTTGGCGACGGGCGCGGCCTGCACGGCCTTATAGGAATCGAGCAGGGCCTGCTTGTCGAGGCCGTTCAGGTTCTCGCCCTCGTGCCACAGCAACGGGCCGTCGCCGGAAAACAGGTCTTTGACGCCGTCATTGAGGCGGTCCACCGTCAGGCTCGGCTTCAGGCTTTCAAAATAGTCGTAATCCTGCTTGGGCGAGGTGAAGACGTCGCCGCTGCCCATGCTGTCGGACAGGGCGTCGGCCAGACGGCGGTTGTCGCGGGTATTGGCGCCCTTGAGCGCCGCCTGAAAGCGCGCTTCCTGGTCAGCCAAGGCGCGGTTCAGCTCGTCCTGAGTCACGCCATAGGCGGCGAACTGGCGCGCCATGGTGTAGGCGTCGATCAGCGCCTCCTTGTCGTGGCCGGGCTTGGGCGTGATGTTCAGTTGCACGACTTCGGCGGTCTCGCCGACCGAATCGCGTCCGGCTTCGGCGGCGACGAACGGCGCGTCGGCCTGCTTGGCGCGGCGCTCCAGCCGGTCGTTGAATATGCTCAGGCGCAGATCGTCGATGAAGTCTTTGGTCTCCTTGGCGACGTCCTGATAGTGGTCGTCGAAGGCTTGCGACCAGGTCAGGCTGATCGAATCGGGCAGACCGGCTTCGGAATAGGTGTCCGCGACGACGCCCTTGGGCTTATAGACGCCGAAATCGGTCATGCGGATCGGGTTGGCCGGGCCTTTCCAGTCGGAAAATTTCGTCTTGATGTCGGCCTCGATCGTATCGGGGTCGATGTCGCCGACCACCACAAGGGTCGCCAGTTCCGGGCGGTAGAAATTACTGTAAAAATCGGCGAAGCGGTCGTGTTTGGCGGATTGGATAACGTCCACCTTGCCGATGGGCAGGCGCGTCGGATAGACCTGTCCGGCGAAGGCGTCGTCGGCCCATTTTTCGTAGGCGTGCAGGCCCGGCGTGTCGCGTGAGCGCTCCTCGCCCAGGATGACGCCGCGCTCGCGGTCGATGGCGCCGTCGTCCAGCGTGAGATTGCCCGCCGTCTCGCGCATCAGGAACAGGCCGGTGTCGATATCGTCGGGCTTCACCGTCGGCAGGTCGAGCTGATACACCGTCTCGTCAAAGCCGGTATGGGCGTTGGTGTCGGCGCCGAAGGCGAGGCCGTGACGCTCCAGAATCTTGACCATGTCGCCCTCGGCCACGTTCTTCGAGCCGTTGAAGGCCATGTGTTCGAGGAAGTGGGCCAGGCCCTGCTGGTCGTCATGCTCCATCATCGAGCCGCCATTGATGCGCAGGCGGATCGACGCCGTGCCCGGCGGCGTGGCGTTCTTCATGATGATATAGGTCATGCCGTTGGCCAGCTTGCCGAAACGGATGTTCGGGTCGGCCTTGATGTCGGAATGGTTCTGCGGGAAGTCCAGTCCCTTGGACAGGTCGCGGACCTGAGCGCTGAAAGCGGGCGCCGAAGCGGTCGTCTGCGCCAGAACGCTCACCGGCGTCAATGCGGTCGAGGTGAGTGCGGCGACGGCGAAGGCGGTCAGTAGGGACGATTTCAAAGTCATGGCGGGCTCCCGGTAATCCTAGGCCCGTGACACTGGCGCAAACCGGCGCCTGAATAAAGGCATAAGTTGCAAGATTACATTTTGTTTAGATAGCAACGAAAAAAGGGAAGGCCTGAGCCTTCCCCTTTTCATCGTGCTTATGCGTCGCCCTCAGTGCGACACGTAATAGGTCGCGCTGTTGCCGGTGGCGCGGGCGGTCGAGACGATGGAGCGTCCCTGAACCGCGCTGGCGGTTGCGGTGGCGTTGACGTCGGAATTGTTCACCTGGGTCGAGTTGACGCCGTAGTCGGCCTGACAGTTCGAGCAGGCATAGGCGAGGGCCTGATTGCCGACCGCGTCGGCGGTGACATAGCCGTCATAGCCGCTGTTGCCGTCGAACTGGGCGCTGACATCGACGCCGCCAGATGAAATCTGCGTCGTATCGAGGCGGACATAGACGTCGTTATTACCTGCGGCCAGATTGTTGCCGACGCCGGACGCCGTGGCGTAGGCGACGCTATACTGGTCGGCGGTATTCTTGGCCTGGGCGTTCACCTGGCCCGACTGGGTCTGGTTAGCGGCCACGATCAGCGAACCGCCCTGATTTTGCAGGTCGATATTATTGCCGGTCGCGGTGGATTTGACATCCGACTGCCAGACATTGCCGCCGTTCATCTCGGCGCGCGCCGTCGTCGTACCAGTCTGGCTTTGCGTGACCGTATGCTCCTGCGTGCCGCGATCACCGGAATAGGCGCCATAATAGTTATTCGTCGCGTAGGCGTAATAGCCGTTCGGCGAGGGCGAATAATGCACCTGCGCATAGGAATCGGCCCGCACGTCGCTGGTCGAGGTCTGCGTCATGGTGGAGGTCAGCTTGCCGTTTGCGACCTCGAAGGCGGCGTGGTTGGCTTCGGCGGTGGCGTCGCCTTCGCCGCTGACATAGATGGCGTTGTTCGGCGCGACGATCTGGGTCGCAGACTGCACCGGCCCGCTGGCGGTCTGCGTCGCCGTCGCGGTCAGGCTGGCCTGATCCGAGGTCGAGGCCAGATAGTTGCCAATGGCCTGCGTATTGCCATAGACCGGCGTGCCCAGCGAAGTGTCTTCGTTTCCGGTGTTGACGCCGTTGATGTTCGCCGCCGCGCGGATCGAGCCGGCGACGTTCTGCACGGAATGCAGAGTCGCATCCACATCCTGATTGCCGCCCTGCAGGCTGTTGCCGGTCGCCTGACCGGTCGCCGAGGTCAGGCCGTCATTCTCCACGACGTTCAGCGTCTGGCTCGACAGGACGTCGCCCTGCTGATCCTGATTGTTGCTGACGTCGCTGCCGATCGTCTGACTAGTAGCGGGAGTCGTTGACAGCAGCGTCGCGGTGATCAGGGCCGCTGCGGCGGTCGTCAGACGGAGCAGGAGGCGGCGCGTCGTGACGGTCGGACGCAACATCCGTCCAGCGGGTCGGGTCTGCGCGCGTCTGAGCATTGTTCGTCTCCAGATTATTATAGGCCGGGGTCAGGCCGCCCGTCGGGCCAAGCGTCGGATTTTCAAGGAAGTCGTTGCGCGGATCGAGGCACACATCGGGACCGGACACGCCGTACAGATTGGCCATGAATTCCAACGTCGCGCGCTCGATCATGGCGCGCACCGCCAGTTGCATCGGCTCCAGCGCGCCCTTGCCGCCGTCGATATTGAAGATATTGCCGTTCAGGATGTCGAACACGCCCGCCTTGATCTCGCGGCCGACGATCTGCTTCTGATACGAGATGACATCGACCACTTCCAGCGTGCGCGTATCGACCAGACGCAGGTCCAGAGCGACATTCATCACATAGGTGCGGCCCGAATAGAGGCCCTTGACGCCCGTATCCTTGGTGTCGCCCGCATAGGCGTCGAGGCCGGAAGACTGAATATTGTAGTTCAGCTCGGTGATGCCGCCGACGATGAAGAAGTCGGAGCCCGCGACCTGACCGGCCATGATCTTGCGATAGTCCGCCGGATGGGTCGGATTGGCGACCGCGTCGTCGGTGATCAGCTTGTTATTGGCGTATTTCAGCTCAAGCTCGCCGACGCTGGTGTCAAAGCGTTCGACCTGACGCGCGCCCGCCTTGGCCAGGGCGGTCATCGCCATCAGCGAGGCGCCCTGCGTGATTTCGCGTCCGCCTTCCAAAGACACCTTGCCGGTATAGTCGGAGATGCGGCCCACCGCCAGACGCGGCGAGGCCAGATGGTGATCGCGGGCATAGGCGCCGAGGCACACCAGAGCGTCCGAATAGGCGGTCGGGTTGGCGGTGACCGGCGCGGCGCCGATCGGCGTCTTGTAATTGCCGTCCGCCTGCACGTTCGGCGTCATGCAGCCCGTGAGGCCAAGGCACAGCGCCGCGGCGCTGACGAGACCGATCGCGACCTTGCGCGTGTTTCTGTTCACCGACGAGGCCGCCTTCGCGTTCTTGCTGTCAATCTCAGAAGCCATTGAGGTTTACCTGTCCGTTTAAAGAGGAGTTCGTGGAGGTCGTCCCGGTTTGCGCCGTAACGGAGGTTCCGTTGGCCGTGGCGGTGACGTTGCCGTTATTGGTCTGGGTCGAGTGGACGATCACGGTGTTGTAGCTGCCGTTGACGACCACCTGCAGATTGTTGCCGATGGCGGTGGCGCCGCCCAGCGCGCCTGCGCCGGAATAGGTGTCGCCCGCGCCGAGAGTCTGCGAATAGGAATAGACGCTGTTGTCCGTGCCGGTCATGATCATGCCGTCCTGCAACACCAGATTGCCATTGGCGTCGCGCATGGACGGGTTGATCGCCGTCTGCATCTCATTGCGCGCCAGACCGTAGCCGGTCTCGAAGGAGGCGGCGGTGTTGCTGGTGCTGAACTGCGCCTGCGCGCCGCCGGCGAAGGCGGCGGCGATCAGCAGGGGCGGCCAGATCAGGGTCTTCTTCAGGGACATCAAAGCGCTCCGGGGCCTGGGGACATGCGCCGCAGGCATGGCGCAGGCCCAGCAATTTGGGCGCCAGTCTCAGTCCTAAGCTTAAAGATTGCGTATATTTTTTCCCGATTTGGCGCAGGAAATTCATTTTTCTTAGCTTTTTACACGCCCCTGCGGCGTCGCGACGCTGTTATTTCGGCTTTGCGCAGGGCATATATGACCTGAGATGAGCCAAGTGAGTCCCGAAATATGACAGACGAGCCTCCGTTCCGATCTGACCGGCAAGATGAAGCGCCAGGTCGCGAACCGGTCTTCAATGCGCCGCTGCTGTCCTTTCTGCTGCCAGCGCTGCTGATCGCGATCTACGCCTTTCAGGCCTCGCTCAGCCCCTATATTCAGGATCAACTGATCGAGAGTTTTGGCCTGAAGCCCGTATTGTTGCGACAGGGGGATGTCGAGCTGCTGATCACGCATCTGTTCCTGCACGGCAGTTGGATGCATGTCCTGGCCAATTCCGCCTTCTGTCTGGCCTTTTCGGCGCCGGTTATTCGCGCCTGTGGCCGCGGCCCTGTCGGCCCCCTGGCCTTTCTGGGCTTTTATCTGCTCTGCGGCATGGTCGCAGGGCTGGGCGACAGTCTGCTGAACTGGACGTCTTCCGTGCCGATTCTCGGCGCGTCCGGGGCCGTGTCCGGCCTGATGGGCGCCGCCATGCGCATCCGCGTCTGGCCGGGTTATCCGGGCATGATCGCGCCCTTGCGGGATTCGCGCGTGATCGGCATGACGGTCTTCTGGTGCGGCGTCAATGTGGCGGCGGCCTTTGTGCCGATGGTGATGGGCGTTGCGCAAGGGCAGGGGATCGCCTGGCAGGCGCACATCGTCGGCTATCTGTTTGGACTGCTGCTGATCGGCCCGTGGCTGAAGCTGTCTAATCCGCGTTTCTTCACGACAAGTTGAGCCTTTGAAGCCGCTGTTTGCGCGGCGGACTTATTGCATTTTTACAGCATTGGCGCGAACGTCGTTATCCGGCGTCTATAATTGAAACCCAAAGGGAGGGTGCGCCAATGCTGGTTAATCAACTTCTCACCATGAAGGGCCGTCAGGTCTTCACGGTCACGCCCGACGACGCACTGTCGTCCGTGGCCGCGCTGCTATATACCCGCAAGGTCGGCGCCTTTATCGTCACCGACAGGATCGGTCGCGTTGTCGGCATCGTCTCCGAACGCGACATTATCCGCGCCATTGCGACCGAGGGCGCTGACGCTCTCGGCAAGCCGGTCAGCCATATTATGACGCGCGACGTTATCTCGGCTGGCGCGCATGAAACGGTCGAGTCTCTGCTGGATCGTATGACAGACCGGCGTATCCGTCACCTGCCGGTGATGGAGGGGGCGCGGCTGATCGGCATCGTCTCCATCGGCGATCTGGTCAAGGCGCGCATCGCGGCCAGCGAGCATGAGGCGCGGACCCTCAAGGAATATATTGCGGGTTAAACCTGCAAAACGGCGAAGCTGGGGATAGAATCGCATTCCCGGCATTTTGCGCTTGCGAAGTCTGAGGAGGGGGCATAAAAGCCGCCTCCTCGCTGACGTGCACCGAACGGGCCGACGACGAGCTGACAATTGAGTGTAAAAATTCAATTAATAGCTTGATGTTGATTTCGATCGGAGTTAAGAAAGCGATCTTCCGATTCGGACGAAGCCTTGGCAGGCTATCCCGCAAAGATAGCCCGGCAGGATTTTGTTGCCTTCGGTTTCTGACCTTGGAAACAAGGTTGTGGAAAACGAAGAAAGTCGGTTGACACGATTTGGCGGTTCGGATAGATAGCCGCCTCCCACGACAACGGGTTTGGTTGTTGCGCTGGTCGGCTCGGCCGCCAGTGAGGTCTTTGACATTGTATGAAATGGAAAGAGAAACGCAGGCGGCGGTGTTCTGGCGCAGATTAAGTTCTGCAGTACGACACTGATGTTTGCGGTCTCTTTAAAGACAACCATTCGACTTAGCTTTTCGGAGCTATGTCGTGTGGGAACTCGTTAATGAACGTAAACTTACGCAGTGATTTAGTCACTGAGATTAGTGTCAACTCAACCTGAGAGTTTGATCCTGGCTCAGAGCGAACGCTGGCGGCAGGCCTAACACATGCAAGTCGAACGATCCT
>NZ_JBQCGA010000061.1:0-142329 GCF_051956075.1 Asticcacaulis sp. | reverse complement strand
CCCACTTGCGCAGGCGACGCTGTTCGACATCAACCCCAAGGAGAAGCACGGGCAGGCGATGGCCCTCTTCGGCGGCGGCGTGATGATCGGGCCCATCCTGGGGCCGGTCCTTGGTGGCTGGCTGACTGACAATTACAACTGGCGCTGGGTGTTCCTGGTGAACCTGCCGGTCGGCATCATCTGCACGCTGCTGATGCTTCGCTTCATGCCGAAGACCGACACGCATGAGCGCAAGTTCGACCTATTCGGGTTCGCGCTGCTCGGCATTGCGCTTGCGGCGCTCCAGCTTGGGCTCGACCGCGGCCAGCAGAACGACTGGTTCAATTCGGCGGAGACCTGGATTGAGGCGGTGACAGCCTTTGTCAGCTTCGGCTTTTTCATCATCCATACCGCCACCAGACCGGCGGGCGCGACCTTCTTCAATTATCGGCTTTTGCAGAACCGCAACTTCCTGACCGGACTTCTGTTCATCTTCATCGTCGGCATGGTGCTGTTCGCGACGCGCGCCCTGCTGCCGTCGATGTTGCAGGGCCTGATGGGCTATACGGCCATGTATTCGGGCATCGTCACCGCGCCGTCGGGTCTTGGCACCATGCTGGCCATGATGATCGTCGGGCGCATGGTCGGCAAGGTCGATCTGCGCCTGATCCTGGGCGTCGGCTTTGGCCTGACGGCGCTGACCCTGTGGATGATGTGCGGCTATACAGTCGACACCTCGCAGCGCGCCATCATCACGCCCAGCATCATTCAGGGCTTTGGTCTGGGGCTTGTCTTTGTGCCGTTGTCGGCGGCGACCTTCGCCACCCTGTCGGGCGATCTGCGCCCGGACGGCACCTCGATTTACAGTCTGGTGCGCAATATCGGCTCGTCCATCGGCATCGCGCTGGTGCAGGCTTTGCAGGTCAGCAATACGCAGAAAGCCCATGCCGGGATCATCGAGAACATCACCTCTAACCAGCCGAGCCTGATCGAGACGACGCACAACGCCGTCGCGCTCAATGCCGAGGTCACGCGGCAGGCCAGCATGATCGCCTATATCGACAACTTCTGGCTGATGATGATCCTGACCCTGCTGGCCATGCCGCTGCTGCTGGTCATCAAGACGCCGAAGAAAAAGCCGTCGCAGGAAGAAGAGGAACACCTCGAACTGGCGGCGATGGAATAGGTCAGAACAGGCTTAAGGTCTCGTCAGAGAATTCGGGGGAGAATTCCGGCTTGTCTTTGGCGGGCTTCGGCTCGGATTTGACGCGAGGCGTCTTCGGCGTGAAGCTGCGCGTCAGTTTTTGTGCGAAAGCGGCCTTGTTCTTCTGCATCTCGGCGACGATCTCCTTGGGCATATCGACGACCGGTTCATGCTTCATGGCGTACAGCGCCATCTCCACCAGTACGGGCGCCAGATCAGCGCCGCGCGCAGTCAGGGCATAGATGAATTTGCGCTTGTCCGACGGATCGGCGGCCTTGCTGATCAGGCCGTTCTGCTCCAGTCGCGACAGACGGTCGGCTAGAATATTGGTGGCGATCTTTTCTTCGGAACGCAGGAAGCCCTGATAGCTGTTGTGACCGCGCAGCATCAGGTCGCGCACGATCAGCATCGACCAGCTATCGCCGATCAGTTCCAGCGTCAGATTGATCGGACACAATGAGCGGCGCGTCTTGTCGGGCGCGGGCTTGGCGGCCTTGATCCGCGCCTGAGTCGGCAGGGATGGTTTTTTGACGGTTTTGCCCTTGCCGGGCGCAGGTTTTTTCATCGCAGGCGACTCCAAAGCACGCCTTAGCCTTGCGCAGTCTTCTTTTGATTCGCAAGGCATATAGGGGACGGCTTGTGGATTGAAAGTGGAAAGATGCGACGCGGCTGTTGACAGACGCCGATCAAACTCGCTTTCGTTTGCGCATCGACATTGCGAAAAGCTTTATTTTGCAGGCGAAGCCACAGCTTTGAGGTCGCGCGCCGTCGCCCGGTCGCCCGCCATGAGTTTCCGGAACTGCGTCGCCTGTTCCAGCGCCGCCACGGGCGCGGCCAACTCCGGCGCCTGCGCGCCGCAGCCATGACGCAAAGCCAGCAGGCGGTGGTCTTCGCGCAAGGACAGATCGCAGACCGGCGGATGTCGCGGCAGGTCGGCGTTTACATCGCGGTTCATAAACTGCGCCTGGTCGAAGGCGCGCAGGATGCGGCGCAGCGCAAACTGCGAAATCCGATAGCGCCAGATATGGCTTGCATCGCGCAAGCTGACCGCGCCGTCGGCGGAAATTTCAAGGCGAAAGACCGGGCAGGCGCCGCCGCAATCGAGCCCTTCATAGACGATGCGCGTATCCGGCGGGATCGGCGTCTGACCGAGCGAGACATAATAGGCCGCTATCAGACCGGCGCAGATCAGCACACTGACCAGCGTGTTGCGCAGCCGTTTCGGGCGCGAAACCTTGAACAATCTAGCTGTGTTCGGCGGACTTGGCGTCATTCCACAAGGCGTCCATCTCGGCCAGATCGGATTGTTCCGGCGTCTTGCCGCGCGCCGCCAGCGCCGCTTCAATGGCCTCAAAACGGCGCACGAACTTGGCGTTGGTCAGGCGCAGCGCGTCCTCCGGCTCGACCTCAAGCTTGCGCGCCAGATTGGCCAGCACGAACAGAAGATCGCCCAGTTCGGCGCGCGCCTTGTTCAGATCGCCCGCCTTGATTTCCGCCTTCAGTTCATTGGTTTCCTCATCCAGCTTGTCCAGCACCTCATTGAGGCTTGGCCAGTCGAAGCCGACGCGCGCCGCGCGCTTGGTCAGCTTGGCGGCGCGGGTGAGGGCGGGCAGACCCACCGGCACATCGTCGAGCAGGCCGTGCTTCTGCTTGGCCTTGCGCTCTTCGGCCTTGACCGCCTCCCAGGCCACGGTTTGCTCGGCCGAGGTGCGATGCGATTCTTCACCGAACACATGCGGATGGCGCCGGATAAGCTTGTCGCGGATACCGGCCGCAACATCGTCGAAAGCGAACAGGCCCTGCTCCTCGGCCAGCCGTGCGTGGAACACCACCTGAAACAGAAGGTCGCCCAGCTCCTCCTTCAGATCGCGCATATCCTGACGCTGGATGGCGTCGGCGACCTCGTAGGATTCCTCGACCGTATAGGGGGCGATGGTCTCGAAGGTCTGCTCGCGATCCCAGGGACAGCCGCCGTCCGGGTCGCGCAGCCGCCGCATGACCTCTAAAAGCCCTTCAATCGCCTCGCTCACAACACGTCCCTTTGCATCAGATCGTCGAGAATCCGCCTGTGCCGCTCTGGCGACAGGTCGTAATCCTTCATCGCATAGGCGCCAAGCAAAAGGAACAGCACCGGCAGGGCGATAAAAAAGACCTGCACCCAGATCAGGGCCGCATGCGGGCTATCGGCGGGCGCCTTGACGTTGAAGCCCAGCCAGCCCAGCACCGAAATGGTCAGGACCGAGATCGCATAGCCGATCTTGGTCGTGGCCGACAGGATGGCCATCAGCGTGCCCTTATGGTCGTGGCCGGTCTCATGCAGCACCTCATCGCCGATATCGGCCATCAGGGCGCGGGTCAGCAGCAAGGACGCCGCATAAGGCATGCCGTTCAGGAAGGTCATAATCATCACGACCGGCGCATTGTGCTGCGGCGCGAACGCCATCGCGCCGTAAAGCACGGCGAAGATCAGGCTGGAGATGATCAGGGTCACATGCTTGTTCAGGCGTTTGGCCATCACGACCCAGATCGGCGCCCCGACGATGCCTGCGACGAAATAGAGAAACATGGCGACATTGCTCTGTCCGCGATGCAGACCGCGCGTTTCTTCGAAGAAGTAGAAGAAGAGGGCGGCCATTACCCCCGGCGCCAGCCCCATGAACAGGTCCGCCCACAGGATGCAGCGGACATTGCGGCGCTTCAGCATGTCAAAATAGTGCGACAGCCTTATGTCGTGCGTCGCCGCGTTCGAGACGCGCTCCGGCACGATCCACAGCGCCAGTCCGATCGTCAGCGGCAGCATGATCATGATGAACAAACCCATGACCTGAACCGCCGTCGCGTAACTGTAATGCAGCTTCGTGTTTACGATCACAGGGATTAAAGCGACGCAGATAATCCCGGCGATATTGCCCACCTGCCACCAGGCGAAAATGCGCGAACGCTCATTATAGTCGGTGGACAAAACGCCGCCCCAACTGGCCTGGCTGAGCGCGGCGATGGAAAAGCCGACATAGAGAACAAACAGCCAGCCGCCAAGATAGGCGGGCGACACGCCCTTATGCGCCAGAAAGATAAAACCGGTGCTGACGAACAGGATCGGCAGGCAGATCAGCATCCACAGCTTGAACCGGCCAAGACGACTGCGCGTGCGGTCCATCCAGTAACCGAGGACCGGATCGACCAGAATGTCGAAGCAGCGCACGACAAAGAACACCACGCCGACAACGGCGCCGAGACCCAGCGTCGTGCCGTAATATTCCGGCAGATTGACCACCAGCGGCAGACCCAGAGCGGCAAACGGCACGCAGGGGCCGATAAAGGCCAACAGGCGCGGCAATGAAACCTGACGGTATGATTCCATCATTTCCCCCTTTTCATAAGTGATAGGGCAGGTCGTCTAACTTGCCAATGGCGTCTTAAGGCAAGGAGCTTAAACAGGGGGGCCTTGACCGGCGGGCGTTAGCAATGATAGCTCTGCAATAACTCAGACAAAAAACAGGGAAACGCCATGAGGAAATCCGCCGCCACGCTTCTGCTGACCTGCGCCGCCTTGACCTGCGCTTCTGTCGCGGAGGCTCAGGCCTGGCGCTCTGATCAGGGCGACGGAACCTACAGCAATCCCATCCTTTATGCGGATTACCCGGATCCAGATATTATCCGGGTTGGTCAGGATTTCTATTTCACCACCACCACCTTCGTGAACACGCCGGGGATCACGGTGCTGCATTCGAAGGACCTAGTGAACTGGGAGATCGTCTCGCATGTCGTTCCGCGCCTGGACGGACGGCCGCAATACGACATGCAGGGCGGAACCGCCTATCGGAGCGGGCTTTTCGCCACCAGCCTGCGCCATCACGACGGCATGTTCTGGCTGGCCGTGACGCCGGTGGGGCAGAATACCCGCATCTATTACGCCAAGGACGCGCGAGGCCCGTGGGCTTATCATGAACTGGACCGGCAGGCCTTCGATCCGGGTCTGTTTTTCGATACCGACGGCAAGGCCTATATCTTCACCTCGATTGGCAGCGACGGCACGGAGACCTTGCTCTCGCTCAATCAAGACCTGTCAAGGATCATGGACTCCAGGAAAATCTATTACGATAAGGGCGCCGAAGGCTCAAAAGTCATCAAGAAGGACGGCTGGTATTATCTGTTCAACGCCATGCCATCGCATCTGGCCCTGGTCGTGTCGCGCAGCCGCAGCCTAGACGGTCCGTGGGAAACGCACAGCCAGATCGACGATACGACGGGCGGCCATCAGGGCGCGCTGGTCGATCTGCCCGACGGCGACTGGTACGGTTTCGTGATGCGCGATTCCGGCGCAATCGGCCGGACCACCAATCTCAGCCCGATTTTCTGGCGGGACGGATGGCCGGTATGGGGGACGCCAGACGCGCCAAACCAGGTTCCCAAAACCTCGCCAAAGCCTGTCAAAGCTTATCCGTTCATGGAGCCTGCGACCTCTGACGATTTCAGCGGCAAGACCTTGGGCCTGCAATGGCAGTGGAACCATAATCCTGACGACAGCCGCTGGTCCCTGAGCGAACGGCCCGGTTTTTTACGCCTGAAGGCGACTCAAGGCCCTGACTTCTGGAACGCACGTAATACATTAACGCAAAAGGGGCAGGGACCGTTCAGCCGGGGCGTCGTCAAACTCGACATCCGCCATGTCGGTCAAGGCGATTCCTGCGGCTTTGGCGCGCTGGGCAAGTTCAATGGCCAGATCGCCGTCACAGCCGCAGGCGATGGTTCGCATACCTTGAGCATGAAGGTGATCGAAGCCACCGAAGGCGCGCCAAATATCGACACGCGCGTTACAAACGTCGCCGTCAAAGGCGATACGCTGTGGCTGCGCACGGATATGGATTTCAGAACCAATCTGGCGCGCGTCGATTACAGTCTCGACAATAAAAACTGGACGAATCTCGGCGGCGATTTTCCGCTGGCTTACGACTGGCGCACCGGCACGTTCCAGGGCGAGCAGTACGCGATCTTCTGCTACAATACGGCGCCGTCGAACGGCTATCTCGATATCGACAGCTTCTCTCTGTCCGGCCAATACACAGCTCAGCAGGCGGCGCGCTAGGACAATGCGCGGGTGAGCAAAGCGTGGAGGAAATTTAATGGTGGCACGCTTCTCGCCTAAGAAAGATTATGGGAAATTAATGGATATAACGCGCCGCAAATGCTTTATCGGTCGCTTATGCGCCGTATTTGGCTTCGGCACATATCTCTTATGCGCGATGTTTTAGCTTCGATTTCTGACAGCAAAGTTCGTAGTCAAGTATGAGGATAAGGTCATGGCCATCTCAAGCGTGCATTTTGAGCCGACCACACAAACCTATGGCGATCTGAACATCGTAACGTCGCCGCAGAATATTTTGCATTTCGACATGTCGGCGCGCCAACGCCGCGCGCTGGTCAATCTGTTGATCGGTCTGGGTTTTGTTCTGGCCTTTGTCGTAGCGTTAAGCGCGCTCTATCTGGGCGATCAGGCCTTGTTTACGCACAGCGGCGTCGTTACGGCTTCACAGCCGCCCGCGACCTATAACGGACTGCCCATCGATTACGACTGAACTTAAAGTTCAACGTCAACTTCCATCTGATCATAGGCCGGTACGACATTTTCGGGCAATTGCGCGCGCAACACGTCGTAATCCATATCCTGATGCAGATTGGTCAGGATGGTCAGTTCCGGCTTGACGCGCTCGGCCCACGCCAGGGCCTTATCAAGATGCGCATGGGTCGGATGCGGTCTGAGGCGCAAGGCGTCGACGATCCAGACCTTGACGCCCTCCAGCGCGGCAAAGCTTTCTTCCGGCATATCGGAAATATCGCTGGAATAGGCGATAGGTCCAAAGCGATAGCCGACGGAGCGGATCGGACCGTGCGCTTGGTCGAAGGTCAGGACGGGCAGGTCGCCCCCCTCACCCGCTATGCGCCACGCCGTTCCGTGCTTGGGTATGATGTGCGGCTGGCAGATGGCCGGATAACCGAACTTGCCTTCAAACACATAACCGAAACGTGAGGTCAGAGTCGCATGGGTGGCGGCGTCCATATAGCCCTGGATCACCCTGTCGCGGCCAAACGTATAGGCGCGCATATCGTCAATGCCGTGGGTCTGATCGGCGTGATCGTGCGTCCACAACACGGCGTCGAGCTTGCGGACGCCAGCGCGGATCATCTGGTCGCGAAATTCCGGCGAAGTGTCCACCACCACAGAGGTCAGCCCATCCGAACCGTCATAGACGCCGAGCCACAATGAGCAACGCGTGCGGCGGTTTTTAGGGCTATCCGGATTGCAGGCGCCCCAATAGCCGTCGATGCGCGGTACGCCGGTCGAACACCCGCAGCCCAGAATTTTGGCGCGTAGCAGACGGTTCATAAGCGCGGTATCCTGTCAAACAGGGCAAAAAAGGCGTCGTCATTGCGCGCTATGGTCTCGTCGAGGCTCCAGCCGCGAATGTCCGCCAGCTTGTCAAACACATAAGGTACAAAAGCCGGTTCATTGCGACGTCCGCGCATCGGGATCGGCGCCAGATACGGGCAGTCGGTTTCAACGATAATGCGGTCGGCGGGCATGTCGCGGATGACGGCGCGCACCGATTCGGCGGCTTTGAAACTGGCTATGCCGGACACGGAAAACCACGCGCCCAGCGCTGCGCACCGCCGCGCCAGATCCGCGCCGCTGGTGTAACAATGCAGCAGCATGCGATAGGCGCCTTTGGCGTATTCGTCTTCGAGAATCTCGCCCATGACGTCGTCGGCTTCGCGCGTATGCACGACCAGAGGCAGGCCGCTTTCACGCGCCGCTGAGATGTGGGCGCGGAAGACCTGCGCCTGCACGTCGCGCGGGCTGTAGTCATAATGGAAATCCAGTCCGCATTCGCCAATGCCGACCACCTTGTCGGCCTCGGCGAGGTCGAGCAGATCGCGCGCCGTCAGGTCCGGGTTTTCGCGCGCCTCATGCGGATGCGTGCCAACCGTAGCCCAGATGTCGTCATGCGCTTTCGCCAGGGCGTAAACCGCGTCAAAATTCGACACGCGGTCGCAGATGTTCAGCATCAGCCGCACTCCGGCCGCGCGGGCGCGCGCAATCACCGCGTCCCGGTCATCATCGAATTGCGGAGCGTGCAGGTTGACGTGAGAATCAATATATTGACGTGAAGACACAAAATCTACCAAACGACTTTAAGAAACCTTCGATATTTCATTGTATATAGACCAGAAATAGTCAGCACGATCCAGATTGACCGCTTCGGTTTCGCCTACGGCCTGACTGAGTTTCGACCACAGGTGCGCCAGTCCCTGGCCTTTTTGCGGCGTTTCCGCGCTCAGGGCGCGTTCGTGTACGCGGTCGGCCAGACAGGCCATGAAGGTCGCGAATTTCTGCGCGCCGTTATTCTTGGCCGAATTGGCCTTGAAGCCCGCTGCGGCGGTGATCAGGTCCCCGCGTGGCGGCAGGGGGTGGCTGAGCAGCCGCTCGGCGAAGGCGTCCATTTCCAGCGCGCCCTCCTCCAGCAAGGACAGCGCCCGCCCCGGCGCGCCATGCGCCAGATGCACGAGCCGCGTCAGATCGTCCTCGTCCAGTTCGACGCGCGCCTGCACGAATTCGCGCACCTGCGCATCGGTCCACGGCGTAAAGCTCAGGCGGCGGCAGCGCGAGCGGATGGTCGCCAGCAGCCGTCCGGGCGAATGCGAAATCAGAAACACAATGCCCTTGTGCGGCGGCTCCTCAAGGACTTTCAGCAAGGCGTTGGCCGAGTTGATATTGAGATCATCGACCGAGTCGATGATGCAGACACGATAGGCCGAGCGCGACGGCGCCTTGGAGAAGAATTCGCCGACCTCGCGCACGGCGTCCACGCTGATCGACTTCTTCAGCCGCCCGCCATCCATTTCGCGCTCCAGCACCAGCAGGTCGGGGTGGGTGGCGGCGGTGATCAGGCGCACATCGGCGTCGTCCGGCGCCATGCCGAGGGCGCCGTTGCGAGGATCGCGCTGACGGCCCATCAGGAAGCGCGCGCAGCGAAAGGCGAAGCTGGCCTTGCCCAGCCCCTGCGGGCCGCACAACAGCCAGGCATGGTGCAGGCGTCCCTTCTCGAACGCCGTCGCAAAGGCGCGATCGAGCGCTTCGCCGTGCTCATAGGCGAAGGTTTCGCGCGGCGTCGGCACGGGCGAAGGCTCGCTCATGTCCGGCGCTCCAGATCGGGAAAGGCGGCGACGACAGACGCCCAGACCTCGGCGGCGATGGCCTCAATCGTGCGGTCGGCGTCGAGGACGCGATAGCGCTGCGGCAAGGCGTCCGCGCGGCGCAGAAAGCCGTCGCGCAGGCGGGCGTGGAAGGCCAGACCCTTCGACTCGAACCGGTTTTCCATATCGCCGCGCGCCTGCGCCCGCGCCAGCCCGGCTTCGGGCGGCATGTCCATGACGAGGACCAGATCAGGTTGCGTATCGGCGACCACGGCGGCGTCAATCTGTTCGATCAGTTCTGGCGCCACGCCGCCACCCGCCCCCTGATAGGCGCGCGACGAATCGGCGAAGCGGTCGCTGACCACCCAGGCGCCGCGCGCCAGAGCCGGGCGGATGACGGTTTCGAGGTGGTGGCTGCGCGCGGCGTACATCATCAGCAGTTCGCTCATCGGCGACCAGCGCCCGGCCTCGCCGCGCACCAGCAGGTCGCGCAAGGCTTCGGCGCCCGGCGATCCGCCCGGTTCGCGCGTCGAGACGACCTCCAGCCCGGACTCGCGCAGACGCGCGACCAGCGCCTTGAGCTGGGTGGATTTGCCCGCGCCCTCGCCGCCCTCAAAGACGATGAAGCGCCCGCGGTTTGGGTCTGTTGCGTCGATCTTGCTCACCTTGGCAGATAGACGGGTTTCGGCGTAATTCTCAAGCGCAAAGTGCGCCAAATTTAATCCGCGTGGGCCAGTATGGCGTCGCGAAAACCGGCGTCAATGGCCGCCTGCCGGTGGCCTTCGGCGACCGAAGCGCCCTTGAAGGGGCCGAGGTAGACGACGTAAAGACCGCCGCGCTTGTCGATACGGGCGGCGTCGATGCGGTCCTGCGCGCGCTCGGCGTTGTCCTTCTGCGAAAAGGCGCCCAGTTGCACGATGTAACGCGCGTCGTCGCCCTCGCCTGCGGCGCTGGCGGTATAGGCGGGCGTGGCGGTCATGCGGTCGGCGGGGCCGAGCCATTTGATGCGCACCCGCGCCGTGCCGGAGGCGTAAACGCCCAGAGCCTTGGCCGCGCCGCGCGACAGGTCCATGACGCGGCCATCGACGAACGGACCGCGATCATTGACGCGCACCTGAAGAGTGCGGCCATTGTCGAGATTGGTGACCTCAACAATGCTGGGCAGGGGAAAGGTCTTGTGCGCGGCGGACAGGCCGTCGGGGTTGAAGACCTCGCCGTCCGCTGTGCGCGTGCCGGACTCCTCGGCGTACCATGAGGCGACGCCGGTTTCGGTATAGCCCTTGTCGGGAATGTCAGGATAATAGGTCTTGCCGCGCACGGTATAGGGGCGGAAATTGCCGGAATTGTATTGCGGGCTGGACGCCACCTGCGGCCCGCCGGGGCCGACGCTGTACCGCGGCCCGGAAACGCAGCCCCCCAAAATCGCCAGCAAAACCAGCGGCGACAGCCGAACAGCTAAGGCAATATCTGAACCGTTCCGCCCGGACATGGCGCGACTTTCCACTCGATTTCCGCATTTTGCAGACCTTGCATCCTAACACGCATGTGCAAAAGCTTGGTTAAGATCCGTCAACCCTGTTGCGGATTTCACGCCCTGCCCTGTGCGGTTTCCTGCGCCTTCCGCTCAAGCTGGACAAGTGGCTGAGTGGTTTAAGGCAGCGGTCTTGAAACGCGTAACCTGTGCGACAGGTTGCGAGTTCGGCGGAGCGCAGCGCAGCCAAAACCGCCAGCCGCCGACAGGCGGCTTTTCCGCATAATTTCCGACATCTCCGACTTGGCAAGCGCATCGCGCCACGCTACAAGCGCCTTCCGCTCAAGCTGGACAGGTGGCCGAGTGGTTTAAGGCAGCGGTCTTGAAAACCGCCGTAGGTGGAAGCCTACCGTGGGTTCGAATCCCACCTTGTCCGCCAATTTTCAGAATAATTACAGCATATTGCAACCGTTTCGCCCGAAGGGGCGTGAGGCATATTTTACCGTATCGTTTTATCCAGTCTAGCAAATGGGTAGTTGCCTTCAAACTAGCCTGATGCGTGTGCTTGCGATATCTTCTAGGAAACAGGAGACGACGAATCATGGGGTGGCTGGAATTCATCGCAACAATCGTCAAGGCGCTTGCTTGGCCTATAGCTGCTGTCGTCGGGTTTGTTCTCTTTCGTAAATCAATCTTGACGCTGTTAAGCTCTATATCGAAAATATCACACGGTGAAACGGCCATTAATTTCGATCGTCAAGGGAAAGAAGTTGGCGCTTCTATAGTAGCCGATCAATCGACATTGCCATTACCGCAACTTGAAGCCGTCGCCTCTATTACGACAGAGAACATTGGCAAGATTGTAAAGACTTGGTCTGAGCTAGAAGGCATTGTTCGGCAAAGACTGATCACGAAAGGTGTGGATCGGGCCGAGTCCCTATCAGGCAAGCCAGTGATCGTGGCAGCTCGCCATCATAATCTAATCACTAGCGATCAAGCTAACTCGCTAATGGGCCTTCTTACAATGCGGAACCTAGCGGTACACGGGCGCGAGGATGAGATTAGCGATGCACGGACTAATGAGTTCCTCGTCTTAGCCGATGCCATAAAGACGGTCCTAGAAATGACCGCAGGACAACAAATCGCGGCTGGTATTGTTGGGCAAGGGGAACTCGCCACAATGAACGTCGCGGACCTTAAGGGGCGCATATGAGCAATCGGAGGGCCGCTCCTCCTTCCAGACGCCATCCCCCCACCGCCCAGCATTGATCACACAAACCCTGCCGCTATAATCCGCCCCGACTCGCAAAAGGCAGGATCGCGGCTTGGCTGAATTTACGCTTGATGACCTGATTCAGTGCTACCGCACCGGCGTGTTTCCGATGTCGGACGCCCGCGACGACGAATATCTGTTTCTGGTCGATCCGCCCTTGCGCGGCGTCCTGCCGCTGGACGGCTTCCACGTGCCGTCGCGGCTGGCGCGCAGCGTGCGCAAGGACGATTATGTCATCCGCGTTGACACCGCTTTCACCGAGATGATCGAACTGTGCGCCGAGGAGGCCCGCAACCGCACCTCGACCTGGATCAGTCACGCCATTCAGGATCTGTATCAGGCCCTGTTCGCGCGCGGGCTGGCGCACAGCGTCGAGGTCTGGCGCGGCGACGATCTGGTCGGCGGCCTCTATGGCGTGGCCATTGGCGGCGCCTTTTTCGGCGAAAGCATGGTGTCGCGCGCGCGCGACGTGTCAAAAATCGCTCTCGTGCATCTGGTGGCGCGTCTGCGTGTCGGCGGCTTCACCCTGCTCGACTGCCAGTTCCAAACCGAACATTTAAGCCAGTTCGGCGTGGTCGAAATCAGAAAGGCGAATTACCTGAAAAAACTGGCGGACGCCGTTGATCGCAAAGCGGATTTTTATCTGCTGCCGCGCCACACTACGGGCCGTCAGGCGCTCGATGCGCTTGACTAAACCCCCGGCAGGGGCTGGCGGCAGCCGATCACCCAGGCGTCGTAATTGGGATGCTCGATCGGATTGAGGCTCGGCGCCGAGGCGAAGCTCCAGCCGTGAAAGATTTCGCGCGAGCGCACGGCGGGCGAATTGCTGGTGGCGGCGACCGGATTGGTGCGCACCTCCAGATAGGCCATGACATCGGGCGAAGCCTCGTCCGCCGCCGTCGTTTCACAGGCGCGCGCCGTATAGATCAGCCCCTTGTAACGCACCGGCTTGCCGATCGGCGCCTCGAAACGGATCGTCTCCGCCGTCACCTTGTCGAGCGCCTGAATCACCGCCACGGCGTAACGCGGACGCTTGAGCGGCGCCATATTGACCGATGAGCTGGACGAACTGGCGGCAGGCGGGGCCGCTTCCGGCGCCGCCGACGCCACGATCGAGGTGGGCGGCGCGTTCACAGGCGCAACCGCAGCGCTTGTCGCCGCCCGTGGCGCAGACGCCGACTCCGCCGTGACGGGTTGCGCGCTCTGCGGCGCCGCTGCGGCAGCCGGTTTAGCCTTACGCGCGTCCGGCACATAGGGCCGGTACTCGACGCCATCGACATAATAGGGCTGACGGTCGGCGTTATCGACATAGGCGGGCGCGCCATCGTCATTACCGCCGCCACGTTGCGGCGGGGCCACCTGCGCCCCGGCGGGAATGACCGTAAAGCCCACGGCCAGCCCCGCAAGGCCCAGAAAAACGGCAAACCTGGCGCGCGAACCGGTCATGACGCCTTACGGATTCCACGCCTCATAATCGCCTGCGGAGGCCGGACGCTCGCCCTCGGCGTTCAGCGAACCCTGCGGGAAGCGCGCGAATGGCGTGCCGCTCATGTTCGGCTCGTGCGCCTTCTCCCACGCCTTGCGGCGCAAAGGCTGCTCGCTGGGCGGCGTGTCGTAGATATAGTGCATCCAACCGTGCCAGTCGGGCGGAATCTTCGAGGCGTCGGCATAGCCCTTATAGATGACCCAGCGGCGCTTGCGCCCCTTGTCATAGGACTTCCGATCCGTGCGGTCCTCATAATATTTGTTGCCGAACTCGTCCGTACCGACGAGACGGCCACGCTTGCCGATGGTCAGAAGGGTGCCGACGGTCGCGCCGCTCCACCAGAGAAAAATCTTGTCCAGCAAGGTCTTGTCATCCCGAATATGAACGCCGCGCGTCCGAACACAGTTCCGGCTCTCAGAGCGCCGCGCGGCTTTGGCCGAATATGAACGCCGCGCGTCCGAAACACAGCCCGACTTATAGAGCGCCGCGCGGCTTTGGTCAAAGCCCTTACCGCGCTGCCGCGTAAAATTCTCAGGCCCAAGCGGCATCAATATATTGTGGAGCGTTCGACAAAAGACGCCATATTTATTGCGGGAAGCCGTCCTTATGGTTAACCTCCTCGCGATTTACGCGAAAACCGGCTTCATTTTCGGGGAGCGATGATGTCCAGCCTGCCGCCCGCCCTCATCCGACTGTGCCCAGGCCTTGATCTGGAAGGGCGCGAGATCGAATGCGCCGCCGGTTCGCGCTGGCTGATCTGCCCGCGCGACATGACCATGGCCCAAGCCGAAGCCTGGCTCGACTGGGGTGATTCGCTGGCCCGCGACCTGCCGTCCGACGCCCAGCCGCGTCAGCGCGATGAGGACGACGTGTTCGACGGCGCCGTCGCCGATTATGCGCACCGCCTGTCGCAATGGGGCCTGAAACTCGGCTATTTCCGCGACAAGACCGACGCCGCCGCCTTCGCCGAAGCCATCGAAGCCACCATGCTGGCCGGTCTGGCCGCGCCGGGACTAGGCCGCGCCTCCGGCCATCGCGTTCACCCGACTGCGGGCGACCGCCTGCCCGCCGCCATAGAAGCCGCGCCGCTCTATCTCGACGATCACGGTGGTCGGACGATGCTGAGCCAGCGGCTCGTCGCCGCGCGCGGTCGCCATTTAAGCCGCCATGTCAGTCGGCAACTGGCCGAGGCGCTGGACGGCGTCACCGACGCCATCGCCCGCAGCGAAGGCGATCACCGCACATCGCTGCGCCACAACACCGCCCTCGCCCGCGCCGCCGCCCGTGCGCGTCGTCTCGGCGCCAGCGACATGCTGATCGCGCGCCAGATCCAGTCCGCCGCCACACACTGGAGCGACAGCGCCGATCCCGAAGTGGCCAGCGATCCGTTCCGCGCCGTCATTGCGCCGCGCGATCTGGTCGCCGCCGGTGATCCGATGGCGGTTCTGGCCGCCGAAACCGCGCTGGAGGCCGGGCCGCTGGCGCTCGTCTTCGACCCGCGGGAGGCCGAGGCTGTCGAAGCCCTGGCCTATGCGCCGCGCGCCGCGATCCATCTCGCCCGCTTTTTTGACGAGTCCAGCCGCTTTGCGCTGGACGCCTTTTTGGAAACGGTCGGCCTGTGGACGCGCGCCCTCGACATCGAAGCCGCCATCGGCTTCAGCGCCGACGCCGACCATGCCCGCCGCCGCGCGGCGCAGCGCCCGCTGGCCCTGACCCTGGCCGGATTTGGCGAGGCTTTGACGGCGCAGGGCCTCTCTTTGCGCGACAGCGCCGGGCTCGATTACGCCGCGCAGATTTTCGCCCTGTTCGAGGCGGCGGCGCTGGAAACCTCGTCGCAACTGGCGGGCCATTTAGGCGCCTATGACGACTTCGCCGCCGAGAAGGCCGAACGGCTCGACTGGCTGAGCCAGCTCACCTGGCGCACCGGCGAACTCAAGGGCCACGGCGACCTCAAGCCGCACGCGCTCGACCTGATCCAGTCGGCGGCCAAACGCGCGCGCAGCCTGGGCCTGCGCAACAGCCAGATCACCGCCATCTATGACGATCCCGAACTGGCTTTGCGCCTCGGCGCCCGTCTCGGCGCGCAAGCCATCAGCGACGCGACGACGCAGATGGAGGCGGGCGACGGCGCCTTCATACCGACGCTCAAACCGTGCGTCATCGCCGGTCTGCGGGCGCTGGGCGTGGACGCTTATGAGGCGCGCCGCCACCTGCTCGGCACCCGGACTTTGCAAGACGCGCCGCATATCAACGCCGCCACCTTGAAATGGAAGGGTTTGAGCGACTTTGAAATCAGTCGCTTGCAGGACGCCCTCCTGACGGCCAGCAGTCTGCGCGAGGTCATCTCGCCGCGCTGCCTCGACGCCAACTTCATCCGCGACATCTGGGGCCTGAGCGAGGCGGAGCTGAACGCGCCCGACCTCGATCTCCTCACCCTGATGGGCTTCTCCGCCGACGAAATCGCGGCGGCGGACGCGCACATCTTCGGCCATCGCGACCCGGAAGCGCTGAAACTGCTTGGCGACGCCGCCTATAATTTACTGGCGCCCTGGTCCGTCAAGGGGCAGGCCGCCCTGCGCCAGCGGCTCGAAGCCTTCACCGACGCGCCCGACGCCACGCCGTTTGCCCTGGATTGGGATCAGGGCGTGTCCGATGTGATGAAACTCTATTCGCTGGCGGCGTCCAGCGGCCTGCGCGCCCTCAGCGTGACGCGCGCCGACGCCCCGCCCGACTTTACGCTCGACATTCCCGATATCGACGAAGCCCCCAGACGCCTGGCGCCTGAGCCGGTCGCGCCGGAACCTGCCCGCATCATCGAAAAGGTGGTCGAGCGCGCGCGCCAGCGCACCAAGCTGCCCGACCGCCGCAAGGGCTACATTCAGAAGGCGGGCGTCGGCGGTCACAAGGTCTATATCCATACCGGCGAATACGAGGATGGCGGCCTCGGCGAAATCTTCATCGACATGCACAAGGAGGGCGCCGCCTTCCGCTCGCTGATGAACAATTTCGCCATCGCCATCTCGATCGGCCTGCAATACGGCGTGCCGCTCGATGAATTTGTGGACGCCTTTGTGTTCACACGCTTTGAACCCGCCGGACCGGTCACCGGCAATGACCGCGTCAAGTCGGCGACCTCGATCCTCGACTACATCTTCCGAGAATTGGCTATCTCCTATCTGGACCGCGACGATCTGGCCAATGCCGATCCCGAAGCGCTCAACGCCGACGGTCTCGGCCACGGCGACCGCCCAGCGGAGACGCCCGACGACGCCCTGCCCGCCTCGCATCTGATCTCAAAAGGGTTCGCGCGCGGCGCCCATACCGACAACCTCGTCGTCGTGCCGTTCAACCGCGCGCGCCGCGAAGTCGTTAACCCCTCGCCGGACGCGCATGATATAGAAGAAGGCTGATGGCCCGTCTCTTGCTTCGGGCAAAGCAACTCCAGCCAAGGTGTTCTTTTATGAAACATGCCCCGCAACTGGCCATTCTGGCCCTGATGGCCACCCTTGCCATGCCAGCCCACGCGCAGAACGCCGCCCAGGTCGAGCGCGCGCAAAACGGCGCCAACTGCCCGAAGTGCAACCTGTTCCAGGCCGATTTCAACAATCGCACCCTGAAGAACAAGAATTTCGCCGGCGCGCGCCTGCGTCAGTCGGATATGGGCCTCGGCATCTTCAACGGCACGACGTTCGCGGGCAGCGACCTGCGCGACATTAACGGCTCCGGCGCCCTGTTCGGCCACGTCAATTTCGCAGGCTCTAACCTGACCAACGCCAATTTCGTCGGCGCCTATCTCGAACACGCCAATTTCCGCGGCGCGACCCTTAATGGCGTCAACTTCTCCGGCGCCGAAATGCGCACCGCCGTCGGCCTGACCCAGCGTCAACTCGACACAAGCTGCGGCGACGAATCGACCGAACTGCCGCAAGGTCTGCGCATCCCGGTCTGCCGCCTGAAATAGGGTGGCGAATTTTCTTACCGAACACACAAACTAAAAAGCCCGCTTCGTAACGAAGCGGGCTTTTCTTCATCAGGCGTTTTTCAGCGGCAGAGCCGTTCGGATATGCAGTTCTTTCAACTGCTTGTCCGCAACTTCTGACGGCGCGCTCATCATCACATCCTGGCCCTGCTGGTTCAGCGGGAAGGCGATGACCTCGCGGATGGCCGTTTCACC
Source organism: Asticcacaulis sp. (assembly GCF_051956075.1). Taxonomy (GTDB): domain Bacteria; phylum Pseudomonadota; class Alphaproteobacteria; order Caulobacterales; family Caulobacteraceae; genus Asticcacaulis. The sequence continues at coordinate 124,549 of NZ_JBQCGA010000061.1, read as the reverse complement.
AGCCAGCAGCATGACGATGCGGTCAATGCCGGGCGCCAGACCGCCGTGCGGCGGCGCGCCGTATTTGAAGGCGTTGAGCATGCCGCCGAACTGGCTTTCGACCACCGAGGCGTCATATCCGGCGATATCGAACGCCTTGAGCATGATCTCCTGCTTGTGGTTCCGGATCGCGCCGGAGCACAGTTCGTAACCGTTGCAGACGATGTCGTACTGATAGGCCAGGATGTCGAGCGGGTCTTTCGTCTCCAGCGCCTCCATCTCGCCCTGCGGCATGGAGAACGGGTTGTGCGAGAAATCGACCTTCTTTTCGTCCTCGTTCCACTCGAACATCGGGAAATCGACAATCCAGCAGAAGCGGAACTGGTCTTCATCGACCAGACCCAGATCGGTCCCGACCTTGGTGCGCGCTAAACCTGCGAATTTCACAAACTCATCCACCTTGCCCGCCACAAAGAAGGCGGCGTCGCCATTGCCGAGCCCCAGTTGCTGACGCAAGGCTTCGGTGCGTTCCTCGCCGATATTCTTGGCGATCGGACCGGCGGCCTCAATCGGCGCCGTATCAAAATCACTACCAGTGCCATCGCCACTACCAGCTCCAGCACCTTCACCACCACCAAAACCGGCACCTTCGTCGTTACCTTGAGCATCCGATTTACGCCAGAAAATATAGCCAAGCCCCTTCTGGCCCTCGCCCTGCGCCCAGCTGTTCATCTTGTCGCAAAAGGCGCGCGAGCCGCCGCCCTTGGCGGGAATCGCCCACACGGCGGTCTTGTCCTGCTCCAGAATCGAGGCGAACACCTTAAAGCCCGACCCGGCGAAATGCGTGGACACGTCCTGCATTTCGATCGGGTTGCGCAGGTCCGGCTTGTCCGAACCGTACTTGCTGATCGCTTCCTTGTAGGGGATGCGCTGGAACGGATAGCTGGACACGCGCTTGCCATTGCCGAACTCGGTGAACAGGCCGTGCATGACCGGCTCGATGGCCGCGAACACGTCTTCCTGCGTCACGAAGCTCATCTCGATATCGAGCTGGTAAAATTCCAAAGAGCGGTCGGCGCGCAGGTCTTCGTCGCGGAAGCACGGCGCGATCTGGAAATAGCGGTCAAAACCCGACACCATCAGCAACTGCTTGAACTGCTGCGGCGCCTGCGGCAGGGCGTAGAACTTGCCCGGATGCAGTCGCGACGGCACCAGGAAGTCGCGCGCGCCTTCCGGCGACGAAGCGGTCAGGATCGGCGTCTGGTACTCCAGGAAACCCTGTTCGACCATGCGGTTGCGGATCGACTGGATCACGCGCGAACGCAGCACGATATTGCGATGCAGGGTGTCGCGGCGCAGGTCGAGGAAGCGGTTTTTCAGACGGATTTCTTCCGGGTATTCCGGCTCGCCGAACACCGGCAGCGGCAGTTCGGCGGCTTCGGACAGGACTTCGACATCGCTGACCTGCACTTCGATCTCGCCGGTCGGCAGGTTCGGATTGATCACATCGGCGTCGCGCTTGACCACCTTGCCATCGACGCGGATCACGCTCTCGGCGCGCAGACGCTCGACCTTGGCGAAACCGGGCGAGGACGGATCGAACACCAGTTGCGTCAGACCGTAATGGTCGCGCAGGTCGATGAACAGAAGCCCGCCGTGGTCGCGTTTGCGGTGGATCCAGCCTGACAGGCGCGCCATGGAGCCGGCGTCGGATGTGCGCAGCGCGCCGCAGGTGTGAGAACGGTAGATGTGCATAGGTAAAAAGCCGAAAAGCTATGGGAATTTGTCGCCGCGCAGGACACACGACGCGCCCGCAAAGTCAAGCCTTTTTGCCCTTTTCCATCAACAGCCGCGCGCTTTCATCAACAGGCGCGCGCATTGCCACGCCCGCCGCCGACGCCTAAATTACACGACAAAGGAAACCCGCTTGTCCGTCCAGTTGCCCCTCGATCTCGCCGCGCCCGACCGCTACAGCCGCGAACGCTTTATCGCGACGCCTGCGTTGCGCGACGTGCTAAGCGTGCTGGACGCGCCGGAAACCTGGCTGTCGCCGCACCTGATTCTGCTGGGCGGCCCCGGCAGCGGCAAGACGCATATGGCGCATATATTCGCCGTGCAGACCGGCGCGCTGTTGTTAAGCGCCGCCGACACCCAAACGCTCAATCCGTCCGCGCTTGAGCCGCGGCCCTATGTCGTCGATGACGCGGAAAACGCCCGGCAGGACACGCTTTTCCACCTCATAAATCACATTCAAAAAGAGCAACAATATCTTGTTTTAACGACAAAGACTCAGCCGATTGCCTGGACAATCGACATCCCCGATCTCGCCTCGCGCGTCCGCGCCATGCGCCTTCTCGCCCTGCCCGAACCCGACGAAGCCCTGATGGTCGATATCCTGCACAAGCTGTTTCATGAGCGCGCAATCTCGCCCTCGCCCGACCTGATCGACTATTTGGCGCGCCGCATCGACCGCTCCGTGGCGGCGGCGCAAAAAATTGTCACAGATTTAGAGCATTATGCCAATGGACGTCCGTTCAACCGGACCCTGGCCCGCGCCTTTATCGAAGCCCATCAGGGCTCGCTTTTTGACGATGAAGGCTAGTTTTTAAACAAATCGGGCGTAATCTTCTCCCAAAACGTCCCCAAAAACGTCCATAGCTGTTGTCATGACCGATTCGACCGCCACCGACCTGCCCGCGCCCACCGAAGCGCCCCTGTCCGCCCTGTCCGAGCCGGTTGAAACCAAGCCTGCGCCTAAACAGAAGGTCTATGATTTCAGCCATGACGCGCCGCTCGACCCGACGCTCTATGTCAACCGCGAACTGAGCTGGCTGGCCTTCAACCAGCGCGTCATCGAAGAGGCGAAAAATCCGCGCCATCCTTTGCTGGAGCGCCTGCGCTTCCTGTCGATCTCGGCCAATAACCTCGACGAATTCTACATGGTGCGCGTCGCGGGCCTGCAAGGTCAGGTGCGCGAAGGCGTGCGCGTCCTCAGCGCCGACGGCCATACCCCCACCGAGCAGCTCGAATCGGTCAACCGCGCCGCCGGTCAGCTCATGAGCCGCCAGCAGGCGATCTGGACCACGATCCGCAACCAGTTGCACGACGAAGGCCTGATCGTGCTGCAACCGAAGGACGTCAACAAGACCGACCACGTCTGGCTGGAAAAGCAGTTTGAAAGCCAGCTTTTTCCGGTGCTGACGCCGTTGGCCATCGACCCGGCGCACCCCTTCCCGTTCATCCCCAATCTCGGCTTCTCGATCGTGCTGAAGCTGAACCGCCGCCGCGACGCCAGGACCATGTACGCGCTGGTTCCGATCCCCACCGGCGTCAAGCGCTTCTGGGAGATCGCCACAGCGGCGCGCAAGCCCGGCGAAACCGGGCCGCAACGGCGCAAATTCATCTCGCTGGAAAACTTCGTCAGCCTGTTCCTGGGCCAGCTCTTTCCCGGCTTCGACATCGTCTCGCGCGGCCTGTTCCGCATCCTGCGCGATTCCGATATCGAGCTTGAGGAAGAGGCCGAAGATCTGGTGCGCGAGTTCGAAGCCCTGATCAAACAGCGCCGCCTCGGCTCGGTGGTGCGCGTCGAAATCGACGCCTCCATGCCCGAAGACCTGCGCGACTTCATCACCGGCCACCTCAACGCCAAGGCTGAGGACGTGGTGCTGGTCGGCGGCATACTCGGCATGGCCGAGGTGTCGCAACTGATTCCGCGCGACCGTAACGACCTGAAATTCAAGCCGTTCGAGCCGCGCTTCCCCGAACGCATCCGCGACAATGGCGGCGATATTCTCGGCGCCGTGCGCGAAAAGGATATTCTGGTCCACCACCCGTTCGAGAGCTTCGACGCCGTGGTGCAGTTCCTGCGTCAGGCGGCGCGCGATCCGAACGTCATCGCCATCAAGCAGACGCTTTACCGCACTTCGAAGGACTCGCCCATCGTCGCCGCCCTGATCGAAGCCGCCGAGCAGGGCAAGAACGTCACCGCCCTGGTCGAGATCAAGGCGCGCTTCGACGAAGAAGCCAATCTGCGCTGGGCGCGCGCCATGGAGCGCGCGGGCGTGCATGTCGTCTATGGCTTCGTCGAGTACAAGACCCACGCCAAGCTCAGCGTCGTCGTACGACGCGAGGGCGAATCTTTGCGCACCTACTGTCATTTCGGCACCGGCAACTACCATCCGATCACAGCCAAGATCTATACCGACCTGTCCCTGTTCACCGCCAATCCTGAACTGGGCCGCGACGCCATGCGCGTGTTCAACTACATCACCGGCTATGCGCGCCCGGACAAGATGGAGAAGCTCTACTTCTCGCCCGTCACCTTAAAACCCGGCCTGATCCATCTGATTGATCAGGAAATTCAGAATGCAAAGTCCGGCAAACCTGCGCAGATCTGGGCCAAGCTCAACGCCCTCGTCGATCCGACCATCATCAAAAAGCTCTATCAGGCGTCGCAGGCGGGCGTGCAGATCGACCTCGTGATCCGCGGCATCTGCTGCCTGCGTCCGGGCGTTGCGGGCGTGTCGGAAAATATCCGCGTCAAGTCGATTGTCGGTCGCTTCCTCGAACACGCGCGCATCGTCTGCTTCGCCAACGGCCACGCCATGCCGTCGGATCAGGCGCGCGTCTTCATGTCCTCTGCCGACTGGATGAGCCGCAATCTCGACCGCCGCGTCGAAACCATGATCCCCATCGAAAACCCGACCGTGCATCGTCAGGTGCTGGATCAGATCATGGTCGCCAACCTCAATGACGAGGCGCAGAGCTGGTCGCTGGGCAATGACGGCGTCTATCACCGCATCGACACCAGCCATTTCGACAAGCCGTTCTCGGCGCACGACTACTTCATGACCACTCCGTCCCTGTCCGGTCGCGGGCGCGGCGTCAAGGATCTGCCGCAGGCCTTCGACCATATCGGCGCCCGCAAGGGATAACGCCCTTTTGAACTGGTCAAAAAGCGCCAAACGCTTTATGCGCTTTGAGGTTACGCGACCGGAGGCTGGCTTCCTTGAACTATAACACCGCCGTCATCGACATCGGCTCCAACTCGGTGCGTCTGGTCATCTATCGCGTCGAAGGGCGTTCGATCTGGCCGATCTTCAACGAAAAGGTGCTGGCAGGTCTGGGCCGCGATCTGAAGCTGACCGGCGCCCTGCATAAGGGCGGCCTGAAAGAAAGCCTGATCGCCCTGCGCCGTTTCAAGGCGATTCTCGAATCCTACGACCTCAACGGCGTCCACGCCGTCGCCACCGCCGCCGTGCGCGAGGCCAGCGACGGCCCTGACTTCGTCGCCCGCGTCGCCCTGGAAACCGGCTTTCAGGTCCGCGTCCTCAGCGGCGCCGAAGAGGCCTGGTACTCCGCTCAAGGCGTGCGCTGCGGCCATCTCGACGCGCATGGCGTGGTCGGCGATCTCGGCGGCTCGTCGCTTGAACTGATCGACCTCGACGCACCCGCCGAGGTCGCGGGCGTCACCCTGCCGCTGGGGCCCTTCGCGCTCGGCGCGCCGCAGCCCATCGACCTGAATCGCGCCACGCAGCAGATTCGCGAACAGTTAGAACCGCTTAAAGGCCGTTTTATCAATCCCTACTTTCACGCCGTCGGCGGCGCCTGGCGCAATCTGGCGCTGATCTGGATGATGAAGCAGCACTATCCGTTGCAAATTGTGCAACAGTTCGAGATGCCTGCGCGCGAAGCGGTGTCCATCGCCCGCCTGATCGCGAGCCAGTCCCTGTCTTCGCTGGAAAAACTGCCCGGCGTCTCCAAACGCCGCATTGAAAACATCTCCTACGCCGCCCTCGTCCTGCAAGGCCTGATCGAAGAATTGAAATTCGAGAGCCTGTGCTTCTCCGCCTTCGGCCTGCGCGAAGGGCTTCTGTTCGACGCCATGCCGGAAACCCTGCGCCGCGACGATCCCCTGATCGCCGGTTGCGCCTCGCTGGGCGCGCGCCTGGGCATCAATGATGAACTTGGCGTCGCCCTGGCCGACTGGTCGCTGGAATTCTGCGCCAGTTGCGATCAGGCCCTCTCACCGCCGCCGGAAAAACTGGTGCGCGCCGCCGCCAAACTCGCCGATATCGGCGCCTGCCTGCACCCCGATCACCGCGCCGATCTGGCCAGCGATCAGGTCTTGCGCGCGCCCATCCCCGGTCAGAGCCATGAGGAACGCGTCTTTCTCGCCTGCGCCCTCTATACCCGCTATTCCGGCGATCCCTATACGCGCGAACCGGTGCTGACCGGTCGCATTCTCGGTGAGGACGGCCTTCTGCAAGCCACGCGCCTCGGGCTTCTGCTCCGCCTCGGCTGCGATCTGTCCGCCAAATCAGCGCCGCTTCTGGGCCGCTCGCACATCCGTCAGGACGGCGACAACCTCACCCTCAGCGCCAAGGCCGGATGGGAAGACCTGCTGCTGGGCGAACAAACGCGCCGCCGCGCCAAGGCGCTGGCGCAATCCCTAAAGCTGAACTTGAACATTATCAGCTATACCTAGGAAAAGCCTAAGCTTTCCCTATTCCAGCTCAACCAGCTCCACCTTGGTCCCGTTCAGGACCAGAGCCAGTTCGCCGTGCTTGAGCCGCAGCGCGTCCTCGCCGAACACCTGCCGCCGCCAGCCTTCCAGCGCGGGCACCTTCGCCTTGTCGTCGAGCGCGATCTTTTCCAGATCGGCCACGGTCGCCAGCAGTTTCGGCGCCACGCCCTCCTCCTCGCAGCGGATGCGCAACAACACCTTCAGCAGCTCCACCACCGAGGCGGGCACCTGAACCGGCGGACCGGATTTCTCGACCTTGGGCGCATAGGCCTCCGGCTCTTTCAGCACCTTGCGCAGTATCTCCGCCAGTTCCAGCCCGAACTTCGACGACCCGAACCCCTTGGAGGTCGAACGCAGATGATCGAAGGCCGCCGATTCGGTCGGCAATTGCGTGGCGATCTCGTCCACGCCCTCGTCTTTCAGGATGCGGCCACGCGGCATGTCGCGCTCCTGCGCCGTGCGCTCACGCCACGCCGCCACCTGCGCGAAAGCGGCCATGTACTTGGTCGAGGTCTTGCGCGGGCGCAACCGCCGCCACGCCTGATCTGGATCGGTGGCGTACAGCGCCGGATCGGTCAGGGCGATCATTTCTTCCGCCACCCAGTCGAGCCGCCCCTGCTTCGCCAGCCGGTCGCGCAGCTTGGGATACAGTTTGGCCAGATGCGTGACGTCGCCCAACGCGTATTTCAACTGCTGTTCGCTCAACGGACGGCGCGCCCAGTCGGTGAAGCGCGAGCCCTTGTCGATGTCGATCTTGAGTTTCTGCCGCACCAGCGAATCGTAGGCGACCTGATCGCCATAACCCGCCGCCATCGCCGCCACCTGGGTATCGAACACCGGCTTGGGCAGCACGCCGAGATTGACGAAGATCTCCATATCCTGCCGACAGGCGTGAAACACCTTCAGCACCTTCTCATCGGCCAGAATGTCGAGAAACGGCGTCATATCGAGACCGGCGGCCAGCGGATCAATGATCGCGGCGTGGTCCTCGCTGGCGGCCTGAATCAGGCACAGCTTGGGCCAGTAGGTCGTCTCGCGCATGAATTCGGTGTCGACCGTAATGAAAGGCGCGGATTTTATCGCTTCGCAAAAGGCGATCAGATCATTCGTGTTTGTAATTGGCGTCATTTTGTAGCTATAGCAAACGCGCTTCGGCTTTAAAGCCTTATTGTCATATCGAGATTCGATTTATACCGCGCTCTAGCAGCAAAGCGTTAGCGCAAGGAAGAGAAATGTCTGAACCCAGCGGCGCCTCCACACCTTCCAATGGCCTCACCTACGCCCAGTCCGGCGTCGATATCGACGCGGGCGAGGCTCTGGTGGACGCGATCAAGCCGTTGGCCAAGGCGACGCGCCGTCCGGGTGCGGAGGCCAGCCTCGGCGGCTTCGGCGCTCTGTTCGATCTGCGCGCCGCCGGTTATGACGATCCGCTGATCGTAACCACGACCGACGGCGTCGGCACCAAGCTGAAGATCGCCATCGAGACGCACCGTCACGACACGGTCGGCATCGACCTGGTGGCCATGTGCGTCAACGACCTGCTGGCTCAGGGCGCGGAGCCGCTGATGTTCCTCGACTATTACGCCACCTCGAAGCTGGACGTCGATACGGCGCGTCGCGTCGTGGCGGGCATAGCCGAGGGCTGCAAGCGCGCGGGCTGCGCGCTGGTCGGCGGCGAAACGGCGGAAATGCCGGGCATGTACGGCGACAGCGATTACGATCTGGCCGGTTTCTCGGTCGGCGCCGTGGATCGCAACAAGGTTCTGCCGCGCTTCGACGATCAGCGCGCGGGCGATGTCATCATCGGCCTGGCTTCGTCGGGTCCGCACTCCAATGGCTATTCGCTGATCCGCAAGGTGATCGAAGTCGCGGGCCTGTCCTGGTCGTCCGAAGCCCCGTTCGCCAAGGACATGTCGCTGGCCCAAGCCCTGCTGGAGCCGACGCGCATCTATATCAAATCGGTGCTGCCGCTGATGAAGGCGGGCCTGATCAAGGGCGGCGCCCACATCACCGGCGGCGGCCTGATCGAAAACCCGGATCGCGGCGTCGCCGAGCATCTGACGGCGCAGTTCGACTTCGACGGCTGGAGCTTCCCGCCGGTGTTCCAGTGGCTGATGGAGGCCGGGAATATCGACAAGACCGAGATGCTGCGCACCTTCAATTGCGGCGTCGGCTTCGTCCTGTATGTCGCGCCGAAAGACGCCGACGCGGTGCTGGCTGCCCTGCTCAATGCAGGTGAAGACGCCTTCGTGTGCGGTCAACTGGCGGCTCGGATTTAAGTTTCAAAAATTTATCCACTACGGCCCGCAATGACCTCTCCTAAAACACGCACGGCCATCTTTATCTCAGGTCGCGGCTCCAACATGATGGCGTTGGTCGAAGCGGCCAAGGCGCCGGATTTTCCCGCCGAGTTCGTGCTGGTGGTCGCCAACGATCCCGAAGCGCCGGGCCTGCAATGGGCGGCGGAACGCGGAATCAGGACCTTTGCGCTCGATCACAAGCCGTTCGGCAAGGACCGCGAGGCGCATGAGCGCCAGATCGACGCGGCCCTGCGCGCCGAGGGCGTCGAATTCATCTGTCTGGCCGGTTATATGCGCGTGCTGACGCCGTGGCTGGTGTCGCAGTGGGCAGGGAAGATGATCAATATCCACCCGGCGCTCTTGCCCGAATTCAAGGGCCTGCATACGCATGAGCGCGCGCTGGAGGCGGGCGTGTCCGAACACGGCGCTTCCGTGCATTGGGTGACGCCGGGCGTGGATGAGGGCGAGATCATCGCCCAGGCGCGCGTGCCGGTGTTTTCTGACGATACGCCGGAGCGGCTGGCGACGCGGGTGCTGGCCGAGGAGCATCGGCTGTATCCGCAGGCGCTGCGCAAAGCGTTAGCGGCGTCTAAGTAACGGGGTCTGGGGCTCGGCGCCCCCGGTCAACTGGCCCCAGCCTTTCCTTTATCCATAAGAAAAGCCCGGCTCTTTGGCCGGGCTTTTCTTATGGATAGCGAAGATGTGGGGCAATCGCCCCCACGCCCCGTCACTTAGCCGACGATATCGGCTTCCGAGAAGAACTGCGCGATCTCGATCGCCGCATTCTCATCCGAATCCGAACCATGCACCGAATTCTCACCGATCGACAAAGCGAATTGCTTGCGGATCGTGCCGTCGGCGGCCTGTTCCGGGTTGGTCGCGCCCATGACTTCGCGGTACTTCGGCACGGCGTTATCGGCTTCCAGAACCTGCACCACGACCGGCGCGGCGGTCATCTGCTCGACCAGCTCGCCGAAGAAAGGACGCTCCTTGTGGACGCCATAGAAACGCTCGGCCTGAGCGCGGGTCATGTGGACGCGGCGCTGCGCCACGATGCGCAGGCCCGCGGCTTCGATCACGGCGTTGATCGCGCCGGTCAGGTTGCGGCGCGTGGCGTCCGGCTTGATGATGGAGAAGGTACGGGACATGGGAGGTTCCATTTTTGCTTGGTATTTAAGATTGGCGCGCTTATAGCGACCTCCATCCGGTTCGCCAACCCTGAATTTTCCGAAGTTTTCGCGACATGCTGCAAATCAACGCCCTGGTCTTCGACGCCTATGGCCGCCGCTTCTTCGACGGCGCCAGCCTGACCCTGGCGCCGGGCGTCAAGGCGGGCCTCGTCGGCCTCAACGGCGTCGGCAAATCGACCCTGTTCAAACTCATTTTAGGCCATCACCAGCCCGGCGGCGGCGAGATCCTGATGCCGAAGGGCTGGCGCGTCGCCTCTGTCGATCAGGAAATCGCCGCCTCGCCGCAGCACCTGATCGACGCAGTTCTGGCGCTCGACACCCGCCGCGCCAATCTGCTGAAAGCGCTGGAAACCGCCGATCCGATGCACCAGGCGGAAATCCATCACGACCTCTACGCCATCCAGGCCGACCGCGCCCCGTCGCGCGCCGCCGAAATCCTGTCCGGCCTCGGCTTTTCCAATGCCGATCTGACGCGGCCCATTTCGGACTTTTCCGGCGGCTGGCGGATGCGCGCCGCCCTGGCTGGCGCCCTGCTGGCTGAGCCCGACCTGCTGCTGCTGGACGAACCGACCAACTATCTCGACCTCGAAGGCGCTTTGTGGCTGGAAGCCAAGCTTAAACGCTATCCGAACGCCGCCCTGATGATCTCGCACGACCGCGACCTGCTCAATGAAGCCGTGGACGCCATCGTGCATGTCACCGGTCAGAAGCTCGACTATTACAGCGGCAATTACGACAATTTCGAGCAGATGCGCGCCGAAAAGGCCCGTCTCAACGCCGCCAACCGCGCCAAGCAGGAGGCCGAGCGCGCCCACCTGCAAGGCTTTATCGACCGCTTCGGCGCCAAGGCCAGCAAGGCGACCCAGGCCCAGTCGCGCATGAAGAAACTGGCCAAGCTGCCGCCCATCGCCGCCAATATCGAGGACCGCGTCGCGCCCTTCCTGCTGCCGTCGCCCGAGAAACAACTGGCCCCGCCCGTGCTGCGCCTTGAAGACGTCAGCATCGGCTATGACGACGCCGTCATCCTGCGCAACGTCAATATCCGGCTCGATCCCGATGATCGCATTGGGGTTTTGGGCGTCAATGGCGCCGGTAAATCGACCTTCGCCAAGCTGCTGGCTGGCGCGCTGAGCGAAAAGCACGGCGTGCAATGGCGCGACCGGCGCATGACCGTCGCCTGGTTCCATCAGCATCAGATCGAGGCGATGGACCCGGAAGACACGCCGCTGGAAATGATGCGCCGCGCCCGCCCGGAAGAGACCGAGTCGAAACGCCGCGCCCGCCTCGGCTCCTTCGGTATGACCGTCGAAAAAGTCGAAACCAAGGTCAAAGACCTGTCCGGCGGCGAACGCGCGCGCCTGCTGCTCAACATGGTGGCGATGGACGGGCCGCACCTCTTGATCCTCGATGAGCCGACCAACCACCTCGACATTGATTCGCGCCGCGCCCTGCTCGACGCGCTCAACGACTACGAAGGCGCGGTGCTGATCATCACCCACGACCGCTCTCTGGTCGAACTGGTCGCCGACCGTTTGTGGCTGGTCGATCAGGGCACGGTCAAGACCTTCACCGGCAGCATGGACGACTACGCCAAACTGGTCATCGAACGGGCCAAGACCGCTACGCGCGAAGACGCCGCCGCCAATGCGGCGCCCAAACAGGCCAATATCAATTCCAAGGAGGCGCGCAAGGCCGCCGCCGCTGCGCGTCAGGCCATCGCCCCGCTGAAGAAGAAGGCTGACGACCTGGAGCGCAAGATCGAGACGACCGGCAATCAGATCAAGCTGCTCGACCACAAACTCGCCGATCCCGATCTTTATACAAAAGATAAGACGAAGGCCGTAAGTCTTGGAAAAGACAAGGCGAAACTGGAAAGCGATCTCGTTCGCCTCGAAGCCGAATGGATGGAGGCCGCCGAGGCTTACGAAAACGCCCGCCTGGAAGCGGGCGTTTGAAGCGTTTCCCCAAAAAGTGTCTTCACTTTTTGGATAAGGAAGAGCGACTTTAACAAAAAAACACCTTACGGATTTTTCGACAGCGTAAACGCCACCGTCAGACCGGCGCCGCGCCCGGACGGCTCCAGCCAGATTTCGCCGCCGTGCTGAAGCACGATCTTGCGCGCCAGGGTCAGACCCATGCCGACGCCCGGATAGGCGTCGTCGGTATGCAGCTTGCGCAGAGGGCGGAACACATCGTCATAGAACATGGCGTCGATGCCGACGCCATTGTCCGACACGCGAAACTGCCAAAAGTCCGCCTTTTCTTCGACCTGAATGCGAATATCCGGCGCCGCCTCGCTGCGAAATTTCAGCGCATTGTCGATCAGCGCGTAAAACAGGGTGAACATACGTCCCGGATCAGCGGTGATTTCCGGCATGCGCGGATAGTTGAGCACGCCCTTGGTGGCGTCCAGCCGTGGCTGGGCCTCCATATAGCAGCGCGCCAGCACGATCTCCAGATCGCAGACGGTCGAGACGCGCGGCACCGTGTTCAGCCGCGAAAAGGCCAGCAGCCCCTGAATCATCTCGCTGAGCTTCTGCCCGCTTTCGACAATCAGGTCGAGATGCAGTTGATCGTCGTCGGTGACCGTCTTGCCGACCTGTTCTTTGAGGATTTGCGAGAACGCGACCATAGAGCGCACCGGCCCGGCCAGGTCATGCGAGACGATATAGGCGAAGTCGCGAAACTCCTCCTCGGCGTCGGTGGTCGTTCTGGCTGTCACCAGATCATCGTGCATCCGCATCGACTCCTTCCCGCTTCGTCGCCCCTGCCGGCGGCAGCACCGCCAGCATAAAGAAAAACTGCTCGATCATGGTGATCGCCGCCCGAAAGGCGGTCAAGTCGCCGGGTTTGGCGACATAGGCGTTGGCGTGCAGGTCGTAACATCTGGCGATATTGGTAAGATTGCCTGAATTCGACATGACGATCACCGGAATGTGACGCAAATCCGGGTCAGACTTTATCGCTTTCAGCACGTCGAGGCCGCTCATGCGCGGCAATTGCAGATCCAGCAGCACAAGATCCGGATGCGCGACGCCCGCATATTCGTCTTCCCCGCACAGGCGCGCCAGCGCCATTTCTCCGGTTGACGCCATGCTGAGATTCGTCGCGACCCGCGCTTCGCGAAAGGCGTGCGCAGCCAGAAGGGCGTCGCCGCGATTGTCGTCGATCAGCAGGATTTCCGCCGCGCGCCCCTCCGCAATGCGTATCTTATCCATAGGGTCTCCCAACCGCGCCGCCTCACGCCTGTGATTCGTTTGGCTCTGCAATCATTGGACGATAGGATGCCACGAACGGTTGCGCCTATCTACCCACATTTCACCGATGTGATCAGTCCGGTGTCTGAATTGAAGGTAATGGTCTGGCGGTCGGCGCGGTATTCCTGCGTCACCACGCAGGTCGAACACACCACCCGCCGCATCGACGGATCGAGCGGCACGGGAATATCGGTGCGCGGCTTGCCGACCAGATATTGCAAAGGTTGCGCGCCGCACTGATCGTCCGCCATCGGCTTGAGTTGCGGCGCGGGCGCAGGCGTTTCCTGCGTCGGCGCGGGACGAAGCGGAACCGGCATGGACGGTCGCGGCGACGGCGGCGACGCATCCGGCGAAGATACGGGCGAGGTCGTCGCGCACCCGGCCAGAACCAGCAGCCCCGCCGCGAATCCCACCGCGCCTGCGGCGATTGTCGTCACCCTGATCACTGCATCTTCTCCCATCTGCCGTTGTCGTTCTGCTTCCAGTAGGCCAGCTTGCGTCCCTCGCCCTTCAACTGCTTCCACAGCGACCGCGCCCAGCCGAGATGACCGTCATCGCCGCCTTCAAACACGATCAGGCAGCGCTGCAAGGACGCCATAGCGCCGGAATCGGGCAAATTTACGGGCGCGACCGACAGATAAACGTCCGGCGCATTGCTCAAACTGCCGCTGTCGCCCAGCAGGACTGGCTGCTGCGCCGCATTCGGCTCGCTCTCCAGTCCGTGCGCCAGAAACGAAGCCGGAGCATAGGTCCACAGATGCGCGTTCAGCGCCTCAAGCCGCTCATCGTCCGCGCCATGCACATAGGCGCGCCAGCCGCGTTGCAGCGTCCGCTCCAGCAGTTCCGGCAGGGTCTGCGCCAGCGACCGGCTTTCCAGATGATAGAACCAGAATTCCGGCCCGGACGCCGCGCCCGCTTCGAGATCGCCATCCGGCATGGTCAGCCTTCGTAATAGCTGGCCACAAGCTGATTCAGCGTGCGCACGCCAAAGCCGGTCGCGCCTTCCGGCACGCTGGGGATGCGCTGCTCATTGGTCCAGGCGGTCGGGGCGATATCCATATGCGCCCACGCCAGGCCGTTGACGAAGCGCTGCAGGAACAGGGCCGCGGTGATCGAGCCCGCCGGACGTCCGCCGATATTGCGGATGTCGGCGATTTTCGAATCAATCTGCTTTTCGTACTGCGCGGGCAAGGGCATGCGCCAGGTGTTCTCGCCCGCCGTCTTCGACGCCGCGCCGATGCGCTCGGCCAGTTGGTCATTATTGCTGAACACCCCGGCGTAATCGGTGCCGAGCGCGATGATCATGGCGCCGGTCAGGGTGGCCAGGTCGATCATGAATTGCGGCTTGAAGCGGTCCTGACAGTACCAGAGCGCGTCGGCCAGCACGAGACGGCCCTCGGCGTCGGTATTGATCACCTCAATCGTCGTTCCCGACATCGCCTTGACCACGTCGCCCGGACGCTGCGCATTGCCGTCCGGCATGTTTTCGACCAGGCCGACAATGCCGACCGCATTGACCTTCGCCTTGCGCCCGGCCAGGGCGATCATGGTTCCGACCACGGCGGCCGAGCCGCCCATGTCCCACTTCATATCCTCCATGCCCTCGGCGGGCTTGATCGAGATGCCGCCGGTGTCGAAGGTCACGCCCTTGCCGACAAAGGCGACCGGCGCGTCGCCGTCCTTGCCGCCTGTCCATTGCATGACGACCAGCTTCGATTCGCGCGCGCTGCCCTGCCCGACGCCTAAAAGCGCGTTCATGCCCAGCTTCTGCATCTCGGCGACGCCCAGAACCTCGACCTTGAGGCCGACGCCCTCAAGCGCCTTCAGACGGTCGGCGTAGGATTGCGGATAGAGGACATTGGCGGGCTCCGACACCAGATCACGGGCGAACATAATCCCGTCGCGCAGCGCCGCCAGCGGCGCAAACGCCGCTTCAGTCGCCGCCGGGTCGTCACAGACCACGGTGACCGTCTTCAAAGTCGGCGCCTTGTCCAGCTTGGCCTGCCCGAAATACTTGTCGAAACGGTATCCGGCCAGTTGCAGCCCTAAATAGGCCTGCGCCGCCACATCCGGCGCAAAGCCGCTGAGATCGAGGCTCAGACTGGCGAAGCCCGACGCCTTGACCGCATGATAAAGACCGGCGGCCAGCGTCTCCATGGCGGCGGCGTCCAGCGTCTTCAGATCGCCCGCGCCGACCACAGCCAGCCCCGCCGCCGTGAGACCGGCGGGCCGCCCGACAATCTGCGTCTTGCCGCGCGCGCCCTTGAAGCCGAGCGTGGCGAGCTGCGCCAGAACGTCGTCCGCCAGAGCCTTGTCCAGTTTGGCGAAACCCGCGCTGGGCGTCTCGCCCTCGCCAAGAATGACGGCCAGAAGGGTATGCTCGGCGGGCGCGGCGGCAAGACGATAATCGGGCGACGGCATGGGATGCGATTCCTTGTAACAGGTCTGCGAAAGCTTGCTTCATGACCTAGGCGACGGCTGTTTCTTTTGCAAATGGTTTCGCGACATTGTGACCATGCGTCGGGCGCGGCGTCGCGCCTGCGCACAAAATTTGTGCGGCGCGACGGGGCGGCTTGTAATTAACCGCGTAAGCGGTCAAAAGGGAGCGGAACACGCCGCCGCTATAGGTCACGCCTTACGTAATGCGCACCCTCGACCGCTATATATTCCGTCAGACCCTGACGCCGGTGCTGGGCGCCGTCGCCGCCCTGACGGCGATTGCGCTTCTGAGCCAGTCCCTGTCGCAGTTCGACCTGGTGGTCGAGCGCGGGCAAAGCACCTGGACCTTCCTGCGCATCACGCTTCTGTCGCTGCCGCAACTGGCGGGCATGATCTTTCCTATCGCCCTGTTCGTCGGCGGACTGGTCGCGCTGACGCGGCTGCAGGGCGAGTATGAGTTCACCGCCGCCTACGCCAGCGGCATGTCGCTGGCGCGCATCGCTTATCCGGTGGTGCGCATCGGCGTCTATTTCACCCTTATCAGCCTGGTCGCCAATCTGTTCCTGCAACCGCTGACCGCGCGCGCCATGCGGCACGAGCTGTTCAACATCAAGAACGACCTCGTCGCCACCCTGGTCAAGGAGGGCGACTTCTCGACCTCGGCGACGGGTCTGACCATCTATGTCAAGCGCATCGACCAGAACGGCCTGCTGCGCGACATCTTCATCCGCACCCCGGCGACGGGCGGCCACGACCGCACCTATGCGGCGCGCGAAGGCCGCATCATCAAGCAGGGCGGTCTGTCCTATCTCGTCATGCGTCAGGGCTCGACCGAACAGGTCAATGATCAGGGCGCGCTCGACCACACGACCTTCGACGAATACAGCATCGACATCACCCCCTATTTCGCCACGGACGATTTCCTGCAATTCAAGGAAAGCGACCGCTACATGCACGAACTGTTCTTTCCCAATCTCAAACTGCCGGGCATTGGCGGCGACTGGGACCGGGGCAACTGGCGCAAATTATACGCCGAGGGTCATGCGCGGCTGGCTTCGCCGCTCTATAATCTCAGCTTCCTGATGCTGGCCCTGCTCGCCGTTATGGGCGGCGGCTTCAGCCGCAACGGCTATGGACGCCGCATCGCCATCGCCGCCGCCGCCGCAGGCGGCACGCGCATCCTCGGCATCGTTGTCACGTCTGTATGCGCCAGCGCGGCGCCGTTGAACATTCTGCAATACGCTGTGCCGCTCGTACCGATCTATCTGTGCGTACAGGCCATCCGCAAACGCGACCGGATGCTGGCCACCAGCGGCGGCCTGACCGCGGTTGGCGCTTCCGGCCAGTTACAGCCGCTGACTTAGGGGGGACGCCAAGGATGCTGAACGCCGTACTGTCCACCCTCAATCCCTGGCGCAAGAGTCGGCTGGAAACCTATATCCTGCGCACCTGCATCGCCATGTTCGGCGCAGCGCTGGCGGTTGTTTCGTGCCTGATCGTGCTGGTCAACTATGTCGAGATTTCGCGCACCCTGGTCGGCAACGCCGATCTGTCCGGCGTATCGGTTATCGGCCTGGTGCTGGAAAAATCACCCAGCACCATCCTGATCCTGCTGCCCTTCGCCTTCCTGTTCGGCGCGATCCTGGCCTTTATCGGCCTGAACCGCCATTCCGAGCTGATCGCCATGCGCGCGGCGGGCGTCTCGGCGTGGCGCTTTATCCTGCCCGCCACGATTCTGGCCTTCGCCTTCGGCGTCGTCACCCTGACGGTTCTGAACCCGGTCGCTTCGCATCTAAGCGACGCCTATGACCGCGTCACCAATCCGGTGGACCTCGCGACCGCCGGGACGCAGACCGTATATATGCGTCAGGGCGACAACGATCAGCAGATGATCATCCGCGCCGAATCGCAGCAGGCGGGGCCTGTGCATCGCCTGAAGGGCGTCACCTTCTGGATCTACAACGTCACCGGCAAGGGTCGCCCGCAATTTGACGAGCGCGTTGACGCCGAGAGCGCCGATCTCAACACCGGCCACTGGCTGCTGCGCAATGCGCGCGAATACACGCTCGACAAGCCGGTTCAGGCCTATGACGTCCTCAGCCTGAACTCCAATCTTGACCCCGAAAAGGCGTTCAAAACCTACGCCAACACCGAGTCTGTCGCCTTCTGGCAGTTGCCGGGCTTGATCGCGCGCAACTCCGCCTCCGGCGCCTCAACCGCGCTCTATGAGCTGAAGCTGCACGAACTGTTATCGACGCCGCTGATGTTCGCCGCCATGACCGCGCTGGGCGCCGCCTTCTCCTTACGCCTGATGCGCCTCGGCGGCATGACGCAGTTGGTGATTTCCGGCGTCAGCCTCGGTTTCGTCATCTTCTTCGTTAATCAGTTGTTTTCCTCAATGGGCAAGGCTGGCGTGATTCCCGTCGCGCTGGCCGGATGGTCGCCCTCCGTACTGGCCCTGCTCGCCGCGATGACATTGCTTGTTTATACGGAAGATGGATAGCTCATGGCGGCGCGCGCAGCGTACACGACGAAATTGTGCTATGTCACATGCCTGCCGGCGTGGACGGCGCAATCCCTGGCATGAATCTCTTTAGGGCGATGATGAAGCGGTACTCCCCGAACCTGAGCGCCGGACTGGTGTCTTTCATGGCGATGAGCGCGGCCTGCGTCGGCGGCGCCCACGCCGCGCCGCTGCTCGCCAGCGCCGCTGCGGACGGCGACCATACCGGCATGCAGCTATCGTTCGAACTGGCGATGGCCGCCGCGGCGCAGACCACTCCGCCCGCCGCCACGCCCAATAAGGCCGCCACGTCCGCCACATCGCCCGAATCGGATCAGCCCGGCCCAGACGGCCTGAAGCCGGGCGCGGCCTATGTCGAGGCGGATCAGGTCCAAAGCCCGGCGCAAAACCAGTTCGTCGCCAGCGGCGCCGTCGAGATGCGCTACAAGGACCGCACGATCAACGCCGATCAGGTCCAGTACAATTCCGACACCGGCGTCACCGTGGCGACCGGACACACCCGCACCATCGACGATGACGGCACGATTCAAGACGCCGATTCCATCACTTACGACGACAATATGAAGTCGGGCGTCAGCTATAATTTCGCCGCCATCAGCCGCGACAACGCCAAGGTGTTCGCGCGTAAGGTCGAACAGATCGACCCGAACACCAATGAGCTGACCAATGTGA
Organism: Asticcacaulis sp.; assembly: GCF_051956075.1. Classification (GTDB taxonomy): domain Bacteria; phylum Pseudomonadota; class Alphaproteobacteria; order Caulobacterales; family Caulobacteraceae; genus Asticcacaulis. Next base: position 105,662 of record NZ_JBQCGA010000061.1, on the reverse strand, counting down.
TCTATACGCCCTGCGACCTCTGCGTCGCGCACGGCAAGACACAGGAACCAAGCTGGTCCATCCAGGCCTCGCGCGTCACGCAGCGCAAGGACCAGAAGATGGTCTATTATCAGAACGCCATCCTGCGCCTGCAGGGCGTTCCGGTCGTCTATATGCCCTATATGTGGACGCCGGACCCGACTCTGGACCGCGCTTCAGGATTTCTGGAGCCCAAGATCGCATTTGGCCGCAAGCGCGGCTTCTCCTATGAGCAGCCCTATCTGTGGTCGATCTCGCCCTACCAACAACTGATCATCAGCCCGCAGCTCAACGCCAGCGTCGCGCCGCTGCTCAACATCGACTATCAGCGCAACTTCTATTCCGGCCTGCTGCACATCCGCGGCGGCGTGACCAACGAATCCTTCTTCGACAATCACGGCAACAAGATCGGTCCGGCGGAAATCCGCGATTACATCCTGGCCGACGGCGCCTTCAAGATCAATGATAACTGGCGCTGGAACTTCACGGCGCAGCATGTGAGGGACGATTTTGCGGCGGGAAGCTATGATGGCGGCCAGCTCTCGCTCCCGCGCGGCGGCGTCTACGCCAACTTCTTTGAACGCTACAATATCGACGGCGCCTTCGATAAGGTCGGCGACTTTTCGGTCGATGACCGCCAGTTGATCAATCAGCTGAATCTGATCCGGCAAACGCCGAACAGCTACTTCGCCCTCACGATGGCCAGCTTCCAAAGCCTGCAAATCGCGGGCTATCTGGATTACAATCCCGCCCTCAACGCCGCAGACCAAAATCTGGTTCAACCCTACGCCACCGATTCCGCCCTCTACCCTGTCATCGCGCCGATGATCGAAGGCTACTGGTCGCCGCGCGCGCGTATTTTGGGCGGACAACTGACATTTTCGTTCAATGCGCTCGGTTTGCAGCACAAAAAAATCGGCGCTGGTACACTTCCAGACCTATTTCCCAACTACGGGAACTATACCAACGACGAAAGCAATGGATTTGATAGCGTACGTGGCAGCATTGGTGTCAACTACAGCGGAGGTATGACGACGAGCGGCGGCTTACGCTGGGGGCCCGTGCTTGATTTACGCCATGACGAATATCGTCTCTATGGCTTATCAAAAACCAATCTGGTCCTCGCCAAAGATAACGTAAGCATCTCACGCGACCTGGCCACAGCAGGCTTTAAGGTCAGCTATCCGCTGCTGCGCAAATTCAGCGGCGCGACGGTCGTGGTCGAACCGATCGGCGAATTCCTGGTCTCGCCCAACGCGCAGCAAAGCCCATATCAGCCCAACGAAGACAGCCAGAGCGTCGAGTTCGACGAAACCACCCTGTTCGCTATCAACAAGGCGCCCGGCTTCGACGTTTATGAAGGCGGCGCCCGCGCCAATCTGGGCCTGCGCACCAGCGTGACCTTCACCAGCGGCCGCTCGTTCGACCTGCTGGTCGGCCGCACCCTGCGCAATAAGCCGGAAGATCAGTTCTTAAAGACGTTCACCGTCACGGATAAATCGGGTCAAAGCGGCGCCTATACCTACGACCCCTCCGGTCTTGGCGGGAAAAACTCTGACTGGATCGTAGATAGCTCGTTTGTCCTCACCAAGGGCCTGAACGGCTATGAGCGGCTGCGTCTCGACTCAAGTACTTTTAAGCCCGTTCAGGGCGAATTCGGCTTGAGTGCGATCACGTCAAAAACTCAGGCGACCTTGCGCTACATTTTCAACGACGTCCTTACCGAAGCGCAAATTCAGACGCTTTATCGATCCGCCACCGTCCTGCCTTCGCAGGAAGGACTCAACACGACCGGCGACAATTACCGCGATCTGCAACTTTACGCTCAGCATTTCTTCACGAAAAACTGGGGTGTGTCGGCGCGCGTTGACCGCGATCTGGTTCTGAACACCTGGCATCGGTCGACCGTCAGCCTGATCTATAAGAACGATTGCATCTGGTATGAACTGGTGTATCAGAAGAACGACAGCCAGTTGGTCAATTATAACCATAAGCCGCAGTCCACGATACTGTTCCGACTTAACTTCGCCACATTGGGAACGTCTGGTCACAAGTTCTCCGACGTGCGTTAATCCTGACAAAGCCATACAACCGACGAATGCCCATTATGCGATTTTCAACCTTCTCCGCCGACTCTTCCAAGCTTAGGATGGCCCTGCGCCACGGCGCGGCAGCGGCGGCGTGCATTATGGTCGTGATCGCTGGCGGCGCATCTGCGCAGGGCCTGACCCCGCCGCCCCTGACCGCCAACAGCGGCGACGCCGCCTTCGATTCGCAGGCCCCGCTGACGGCGAACACCCAGGCGCCGCAATTGCCGCAGCTCGGCGAAGGCGTGCTGGTGTCGGTCAACAGCGACATGATCACCTCCTACGATCTGAAGCAGCGCATGCTGCTTTTGATCGTCACCTCCGGCGTTCAGGTCACCCAGGACAATTACGCCGCCTTCCAGCAGCAGGCTCTGAACAGCCTGATCGACGAAAAGCTGGAAATGCAGGAGATGAATCACTGGAAGCTCAAGGTCACCGACAAGGAGGTCGATGACGAACTGAAGCGCATGGCCGGTCAGAGCAATATGAGCAAGGACCAGTTGCTGGCCGAACTCAAGCGCGTCGGCGTCGAGGCCGACACCCTGCGTCAACAGATCCGCGCGGGCATCGGTTGGCAGGAACTGGTCGGCGGACGCTACCATTCCAACGCCGCCGTCGGCTCGGCCCAGGTGGACGCCATGATGGACAAGGTGATCGCCGACGGCCAGAAGCCGCAATATCTGGTGTCGGAAATCTTCATCGACCCGCAGGTCGCCGGCTCCATGCAGGCGGCGCAGCAAGGCGCGCAACAACTGTACGACCAGCTCCAGAAAAAGGTCGCCCCGTTCCAGGCCGTCGCGCGCCAGTTTTCCAACGCGCCCTCCGCCGCCAATGGCGGCGATGAGGGCTGGCTGGTGTCCGGCAATATCGACCCGGCCATCGAAACCGCGCTCAAGCAGTTGCAGCCTGGCGAGATGAGCCCGCCGGTCATGACCAAGGACGGCGCCTATATTCTGCTGCTGCGCCGCAAGACCGACGGCAATGCCGACATGCTGTTCCATCTGAAAGAGGCCGCTGTGCCCTTGTCGGACGGCAATGGCTCCGCCGCCCTGACCGCGTTCAGCGACCGGGTCAAGACCTGCGACGCCTTTGACGATCAGAACGAAAAGGCCGCTTCCGGCGTGCAACTGGTCGATCTGGGCGAGGTGCAGCTCAGCACCCTGACGCCGGAATATTTCGACGCCCTGCATCCGCTCAAGGAAGGCGAGGTCACCTCCCCGCTGAAAAACAGCCAGAACACCAATATCCTCTATGTCTGCAGCCGCCAGTTGGCGGGCGACAACGCCCTGTCGCGCAGCCAGTTGGAGGATAATCTGGTCAATCAGCGTCTCGCCATGCTGGGCAAGCGATACTTACGCGAACTGCGCGCGTCGGCGACGATTGAACACCTCCAGTAAGGAGGCGCTATGACCGCATCCGCATCTCCGCTGATCGTCAGTCTGGGCGATCCGTGCGGCATCGGCCCGGAGATCATCGCCGCCGCCTGGCGCGCGCTGAAAGACCAGCCGCATCTCGCCTTCGCCGTACTGGGCGACGCCGATCTTCTGAGCCTTTATGCCCCGGTCGCGCGCTGCGCCGCGCTCGCCGATGCGCCGCAGACCTTCGCCAACGCCCTACCCGTTTTGGATCGCCCGCTGACGGCCTCTGCCACGCCGGGCCAGCCGGACGCCGCGCACGCGTCGCACATCATCGGCTGGATCCGCGAAGGCGTCGAGCTGTGCCAAAGCGGCGCCGCGCGCGCCCTGATCACCGCCCCCATCGCCAAGTCGGTGCTGTACGGCGCCGGTTTCAGCTTTCCCGGCCATACCGAATATCTGGCCGATCTGTGCCGCAACGGCGAGGTCGCGCCGCGCCCAGTCATGATGCTGACCGCGCCCGACGCCGCCAACTCCGGCGCCCTGCGCGTCGTCCTGGCCACCATCCATGTCGCGATCGAAGATGTTTCCGAACATCTCAACCCCGCCGTTATCACCGAAACCGCGCGCATCACCCACGCCGCCCTGATCCGCGACTTTGGCGTCGCCAATCCGCGCATCGCCTTCGCCGCGCTTAATCCGCATGCCGGCGAAGACGGCGCCATCGGGCGCGAGGAGATCGACCTGCTGCGCCCCGTCGCGCATCACTTGCAAAACGAAAGCATCGACATCACCGACCCGCTGCCCGCCGACACCCTGTTCCACGCCGAAGCGCGCCGCGCCTATGACGCCGTCCTGTGCATGTATCACGATCAGGGGCTTATCCCTTTGAAGGCGTTAGACTTCTGGCGCGGCGTCAACATCACGCTCGGCCTGCCCATCGTGCGCACCTCGCCCGACCACGGCACGGGCTTCGCGATTGCGGGCAAGGGCAAGGCGCGCCCCGACAGCCTGATCGAAGCGATCCGCGCCGCCGACGCCATCGCCGCCAACCGAAGCCGCGCCGCATGACCGACCTGCCCACCTTGCGCGAAAGTCTGGAGCAGCACGGCCTGATGGCGAAAAAAGCCTTCGGCCAGCATTTCCTGCTCGACCTCAACGTCACGCGCAAGATCGTGCGTCTGGGTGGCCCGTATGACGGCGATACGGTGATTGAGGTCGGCCCCGGCCCCGGCGGCCTGACGCGCGCCGTGCTGGAAACCGAGGCCTCGCGCCTGATCGCCATCGAGAAGGACGCGCGTTTCATCGACCTGCTCGAAGAACTGAAAATCCCGTATGGCGAACGCTTTGAGGTCATCGAAGCCGACGCGCTCAAGGTTGACGAATCTGCATTGCTTGCGGATCGCAACCTGCCGCCGCGCGCGCATATTGTCTCCAACCTGCCCTATAATGTCGGCACGCCCTTGCTGATCAAGTGGCTGACCGGGCCGTGGCGGCCTCTGTCGATGACGCTGATGTTCCAGCTTGAGGTCGCGCTGCGCGTCGTGGCGCCGGTCGGGGACGATGATTATGGCCGTCTGTCGGTGATTGCGCAGGTCTTGTGCGACTGTGAGAAGATCATGGACCTGCCCGCGCGGGCCTTCACCCCGCCGCCGAAAGTGGACAGCGCGGTGGTGCGGCTGACGCCTAAGGCGGAGCGACCTGACGACGCCCTTGTCAAAAACCTCGAAAAACTGACCGCCGCCGCCTTCGGTCAGCGCCGCAAGATGCTGCGGGCTTCGCTGAAATCCCTGGGCGGCGAGGCGCTGCTGGTCCGGGCGGGAATCGAGCCGACCTTACGCGCGGAGCAGGTGGCGCCGGGGGATTTTGTGAGGATGGCCGGACTGCTCTGAACCCAGTTACGGGGTCTGGGGCCAATGGCCCCAGCCTTCCTCTTTTCCTTTTCGCCATCCGCCCTTTGGGGCGGGTGTCGAAAAGGAAGACAGGAAAGATGTGGGGTCATCGACCCCACGCCCCATAACCGGTTCAGATCGCCTCCGCCATCAGTTCATCGACAAACGGCGCAATCCATAATCCCCGCGACCGCCGCGACGCCTCGGCATGATAGATATGCGCCAGCTCCGCATAGGACCGGTCGAAATCGTCGTTGAGAATGACATAGTCATATTCCGCCCAGTGCGCGATCTCGCCCTTGGCGCGCGTCAGACGACGCTCGATCACGTCCATCTCGTCCTGCGCCCGCGCCACCAACCGGCGGCGCAGCTCCAGCATCGACGGCGGCAGGATGAACACCCGCACCACGTCCGACGGCGCCTTGACCGAGATGCGCTGCGCCCCTTGCCAGTCAATGTCGAACAGCACATTCTTGCCCTGACTCAACGCCCGCTCCACCGGCTCGCGCGGCGTGCCGTAGCGCGCATCATGCACCGGCGCCCATTCCAGCAGCGCATCGCCCTGCACCAACTCATCCATCGCGCCGTCAGTGATGAAGTGATATTCGCGCCCGTCCTGCTCGCCCGGACGCGGACCGCGCGTCGTCACCGACACCGACAGCTCCAGATCGCCATGATCGGCCATCAGGCGACGGCACAGGGACGTCTTGCCCGCGCCCGACGGCGCGACGACGATCAGCATTAGGCCGCGTCTCAGTTTTTGCGTTTGGGACATGCGCTACTCCACATTTTGCGTCTGTTCGCGGAACTGGTCGATGACGGCTTTAAGTTCAAGCCCCGTGCGGGTCAATGCGATCAGCGCCGATTTTGAACATAAGGTATTGGCCTCGCGCATGAATTCCTGCGCCAGGAAATCGAGCTTGCGCCCCGGCGCGACCTCTTCGCCAATCAGGCGATGCGCCTGTTCGATATGGGAATGCAAGCGATCCAGCTCCTCGCGCACATCGGCCTTGACCGCTAAAGCCGCCGCCTCCTGCATGACGCGCTCGGCCAGGCCCTCGCCCGCCTCGCCGCTCAACTCCGCCATCCGGCGCGCAAAGCGGTCGCGGATCGCCTCGACCTGTTGCTGCGCCAAGGCTTCCGCCTCCGCCACCAGCTTTTCCATACTGGCCAGATGCCCGTTCAGCACGGCCTCCAGCGCCTGTCCTTCGGCGGCGCGCGCCGCGTTCATGCCCTCACACAAGGCCGCCAGATCGGCAGCCAAAGCCGCCTCCGCCGCCTCATCGAGCGCCACGCCCTCATCGCCTGACGTCTCGATCACCCCGCGCAGGGCCAGCAACCCGTCCGCCCCCGGCGTCAGCGCATGGCCCGCCTCGACCAGCCGGTTGCTGGCGGCGATATATAGATCGAGCGCCGCCTGATTCACCGCAACGCCCGTCGCCGCCCGCGCCGAAGTCACGCTGACGGTCAGGTTCATCTGCCCGCGCTGAAAATGCCGCTTGCTCAGTTCGCGGCCAAGCCGCTCGACCGCCTCGAACCCCGCCGGAAAGCGGTAGCGCACATCCAGCCCACGCCCGTTGACGCTGCGCAGCTCCAGCGTCCAGTTCAGCTCGCCCAGCCCGCCCTCAATGCGGGCGAAGCCGGTCATGCTGTTCAAAGCCATGCGACGCCTTTCGTTGTATAAGCCCGATAAGCGATCAGGACTTGCCTTTTAACTGCACCGGCGCCGCGGCCTGCGCCTTTTCCGGCCTGGCGCCCGGTTTGGCCACATCCAGATGCGCCATCGCCGACTCGCCCGGCGTCAGATCGTCGGTCATCGCCGACGAGGTATAGACATCGACCTGATTTTCCACCGCGCGCCACTTGGCGACATTGGCCAGATGCTCCTCATAGGTGGCCGAGAAGACATGCCCGCCGGTTCCGTTGGCGACGAAATAGAGATCGTCGCTCTGCGCCGGAGTCAGCACCGCCGCAATCGACGCGCGGCCCGGATTGCAGATCGGCGTCACCGGCAGCTTGTCGATCTGATAGGTGTTCCATGGCGTCCAGGTCTCCAGCTCCGTCTTGGTCAGGCCGCGCCCCAGCGGCTCGCCATGCGACACGCCATAGATGACGGTCGGGTCGGAGCCGAGCCGTATTCCCTGCTTCAGACGGTTGATAAACACGGCGGCGATGTGCGAACGCTCATTGGGCAGCGATGTTTCGCGCTCGACGATCGACGCCATGATCAGCGCGTCTTCCTTGTTGGCGAACGGCAAACCCGGCGCGCGCTTCGCCCATAGCTCGTCGAGCGTCTTGCGCCCCGCCTCCAGCATGCGCTCCAGCACCGCCTGCCGCGTCTCGCCGGGCGTATAGAGATAGGTTTCCGGCAGGATGGCGCCTTCCGGCGGGACTTCGATGTCGCCGGTCAGATCCTTGACGCCCATCAGGATGCGCACCGCCTGAGCCGAGGTGCGGCCTTCGGGGATGGTGACATAGGTTTGCACGACCTTGCCCGCTTCGATCTGGCTGAGCGCGCCGATCAGCGAAGTGCGCGCCGGAAATTCGTACACACCCGCCTTGAGGCCGTTTTCATGCCCGCGCAGCCGCGCCGCGATGCGGAACAGGGTCGACGAATGGATGACATGCTGTTTCTGCAACTGCGTCGCCATGGCCGAAACGCTCATGCCGTGCGCAAAGGTGACGCGCGTCGGCGCGCTGGAGCCGGGGCCGAACAGTTCGGCGTACAGAAACAATCCCGCCGCGAAGATCAGCAGCAAAACGCCCGCCATCAGTCCGGCCAGCGGCGCCAGCAGCGATCTGACCTGTTTCGGCGCGGGCTTGTCCGTCATCTCAGGCGTCGGCCACCTTGCCGAGGATCAGCGCCGCATTGGTGCCGCCAAAGCCGAAGCTGTTGGACATGACCTTGTCGATCTTCATTGACTTGGCTTTGTGCGGAACGAGGTCGATCGGCGTTTCCACATCGGGATTGTCGAGATTGAGCGTCGGCGGCGCGACCTGATCGCGGATGGCCAGCGTACAGAAGATCGCCTCCACCGCCCCGGCGCCGCCCAGCAGATGCCCGATGGCCGACTTGGTCGAGGACACGGTCCCCGTCGCGGCGCGTTCGCCCAGAAAACGCTCAATCGCCTTCAGTTCGATGCCGTCCGCCATGGTCGAAGTGCCGTGCGCATTGACATAGTCGATCTCGGTCGGATCGACGCCCGCAGTCTTCGCCGCCGCCCTCATGGCGCGAAAACCGCCGTCGCCGTCTTCGGAAGGCGCGGTAATGTGGTAAGCGTCGCCCGACAGGCCGTAGCCCAGCACCTCGGCGTAGATTTTCGCGCCGCGCGCCTTGGCGTGTTCATAGTCTTCGAGGACGACGATTCCGGCGCCCTCGCCCATGACGAAGCCGTCGCGGTCCTTGTCATAGGGGCGCGACGCCGCCTTGGGATTGTCGTTGAACGCCGTGCAGAGCGCGCGGCAGGCGATGAAGCCTGCAATACCGATCGGCACGATCGACGATTCGGCGCCGCCCGCCACCATGACGTCGGCGTCGCCGGACTTGATCAGCCGCGCCGCGTCGCCGATGGCGTGGGCGCCGGTCGCGCAGGCCGTCACCACCGCATGGTTCGGACCTTTGAGCTTGTGGCGGATCGACACCTGCCCCGAAGCCAGATTGATCAGGGCCGACGGAATAAAGAAGGGCGAGATGCGCTTATGGCCCTTGGCCTGCATTTCCAGCGCGGTTTCGGCGATGACGCCAAGGCCCCCGATGCCGGAGCCGATCATCACGCCGGTGCGCTCCTGATCCTCATCGCTTTCGGGATGCCAGTTCGCGTCGTTGAGCGCCTCATCCGCCGCCGCAATGGCGTACAGGATAAAGTCATCGACCTTGCGGCGCTCCTTGTTGGACAGGATGGCCGACGGGTCGAACACGCCCTCCATATCGGGCGTTCCGCCGCCGCGGCCATCGACGCTGGGGATTTCGCAGGCGACCTGACAGGCATAGTCGCTGGCGTCGAAAGCGGTGATCGGACCGGCGCCTGACTGACCGTCGATCAAGCGTTTCCAGGAGACATCGACTCCCGCGCCCAGAGGCGTAACCAGACCCAGACCTGTGATAACGACGCGACGAACCATGCTCACCCCAAGTTTTTGCCGAAACCCCGGCCCCAAAGAAACCGAGCGCGGCCAGACCCCCGGCGGGAGTCTGAAAACCGCGCTCGCGCAAAAGCTTTCGCTTAGGCCTTCAGCTTTTCGTTGATATAGTTGACGGCGTCGCCAACCGTCAGGATGTGCTCAGCCGAGTCATCCGGAATTTCGATATCGAACTCTTCTTCAAAAGCCATGACCAGCTCAACGATGTCGAGCGAATCGGCTTCCAGATCGTCGATGAAGCTGGCCTTTTCGGTCACCTTGTCCGGATCGGCGTCCAGGTGGTCGATCACGATCTTGCGAACACGTTCAAGAACATCAGACATTTATAGTCCCTTCAGAGGTTTTAACTATCCAAAACCCCTGACCCGTAAGGGCTTGGAGGGGTAATCAGAATCCAGATTTGGTCTTGTAGGCACAGATGGTCCGTGATTCAAGCCATTTCAAGTTTGCCTAACACACTCTTGCCTCTGACAACAATAGTCGTGGCGAGACTGTGTCCGGGCAATTTAAATCATCGCCATGCCGCCATTGACGTGCAAGGTCTGGCCGGTGACGTAACCGGCCTCGTTGCTGGCCAGATAGACCGCCGCCGCCGCGATGTCGGCGCCCTTGCCGAGGTCGCCCGCCGGAATCTTGGCCAGAATCGCCGCGCGCTGCGCCTCGTTCAGCTCGTCCGTCATCGGCGAGGCGATAAAGCCCGGCGCGATGCAGTTGACCGTAATGCCGCGCGAACCGACCTCCTGAGCCAGCGCCTTGGAGAAGCCGATCATGCCCGCCTTGGAGGCGGCGTAATTGGTCTGGCCCGGATTGCCGGTCACGCCGACGATCGACGTGATGCCGATAATGCGGCCATGACGGCGCTTCATCATGCCCTTCGTGGCGGCGCGCGCCAGCCGGAAATAGGCTTCGAGATTGACCTTGAGCACCGTCTCCCAGTCCTCGTCCTTCATGCGCAGGATCAGGCCGTCGCGCGTAATGCCCGCATTGGCGATCAGGATGTCGAGCCCCGCGCCCGCAGCCTCTTCGGCCCTGGCGACCAGGCCATCGACCTGAGCCGAATCCGACAGGTTGCACGGCGCGATGACCGCGCCTGTCAGTTCAGCGGCGAGATCGGCCAGCACGTTTTCGCGCGTGCCGGACAGTACGACTTTTGCGCCCTGACCATGCAGGGCGCGGGCGATTTCCGCGCCGAGCCCGCCGGTCGCGCCGGTGACAAGAGCGGTTTTGCCAGTCAGTTCAAACATGATATCTCCTGAAATCAGCGCGGCGGTGTAGTGGAAACCTGCCCCTAAGACAAGTCTTTCGCAAAAGTCTCGAAATCGGCGGCGCCATTAAGCGCAACCGATTGCGCGTCAGGCGCGATGCGCTTGCCCATGCCGGTCAGCACCTTGCCCGCGCCCAGTTCGGCGAATGTCGTCACACCCCCCTCCCCGGCCAGCCACATCACGCTCTCGCGCCAGCGCACCCGGCCCGTCACCTGCTCGACCAGCAGACCGATAATCTCGCCCTTGTCCGCGACAGGACGCGCGGTGACATTGGCCACCAGGGTCGCAACCGGCGTATTAATCGCCACAGCAGCCAAAGCGTCGCGCATCTCATCGGCGGCGGGCTGCATCAAGGGGCTGTGGAACGGCGCGGAGACATTGAGCAGCATCGCCTTGGCGCCCAGCGCCTTGGCCGTCTCCATCGCCAGTTCGACCGCCTGTTTCATGCCGGAAATCACGATCTGACCGGCATTATTGTCATTGGCGACCACGACCACGCCCGCCGCGCGTCCGGCTTCGCAGGCCTTTTCCGCCAGCTCCAGATCCGCCTTGCCGATCAGGGCGGCCATCGCCCCGACGCCCACCGGCGCCGCGCGCTGCATGGCCTGACCACGCAGCTTCAGAAGCCGCGCCGTATCGGCCAGCGAGAACGTCCCCGCCGCCGCATGCGCCGAATATTCGCCCAGGCTGTGGCCCGCGACATACTTCGCCTTCGCGCAGGAAACGCCGAAATCCTTTTCCAGCACCCGCGCCACAGCCAGCGATACGGCCATAATGGCGGGCTGGGCGTTTTCGGTCAGGGTCAGTTGATCCTCCGGCCCGTCCTTCATCAGCGCAAACAGCTTCTGGCCCAGGGCTTCGTCGATCTCGTTAAAGACGTCGCGCGCGGTGGCGAACGACTCATAAAGCTCCGCGCCCATGCCGACGCTCTGCGAGCCCTGTCCGGGAAATACGAAGGCCAAACTCATCTGAAGCGACTCCCTGAAGTCTTAAAAGCGACCCGCTGGTTAGGCCAAACCGCGCAGGAGGGCAAGTCTGTGTAACCCAACTTGCCGCTGCGGCGTATAAGGCGTAGCGTCACAATAGCTTGAGGAGACACGCCATGAAGTCCTTTATCACGTCCATTCTTCCCGGCGCCATCGCCGCCGCCGCCCTTATGACCGCCACGCCGTCGCTGGCGGCGCTCAAGGTCGGCGACACGGCGCCTGATTTCAAACTACACGCGGCCACCAATGGCCAGGTCAGCACCTTCTCGCTGGCCAAGGCGCTGAAGTCCGGCCCGGTTGTGGTCTATTTCTACCCCAAGGCCTTCACCAGCGGCTGCTCTTTGGAGGCGCACGAATTCTCCGAAGCCATCCCGCAGTTTCAGGCCAAGCACGTCACGGTGATCGGCGTGTCGGCGGACGACATCGGCACGCTGCAGAAATTCTCGGAACAGACCTGCCAGGGCAAGTTCCCGGTCGCCGCCGACGCCGACGCCAAGGTCGCCAAAGAATACGACGCCAAGATGCCCGCCATCCAGATGGCCAGCCGCATCTCCTACATCGTCGGTCAGGACGGCAAGATCACCTTCGTCCACGACGATATGAACGCCGCCACCCACGTCAAAAGCCTGCTGGCGGCGATCGGGCAGTAGAAAGTTTATCCACAGATGACGCAGATTTTCGGCGCGTTTCCTGAGGGATCGCTATCCCGGCATGAAGCTGAAAACGGACACCCTCTGCGTCATCTGTGGATCACAAGGCATTGGCGTTTCCGCCTAGCTTCCCCCGCCGAACTTCCAGGCCAGCCCCACGCGCCAGACCTGTTCGTTGTCGAACTGGGTCACGCGTCCGCGCAAGGACGGCGTGTTGACGACCGCAATCCGGTCCTGCCCCTTGAATATGTCGCTGGCGGAAACGCTTAGCGACACCTTTTTCGTCAGAGGTCGCGACCAGCTCAGATCGACATGGCTGGTCGGCTCGGCATAGCCCTGAACGCTCAGGCGGCGGCCTGAAACGCCGAAACTGACCTGATACTGCTCGCCATTGCTGCGGTCATATTCCAGATAGCCGTTGCCGGTATAGGTCATCTGGCTGTGCGTCGCGCCGTCCACGCCGTTATAATAGGGCGTCTCCTCGGCAAACAGGTTCACGTCCAGCATGTATTTGAAATGATGCGGCAAGGGCGCCTTGAGCGATAGCTCGGCGCCGGTCTGGCGCGCATTGCCCGCATTGACGTCCTGCGTCAGCACGACGTTGTCGCCTATGTCGCGGCTATAGGTGGTCAGCAGGTCGTGGGTGATCCGGCTGTACACGGTGACCCCGGTCAGCGTGTCGCCCTTGTTCAGATCGTAACCGATCTCGAACGAGTCCGTGGTCGGCGATTTCAGATCGGCATTGCCCTGATAGGCGCTGCGCGAACCGTAATAGGCGATGCTTGGGTTATATTGCGTGATCTGCGGACGCTCGATCTTGCGGTTATAGGCGATGCGCAGCTTGCCCTGCCCCAGAGCATGCGCCAGATGCAGCGACGGCAGCACATGGGTGAAGTCCGGCGAAGCCGATCCAACATCGCCTTGGGCGTCGATCCGTTCCTGCTCCAGCCGCAATCCCGGCAGCACGGTCCAGGCGCCGACATCATGCTGATAGGTCACATAGGCGTCCAACGTCGTGCGCGCGCCGCTGAAACTCTGCGTAAAGCCATCCGGGTACGGTCCCGCAACTGCGCCGGAATCATTAAAAATCGTGGCGATATCGGCCTCGATCCGCGCCCATTCCGCCCCGGCGGTCAGTTGATCGCCATTGTCCATGCGCCGCTCATAGTCGAGCTTGATGTCGTCCTCCGGTCCCTGACGGCGGATATGGTGGCCATAGACCGCCGCGCCGCCGGGCGCCGACAGATAATTGTCGCGATAGGCGTTCCGGGTCAGGGTGTCGTAATCGACATGCCACGTATCCAGAGTCAGATGCCGCCCTGTATCCGTATCATTGTCTTCATAGATCATTTCGACATAGGCGTACTGGTCATGGATGCGTCCGCGTCCGGCCTGATCGTAGCTGATGTCGTCGGAGCGGTACTGATCGTCATTGCGCAGCCGCGCCCACACGCTTCGCGCCTCGCTGTCAAAGGCCAGACTGCGCTTGTCGTCGAACCTGTAGGTCAGATTGGCGGTGGCGATGACGGCGTCCTGCGCCCAGCCATACCGGCCCGTATCGGTCATCGCAAACGGCGCGGTCAGGACGCTGTTCTGCCGCCAGTCCTTCTGGGCGCGCATCACAACCAGCCTTGTATCGAGCGTCCACGGCCCTTTTGTCACCACGCTTGAAGCGTGCAGATTGTCGCGCACATTATCGACGCGCGCCGAGACCTCGCCGCTGACGCCCAGATGCGCGCGTTTTTTTGTAATGATGTTGATGACGCCGCCCGGCGCGTCGGCGGCGTATTGCGCAGACGGCGTGGTCATGACCTCGATCCGCTCGATCGACGAGGCTGGCATATCCTGAATGACGGCATTGCCGTTGGCCGGATACTTGCCGTCCACCAGCACCAGAACCCGCCGGTCGCCGCGCAGCGACACCGCGCCCGACGGCGTCACCTGCACCGACGGCAGCTTGCCCAGAATATCGGCGCTGGTCCCCGTCGCCGCATCGGGATCGCTCGACACGTCATAGACGCGCCGGTCGATGCGGTCAGCGACCTCTTTATGCTTGCCCTCGACCGTCACCTGCGTCGTCGCATCTGACGGCGCGGTCTTCGCCGCCTTGTTCCCGGCCGCCGCCGTCGTCTGCGCCCCCGCAGACCACGCGCTGACCAGAGCCACTATGCTGACGCCCGCCAGCATCCACCGGCCTGTCCCCCTCGCTCTCACCTTACCTCATCCCTCCCGCTGATCTGATACGATGGATACCATACCCGTTACAATTGCAAGCGACTATGTGACCCTCTCACATTTGTGACCCGCAACTATGTCGCAGCCGCAACAATTAGACGTCGCCTGAACACAGCCTTCGCTTGCCTTTTCCTGTTTGATCCTGTAAGGGGCGCGCGTCCCTGCCGGTCGGTCGGCTCGCATCGTGCGAACCCCGATCCATCACGATCCCTGAGGCTTCCGCTCATGATCGTGCCGCCCGGCGCAACGGAAGAGGATAAAATGGCTTATTACGAACACGTCGTCATCGCGCGACAAGATATTTCGCCGCAACAGGCGGAAGCTCTCAACGACCAGCTCAAGGCCCTGATCGAAGAAAATGGCGGTCACATCGCCAAGATCGAATACTGGGGTCTGCGCAACCTGACCTACCGCGTCAAGAAGAACCGCAAGGGCCACTACTCCCTGCTGGCCATCGACGCCCCGGCCCCGGCCGTGAAGGAAATGGAGCGCCAGCTCTCGATCAATGAAGACGTCATCCGCTTCATGACCATCCGCGTCGAGGAACTCGACCTCGAACTGTCGCCCATTCTGGCCCGCCGCGACCGCCCGGAACGCTCCGAGCGTTCGGACCGCGCCGAAGCCTCGGAATAAGGGAGGGTTTTCACCATGGCTGAAGACACCAACACCCCCACTGTCGGCGCCCCCGTCGGCAACGCCCCCGCCCGTCGTCCCTTCTTCCGCCGCCGCAAGGTGTGCCCGTTCTCCGGCGCCAACGCCCCGAAGATTGACTATAAGGACGTCAAGCTCCTGCAACGCTACATCTCCGAGCGCGGCAAGATCGTTCCCTCGCGCATCACGGCTGTCAGCCAGAAGAAGCAACGCGAACTGGCCAAGGCCATCAAGCGCGCTCGCTTCCTGGCCCTGCTGCCTTACGTCGTGAAGTAAGGAGTACGGATCATGAAAGTTGTTTTGCTCGAACGCGTAGAAAACCTCGGCACGATCGGCGACGTCGTCGGCGTGAAGGACGGCTACGCCCGTAACTACCTGCTGCCGCGCCACAAGGCGCTGCGCGCCACCGCCGCCAACCTGAAGGTCTTTGAGGCCCAGAAGGAACAGATCGTGGCCCGCAACGCCGCCGCCAAGGCCGCCGCCGAAAAGGCCGCCTCGGAACTGGACGGTTCGTCCTACATCGTCATCCGTCAGGCCGGCGACACCGGCCAGCTTTACGGTTCGGTCAACGCCCGCGACGTGGTGGACGCCGTGGCCGAAGCCGACGGCAAGGTCGAGCGTCATCAGGTCGTCCTGAACACGCCGATCAAGACCCTGGGCCTGCACCAGATCTCGGTGCGCCTGCACGCCGAAGTCGCAATCACCATCACGGTGAACGTGGCCCGCTCGCAGGACGAGGCCGAACGTCAGGCCGCTGGTGAGAACGTCATCGCCGCGCAATTCGAGGAAGACCGTCTCGCGGATGAAGCCGCGGCGGCCGATATGCTCGAAGGCGGCGCCGGCGCCGCCATGGCGGACGCGCCTTACGAAGCGTAAAGTCTGGCTCCATGTGAGTCTGAATGAAGCCCCGGAAGGTCCGCCTTCCGGGGCTTTTTCGCGTCTCTGCGCCGCAATTTCGTGACGTTTTCGCCACACATGACCGCCTTTGTGATCACGTGAACGGCGCCGCCCACCCCTGCCCCAGCGCAGCGGACTGTAATGAAAACGTCATAAATATAAGGCGTTTTCTCCCCATTCCTGTAGCGGCGCGCCGCCCGCCGATAGTTTTCCTAACTTCTCAGGCGAAAATCTATTGCGGCGCACCATCTTTAAATCCGACAGCAATGTGACCAACTGTGGCGCATCCGACCGTCATTGTGTCGTGTTTTCGTCGGTATCGCCCAAATGGAGACCTCCCTAATGTCCCGCTCAAGCACCTGGCTTCTCGCCGCCTCCGCCATCGCTCTCAGCGCCGCTTTCGCCGCCCCGTCCTTCGCTCAGGACTCATCGACCGCCGCGTCCGATCAGCCGACCGAGGTCGTCGTCACCGGCCAGCGCGCCTCGCATCGTTCGCGCCTCGACACCCTGGCTCCGGTCGATGTCGTCAAGACCGACACCCTGACGGCGCAGGGCTCCTCCGAACTGGCGCAGGGCCTGTCCCGCGCCGCCCCCAGCGTCAACTTCCCGCGCCCCAGCGGCACCGACGCCACCGACAGCATCCGTCCGGTCGCCCTGCGCGGCCTGTCGCCGGATCAGACGCTGGTTCTGGTTGACGGCAAGCGCCGCCATACCTCGGCCCTCGTCAATATCAACGGCTCGATGGGCCGCGGCTCGTCGGCGGTCGATCTGAACGCCATCCCGGAAAGCGCGCTCGACCGCCTCGAAGTGCTGCGCGACGGCGCCTCGGCGCAGTACGGCTCCGACGCCATCGCCGGCGTCGTCAACCTCCACCTGCGTCAGGCCGATCACGGCGGCGGCGTCACCGTCTCCTACGGCGAATACGACACTGACATCAAGGCGGCCAATTCGTCGCGCACCGCCCATGACGGCGGCACCACCGACGTCAGCGGCTGGGCGGGCTTCAAGCTCGGCTCGGACGGCTTCCTGACCCTGTCCGCCGAAGCGCGCCGCCGCCAGCCGACCTCGCGCGGCGACATCGACAACACCGTCTCGCCTGCCGTCGTCACTTCGCGCTACGGCGATCCGGACCAGAAGAACTTCGCCATCTTCGCCAATGCGGGCAAGCCGCTGAACGACACCTGGTCGCTGTACGGCAACCTCAACTACAGCGACGTCGATTCCAAGAGCGCCGCCTTCTTCCGCCACGCCACCAGCTCCGGCACGGTGGCCAGCCTCTATCCGAACGGCTTCCTGCCGATCATCGAGGCCAAGTCGAAGGATCTGGGCGCCACGATCGGCCTGCGCGGTTCGATCGGCGAATGGGCGTCGGACTTCAGCCTGACCCACGGCGACAATACGCTCGACTACTATACGCTCAACAGCGACAACGCCTCCTATGGCGACCAGTCGCAGCGCAACTTCTATGACGGCCAGATGAAGTACGGTCAGACCGTCTTCAACGCCGACATCAGCCGCCCGTTCGAAGTCGGCCTGGCCAGCCCGATGACCCTGGCCCTCGGCCTCGAAGCGCGCGACGAAACCTATAAGATCAAGCGCGGCGAGGAGCAGTCCTACGCCATCGGTCCGCTCGGCGCGTCCGGCAAGTCGGGCGGCGCACAGGGCTTCGGCGGCTTCCAGCCGTCGAACGAGGTCGATAAGAACCGCAACAGCGTCGGCGTTTACGCCGACGTCGCGGGCAACTTCACCGAAAAGTTCAGCTATGACGCCGCCGTGCGTTACGAGAACTATTCCGACTTCGGCGACAACACGTCGGGCAAGCTGGCCCTGCGCTACGACTTCACCCCGTCCTTCGCGATCCGCGGCTCGGTGTCGAGCGGCTTCCGCGCCCCGTCGCTGCAGCAGCAGTACTTCACCGCGACCTCCAGCAACATCGTCACCACGAACGGCGTCAGCGAAATCGTCCAGACCGGCACCTTCCCGGCCACCAGCGACGTCGCCAGGACGCTGGGCGCGCAGCAGCTCAAGGCGGAAACCTCGACCAGCGAAGCCCTGGGCTTCGTCTGGCACAAGGGCCCGTTCGAACTGACCGTCGATGGCTATAATATCCGCATCGGCAACCGCATCGTTTTGTCGGAAAACATTTCGGGCAGCAACATCACCCCGATCCTGGCGCCCTACAACGTGACCGCCGCGCGCTTCTTCATGAACGGCGTGACGACCACGACCAGCGGCGTCGATGCGGTGGCGAACTATCGCATCCCGACCGACCATTATGGCCGCTTCAACCTGTCGCTGGCCTGGGCCAACAGCAATACGGTCATCAACCGTATGCCGACGATCAACACCCTTTCCAGCCTCAATCCGGCCCCGACCCTGTTCGCCCGCACCCGTCAGTACATCCTGACCAACGGCTCGCCTGAGAACAAGGGCACGTTCGGCGTGGACTGGACCGACGGCGCCTGGTCGGTCAATGCGCGCGCCACCTATTACGGCGACGTGATCGACGCAGCCTCGACCCCGGCCAGCGACATCCACACCGGCAAGAAGACCATCACCGACCTGAGCGGCTCCTACCGCTTCGCGACCGGCACGGTCCTCACCGTCGGCGCGGACAATCTGTTCGACGTCTATCCAGACAAGGTTCCGGCCAATCTGAACATCACCAGCGGCAACGGCGTCGGCGCCCTCGCCTTCGACCGCTTCTCGCCGTTCGGCTTCAACGGCCGCTACCTGTACGCCAAGCTGACCCAGACCTGGTAAGCCGCGTCACAACCTACCCTTACAGCCCTCCGCGCACCCGCGCGGGGGGCTTTTTTTTGTTTAGGCAAGAGAACCACAGATTACGCAGATTTACGCAGATGAGCCGCCACGATTAAACCGGCGCGCAGCGCCAGTCACAGACCACGCTCCACATATGGCAGCCGCCCGCGCCGCCGAAAAATCTGCGCAAATCTGCGTAAATCTGCGGTTCCCCCCTTACTTCCCGTGTTCATCCCCACACTTAACAGCCTGTGGACACTCCCCGGTGGACAGACGCCGACTCAGGCTATGCTGGCGCGCACAAGACGGCTATGAACCTAACCATGCCCGACACAGCGACCCTCGCGGCCCCCGATGCCGCCCTCCACACCCTGCCGCACAACCTGGAGGCCGAGCAGGCCCTTTTGGGCTGCCTCCTGTTCGACAACGGCGCCTATGAGCGCCTCTATGACGGCCTGCAGGCGCGGCATTTCTACGAACCCTTCCACCAGCGCCTGTTCGCCACCATCGAAGAGCAGATCCGCATCGGCCATCTGGCCGAGCCGATCGTGCTTGTGGACAAGTTCAAGTCCGATCAGGCCTTCAATGACCTGGGCGGCATCCGCTATTTCGCCGACCTGGTGGACCGCGCCCCGCCCGCCGCCAATGCGTCCGACTATGCGCGCGTCATCTACGACCTGGCCCTGCGCCGCGAACTGATCCGGCTCGGCGGCGAAATCGCCAAAGGCGCGTCGGGCGAGATGGACGCGCGCGAGCAGATCGAGGCCGCCGAAGCGCAACTGTTCGACCTGGCCGAAAAGGGAAGCTCCTCGACCGGCTTCGTGCCGTTCTCGGATGCGGTCGCGGGCGCGATTGGTCTGGCCGAAGAAGCCTTCCACCGCGACGGCGGGCTGGCCGGCATCGCCACGCGCCTGGCCGACCTCGACAAGCAGATCGGCGGCCTGCACAAGTCCGACCTGATCATCCTGGCGGGCCGCCCGTCGATGGGCAAGACCGCGCTGGCGACCAATATCGCCATGAACGTCGCCAAACATTACAGCTACGAGCCGCAACCCGACGGCACGCGCAAGACGGTCGATGGCGGCGTGGTCGCCTTCTACTCGCTGGAAATGTCCGCCGACCAGCTCGCCACCCGCCTGCTGGCCGATGCGTCGGGCGTCTCCTCCGACCGCCTGCGCAAGGGCGAGATCGACGTGTCGGAATTCGCGCGTCTGAAAGAGGCGGCGATGGAGATCAGCGCCGCCCCGCTCTATATCGACGACACCGGCGGCATCACCCTGGCCAAGCTGACCGCCCGCGCGCGCCGTTTAAAGCGCACCGTCGGCCTTGACTGCATCATCGTCGACTACCTCCAGCTCATCACGCTCGGCGAAGGCGGCGGCTCCCAAAACCGCGTGCAGGAGGTCTCGACCATCACCATGGGGCTGAAATCGCTGGCCAAGGAGCTGGCCGTGCCGGTCATCGCCCTGTCGCAGCTCTCGCGTCAGGTCGAAAGCCGCGACGACAAGCGCCCGCAACTGTCCGACCTGCGCGAATCCGGCTCGATCGAGCAGGACGCCGACATCGTCATGTTCGTCTATCGCGAAAGCTACTATCTCGGCCGCGCCGAACCGCGCGAAGGCACGCCCGAACACCTGACCTGGCAGGAAGACATGGACCGCATCCGCGGCACCGCCGAAGTCATCATCGGCAAACAACGCCACGGCCCCATCGGCACCGTCCGCCTCTCCTTCGACGAAAACGTCACCAGATTCGGCAACCTGGCGCAAAGCGGCAGGTACGATAATTATAATATGGAATAAGGGTAAAACACGCCTTCATCGAGAATTTTTCAGATCCGCTATGCGTCATTCGTTTTCATTTGTCATTGCGCGCTTCGTTTTGACGCTTAGGCCATGGAAGACGAGGACTTTGATATGAACGAAAATAACGGATGTGGTCGTCTATTTTTGTCTTGGTGCCGTTCATCCAGTCATCAAGCTTTTTCGTATTGAAAGTGCTATCTTCGAATTGATCTGGCCTGAATGCCACTAAATACATTTTTAGAATGCGTTCCGCTAGTTCACGACATGACTTTAAACCCTTAGTGACATTTGGGTCATTTGGTGATAACGATCCGTGGACAAGCTTGCTCCTAAGCTTGTAAACTTGGCGAACCTTTTCACTCAATTCAGTGCGAAGTTTCTCACTTCTAAGGCGCACAGGCATCCCAACATTGGAAGCCCTCTCTACGAGGACTTGCGTGACGTCTTCCTTACCGTCAGTCATTAATAGGCGTTCGAGACAAAGGACATATTTGATTACAGAACTCGCATGTCCACTGTCTCTGACCGCTTCACCATACCACTGTAGCCCGTCTAGGAAGCGAAGACTTAACGGCCATTTTGGGTTCGGCACTGTTTTTGCTTTTAATATTACGTGTGCTTGCGAGAGAAAATATGCTTCATCACCATCCTCTAGTAGCCCCGGCCAAGCTTCCCCCAGTGGAACTTCATTGCTACGACCAGTGGACTTATGCAACTTAAGACCACTCTTGGATGCTACGGCCAAATGATAGTAAGATTTGTCGGCTCGAAGTGTCGGATTGGTCTCGAAGCGATCCGTCCACGGAGCGCCAATTATTAAGTGGAGAAAGTCCACCGCACTGGTTACCGCGCTTTTTGCCAATTGTTCAGCGATTTTTGGATGGCAGCCTTCGATGTTGGCCTCAGCTATCCAACTGAAGCCGCCATAGTGATCTAAGGTTTCATTTCGAAATTTGGCAAAGTCTGGATTTCCTTTATCCAGTTGCTCCTTATTAGGATATCGTTCTCGCCAAACTCGTTGGAAACCGTTCTTTGAATGGAAGCGTACAGCGCCGAGATCAATCGTTTCCGGCTCTTGATCCTTCATTAGGTATACGGGGAAAAAATGAGTTTGGGCTTCACAATTAAGTGCCATAGCCCGTCCGCAATCGCGTAAAATCCGATCGATTTCGGTTTTACCGATCAACTGGTCGCTACCAAAGATGTCAGACGATATCCGCTTTTTAAGGAATTGAGCAGCTTCTTCAACGGGGATATGGCCAGTCAAATTACGACGCTTAATTGCCTCAGCAGCTAGCTTATGCACCTCCGACATTCCGGCATAGCCAATGGGAATTATACCTGGAATGTCAGCAGCCGGTAGGTAGTTCAGGAAGTCATCAGCAAAGCCGCCATCTCTTTGTTTTCCGATTTCAGCTCGAAGTCGGGCTGCTTCTGAGACAATAAATTCAATGCTTTTGAGCGGCCAATCGGAGGACATTTTCATTACACCTATATTTCGCAGGACCAGAAAAATGTCCACCAGTCGAGGCGTAGTTTGAACGTATGGAGTGTGCGCATTGGACATTGACCGAATGCCGCAATGCTACAAATGTAATAGCCCCCTCATACCTCCCCAGCAAGCTGGGGAGGAGGACCGCAGTTGCGGAGCGGCGAGGCTTTCTTTCTTCCTCCCCACATTCCCGCCAGCCGCGCATCATGCTATCCCCCGTCCATGACGTCTGAACACCCCACCGCCCGGCTCGATATCGACCTGAGCGCCCTGCTGCACAATTACCGCGCCCTGCAACGCCAATGCCCCGGCGCCGAGATCGCGCCCGTGGTCAAGGCGGACGCCTACGGCCTCGGCATGGCCGCCATCGCCCCGCATCTGGCCCGGCACGGCGCGCGCACCTTCTTCGTCGCCCGCCTCGATGAAGGCATAGCCCTGCGCCACACCCTGCCGGAGGCGGTCATCTATGTGCTGGACGGCCTCGCTGGCGATCCGCAAGCCTTCCTGACGCACACTCTGCGCCCGGTGCTGAACAGCGCCGAACAGTATGCGACATGGCTGCAAGGCCCCGCACGCGTCGAGGCCGCCCTGCATATCGACACCGGCATGAACCGCCTCGGCGTCCGCCCCGACGACCTCGCCGCCCTGCCGAAAACCCGCCCCTTAAGCCTCGTCATGAGCCACCTCGCCTGCGGCGACGAACGCGATCATCCGATGAATGCGCGGCAACTGACCGCCTTCCGCGACGCCTCAGCCGCCTTCGATGCGCCCAAATCCCTGGCCAACAGCGCGGGCGCCTTTCTCGGCCCCGACTACCATTTCGACCTGATCCGACCGGGCATCAGCCTCTATGGCGGCGGCCCGTTCGGCGTCGCCCACCCCGACATCCGGCCCGTCGCCCGCCTGACCGCCCGCATCCTGCAAGTCCGCCCGCTGGAACCGTGCGAAACCGTCGGCTACGGCGCGACCTATGAGGCCGCCGAACCCATGCAACTGGCCACCATAGGCATCGGTTACGCCGACGGCCTGCTGCGCAGCTTCACGCCCAATGGCTTCGTCACCGTGAATGGCGAACAACGCCGCCTGACCGGGCGCGTCTCGATGGACGTATGCAGCCTCGACGTCACCGGCCTCGACGTTCAGGTCGGCGATGAGGTCGAACTCCTCGGCCCGGCGCAGAACCTCGATGCGGTCGCCGCCGCCTCCGGCACCATCGGCTACGAATGGCTGACCCGCCTCGGCCCGCGCATCCCACGCCATTACCGCACTTGACAGCTACAGCTAAATCAGAACATATGAAGAACATTCTTCTGTGAGGGCGATATGGCGCGCGATTCCATCCAATATGTCTGCCAGTCCTGCGGCTCGGTCGCGTCGAAATGGGCCGGGCAATGCTCCGGCTGCGGCCTGTGGAACACCCTGGTGCAGGAGACGTTCAGCGCCCCGCCCGGCGGCCTGAAGCCGGAACCCGCGGGCAAGGCGTCGCGCCTTGATCGCTTGCAGTTTGAAACCCTCGACAGCGAAGACGAAGCCCCCGCGCGCATGATCACCGGCGTCGGCGAATTCGACCGCGTGTGCGGCGGCGGCGTGGTGCCGGGTTCCGCCATCCTGATCGCGGGCGATCCCGGCGTCGGCAAATCGACCCTGCTGCTGCAGGTCGCCGCCCAGGCCGCCCAGACCGGGCTGAAAATCGGCTATATTTCCGGCGAAGAAGCGGTTGAACAGATCAGAGGCCGCGCCGCCCGCATGGGCCTGTCGAAGGCGCCCGTCGATCTTGCCGCCGAAACCGGCCTGCGCGCCATTCTCGATGCGCTCAAACGCGAAAAATTCGACCTCGTGGTCATCGACTCGATCCAGACCCTGTGGTCCGACGCGGTCGAGGCGGCGCAGGGCTCGGTGTCGCAGGTGCGCGCCTGCGCCAGCGAACTGGTGCGCCTCGCCAAAAAACACGGAACCAGCGTCATCATGGTCGGCCACGTCACCAAGGAAGGCCAGATCGCCGGACCGCGCGTCGTTGAACACATGGTCGATGTCGTCCTGTCGTTCGAAGGCGAGCGCGGCTATCCGTTCCGTATCCTGCGCGGCGCCAAGAACCGCTTCGGCGCCACCGATGAGATCGGCGTGTTCGAAATGGGCGATTCCGGCCTGCGCGAAGTGCCCAACCCGTCCGCCCTGTTCCTTGGCGACGGCCACGAACGCGCCGCCGGCTCCGCCGTCTTCGCCGGCATCGAAGGCTCCCGCCCCGTATTGGTCGAAATGCAGGCCCTCGTCGCCCCGTCCGCCTATGGCACCCCGCGCCGCGCCGTCGTCGGCTGGGATTCGGGACGGCTGGCCATGATTCTGGCCGTGCTGGAATCGCGCTGCGGCGTCTCGTTCGCGCAAAAAGACGTCTATCTCAATGTCGCAGGCGGCTTGCGCATCTCCGAACCCGCCGCCGACCTGTGCGCAGCGCTGGCGCTCGTTTCGGCCCTGACCGACACGCCCCTGCCGCGCGACGGCGTCATTTTCGGTGAAATCAGCCTGTCCGGCGACGTGCGCGGCGTCTCCCGCAGCGAGGCCCGCCTGAAGGAGGCCCTGAAACTCGGCTTTTCCTGCGCCCTCGCCGCCGCCTCCGCCGCTGAGAACGCCCCCTTGCAGGTCCTGGGCTTCCGCTCGCTCAACGACGCCCTGATCCGCCTGTTCCCTGGCGATCAGGGTTAACGAAGATTGTTAAAACGGCGATCTGATGGTATGCCATGAACCGGACAGTAAGCGCCGCACTGGCGAATGCGACGGCGCACACTATATCCGGGGGCATGGATGCAGCTTTACGATCTGGTCTTTCTGGCGCTGCTGGCGCTGTCGTGCTTCGCGGGCGTGGTGCGCGGCGGGCTGAAGGAACTGGTCAATCTGATCGCCTTCTTCCTGGCCCTGTTCTTCTCGATCGTGGGCAAGGCCTTCATCGTCAAGGTGTTCCACCTCGACACCATCACCGGCTATGTCGCCGCCTTCATCCTGTTTCTGGCCATCTATTTCGCCATCCGCTATGTCGGCCACGCCCTGTCCGACAAGGTGCATACGCAAAAGGCGCTCAGCGTCTTCGACCGCGTCCTGGGCTTCGGCGTCGGAATCGTCCGTACACTGGTGGTGCTGGGCGTATTCCATTTGATTTTTTCGGCGGTCACGCCTATTGAGCGGCAACCCCACTGGTTCCGGGCCGCCAAGGTCTATCCGCTCAGCGTGAAGTGCGCCAAGATCATCCAGGCGTTCGTCCCCGCGGGCGCAGGCATGGCCAACAAGGTGGCCGATAACGAGTAACCGACCGCTCCGGTCCTGTGTACGGGCGGTCCAGCGTTTGGAAAAGAGATACCATGCTGTCGTCCCAGATCGACCTGTCGGCCCTCACCGATCCGGATGCCGCTTTGCGCGAAGCTGACGATGACCGTCCCCGCCTCGAATGCGGCGTGTTCGGCGTCCACGGCATAGACGACGCCAGCGCGATCACGGTTCTGGGCATGCACGCCCTGCAACATCGCGGCGAAGAGGCCTGCGGCATCGCCTCCTGCGACGGGCGCCGCTTCTACACCGAGCGCGAACACGGCCTGGTCGGCGACGTCTTCACCCAGCCCGAACTGGTCGCCAAGCTGAAAGGCCGCTCCGCCATCGGCCACACCCGCTATTCGACGGCGGGCGGCGCCTTTATCCGCAATGTGCAGCCGATGTTCGCCGATCTCGACGACGGCGGCATCGCCATCGCCCATAACGGCAATCTGACCAATTTCATGTTCCTGCGCACCAAGCTGGTGTCCGAAGGCTCCATCTTCCAATCGACCTCCGATTCGGAGGTCATTTTGCATCTGATCGCCCGTTCGCGTCAGATCAAGGTGATCGACCGCTTCATGGACGCCCTGCGCCACATCGAAGGCGGTTTCGCCATCGTCGCCCTGACCAAGGACATGCTGATCGGCGCCCGCGACCCTCTGGGCATCCGCCCGCTGGTGATCGGCAAACTGGGCGACTCCTACGTGCTGGCCTCGGAAACCTGCGCGCTCGACATGATCGGCGCCCATTTCGTGCGCGACGTCGAACACGGCGAAGTGGTGCAGATCGACGCCGACGGTCTGAAATCCTATAAGCCGCTCGACCAGAAATCCGCCCGTCCGTGCCTGTTTGAATATATCTATTTCGCCCGCCCGGACTCGGTTGTGAACGGCAAGTCGATCTATGCGGTGCGCAAGGCGATGGGGCGGCAACTGGCCATCGAACACCCCGCCGACGCCGACATCGTCGTGCCGGTGCCCGATTCCGGCGTCCCGGCTGCGCTGGGCTTCGCCGAACAATCCGGCCTGCCGTTTGATCTCGGCATTATCCGCAACCACTATGTTGGGCGCACCTTCATCCAGCCGACGCAAGGCATCCGCGACCTCGGCGTGCGCAAGAAGCACGCCCCGAACCGCATCGTTCTGGAAGGCAAGCGCGTCATCCTGATCGACGATTCCATCGTGCGCGGCACCACCTCGGTCAAGATCGTGCGCATGGTGCGCGCGGCGGGCGCGAAAGAAGTCCACCTGCGCTCGGCTTCGCCGCCGATCATGTGGCCGGACTTCTACGGCATCGACATGCCCGACCGCGAAAAGCTGCTGGCCGCCAATCATACGCTTGCCGAAATGCGCGAAAAGCTCGAATGCGACTCGCTCGGCTTCCTGTCGGTCGATGGCCTCTATAAGGCGATGGGGCATAATGGCCGCAATCCCGACAGCCCACAGTTCACCGACCACTATTTCACCGGCGAATACCCGACCCGTCTGACCGACCGCGAAGGTCAGTCGCAGAACGCCGAGGAATCGGCGCAACTGTCCCTGCTGGTCAACGCGCACTAAAGAGGGCCTTATGTCCATGACGCAACAGGGCCGCATCGCCCTCGTCACCGGCGCTTCGCGCGGCATCGGTCGCGCCTGCGCTCTGGCCCTGGCCAAGGCGGGCGCGCAGGTCATCGCCTGCGCCCGCTCCAAGGCGTCGCTTGAGGAGCTGGACGACGAGATTTTCGCCGCCACCGGCCAGCACGCGACTCTGGTGCCGTTCGACCTGACCGATTTTGACGCGCTCGACCGCCTGAGCGGCGTCCTGTTCGAGCGCTTCGGTCGTATTGATACGCTGGTCCACGCGGCGGCGATTTCGGGAACCCTGATGCCGGTCACGCATCAGGAGCCCAAGGATTTCGACAAGATCGTCACCATGAACCTGACCGCCTCGTGGCGGATGCTGCGCGCCTGCGAAGTGCTGCTGCGTCAGTCCGCCGCCGGTCGCGTCGTCTTTTTCACCACGGGCGACAGCGTCACGAAAGGCCGCGCCTTCTGGGGTCCGTATGGCGCCACCAAGGCTGCGATGGAGACTCTGGTGCGCGCCTGGGCCGATGAGGTCGAGATCACCCCGATCCGCGCCGCCCTGCTCTCGCCGGGCGCCATGCGCACGAAAATGCGCGCCGCCGCTTATCCGGGCGAAGACCCGATGACCTTGCCGCACCCGGACGAGATCGCGCCGCTGCTGCTGGAACTGTGCGACCCCGCCCGCATCCCGCCGCTCGACACGGTCAGCTTCACCGCCTGGCGCACCCAAACCCTCGCCGCCGCAACGTAAAGCAGGTTTATCCGCAGATCACGCAGATGACACAGATGGCCCTGCGGGCCTTCCGTTCATGAAGAATTGTGCGTCTTAACGGCGCGAAGCGCCAATCCGCATCCCTTCTCGTCACGACGCCGCCCATCGCGCACTGCAAAAAATCTGCGTAAATCTGCGTAATCTGCGGTTCCCCTACCTTCCCTGCTTTCTCTACGCGCGCGTCCTAACAAGACACGCAAGGACTCGTCGCTGCATGTCGAGAGAAGGTTAACCACAGATTACGCAGATTTTCGCAGATTGCCGTACGCGTCATAACGGCGCAAAGCGCCATTCCACGTCTTGCCTTTCAGTCCCGGGCCTCCGCCCAAAATCTGTGAAATCTGCGTAATCTGTGGATGTCTCTTTACCCACCCTTCAATACGAAAATCATTTTGATGATAAAATTACTCACTTTGTAATTTTAAGCTTTCATTTTGCAAATTCCAGCGTCAAACTGTCACCATGACGCATTATCCCGGACCGAAAAGCGCGGCCATGCTGGCCGAACTCGCCAACTATGTCATCGCCGAGCCGTATCCGTTCGCGGTCGATCTGTCGCGTTCGCGCGGTCTGAACCTCGTCACCGTCGATGGCCAGACGATCAGCGACTGGACCGGCCTCTATGGCTCGAAACTGCTCGGCTACAACCATCCGCGTCTGTTCGAGCCCGACTATGCGCGCGAGCTGGTGATCGCGGCCAACACCAAGATGGCCAATCCCGACTTCCTGACGCCGCAATGCCTCGACTATTACCGCCTGCTGCACAAACTGGCGCCCAAATGCATGGCCGATCATGGCCGTGTCGAGGTCTATGCCGTCAATTCCGGCGCCGAAGCGGTCGAGAACATGATGAAATATCTCATCAATCTGCACCACCACAAGCAGCAGGCCAAGGGTAGCGACATCCTAAGCCACCGCTTCGTCTATTTCGATCAGGCTTTCCACGGCCGCACCGTCTATGCGCTCAACATAACCGAACTGAGCCACGATCCGGTCGCGACGCGCGATTATCGCGGCATTATTCAGGGCAATATCCGCATTCCGTTTCCCGAATACGACGCGCGCCGCAGCGACGCCGACAATGAAGCCACGGCCAACGCTGTGCTGGCGCAGCTCGAATCCCTGTTCCGCGAACAGGCCGACGAGATTGCGGGCGTCATCCTGGAGCCGCTGCAAGGCGCGGGCGGCCATCGTCTGGCGCCGTACAGCTTCTATCGCGGCCTGTCAGACCTCTGCCATCGCTATGGCGTCGGCTGGGGCCTCGACGAGGTGCAGACCTCCGGCGGCCAATGCGGCGCGGTCTTCTCCATCGACCTGTTCGACGTGCCTCACCCGCCGCAGGCCGTCGCCACCGCCAAGAAATTCGGCAATGGCGCGGTCTATATGCTCAACCCGATGGACGATGTCGGCGTGCTCGACTCCACCTGGGGCGGAACCCTGGCCGACATGGTGCGCTTCGTGCAGGAATGGCGCATTGTCGAGGACGAGGGCCTCCTGGATCAGGTCGCGCCCAAGTCCGTGCATCTGCTCGATGGCCTGAACGGGCTGATCAAAAAGCACGCCGACCTGATCGGCAATCCGCGCGGCCTTGGCCTCTATCAGGGCTTCACCGTCTTCGGCGCAGGCCACAAGGGCCGTCTGATCGACCTGGCGCTGGAACAGGAAAACCTGCTGCTGCTTGGCGCCGGCACGGACAGCATCCGCTTCCGCCCGCCGCTCGACGTCACAAAGGCCGATATCGACGACCTGTTCACCCGCCTCGACCGCGCGCTTGCCGCCTTGCGTCAGGACGTGCAGGCGGTCGCCTAAACCTCCAGCGCGACATAGCGAACAACCTTGTCCAGACTCAGCGCGCGCTCGCCAACCGCCGCAAACCCCAATCGCTCGTGAAACGCAAGCGATCCTGGATTGGGTGGTTGGATATTGATCTCAGCGACAATGCGATCATGCCCCAGAGCTTTGGCCGTCTCGATCAGCTCTGCATAGAGCCTGCGCCCCCAGCCCTGACCTTGCGCCGCCGCAGCGACGACAACGCGGTCGATATAGAGGAAGCGCGCAAAGCGTTCGCGAAACCACAGAAAGTTCGGGCTGTCATAATCGCCGTCCTGATCGAAGGCGATCAGGAACGCCTCACCGCCCGGCGCCGCCAGCGCCAGAGTCGCACCCTCGACCAGAGCAACAAAGGCCGCGTCGGTCAGATACGATGTCTCCTGCGCGAACCGGTTATTGAGCGCTGAGGCCGCCGGGATCAGATCGGCGCACGCCTTCAGATCGACCCACATCACCGCTTGCCGGAACGCCCGCCCGGTCCCGCCGCGCCCGGCTTGGTGCTGGGGCCGCCCTTGCGGAAGGCCTTGGCGCGCGCCGCATCGGTGCGGTCCTTGACCACGACTTTTGGCGCAGCTTTCGCAGCGACTTTCGGAGCCGCCTTCGCGCCGCCCTCGGCCTTGGGCTTTTGCCGCACGCGGTTCGGGTGCGCGGGCTTGGCGCCCGGTTTTCTCGCCTTGGGCGCGCTGGAGGACGGTCGCGCCGCGCCCTCATCGAACGGATTGTTCGTCGTATTGGCCTTGACCAGCAGGCGGATCGGCACGCCCGGCATATCGAAGGACTCGCGCAAACTGTTGATCAGATAACGGCGGTAATGGTCCGGCATCGCATAGGCGCGCGACGCGAACAGCACGAATGTCGGCGGACGCCCCTTGGTCTGGGCCATATATTTCGGCTTGATGCGCTTGCCATCGACGGCGGGGGGCGGGTGACGCTGAATGGCCAAAGCCAGCCAGTCATTGAGATCGCGCGTCTTCACCTTGGCCGACCAGTTGCGATAGGTCTTGAGGATGGCGGGCATCAGCCGCTCGACCCCGCGCCCGGTCGCCCCGGACAGGGTCACCAAAGGCGTGCCGCGTAATTGCGGCAGCATGCGCTCGGACGTTTCCAGAATTTCGGCAAGGCGCGCCTGCGGCTCCTCGACCT
Source organism: Asticcacaulis sp. (assembly GCF_051956075.1). Classification (GTDB taxonomy): domain Bacteria; phylum Pseudomonadota; class Alphaproteobacteria; order Caulobacterales; family Caulobacteraceae; genus Asticcacaulis. The sequence goes on along the minus strand of NZ_JBQCGA010000061.1, from coordinate 74,816 downwards.
GATCCCATTTCGACACCGCATAGATCAGGCCGCGCCCCTCGCGCTCGACCAGGTCTGCGATCTGCAAATCCTGCACCTCAAAGGCGTTGGCCTCGTCCATGACCAGCACCACCACCTCGGCGAAGGTGATGGCGCGGATGGTGTCGGCGGTGGACATCTTCTCCAGCCGGTCCTGCACGCGCGCCTTTTTGCGCAGCCCCGCCGTATCGACAAGACGGATGGTGCGGCCCTCATACTGCCACTCGACGCTGATCGAATCGCGCGTGATCCCGGCTTCCGGCCCGGTCAGCAGCCGGTCTTCACCGAGCAGCTTATTGATCAGGGTCGATTTACCCGCATTGGGGCGCCCGACAATGGCGATGCGGATCGGCTTGGTCTCGTCGTCCTCCTCGCCCTCGTCCTCATCCTCGATGAAGTCGCCCTCGACCAGTTGCCGGTATTTTTCCGTCGCCTCGAACAGCTCGGACATGCCCTCGCCATGCTCGGCGCTCAAATGGATCGGCTCGCCAAAGCCCAATACACGCGCTTCTTCAGCGGTGGCGGCGGCCTGATGGCCTTCGGCCTTGTTGGCGATCATCACGACCGGCTTGTCGCGCTTGCGCAATATGTCGGCGAAGATGCGGTCCAGCGGCGTCACGCCCTCGCGCGCGTCGATGATGAAGAAGGCGACGTCGCATTCGTCAATGCCGCGCTCGGTCTGTTGGCGCATGCGCGCCTCCAGCGACTGATCGCTCAGGTCTTCGAACCCCGCCGTGTCGATCAGCTCCAGGTCGATATCGCCCAGCCGTCCGGTGGCGTAGCGGCGGTCGCGCGTGACGCCGGGCTGGTCATCAACGATGGCCAGCTTCTTGCCCGCGAGGCGGTTGAACAGGGTCGATTTGCCGACATTGGGTCGACCGACAATGGCGATTTTCAAAGGCATGTGCGCCTTATAGCCGAAAACGCCTTAATCGCCAGTCTTTGTTACGGGACAAACAAAAACGCGGCCCCGGAAACCGGAGCCGCGTTCCCTTGCCTTGCGCCAGCGATCACTCGCCCGCGTCGGCGCGCTTTTCATAGACGTGGTCGATCAGGCCGAACGCCTTGGCCTCGTCCGCCGTCATATAGCGGTCGCGGTCGAGCGTCTTTTCGATCGTCTCATAGGTCTGGCCGGTGTGCTTGACGTAGATTTCGTTGAGCAGCTTCTTGGTCTTGCGGATATCCTCGGCCTGAATCTCGATATCCGAGGCCATGCCGCGCGCCCCGCCCGAAGGTTGGTGCACCATGATCTTGGCGTTGGGCAGCGAGATGCGCTGACCCGCCTCACCAGCCTGCAGGATCAGCGACCCCGCCGAGGCCGCCATGCCCATGCACACGGTGGAAACCGGCGACTTGATGTATTGCATGGTGTCGTAGATCGCCAGGGCCGAGGTCACCTGACCGCCGGGGCTGTTGATATACATGGCGATTTCCTTCTTCGGGTTTTCCGATTCCAGAAACAGCAATTGTGCGCAGATCAGCGACGCCATGCCGTCCTCGAACGGCCCGGTCAGGAAGATGATCCGCTCCTTGAGCATGCGCGAAAAGATGTCATAGGCGCGCTCGCCGCGGCTGGATTGCTCCACCACCATAGGCACCAGGTTCATGGTCAGATTGTCAACGGGATCGCGCATCGGGCATCCTTAAAGGGATAAAGAATCAAAGTCTGACGGCGTTTGTAAGGGTCAAATCTTAACCCCGTCTTGCGCCGCCCGCATAAGGCAACTTGGCAATTCGCCCCGGCAAATTCAAGAGCTAAACATCCGGCCCTACAGCAGGCCGACCCGAATGGCCGACATGGCGGCGCGGAACAGCACGCCGAAGGCGGCGACCGCTGCGAAACCGCTGGCCAGAACCTGCCGCAACCCCGCCTCACTGATAAACGGCAGGATCACGCCCAGAGCGATCCAGCCCTGCACGATCACGATCAGCGCCGCCGCCTCGAACCCGGTCAGCCTGCCCGCCTGCGCCGCGCGATGCTCGGCATAGGCCCCGTGCCAGCGCCCCGCCGCCAGCATCACCAGCGCCCCCGCCGCCATCGCGGCCAGCACGATATTGCCGACATGACTGCCATGCGGATGCGCCACGCGGTCGAACACCAGCCAGACCATGCCCGCAACGCCCGCAAGCCCCAGCCCGCTCTCTCCGATTTTAAAGGCCAGCGCCCGATCCCCGGCGTCCATGACCACATCCCCTGTCCAACCGCCCTGTCTGGCCCCGATTCGCGTTAACAAATACAAAAGCCTGCCCAAGGCGGCGGGTTGCGGCGGCGAAGGCAGGAAGGGTTTATCCACAGATTACACAGATGTTCCGGCTTGATTGCACGCTACCGCTATCGCTAGTGAATCTGATCCGGCACAGGCCTTCGGCCATCGAAAGGATCGGCGCGAAGCGCATCTATGCTTCCACCTCCGATAGCGTTAGCGCGCCATCCACCCGGAAAATCTGCGTAATCTGCGTCATCTGTGGATAAACAAAAAAGGCCCTCCGGCGGAACCGAAGGGCCTCTAATCGTCAAAGACAGAAAGGCTTACGCCTCGTCTTCCTTCAGCAGCTCTTCCTTCGACACCGGCGTGTCGGTGACCTTGGCCTGGGTGAAGATGAAGTCGCAGACCTTTTCTTCATAGATCGGCGCGCGGATCTGCGCGGCGGCGGCGGGGTTCTGACGGTAGAAGTCGAACACCTGCTTTTCCTGACCCGGATAGTTGCGGGCTTCCTGCATGATGGCCTGCGAGACTTCCTGATCCGTGACCTGCACGTTCTGGCGCGTGCCGATTTCGGCCAGCACCAGACCCAGACGCACGCGGCGCTCGGCGATCTTCATATATTCGTCGCGCAGTTCGGCTTCGGACTTGTTCGCGTCTTCCTCGGCAAGCTGGCCATTGGCCTTGTCCTGCTCGACCTGCGCCCAGATGCCCTGGAACTCGGCGTCCAGCATGCGCTTGGGCAGATCGAAATCGTGCTTTTCGTCCAGCACATCGAGCAGTTGCCGCTTCATCTTGAAGCGCGACGCGGCCTTGTACTGCTGCTCAAGCTGGGTCTTCAGGATGTCCTTCAGCGCCTGCAGGCTTTCAAGACCCAGGCTCTTGGCCAGCTCGTCATCGGCCTCGCCGTCCTTGGGGGCCAGAATGTCCTGCACGGTGGTCTCGAAGGTCGCGGCCTTGCCGGCCAGGTTCTTCGCGCCGTAATCTTCCGGGAAGGTGACGTTGAGCGTCTTCACTTCGCCCTTCTTGGCGCCGATCAGTTGCTCCTCGAAGCCCGGAATGAACATGCCCGAACCGATGACCAGCTCCGCGCCTTCCGCCGAGCCGCCTTCAAAGGCTTCGTCGCCGATCTTGCCGACGAAGTCGATGATCAGCTTGTCGCCGTCCTCGGCCTTCGCCGCGGCTTTGCCCTTGCCCTTCTTCTCTTCGTACTGCTTGTTGCCGGACACGACCGACTTCAGCGCTTCGTCGATATCGGCGTCCGAAGCTTCATAGACCGGGCGGTTCAGCTCGACCGTGTTCGGCTCGACCGGCGTGAAGATCGGCATCATTTCGACGGCGAGCTCATAGGCCAGATCGGCATTACCGGCGATCACGCCTTCGATGTCGCCGATCGGCTTCAGCTCCGGCTGGCTGGCCGGACGGATCTTGGCGTCGTCCATCGCCTTCTGGGTCGTTTCGTTCAGGGTTTCCTGAATGATCTCGCCCATCAGCTCCTTGCCGTACACCTTGCGCACGTGCGCCGCAGGCACCTTGCCCGGACGGAAGCCCTTGATGTTCATCTTGGGGGCGATTTCGGCCACCTTGGCGTTCAGCTTGGAGGTCAACTCGTCCTTCGGGATGGTGACTTCCAGAACGCGGCTCAGGCCTTCATTCAGTTTTTCAACGACTTGCATCGGTCAACTTACCTTTTGCCCTTCGGACATCCACTCTCAGAGCAGAGCCATTGAGGCGGTTAAAATAGCGACAAGCGCACCCGTGTTGGCGGATGCGCTAAAAAGATGTGCCCTTATGGCATGATTGGCTGACAGGTCAACGCCTAGGTTTCGTAAATTCAGCTTTTCCGCCGGAAATTACGGAACGAGCGGGTTTTAAGAGAGAAGGAAGTTATCCACAGATAAGCCAGATAAGCACAGATGGTTCGAGCGCGCAGCCAGCGCCCTCATTCCTCTTTGAGCGCCTATGGCGCTCGCTATCTCATTAAGCCATACCGCCAGCCACCAACTCAGACCATCTGTGCTTATCTGGCTTATCTGTGGATCAACCCTTTAAAGCGCCCGCCAAGCCCATAACTCAGGCCGCCTCGTCCTCCAGCTTGCCTTCCCAGCGCGCGATCACCGCCGAGGCCACGCTGTTGCCTAGCACATTGGTCGCTGACCGGCCCATATCCAGCAGGTGATCGACGCCGATGACCAGGGCGATCCATTCGGCGGGCAGGCCGAAATAGGTCAGGGTCGCCATGATCACCACCAGCGAGGCGCGCGGCACCCCGGCAATGCCTTTCGAGGTGATGACCAGCAGGAACAGCATCATCACGATCTGCGCCGTGGTGAAATGCACGCCATAGGCCTGAGCGATGAACAGGGTCGCAAAGGTGCAGTAGATCATCGAGCCGTCGAGATTGAACGAATAGCCAAGCGGCAGCACGAAGGAGACGATCTTGCGCGGTATCCCGACCGTGGGCAGGCCCGCCAGCAGCTTCGGATAGGCGGCCTCGGAACTGGCGGTCGAAAAGGCCAGCAGGGCCGGATCGCGGATCACGCCGAGCAATTTCAGCATCCGCCCGCCGACAAACAGGAATCCAACCGCGATCAAAATAGCCCACAAAATGCCCATGGCCGCATAAAACTCGCCCATGAACTTGGCGTAGGTGATCAGGATCGGCAGCCCCTGCTCGGCCACGGTGCGCGCCAGAGCGCCGAAAATGGCGAAGGGCGCAAACTTCATCACGATCTCGGTCACTTTCAGCATGATGCTGGACGCCTCCTCGGCCAGCTCCATCACGCGCGGCGACTTTTTCTCCAGCATCGAAATCGCCGTGCCGACAAAGACGGCGAAGACGACGATCTGCAAAATCTCATTATCCGCCATCGCCTTGATGATCGACGACGGGATCAGATGCTCGATAAAGGCCTCCAGCGTAAATCCGGCTGTCGAAGGCACGGTGACGGCTTCGCCGACATTCAGATTCATGCCGACGCCGGGCCGCAGCCACTCGACCATAAAGACCCCGATCAGCAGCGACACGATCGACATCAAAAGGAACCAGCCCAACGCCTTGACGCCGACGCGACCGACCGTCGCCGCATCCTCCATATGGCCGATGCCGGCGATCAGGGTGAACAGCACCAGAGGCGCGATGATCATCTTGATCAGGGTGATGAAGATCTTGGTCAGCAGGCCGTACAGCATCACCGCCGTCTTGAGCTGGTCCGCGCTCAGAAACTGATGGCTGGCCCAGCCGGACGCCACGCCCAAAATCATGGCCAGCAGCACGTACAGCGCCAGATTGCCCTTTTTCATAAATCGCCCCGATCGGTTGTCGTCGCAACTGACACTAACGGAGCCGTCGATGAAGTCCACCCGGAAAAGACGCCGCCAGCCCCTCGCCGCCGCATCCGGGGCGCTCTGGGTGGGTGGGTGGGCGCATGGGCGCGAATTTCAGGCTATTTGAGGCTTTTTCCGGCAAACAAAGCCAAAAATCACGATACGCCCACGCTTTTTCGGGGTCTTTTCGGCCCAGAAGCGCCATTTTATGCGGGGATCGATTTAAATCTTATTCCCCCCATAAAAACCATGGTGCGGATGAGAGGACTCGAACCTCCACGCCTCTCGGCGCTGGAACCTAAACCCAGTGCGTCTACCAGTTCCGCCACATCCGCAATCTCAGGGCGTCTTACCCGCTGGACCAAAGGACGCGCCTGCGGGGCCGTCTGTCTGGCGCCATCGCCTCCTCACGTCAAGCTTCGTTGATCTCGCAATTGCAAAACAGCGCTATATTTCGCTTGCCTCACAGGGCGAAGCGCGGCAAACTCATTGCAGATGAGACATGTTTTCTCGCGGTTCGCGAAACCTGGCGCAGAAAATTCATTTTATAAGCCGCCAAATCCGGCTAAAACCTATTTTCTCTTTGAATTCCGTCCGCCTTGCGTCTAAACGCAGGGCCATTGCGTTCACGCTGCGTAATTGTTTTTTACAGCCATGTGAGCCTTCGGCTTGCAAAACGGCTTGCATTCTTGCGCAATGCAAACAAGGTACGGCGTTGAACGGTCTCGTTTATGGATTGCTCATGAAAAAGATAGAAGCCGTCATCAAACCCTTTAAGCTCGACGAAGTGAAGGAAGCCCTTCAGGAAATCGGCGTACAAGGCATGACCGTGCTGGAGGCCAAGGGCTATGGCCGCCAGAAGGGCCACTCGGAGCTTTACCGTGGGGCCGAATATGTTGTTGATTTTCTTCCGAAGATCAAGATCGAACTCGTCGTTTCCGACGACCTGGCCACCGCGGCGCTGGAAGCCATCCAGACGGCGGCGCGCACCGGCAAGATCGGCGACGGCAAGATTTTCGTGAGCGACGTCCTTGATGTCGTTCGCATCCGAACCGGAGAATCCGGGCCTCAGGCGGTTTAACCGTCCCGGCTCACTCCAGAACCTGAACTCTACGGCTTAATGGGGCGTCACATATGACTGCAGCAGACATTCTCAAGCTCATCAAGGAAAAGGACGTCAAATATGTTGACGTGCGTTTCTCCGACATGCGCGGCAAAATGCAACACGTTACCTTCGACATCGACCTGGTCGACGAAGAATTCCTGAACGACGGCACCATGTTCGACGGCTCGTCGATCGCCGGCTGGAAGGCGATCAACGAGTCCGACATGAAGCTGCGTCCCGACCTGAAGTCGGCCTATATCGACCCCTTCTACCAGCACACGACCCTGTTCCTGTTCTGCGACGTCGTGAACCCCGACACCAACGAGCCGTACAACCGCGATCCGCGCTCCATCGCCAAGAAGGCGCTGTCCTACGTCGCCTCTTCGGGCGTCGGCGACACCGTCTATTTCGGCCCGGAAGCCGAATTCTTCATCTTCGACGACGTGCGCTGGTCGATCGCGTCGAACAACACCGGCTACGCCTACGACTCGACCGAACTGCCGCAGAACTCCTCCAAGGAATATCCTGAAGGCAATATGGGTCACCGTCCGGGCCCCAAGGGCGGCTACTTCCCCGTCAATCCGGTCGATTCGGCGCAGGATCTGCGCGGCGAAATGCTGGCCATCATGGGCGAGCTGGGCATGGAGCCGGAAAAGCACCACCACGAAGTGGCGCCCGCGCAGCACGAGCTGGGCCTGAAATTCTCGGACATGCTGACCATGGCCGACCGCCTGCAACTCTACAAGTACGTGATCCACAACGTCGCCCACGCCTACGGCAAGACGGCCACCTTCATGGCCAAGCCGATGTACGGCGACAACGGTTCGGGCATGCACGTCCACCAGTCGATCTGGAAAGACGGCAAGCCGATGTTTGCGGGCGACAAGTATGCGGGCCTGTCCGATATGTGCCTGTGGTACATTGGCGGCATCATCAAGCACGCCAAGGCGATCAACGCCTTCTCGAACTCGACGACCAACTCCTACAAGCGTCTGGTTCCGGGTTACGAAGCGCCGGTCAAGCTGGCCTATTCGTCGCGTAACCGTTCGGCCTCGATCCGTATTCCGTGGGTGTCCTCGCCCAAGGCCAAGCGCATCGAAGCCCGCTTCCCCGATCCGATGGGCAACCCGTACCTGACCTTCACGGCGCTGCTGATGGCCGGTCTTGACGGCATCGAAAACCGCATCGATCCGGGCGCGGCCGCCGACAAGAACCTCTACGACCTGCCGCCGCAGGAGCAGAAGAACATCCCGGAAGTCTGCGGTTCGCTCCGTGAAGCTCTGGAAAGCCTCGACGCCGACCGCGCCTTCCTCAAGAAGGGCGGCGTGATGGACGACGATTTCATCGACGCTTACATCGAGCTGAAGATGGAAGAGGTCATGAACCTGCAACTGCGTCCGCACCCGGTCGAGTTCGAGATGTACTACAAGTGCTAATCGCGCCTGCGTCCGTCTGACGCATTGCATTTGGCGTCAACGACTGCTATCTGGCCCGTCTTCCTCGCGAAGACGGGCCAATTGCTTTTCCGCAGCGCAGCATAGCCCTTGAATTTTCACAAAATTTCCGATGTGACTTATTTCATTTGAAACCTTTATGGTTTCTAATGATACCTGTTTTGGAACCCTTATAAACCATAGGTTTGCGCCCATATTGACACATAAATGACGCAAACAGCGCCCCGCTTCCCACACGGAAGCCTCCCGCCAAACAAACCCCTTTGCGATGCCCCGAACTCACGCCACTGTGAGCAGGTGCAATATCCGCTACCCAAAGGGGGATACTTTGAAAACGTGGATCAAACTCTCCAGAGTGCTTGCTGCGGCGGCGACTCTGATGCTGTCGGCGCCTGCCGCCAGCCTGGCTCTGGCTCAGGACGCCGCCCCCGCGGCGTCGGCTGAAGCCAGCGTTTCCGACATGGCGATGTCGGCGGACGACGCGTCGGCTACGGCCAGCGCTTCGGCCGAAGCTTCATCTTCGGCTGCGCCGGTCCTGCTGGCTTCACAAAAGCCACTTGCTCTCGACAAAGCCGACACCACCTACCTGATCTTCTGCACCGCCATGGTGCTGATGATGACCCTGCCGGGTCTGGCGCTGTTCTACGGCGGCATGGTGCGTAAGAAAAACATCATCGCCACCGTGACCCAATCGGTCGCCGTGACCTGCGTGGTCGCGATCGTCTGGTGGGTCGTTTCCTACTCGATGGCCTTCGGCACGGCGGCGACGCCGATGTTCGGCATACCGGCGGATACGCTGAACAAATTCTTCGGCGGCTTCGACAACTTCATGCTGAAAGCCGTGACTCCGAACACCGCATACGGTGCGACGGCTGGCGTTCCGGAATATACCTGGATCTCCTACCAGATGACCTTCGCGATCATCACGCCCGCCCTGATCACCGGCGCCTTCGCTGAACGCGTCAAGTTCTCCGGTCTGCTGCTGTTCATGATCCTGTGGTCGATCTTCGTCTATGCGCCGATCTGCCACATGGCCTGGGGCGGCGGCATCATGTCGCAAATCGGCGTCCTCGACTTCGCGGGCGGCGCGGTTGTTCACTGCAATTCCGGCGTCGCGGGCCTGGTCTCGGCCATCTTCCTCGGTCGCCGCAAGGGCTATGGCACCGACTCGATGCCCGCCAACAACCCGATCTTCATCATGGTCGGCGCTTCGCTGCTGTTCGTCGGCTGGATCGGCTTCAACGCTGGTTCGGAATGGGCGGGCGACACGGTCGCTTCAGCGGCTCTGCTCAACACCATCCTCGCCACCTGCATGGCCGGCGTGTCCTGGAAGGTCGTCGAATGGATCTTCCGCGGCAAGCCGTCCCTGATCGGCATCCTGTCGGGCATGGTCGCAGGCCTCGTCGTCATCACCCCGGCTTGCGGTTTCGTCAACCCGACCGGCGCGATGATCTGCGGTCTGCTGGCTGGTCCGGTGTGCTACACTTCGGCTGTCTGGGTGAAGAAGCTGCTGGGCTATGACGACTCGCTGGACGCCTTCGGCATCCACGGCGCGGGCGGCTTCCTCGGCGCGGTTCTGACGGGCTGGCTCGCTGACCCGACAGTGAACCCGCTGGGCGAAGGCCACAGCGTGGTCAAGCAACTGATCGGCCTCGGCATCACCATCGCCTGGTCCGCCATCGGCACCCTGATCATCCTGATCATCTGCAAGTTCACAACGGGCCTGCGCGTGACGGCTGAAGAAGAAGAAGCCGGTCTCGACTCGTCGCTGCACGACGAAGTCATGGATCACTAAAACTACCCATCAACTGTTGCACAAAAGAAGCAGGGCGTCCGTTCACCGGACGTCCTGTTTTTGTTAATATATAAGGCAATAGTGGCGTTATACCGCCATGTTCGTGCCGCATTATGTGCAATTTTGACACACCTTAGGGTATATTTAGCAACACCCCTTTGAGTTCTGTCATAAATCTGCAATTCTTCCGCTGCGTCATCCATAACAGCTATATCGACGCGGGAAACGTCTTGGACCGGGTTGGCACATAACTCGATCTGAGGATAATTAAATGAAAAAAGCGCTTTTAGCCGCCGCCGCCCTCGCCGCTCTGGCTGCCGCCGGTTCGGCCTCCGCCACCGATCTCGCCGGCGGCACGCTGAGCTACAATATCGGCGTCACCAGCGACTATGTCTTCCGCGGCGACGCGCAGACCTCCACAAAATCCAGCATGCCCGCCATACAGGGCGGTCTCGACTACACCAAGGGTCTTTTCTACGCCGGCGCCTGGGCGTCGAATGTCGACTGGGACTATTCCAAAGGCACCAAAAATCTTGAAGTGGACGTCTATGGCGGCGTTCGTCCGACCTATAAGGATTTCAGCTTCGATTTCGGCCTGGTGACTTATAACTATGGCACGAAAGAACTGGACTTCTCGGAAATCAAGGCCGCAGTGAGCCACCCGTTCTATAAGGGCACGATTGGCGCCGCCTTCTACGACAATATCACCTGGCGCGAGTCGGGCTATTATGAAGTCAACGCCTCCTACCCTCTGACCAGCAAGTTGAGCATTTCGGGCGCCGTCGGCGAATCGGCGCTTCTGGGCTCCAAATACACGACTGAGAATCTTGGCCTGACCTATGCCTTCTCACCGATCGTGTCGCTTGACGTTCGCGCTTCTGACACCAACGTACCAGAATCCAGCATGTATGCGCCTTACAACAGGCCTTACAAGCCGCAACTCGCCGTCACGCTTAAAGCCGCGTTTTAACGCACCCGGCCTTATGCGGCGGAAGTCGTCCGCCGCATAAGGTCGACAACGGCGGGGACATAAATTTTATTGCACCGCAACAAAAACCGCATTTCACGTATCAGGCGTAGATCCAGTTAGGCCCGCATTTAATTTTCTCTTTATTGATATAGGGTTACAGGCTTTCTAAGAATTCACATCTTGTTAAAAAAACGTGATAAATATACATCAAACCGTTGCAAAGCGACGCAGGGGACTTTGCGCCGCCCAAAAAAAAGATACATTACGACAGGTTTCTGGACCAACGATAAGTTCCTCATTGCTGGCGGCCCGTTCTGACCGGCGAAAACATTGAACTGGGAAAATGACTATGAAAAAGACGCTTCTTGTCGCCGCCGTGGCCTTCAGCGCCCTCTTCGCGGGCAGCGCCGCCATGGCGCAGGATGACGCGGGCTCGCTGAGCTTCAACATCGCCGCCACCAGCAACTATGTGTGGCGCGGCGTCACGCAAACCAATAACGGCGCGGCTCTGCAAGGCGGCGCGGACTACTCCAAGGGCATCTTCTACGCCGGCACCTGGCTGTCGAACGTCGATTGGGGCACCTCGACCTCGACCGAAGCCGACTTCTATATGGGCGTCACCCCCAAGGTCGGCGATTACGGTTTCGATTTCGGCGTGATCTACTACACCTATCCCGGCCACGACAAGGCTGACGCCGGTTCGATCGGCGAACTGAAGGCCGCCGTCAACCACCCGATGGGCAAGGGCACGATTGGCGCCGCCATGTATCTGCCGACCGAGTCGCTGGAAAATCCTTACTATGAAATCAATGCTTCGTATCCGCTGACCGACAAGCTGAGCCTGTCGGGCGCCATTGGCAACTACGAAAGCGGCGCCTACAGCTATACCGACGGCGCTGGCGCCACGATCTCCGCCATGGGCTACACCACCGAAAATATCGGCGTGACCTATTCCCTGACCGACGCTCTGGGTCTGGACCTGCGCTGGACCAGCGCTTCGCGTCTGCCCTCGACCTTCGCGGCGACCCTGAAGGCGACCTTCTAAGCCATCGGGCATAAAGCCTTCCACAAAAGGCCGCAGGTTCTCAACGAGCCTGCGGCCTTTTTCTGTTGCGCTGCGCCGTCCGCTTTACGAATATGGGCCGAATCATAAGATGCTGAGGACATGACGAGCACTCCGATCCCCAACCTGTTCGACGGCGGCGAACCCGAAGCGCCGAAACCTGCGGCGAAGGCCGAACCGCGCAAACCGGCGGAGGTTATTCCGGCGCCTGTCAAGCCGCAGGCCACGCCGGACGCCGGTTATAACGCGTCCAGCATCGAAGTGCTGGAAGGGCTGGAGCCGGTGCGCAAGCGTCCGGGCATGTATATCGGCGGCACCGACGAAAAAGCGCTGCACCACCTGTTCGCCGAAGTGCTCGACAATGCGATGGACGAAGCCGTCGCCAACCACGCCAAGGCGATCTGGGTCGAGCTGGATTCTGACGGCTATGTCAGCGTGCGCGACGACGGACGCGGCATGCCTGTCGATCCGCACCCGAAATATCCGGGCAAGTCGGCGCTTGAAGTCATCATGACCGTGCTGCATTCGGGCGGTAAGTTTTCCGGCAAGGCCTATGCGACATCCGGCGGTCTGCACGGCGTCGGCGCCTCGGTGGTCAACGCCCTGTCTGAGCGTCTCGAAGTCACCGTCTGGCGCGACGGTCACGAATGGCGACAGGATTTCTCGCGCGGCCATGCGCTGGCGCCCATCGCGCAGGTCCAGCCGTCAAAGAAGCGCGGCACGAAACTGCGGTTCGCGCCCGACGCGGAAATCTTCGGCTCGCACCATTTCAAACCGGCGCGCCTCTACCGCATGACCAAGGCCAAGGCCTATCTGTTCCGTGGGGTGCAGATCTTCTGGAAATGCGCGCCGGACGTGATCCACGATCAGACGCCGGCGGAAGACAAGTTCTACTTTCCCAATGGTCTGGCCGACTATCTGGCTGAGCGCGTCAAGGACACGGAGACGGTTTCGGACATCTTTTCAGGCCGCGTTGAGCGCGCTGACGATGCGGGCGCGGTCGAATGGGCCGTGGTCTGGTCCGCCGCCGGTTTCGGCGAACATGACGGCTTCGTGCAGTCCTACTGCAACACCATTCCGACGCCTGATGGCGGTACGCACGAGGCGGGCCTGCGCGCCGCCCTCACCCGCTCGCTGAAATCCTACGCCGAAATGACCGGTGACAAGCGCGGCGGCCTGATCACCGCCGAAGACGTTGCGGCCAGCGCGGGTATCGTTATCTCCGTTTTCATCCGCAACCCCGAATTCCAGGGCCAGACCAAGGACCGGCTGTCCTCGCCCGATGCGCAACGCCTTGTCGAACGCGCTCTGGCCGATCCCTTCGACCACTGGCTGACCTCGTCGCCGAAACAGGCCGACAAGCTGTTGCAATTCATCGTCGAAAAGGCGGAGGAGCGGCTCAAGAAGCGCAAGGACAAGGAAATCCAGCGCGCCTCGGCCACGCGCAAGCTGCGTCTGCCCGGCAAGCTGGCCGACTGCGCCCGTCAGGACGCCAACGGCACCGAACTGTTCATCGTGGAAGGCGATTCGGCGGGCGGCTCGGCCAAACAGGGCCGCAACCGTAACATCCAGGCCATCCTGCCCCTGCGCGGCAAGATTCTCAATGTCGCTTCGGCGACCGGCGACAAGGCGCGCGCCAACCAGGAATTGTCAGATCTCGGCCTGGCTCTGGGCGTGCAGCCCGGCGCCAAGTTTCGCGAAGAAGATCTGCGCTATGAGCGCATCATCATCATGACCGACGCCGATGTCGACGGCGCCCACATCGCCAGCCTGCTGATCACCTATTTCTACCGCACCATGCCGTCCATGATCCGCAACGGCAACCTGTACCTGGCCATGCCCCCTCTCTATCGCCTCAGCCTTGGCGGCAAAACCATGTATGCGCGCGACGACGCCCACCGCGACGAGTTGATCGCCAAGGAATTCAAAGGCAAACGCCCGGAGATCGGTCGCTTCAAGGGCCTCGGCGAAATGATGCCGAACCAGCTCAAGGAAACGACCATGGACCCGAAGACGCGCACCCTGGCGCGCGTCACCCTGCCGCATGACGAGGAAGATATCGAGGATCTGGTCGAGACCCTTATGGGTCGCAAACCGGAACTGCGTTTCCGCTATATTCAGGACCATGCCGAATTCGCCGCCGCCGATCTGGACGTTTAGGTGGGTTTTAGGTAGAAAAACCTGTTAATTCCGGCGATTTCTGCTATGTGAGCGCATTCACAATTGCAGGTATCATGACGAAATTTACCGATCTGGGTCTGGGCGCTGAAGTGCTCAAGGCCGTGGCTGAGACAGGCTACGACACGCCAACCGCCATTCAGGAGCAGGCCATACCGGTCGCGCTGACCGGATTGGATGTGCTGGGCATCGCCCAGACCGGCACCGGCAAGACCGCCGCCTTCACCCTGCCGATGATCGAGCGTCTGGCCGCCGGACGTTCACGCGCCCGCATGCCGCGCGCCATCGTACTGGCGCCGACGCGCGAACTGGCCGATCAGGTCGCCGAAGCCTTTGAAAAATACGCGAAGTTTCACAAGCTGAACTGGGCGCTGCTAATCGGCGGCGTGTCGATGGCCGATCAGGTCGCCAAGCTGGATAAGGGCGTCGATGTGCTGATCTGCACGCCGGGCCGCCTGCTCGACTTGTTCGACCGCTCCAAGGTGATGCTGAACGGCGTGCAGATCATGGTGGTCGATGAGGCCGACCGCATGCTGGATATGGGCTTCATCCCTGACATTGAGCGCATCTTCAAGCTGACGCCGCCGACGCGGCAGACCCTGTTCTTCTCGGCGACCATGCCGCCGGAAATCACGCGCCTGACCGAACAGTTCCTGAAGAATCCGATGCGCATCGAAGTGTCGCGTCCGGCCTCGACCAATGAAAATATCACTCAATATCTGCTGCGTGTGCCGCACCGCGACGTGCGCGCCAAGCGCATCGCTCTGCGCGCCCTGCTAAGTACGTTGGAGATCAAAAACGGCATCGTCTTCTGCAACCGCAAAACCGATGTCGATATTGTCGCCAAGTCGCTGAGCAAATACGGCTTCAACGCCGCGCCGATCCACGGCGACCTCGATCAGGCGCTGCGCATGAAGACGCTCGACGCCTTCCGCAAAGGCGATCTGACCTTGCTGGTCGCCTCGGACGTCGCCGCGCGCGGCCTCGACATTCCCGATGTCGGCCATGTGTTCAATTTCGACGTGCCGCACCATGCCGACGACTATGTGCATCGCATCGGCCGCACCGGTCGCGCCGGACGCACGGGCGAAGCCTATCTGCTTTTATCGCCTGCCGATGAAAAGAATTTCGACAAGGTGATCAAGCTGATCAAGAAGGAGCCGGAGCCTCTCTCGCTCGACGTCGATTACAGCGACCTGGACGAGACTCCGCGCAGCCCGCGCCGTGATTCGGATAAGGGACGCGGCGGGCGCAAGCGTGATCACGCGCCCAAAAGCCGTGAACGCGCCGCCTCGCCCGCAGCGCCAGAAAAAGTATCGCCTGAAAAAGTATCGCCCGAAAAAGTATCGCCCGAAAAAGCAGCGCCCGAAAAAATCGGGACAGCCTCAGAACCGTCGGCGCCACAGGAAAAAGCGGTGAAAGAGGCAGCCAAGCCTGCCGCGTCACGCAGGAAAAAATCTGAAAAAACAGAGAATAAGCCGCAAAGCGACAACGCCTTTGGTGATCACACTCCTGCCTTTATGTTGCGCGGCGCGCCGGTGAAGACCTGAGCGGAATCTCCCCTTATCGAAAAAACGAACGGCGTTAACCGCCTATCAGAGAAGTTGGGTTAGAGTGGCGCAGAGGCGAAGAATCGCTAATGCCGGACGACCCAGGGGAACCTCCGCTCACAATGAATAACGATATAGAGATCAGCATCCGAAGCCCGAACGCTTACGCCCTTGCGGGCGAGGCGCTGCGGCTGATGCAGGAACATGGCGTCTGGCCCACCCCGCTCAACTACGAGCTTTGGCTGTATGTCGTCGGTGAGCCCGAATGCGCGCTGGCGCAGGAAATTCACCGCCTGATCGCCGCCGGCGAAACCATTACCGAAGACGTTTCGGAAAGCCTGGCCACCAAATTCATCGCGCGTATGAAGCTGAATGACGAAGTGCGCGATGCAGGGCTGAAGCTGACGCGCGAACTGGCGTCGATCACCGAGGTGATCAGCGACGCTCAGAAAACGCAGCGCAGCTATTCCGAAACCCTGCAAAGCGCGCGCGACTCGATGGCTGGCGTCGATATTTCGGCGCTGCAAAAGCTGGTTGACAGCCTGAGCGAGGCCACGACCACCGTACTCGATCATCACGCCTCGCTTGAGAACCGCCTGTCGGACTCCTCGCGCGAGGTCAATCGTCTGCGCAAGCATCTCGATCAGGTGCGCATGGAGGCGATGACCGACGCCCTGACCAATCTGGCCAACCGCAAATCCTTCGACGAAGCGCTGGACGGCCATTGCGAACATGACGACGTCTCGACGCCGCTTAGCCTGGCCGTCATCGACATCGACCATTTCAAGCGTTTTAACGACACCTGGGGTCATCAGACCGGTGATCAGGTGCTGCGTTACGTGGCCTCGGTTCTGGCGCGCATCGGTCGCCCGCCGCGCATGGCCGCGCGCTACGGCGGTGAAGAATTCGGCCTGTTGTTCCCCGGTGAAACCAGCGCCCAGGTCGAGCGCCTGCTTAACGAGGCGCGGCAGGAAATCGCTTCGCGCGTGTTGAAACGCCGTTCGACCAACGAAGATCTCGGCACGGTGACCATTTCCGTCGGCGTCGCGCAACGTCAATATGGCGAAGACTCCTTCGACCTGCTCGACCGCGCCGACAAGGCGCTCTACCACTCCAAAAACGCCGGACGCAACCGCGTCACTCTGGCCGAAGCGCTGGAAAGCAACTCTAACGCGGCATGATCCATCTCACTTGACAATGATATTGAACAATGTTCAAATTCATTGTCTGGAGATATGTCATGCGCAGTTTCGCCTTCGCCCTCGCCTATTGGACTCTGTCCATCACCTATAGCCTGATGGCGCTGGCGGCGTCGCTGCTGCCCGGTCATGCGCCGGTGCGCCGGATCATCCGCCATTACACGCGCCGCATGGTGCAGGCGATGCGCTTCTTCGCTGGCATCCGGCTAGAGGTGCGCGGGCGTGAACATCTGCTTCCGCAACCTGTCATCTATGCCTGCAAACATCAAAGCTGGGGCGACGGCTTTTGCATTTATTCGCAATTCGACGATCTGGCCTTCGTCACCGGCGACCATCTGGAAAAATACCCGCTGATGGGAACCCTGTTGCGCAAGCTGGGCGCCATCGTCGTCAACAATTGCGGCGGGCATCAGGCGCGCAAGGCGCTGGCCAGCCGCGCCGCCGACGCGGCGCGCGACGGGCGTTCGATCCTGATCTATCCTGAAGGCCATCTCAATGCGCCGGGCACCTATCGCCGTTATCGCGCAGGCGTCTGGCATATGATGCGCGATTTCGATATGCCCGTCATACCCGTCGCCACCAATCTAGGCCTGTTCTGGCGGGAACAGGGATTTCAGAAACGTCCCGGAACCGCCGTGCTGGAATTCCTTGAGCCGATCATGCCGGGCATGGACAAAGACGTCTTCCTTGAAACCTTGCGCGACCGTATCGAAACGCACAGCCAGCATCTCATCAGCGAAGCCACCGGCCAGCCTTTCACGCCCTCCCTGCCCGCCGACGCTGTTCTGACGTAAGCGTGACAGCCACGCCAAGCCTTTATTAAGGATCGGGTCTGTACGTTCATGGATTATGTAAGGAGCGTACCCATGCCGCGAGGCTTCCGCGTCAGCGCGCACATCCATAATGATGAAAACCTGATCATCTTCCGCATGACCGGCGAGATCGACAGCCTGGCATTGGTGGAAAAGTGGATTGCGGTTTACAGCGAAATCGCCGAACCGTGGCGTTATAACCGCCTGTTCGATTACCGCCGCGCTGAAGGCGTCGTCGAATACGACCAGATCGCCCGCTTCGCCGCCTGGTGGGATCAGCGCACGCACGGCGTCGATTATCTCGGCAAGGTGGCCGTTATCGTCAACAATCCGCTCGATCTGGCGCGCGTCAATACGGTCGCGCCGCACTTTCCGCGCGATATAAGACGCGCCTTCATGACGCTGGATGAAGGGCTAAACTGGTTGAATGAAGCTGATAACGTGAAGGCTTAGTCTGCGGCGACGGGCTTGATCGTCACACTTTCCCCACATCCGCAGGCGTCCGTCTCGTTCGGATTATTGAACACGAATTTCGAGGCCAGCTTCGTCGTCTCATAGTCGATCACGGTGCCGACCAGATACAGCACCGCCTTGGGCTCGATCAGTATGGTGACCTCCTTATCGGTAATCACCTCATCGAGCGGCCCAATCTCTTCGGCATAGGACAGCACATATTCCTGCCCGGCGCAGCCGCCCTGTTTGACGCCGACGCGGAGTCCCACATAGGGCTTATCGGCACGCGCCATGATCGCCTTGACCTGCTCGGCGGCGGCCTCGGTCAGGCTGACAATGGCGGGGCGCGGACGGCGCGCGCGGGGTGTGACAGCGGGTTGCGTTTCCATGCTCAGAACATATTCAACTGAAGTTTCGCCTCATCGCTCATGCGCGACGAGTCCCACGGCGGATCGAAGACAAGATTGACGTCGCAGCCTGCGACGCCCTTGACGCCCATAACGGCCTGCTGCACCCAGCCCGGCATATCCCCCGCCACCGGGCAGCCCGGAGCGGTCAGGGTCATATCGACCACCACATGCCGGTCGTCAGAGACATCGACCTTATAGATCAAACCCAGTTCGTAAATATCGACCGGTATTTCCGGGTCGAACACCGTTTTGAAGGCCATGATCAGCTCATCGGTCAGCCGATCCAGTTCCGCCTGTTCGAGCGCGGCGGGCTGATTGCCGCCCATCTCATCCAGGCTGAACATCGAGTCTTGCGTTTCCGTATGGGCTTCGGTCATGTCTGTACTCTAGGCGAAAAACGATTGGGCCTTGGCGACCGCCTCGGCCAGCGTGTCGATCTCGGCTTGCGTATTATATAGGGCGATGGAGGCGCGCACGGTAGAGGTGACGCCCAGCCGGGTCATCAAAGGCTCGGCGCAATGCGTGCCGGCGCGCACCGCGACATTGTAGCGATCGAGGATCTGGGCCACATCATGCGCGTGCGCGGACCCCAGACTGAAGGTCAGGATCGACCCCTTGCTTGGCGCCTCGCCATGGACGCGCAAGCTATTGATTTGGCTCAGGGCGTCATGCGCGCGCAGGTACAGCGCGTGCTCATGCGCGGCGACCGCCTCACGATCCAGCCCCGACAGCCAGTCGATGGCGGCCTTCAGCCCGATCACTTCCAGAATGGCGGGCGTTCCAGCCTCGAAGCGGTGCGGCGGCTCGTTCCAGGTGATCTTGTCCTTGGTCACGCGCGCGATCATCTCGCCGCCGCCCTGCCAAGGCGGCATGGCCTCCAGCAGGTCCGCCTTGGCGTAGAGCACGCCCAGCCCGGTCGGACCATAGAGCTTATGCGCGGAAAAGATGTAGAAGTCGGCGTCGAGCGCCTTCACATCGACCGGCAGGTGGACAATGCCCTGCGCCCCGTCGATCAGCACCTTGGCGCCAACGGCGTGCGCCTTCTGCACGATCTCGGCCACGGGATTGATTGTGCCCAGCACGTTCGACATATGGGTGACGGCGACCAGCTTTACGCGCGGGTTCAGCAACTGGTCGAAAGCGTCCATATCGAGCGATCCGTCATCGCGGATCGGCGCATAGGTCAGCTTCAAACCCTTGCGCTCCGCCAACATGTACCACGGCACAATATTGGCGTGATGCTCCATCTCAGTGGTCAGGATTTCATCACCCGCTTGCAGATGTTCACCCCAACTGTTCGCCACCAGATTGACGGCTTCAGTTGCCGACTTGGTGAAGACGATCTCATTCGTTTGCGCGCCCATAAAGCGCGCCACCGTCTCTCGTCCGGCCTCATAGGCGTCGGTCGTTTCATTGGCCAGGCGATGCAGGCCGCGATGCACATTGGCGTAGGAGAAGCGCATGGCGTGACTCATCGCCGCGATCACCGCTTCCGGCTTTTGCGCCGAGGCGCCGCTGTCGAGATAGACAAGCGGCTTTCCGTTGATCTCACGCGACAGGATCGGGAAGTCCGCGCGCGCCTTTTCGACGTCAAAGGCCATGATAGGACTCCGTGACATTTTCAAGGAAATTCAAGACGGTTTCGCGCAAAACCTCATCTGGGATCGCATCGGCGACTGGGACGACGAAGGCCTGCGTCAGCAAGGCCCGCGCCTGCTCTTCGGAAAGGCCGCGCGTCTGGCAGAAAAACAGGGCCTCTTCGTCCAGCGCGCCAATGGTGTTGCCGTGCGCGCACTGCACATCGTCAGCGTAGATTTCCAGCTCCGGCTTGGCGCGGACATGCGCGCCATCGTTCAGGATCAGCGCCTGATGCCTCATGCGCGCATCCGTGCCGTCCGCGCCGCGTTCGACGAAGATGCGGCCCTGGAACACCGCCGTGGCGCTGTCCTTGACCAGCCCTTTGGTCAATTGGGCCGTCACGCCGTCAATATCCGTATGCAGGACGCGGGTGGTCAGGTCGAAATGGCGCTTGTCTTTCAGCAGATAGGCGCCGTTCAGCTCGACGTCCGCGCCGTGACCGGCATGGTTCACATGCGTCTCGAAGCGCTGGAACTTCGCGCCGGTCGAAAAGACATATTGTTTGAACACGCTGTCCGGCGCGGTCTCGATCAGCGAGCGGCGGATGGACACCGCCGTTTCCGGCTCATCAAGGATGACGACGCGGACCAGCCGCGCGCCCTTCGCCAGTGTGAAGCGCAACTGCGTGTTCACCGCATAGTCGAAGGCGCCGGTGTAATCTTCGAACACGACAAGGCTTTGGCCGTCTTTCAACTCGATATGGCCTGCGCCCTGATAGCCGAGATAGCCATCCTCATCGCCGAAATCATTGCCGTCGATATAGAGCCGGCCCGAATGCGACATGGCGTGATCGGCGGCCTTTTGCAGCCCGTCGAAACCCGCCTCATCGGCGGAGTAATAGGTGAAGCCGTCCGGTTCGGACTCCAGTTCCGACAGGGTGCGCACCACCAGCGGCTTGTCAGGCGCGGTCCGCAGCACGCGGCTGAGGTCGGAATATTTCCACTCCTCTTCGCGGCGCGTCGGATAGGACGACGGATCGAAAATGTCGAGTTGCGTCAGCACTTACGCCGCCTCGCCTAAGAATTGATCGTAACCGTGCGCCTCAAGTTCCAGCGCCAGTTCCGGCCCGCCCGATTTGACGATGCGGCCCGCCACCAGCACATGCACCCGGTCCGGCTTAATGTGGTCGAGCAGGCGCTGATAGTGGGTGATGACCAGCATAGCGCGGTCAGGGCTGCGCAGCGCATTGACGCCATCCGACACGACTTTCAGCGCGTCGATATCGAGGCCGGAATCGGTCTCGTCGAGGATCAGGAATTTCGGTTCCAGCAGCGCCATTTGCAACACTTCCATGCGCTTCTTCTCGCCGCCGGAAAAACCGACATTGAGTGGGCGTTTCAGCATATCCATGTCGATTTTCAGCGACTTAGCGACTTCGCGGACGCGCTTGAGAAAGTCAGGGGCGGAGATCTCGGCCTCACCGCGAACTTTTCGCTGCGCATTCATCGCCGTGCGCAGGAAGGTCAGGGCCGGAACGCCGGGAATTTCCAGCGGGTACTGGAACGACAGATAAAGCCCCGCCGCCGCGCGCTCATGCACGTCCTTGTCCAGCAGGTCTTCGCCGTTGAAGGTCACGGACCCGCCCGTCACATCATAGTTGGGACGCCCCGCCAGCGAA
This sequence comes from Asticcacaulis sp., assembly GCF_051956075.1. Lineage (GTDB taxonomy): Bacteria > Pseudomonadota > Alphaproteobacteria > Caulobacterales > Caulobacteraceae > Asticcacaulis. The sequence continues at coordinate 53,022 of NZ_JBQCGA010000061.1, read as the reverse complement.
TAGCCCAGGGTCGATTTGCCCGCGCCGTTCGGCCCCATAATGGCATGGACTTCGCCAGCAGGTACGTCGAGTGTCAGCCCTTTCAGAATGGTCTTGTCATCAACAGAGACGGTGAGATTTTCTATAGAAAGCATTGAATCCATAACCTAAATGCAACCTCTACCGGATGCGCAAGCCCACAAAAGCATCGCAACTATCCACAAGAAGGTCAGGGCAGGAATAGCCCCAAATAACGAAAGCCATCCCAATTTCATTGAGGCGGCAAATGTCCAGAACACTGAGATCAACCATGCTGCAAAGCTAATTGCAGCGACTGGCCCGGCTACTTTGTGTATCTCGCCTAAACCTGTCATACCCCAGAAGGTCGCCTGGAAGAATCCGGTCAACAGCGCCAGACCGTAGCTGAACCCCAGACGAACATATGGCTGAGCCGTCGCACTCATCCCACGCTCCCCTCCAGCGAGATGGCCACCAGCTTCTGCGCCTCGACGGCGAATTCCATCGGCAGTTCCTGCAAGACGTCGCGCACGAAGCCGTTGACCAGCAGGGCCACCGCCTCCTCCTGCGAGAGGCCGCGCTGCATGGCGTAGAACAGTTGATCCTCAGACAGCCGCGTCGTCGTCGCCTCATGCTCGAACTGCGCTTTCGCCGTATCGCTCTCGACATAGGGCACGGTATGCGCCGCACAGGTCTTGCCAATCAGCAAACTGTCGCACTGCGTGAAGTTGCGCGCGCCTTGTGCCTTCGCGTGGGCCGAGACCAGGCCGCGATAGGTGTTGGACGACTTGCCCGCCGACACGCCCTTTGAGATGATGCGCGAGCGGGTGTTCTTGCCGAGATGGATCATCTTAGTGCCGGTGTCGGCCTGCTGCGCGCCATTGGTGACAGCGATCGAGTAGAACTCACCGACGCTGTCGTCGCCGCGCAGGATGCAGGACGGGTACTTCCAGGTCACCGCCGAACCGGTTTCAACCTGGGTCCATGACACTTTAGAGCGCGGGCCGCGACAATCGGCGCGCTTGGTGACGAAGTTATAGATGCCGCCCTTGCCCTCGGCGTCGCCCGGATACCAGTTCTGCACGGTCGAATATTTGATCTCAGCGTCGTCCAGCGCCACCAGTTCGACCACGGCGGCGTGAAGCTGATTTTCGTCACGTTGCGGCGCGGTGCAGCCTTCCAGATAGGAGACATAGGCCGCCTTATCGGCGATGATCAGGGTGCGCTCGAACTGCCCGGTGTTTTCAGCATTGATGCGGAAATAGGTGGAGAGCTCCATCGGGCAGCGCACGCCTGGCGGCACATAGACGAAGGAGCCATCGGAAAACACCGCCGAATTGAGCGCGGCGAAATAGTTGTCCGACACCGGCACGACCGAACCGAGATATTGCCGCACCAGTTCAGGATGTTCGCGCAAGGCCTCAGAAATCGAGCAGAAAATCACGCCCGCGGCCGCCAATTCCTTCTTGAAGGTGGTGACCACCGACACCGAATCGAACACCGCATCCACAGCATAACGCGGCGCGCCTTCGACCCCGGCCAGCACGGCCTGTTCCTTCAGCGGAATACCGAGCTTTTCATAGACGGCCAAAAGTTCCGGATCGACCTCATCGAGCGATTTCGGCCCATCCTTCTTCTTCGGCGCGGCGAAATAGTAGAGATCCTGATAATCGACCTTCTGGTAATGAACCTTGGCCCAGTCGGGCTCCTCCATCGCCTGCCAGCGCTCGAACGCCGCCAGTCGCCAATCCAGCATCCATGACGGCTCGCCCTTCTTCTCGGAAATGAAGCGCACGATGTCGGCATTCAACCCCTTTGGGGCGAACTCGGTCTCGATATCAGTGACAAAGCCATGCTCGTAGGCCTCTAACTTGGCCACCGTGTCGATGGTTTCCTTGACCGCAGCCATGTTCAGTTCAATTCCTTTTCCAGCGCCTTTTCATGACGCCTGAGATATGACTCATAACCTTTTGACCAGACGTCAAAAAAGCGCGTCCAGTCTTCGGGCGTCGTCGTCCATCCGCCAGAGATGCGCAGCGCCTTGTCGGCCAGGCTGTCCAGCCCCATGGCGGCGACGATCCGGCTCGACTTCACCTTGCCCGAAGAGCAGGCCGAACCCGACGAGACGCAGATTCCAGCCAGGTCCATGTGCATCAATTGCAAGGACGACGGCCAGTGCGGCTGCGCGATCGCCAGAACGCCCGGAACGCGCTGCGCGTCTTCACCCAATATGGTGACGCTCAGCATTTTTAGCGAACGCTCCACCGCGATTTGCGCGCTCAATACGGCCTCGGACATGGGCTGGCAAGCCTTGAAGGCGGCGGCGAAGGCGACGACGCCCGGAATATTTTCGGTGCCGGCGCGCAGGCCCAATTCCTGGCCGCTGCCGCGGATCAGGGCCACAGGCGTCCGGTCGCGGTCATGAACAAAGGCGCCGACGCCCTGCCCGCCGCCGACCTTATGGGCGCTAATGGACAGCGAATCCACGCCCAAGGACCGGAAATCCACATTGATCTTGCCCAGGGCCTGCACCGCATCGACATGCAGCCAGCCGTCATGCGCATGCACAATCTGCGCGATGGCGGCAATGTCGTTGATGACGCCCGTCTCATTATTGGCCAGCATGACGCAGACGAATGGGCGACCTTCACACGTCAGCAGCGCCTCAAGCGCCGCGACATCGACCTCGCCCTGCGGCGTCAAGGGCGCAATCACCGCATCCGTCACAGCGCCGTAGAGACTGTCATGTTCGCCTGCCGACAACACCGTGTAATCGAACTGTTGCGCCTGCCGAAGCGCCATCGCATTGGCCTCGGTCCCGCCGGAGGTAAAGACCAGCCCCGCCGCCCCTGTCGCATTCAACCCGGCCAGAAGGTCCGCGCGCGCTTCCTCAAGTAAAAGCTTAGCTTTGCGTCCGAAGGCATGGATAGATGACGCATTTCCACCAAAATCGGACGCGCGCAGAAGCGCCTCGCGCGCTTCCGGGCGCAAGGGCGATGTCGCGGCATGATCGAGGTAAAGAGGCGTCACGACGCAGCGGCCTCCATAAGCGGCGATGAAATCTGCACCTTCTTGCGCGTCCGACGCTTGACCACATCCTCAAGCGACACCTGCGACAGATAATCCTGAATAGCGACGCCAAGATCTTCCCAGAGATTGTGCGTCAGGCAGCGCTGACCGCCCGGCATGCAGCCGATTTCGCGCACAGCTTCTTCCTTGCTGAGTCGCTTATTGGCGCCCAGCTTGTTCGAGGTCATCGAGCAGCGGGTCGCCTTGATTGGCTCATCGACCGCCAGTACGATGTCTGAGACATACAGCTCCGCCGCCGGTCGCGACAGGGTATAACCGCCGCCGGGGCCGCGCGCGCTGCGCACCAGCCCGGCCTTGCGCAGGCGCGCGAACAACTGCTCCAGATAGGACAATGAAATCTGCTGGCGCTCAGCAATATCGGACAAAGAGATCGGGCGCTCGCCATACGAACCGAACTGGCCGTTGAGCGCCAGATCGGTCATGGCCATGACGGCGTAACGTCCCTTGGTGGACAGACGCATGAAAAGTCCTTTGTGTCGTGCGGGACGCCGAAAGCCGCAGCAGAGAATTCTTTGTGTCCAGAGAAATCTTTGTGCCCAGAGAAATCTTCGTGCTAATAGGCGCAACGGCCCGCCTCGGCGACGTTGCCGGGAGTTTAGCAATTTCCGACTAACGCAGTCAAGTATTGCGGCGCCAAATGCTCTTTTTGAACTACCTCTAAGGTGATTGAATGCCCGAAGTCATCCTGGCCGGAGCCGCTGGTCGCATCGAAGCCCGTTACAGCCAGGGCAAGTCGGAAAATGCGCCCATCGCCCTGATCCTGCACCCGCATCCCAAGGCGGGCGGCCATATGAACAATCCGGTGACGGTGCAACTGTTCCACCTGTTCATGACCCGTGGCTTCTCGGTCTTGCGCTTCAACTTTCGCGGCGTGCAAAAGAGCCAGGGTGAATTCGACGCCGGGATCGGCGAACTGGCCGATGCGGCGACTGCGCTCGACTGGCTGCAGGCCAAGAACCCCACCGCCTCGCAATTCTGGGTCGCCGGTTATGATTTCGGAGCCTATATCGGCATGCAGCTTCTGATGCGCCGCCCGGAAACCGACGGCTTCATCTCGGTGTCCCCGCCGACCAACGCCTACGATTTCAGCTTCCTGGCGCCTTGTCCGGCCTCGGGCATGTTCCTGCACGGCGGCGCCGATTCGATCGTGCCGACCGCCGAGGTGGACCGTGTGGTCGCCAAGCTGCGCACGCAAAAGGGCATTGTCATCGACGCCGAGGTCGTGCCGGAAGCCAACCATTTCTGGGCCAACCACCTGCCCGAAGTCGAATCCCGCGTTGGCGCCTATATCGACCGCCGCATGAACGAACGCGGCTAAGCGGTCTCCATCGCGCCACAGGGACGGACCAATTCGCCACCCGTCAGCGGCGCCTTGACGCCCGTGGTGCCGGGGAAGGAGATCGGCAGGCCTTTAAGCGAGCGCACCGCCATATAGGCGAAGCCCTCCGCCTCCAGCGCGCCGCCGCGCCAGCCCAGGTCTTCGGCCAGTATGACGCGCGCAGGCGCGACGGCCTCGCGCAATTGCGCGACCAGATGGGCGTTATGCCGCCCACCGCCCGCCAGAATCACCGTTTTCGGCGTCACGCCCGTCAGCCGAATTCCCGCTAGCAGGCTTTGCAGCGTAAAGGCCGACAAGGTCGCCATGCCGTCCTCGAAACCCAGCCCCTCAATCGCTTGCAGATTAAAATCGTAACGATCGAGCGACTTGGGCGCGGCGGCCTGAAAATACGAATGCGCCATATAGGCGGTCAGCGCAGCCTCATCCGCACGCCCCGACGCCGCGATGCGCCCCTCATGGTCGAAATCGCCGCGGTCGTGCCGCCGCATCCACTGATCCATTAAGCCATTGGCCGGACCGGTGTCGAAAGCGGTCAGGCGGTCAGCCTCGATGGCGGTGATATTAGCCACCCCGCCCAGATTGACCACGATCACCGGCAGGTCCAACCCGGCGTTCTGCACGAGCGCGCGATGATAGACCGGCATGAGCGGCGCCGCCTCACCGCCCGCCTGGATGTCGGCCTGACGGAAATCGCTGACCACCGGCACGCCGGTCGCGTCGGCAAAGGCCTGGGCGTCGAACAGTTGCACGGTGCGCCCCGCCACGCCGTCCTTGGGACGTTCATGCAGCACGGTCTGGCCATGCACGCCCATCAGGTCGAGATCGCCGAAGGTCATGTCGTGTTCCGCCAGGAATTTCGCCGCCGCTTGCAGATGGCAATCGACAATCGCCCGACGCGCATCGGCGAAAATCTCAGGCTCCGGCGCGCCGCGCTTCCAGCCGAGCGCGGCCTTAATGGTCACCTCCAGCAGATTGCGCGTATCGGGCGGCATGGGCTGCTCGTCCCACGGCCCGAAAGCGATCTTCGCCTCGCCGTCCGTTTCCAGCACCGCCAGATCGACGCCATCCAGCGAAGTCCCGGTCATAAAGCCCAAAACTCTGCGCATATCCGCCTCCCGCACTTGACGCGCTCGCCTGCAAAGGCCACAGAAGCGGCCCTCACTCTCACGATATTGTCCCGATACCATGACCGAGCCAAGCTTTAAATCCGACTTCCTGCGCACCTTAGGCGAGCGCGGCTTCATCCATCAATGCACCGACGCCGAGGCGCTGGACGCGATGGCGAAGGACGGCATGATCACGGCCTATATCGGTTTCGACGCCACGGCCTCGTCGCTGCATGCCGGATCGCTGGTGCAGATCATGATGCTGCGCTGGCTGCAAAAGACCGGTCACAAGCCGATCGTACTGATGGGCGGCGGCACCACCAAGGTCGGCGACCCGTCGGGCAAGGACACGCAGCGCCAGTTGCTGGATGATGCGAAGATCGCCGAGAATATGGCGGGCATCAAACAGGTCTTCACCAAATTCCTCAGCTTCGGCGAGGACAGCAATCAGGCGGTCATGGTCAATAATGACGACTGGCTGTCAGGCTATGGCTATATCGAATTCCTGCGCACCTTCGGCACGCACTTCACGATCAACCGCATGATGACGTTCGATTCCGTCAAGCTGCGGCTGGAGCGCGAGCAGCCGCTGACCTTCCTCGAATTCAACTACATGCTGATGCAGGCGGTCGATTTCCGCGAACTGAACCTGCGCCGTAACTGCGTGCTGCAAATGGGCGGCTCGGATCAGTGGGGCAATATCGTCAACGGCGTCGAGCTGACGCGGCGGATGAACGCCGCCCCGGCCTTTGGCCTGACGACGCCGCTCCTCACCACCGCCTCAGGCGCCAAGATGGGTAAGACGGCCTCTGGCGCAGTCTGGCTCAATGCCGATATGCTGTCGCCTTACGACTACTGGCAATACTGGCGCAATGCCGAGGATCGCGATGTCGGTCGCTTCCTGCGCCTGTTCACCGAACTACCGCTCGACGAGATTGCGCGTCTCGAAGCTCTTGAAGGCACCGAGATCAACGAGGCCAAAAAGGTGCTGGCCGACGAGGCCACCCGCCTGCTGCATGGCGACGAAGCGGCGGCGACCGCGCGCGACACCGCGCAAAAGGCCTTTGAGCAAGGCGTGCTGTCCGCCGATCTGCCGACCGTGGAAATTCCCGCCGCCGACCTCAGGGAAGGGATCATGCTGGCGGCTCTGGCCACCCGCATCGGCCTGACCGCGTCGAATGGCGAAGCACGCCGTCTGGCGCAGGGCGGCGGCCTTCGCGTCAACGACGTGGCGATCAGCGACGGCAATCAGACGATCAGCGAGGCCGACCTGAACGCTGACGGCGTGATCAAGCTGTCGCAGGGCAAAAAGAAGATTTTCCTGGTCAAGCCGGTTTAGGCCGCATCTTAATCCTTGCCGCGCATCGCCTTGAGCGCGTCACTGTAATCGGGCAGGTCAAGCGCCTCGACCGGATCCTTGCGCTTTTCTTCGCCGATCTTGCGGATAAAGCCGGGCAGGATCATCGAGAACGGATTGATCGTGACCTGCGGCGCCTTATACGTGCCGCGCAGATCGTAGCGGATGCCAACCAGGCCCAGCCCGTTGCGTTTGACGTCGCCGAACCACGAATTGACGCTGTAGGCCGGGATCAGCGTGCCGCTGAAAGTCATACTGTGCGCATCGGGATCGGTCACGCCCCAGATGTTCAGCCCCAGAGCCTTACCCTTCAGATAGCCGTCGCGGATGAACAGTTCGTGCGGGCGATAGCGCACCGGGAAATCGAACTCGCGGAACAGAATTCCGTCGCCCGCCAGCGTGTCGTTCAGGCCCGTCAGAGTCGCCACGCTGAGGAGTTGCGCCAATACCGGAATCTGCTTGGCGCGGATATCTTCGCCGCGCAGCCACGCATCGGCCATGCCGTCCTTATAGGCGCCTTCCAGCACCGCCTTGCCGCCGTAGAGGTTATGGTTGCCCGTCGCCGTGCGGACCGCATCGCCCAGATCGTCCATTCGTAACGAGAACAGGCTGTAATTATCCTTCGCCTGCATGGACAACCGCATTAAGGCGCCATGATCGCTCAGGGCCGAGCCTTCGCCGCTGACGCCGTTATGACCATCCCAGCTCAAATCCACCTTCAACGCTCCGAATGCGCTGTCCGGGGACATTTGCAGATGCGCCAGATTCACCACCACATGGGTGGGCCGACCGGCGGGCGGCGGCGTCTGCGGCGCGGCGGCCTGCGACGGCGTTGACGCCTGATCGTCAGGCCCCGCCTCCAGCCACGGGCGCAGGTCGAGGCGCTGACCGCTGACCGAAATCACGTCATTGGCCGCATTGTGATAGTAGCTGGCGGCGAAATCGACAAAATCCTTGAGGTAGAAGCGGTTGAAGTCGAAGAATTGCAGATTGCCGCCCGCATCGAAAGCCGCTCGCCCGTCAATGCTGATCTGCGCGCCCTCAGCATAGATGCGCGACAGGTTGAGCCCCTGAGGTTTCAGAGGATCGTCGCCCTGAGCGTCGAAACTGACCGCCAGTTGCGCCGCCTCGCCCGCCGGTTTCATCCAGTCGGTGCGGCTCACGCCGAGTTGCGCCTGAGCGCCGTCGACATTCAGCACCGCGCCCGGCTGCCCCGGCTGGTCAAACAGGGTGAAGACGACGCCCAGAGGTCCGTCGATACGCACCGGGTCTTGCGTATAGCCGAGAGTCGACAACATATCCGGCGTCACCTGTCCACGCACCTGCAGGACATGCGGCGGCGGCGTCTTGTCGTCCGGTTGCAATGGCGGCGGATTCTCGACCTCGCCATACGGGTGCAGCGGCATGTCGAAGTCGATGCTGTGCCCCAGCAGCTTGACCTGTCCCTGCAACAGGCGTTCGCTCTGCCGCCACAGGGCCGTGACCGGAATGGACGCCTTCGGATGGAAGAAGGCGGTCGGCAGGCCGAAGGTCGCCCAGTCGTCCGGCGTCACCGTCATATCAAACCGGCGCAGCACGTCGTCGCTGCCGGGAACTTCCTTCCAGCCCAGCACGCCCTTCATCTTATCGAGCGTGATCAGCGCCTCCTTGCTGTCGCTGTCGAGCGCGACATTCACCGTCAGGCGGCGCGGCGCCTTGAACATCGGCAGGGCGCCGTAGCCCAGTTCACGCGCCTCCTGCGGCGTGATGGTCGATTTATAGACCAGTCGCGGGCGCTCGCCCTCGATATAGGCGATGTCGCCGGACAGGGCCTCGGCCTCAATCTCGCCGCTCCAGATGTCGCCGGAGCGCAGAAGCGTGATGCGCGTCGGCAATTGCGGCTTCAGATGCTCGAAAATCGGCAGCCCCTGCGCTTCCATGCCGGAGCGTAGCGTATCGCCCGCAATGGTCACCTGATCGGGCCGCCCCTGCGCGTCCTTTTCGCCGCCCGACCAATCGACATGGCCTTTGAAAATATCGGCGTCAACATCGCCCTCGCCCGCCCCGCCGGTGATGGTGAAATGGCCGGTGATGCCGACCGGCACGCGCGGCGAGCCGCCGAACTGCGCGGCGTTGAAGCGACCCTTGAAATCAACGCCCTGCGTTTTGGGCGTAAACTGGGTGTGGTAGGCGACATTGCCCGTGAATGGCCCGACCTGCGCCGGGCCGGAAATATCCAGCCGGTCGGCCAGCAGGTCGCCCTTGACGCTCAAGTCTCCGCCGCTCAGATCCCAGCCCAGCGCCGCCTGCTTGAGACCAGCATTGTGAATATCGCCATCGAAGGTGACGCTGAAATTATGTTCGGTGATCGGTTGCAGGGTTGGAAAACTGATCTCGACGTGCGCGCCCGCTTCGCCATTCAGGCGCTGCTTCGTCAGACCGTGTTGCGTCAGCCCGCCGTCGGCCAGCGGGTCGATGGCCTCAATGACGTCCGCCGCCTGCCCCGTCGCATCGAGCGCGATCAGGGTCTTTGTGCGACGATCGTGAAAGCTGGGCACGTCCAGCTTGCCGCGCGTCAGGTGGACTTTCAGCAATCGCCCGCCAGTGACATCCATGCGGAAACTGTCGCCCAGCAGCAGGCCGTGCCCATCCAGGCCTTCAGCGTCGTGCATGCGCGGGTCGATGAAGACTTCGAGATTGTGGTAATCGAAATCGAGCCGCAGATCGTCATTGGTCAGGCCGTCGGCGACAAAATGCCCCGGCGGCGCCTTCAATGTGAAATCGGCATTGGCGAAATCGCCGCCACGGATGCGCTCAATCAGCATGTCGCGCGTCTGCGGGGCCAGATCCTGCGGCCAGAAGGCGAACACCTCCTCCTTGGTGAAGCGGCCCTTGATCTTCGCGGTCAGATCGGCGCCGAGACGGCCCTGTTCATCGGTATAGAGCGTGCCTTGCGTCTCCAGCGGCGCGCCGTTCAGCAGACCTTCGCCGCTGTCGATGCGAAAGCGCCGGTCATGCGGTACATAGCGGCCCCGAAAATGCGCGCCGGTCAGGGTCTGCTGCGCGTAGTCGTCCGCCAGATTGCCCGTCAGACGCGGACCGGAAAAGTCATAGGCGATAACCATATTGGCGCCGGTCTTGTCATTGTGCGGCTGGATATAGATACGGCCCGACAGGTCGCCGTCGATGCGCGGCGACTTGATCTGAAAGGTGGTGAAACGCGCGGTATGCGAGTGGGAATCGTAACTGACCTTGACGCGCGCATTGTCAAAGCGCTGGTGGACGTCGCCGATGTCGAGCCGTCCTGCCCCTGCAGCGACATCCAACCAGGCATTGGTGAAGCCGCTGCCTTGTGTGAAATTGATGCGCGCCTGACCATTGAGCGGCGCCCGCACCCCGGCCAGAAAGCGCGTGACCCCAGAGGACGGGGCGACGAAGGCCGGGTTGAGATCGCTCAGACTGGCGCTCAGCACCATATTTTTCAGCCCGACCTCGCCCTCCGCCGCGGCGCGCAGCGTCGCCGCCGGAGCGCCCGCCGGGGCGATGCTGAGTTCGGCGTGACTGGCCAGGCGACCGTTCAGCTTGCTGAAATCGACGCGCGCGACATGGGCGGTCCAGTCCACGCCCGCATGTTGCGGATCGCGCGCCTGCTCGATCAGCCGCACCTCGCCGTCGCGTAAAGCGACCTGCCGCGCAAAGCTGGCCGGACGGCCCAGACGCTCGCGCCCGGTGACGTCATAAAACAGTTTGTCCAACCCGCCCGTCTCCGACGGAGCGCCGCTGGCTTCATAACCGAGATCGTAACGCCCCTCCTTCGACACCGAGGCGGCGAGGAAAAAATCATCCGCCGTCAGCCTCGCGGGCGCTATACGCGCCAGCAGCAGGCCGTCCGCCGCCAGCGCCATCTCCATATGACCGGCGCGCGCGACGATGCGGTGACGCGAATCCAGAATACGCAGATCCTCGAAGCGAAACCCCAAGGCGCGCGCGTCTCCGAACCAGACCAGATCGAGATGGCCGATGCTGGCGTGCGTTCCCGGCAGGGTGCGCTCAAGCCGCGACACAATGATCGGACGGATGACGTCCACCCGGATGGGCGCGCTGGCCAGGCGCCAGGCCAGCACAACAACCATGACCAGAATCCACACCAGCACGAACATCCGCAACCGACGCGCCAAATGGTCGAACAGGGTGCGTACAGAGGCGGAAAATTTCTTCACGAACAGGTCTGGCGGAAAGGTCTGAAAATGCGGATGTTACGTAGTATCCTAAACGGGCGAAGACGGCGTTAACATGCGCGCCTGCGCGTGTCATCCGCCGCTTGTCCATTTTTCTCCACCTAGGCGACTTCGTAAGGCTAACTTATGGCGAAATCAGACAAAATCGACGATTTTTCACCCTATCCCCTGCCCGATTTCAGCGCGCCGTCCAGCGCAGGCGGAGTCGTGAGCCGCGACGACCTGAAAGGGCGCTGGACCGTTCTTTTTCTCTATCCCAAGGACGATACGCCCGGCTGTACGCAGGAGAGCTGCGATTTCTCGACCGCCCTGCCGCAATTTCAGGCTCTGAGCGCGCAGCTTTACGGCATGTCCAAGGACAGCCTGAAATCTCACGAGAAATTTATCGCTAAGTATGCCCTCGCCATGCCGCTGCTCTCCGATCCCGATAATGTCGCCATCGAGGCCCTTGGCTCCTGGACCGAAAAAAGCCTCTATGGCCGTAAATATATGGGTACGGATCGCTCGACCTTTATCATTGACCCTGAAGGGCTCGTGCGTCGCGTCTGGCGCAGCGTCAAGGTCAAGGGCCACGCCGAATCCGTTCTGGACGGCCTGAAAGCGCTTATGGCGGCGTAACGCCTTGGCAGCGGAGGCCGACGTAAAATTGTCGCTGAACAGGGTTAACACAGATCGGACGAAACCAGCGCGGCATTGATCTTGAAACCACCGTCATACCGTTTTCAAATCGGGACACTTCCCCGAATAGTGGAAATATCATGACTGCAGCGTCGCACAATTCGCCTGTCCGTCTCTTTGAAGAACGCATATGTGCGCGCCCCTGTACAGCTTCGCAAAGCCGTGCCAAAACGGTACATATGGCCGGGGATGTTGCGTAAAATGGCGGTTATGGGCGAGAAAAGCGATGAGCGGCTCGGCGGCTGGATGGAAAACCTCCTGCCGGAGCGGCATATCTATATCCGTTCGCACGGCGAAACCCAGGTCTTCACCCTTACGCCGGGACGGCAGTTCACGCTGATTTTCCTGACCGCCGCCCTTCTCACCTGGCTGGCCATTTCAACCGGCTTCACTCTGTTCTTCGCCGCCGCGCATGGCGCAGGCGCCGAAAGCGAAGTGCTGATGATGAAGCATCAGTCCGAACGCTGGATCGCCGACCGGCAGGCGCGCCTCGACATCGCCACGCAGCAGGCCACCAACAATTCCGGTTCGCTCGAAGACCTGGCCAAGACGGTGACGGCGCGCAACGACGCCCTGATCAAGGTGCTGACCGACTTCAAAGGCGTGCCGGGCGCCGCCGCCGCGCTGGCTCCAGCCCAGATCGACGACAGCCTGCCGCCCATCGAACGCATCTATTCGGTGCGCGCCGAACAGGAACGCATGATCAGCAACGCCCAGGCCTTCGCCAAGACCCGCGCAGAGCGTCTGCGCCTGGCCTTCCGCATGGCGGGCCTCAATCCGGCGGCCTTCGCCGGCGGCCCCTCCAGCCCGCTGGCCAGCGGCGACGCGGCGAGTCTGTCGCAACTGCTGGGCGTTGACGCCGATTTCGCCGAGCGCGTCCACAGCGCCGCCGCCGATCTGTCCGACATGCGCGGCCTGCAAAACAGCGAAGCGCATCTGCCCTTCGGGCGTCCGACCGTCGGCACGCGCGAAAGCTCCGGCTTTGGCGTGCGGCTCGACCCGTTCACCCATACGCCGCACTACCACACCGGCCAGGATTTCGCCGGGCCGATGTTCACGCCGGTTTACGCCACCGCGCCCGGCATTGTCAGCTTCACCGGCGTGCGCACCGGCTATGGCAATGTGGTCGAGATCGACCACGGCAATGGCTTCATGACCCGTTACGCCCACCTGGCCGCCTTCAGCGTCCATCCCGGCCAGCGCGTCGCGCTCGATCAGCGCATCGCCTCAATGGGCTCGACAGGCCGCTCGACCGGACCCCATCTACACTATGAGGTGTGGATCAACGGCCGCCCGCAAAACCCCGCTCGCTTCTTAAAGGCAGGAGACTATGTTCAACAAAACTAAGCCCAGCAAACCGGCCGCAAAACCGCAGCCTGTCCCGCCCCCGCCACTTGTTGAGACCCCACAGGTCAATATGGCGCGCACCAAGCCCGCAGCGTCTTCCGGCGCGCATCCGCTCTCGACCATAGGCTCCGGCCTGCTGATCGACGGTAATGTCACCGGCAATGGCGATCTGCATCTGGACGGCGCCGTGCGCGGCGACGTCAAGGTCGGCCACCTGATCGTCGGCGAATCCGGCAATATCGAAGGCAAGGTCGAGGCCGAAACCATCGAGGTGCGCGGTCGCATCGTCGGTTCGATTCAGGGCCGTCAGGTCAAGTTGCAGGCCACAGCCTATGTCGAGGGCGACATCACCCACGACCAGCTCGCCATCGACGTCGGCGCCTTCTTCCAGGGCCGCTGCCTGCAAAACCGCCGCGCCGAAGCCCCCGCTATGACGCCGCATGTCGCCAGCGTCGGCGAAGCTGCGCCGGTCGCCGCGCCAACTCCGGCATCCACTCCCATCGGCGCTCCCAATGGCGCGCCCAGCCTGGACGCCTACGATATGAGCGCCTTGTCTGACCTGAAGTAGCGGCCTCGGTCGAACCCTAGCCTTTAACAAAGCCGACGAACGCGGTTCGTCGGCTTTCGTTTTTATGCTTTCCTTTTTCGACAGGCGCACCAAATCCGTTATACTGCGGCGCGAAAACACTGTGCGCGAGCTTTTATGACGCAAGCCAAACCCCAACGCCGCCTGCTGACCCTGTCGAGTTTCTGGTTCATCCTGCGTGAAACTCTGCGCGAATGGAACGACGACAAGGCCCCGCGTCTGGGCGCCGCCCTGGCCTTTTACAGCGTGCTGTCGCTGGGACCGCTGCTGCTGATCGTCATCGCCGTGGCCAGCCTGTTTTTCGGACGCGACGCTGTGTCCGGCTATCTGATCGCCGAGATTCAGGCGCTGATCGGCGACCGCGGCGCCCACGCCATTCAATCCATCCTGCGTCATCGCCAGAATGCGCAGGATCATTCCGGCGGCGGCTGGGCCACAGCGATCGGCGTCATTACCCTGCTGGTGTCCTCAACCGGCTTTTTCGCGCAGTTGCAGGACGCGCTCAACACCATCTGGAACGTCGATCATATTCCCCGCGGCCACTGGATCTGGTTCGTCAAGAAGCGGCTCTTGTCCTTCGCCATGATTCTGGGCGTCGGTTTCCTGCTTTTGATCGGTCTGGTGATTTCGGCGGCCCTGTCCGCCTTCAGCGCCCCGATCGCAGTTCATGTCTCGCCCGGTATGGCGCATATCGCCAACACCGTCATTTCCTTTGTCGTGGCGGCGGTTTTGTTCGCCATGATCTACAAGTTCCTGCCCGATGTGGCGATCAAATGGCGCGACGTCGCCATCGGCGCCTTGATTACGGCGCTGTTGTTCGAGGTCGGCAAGGCGCTGATCGGCCTCTATCTCGGCCATTCCGCCTTCGGCTCGGCCTATGGCGCGGCGGGCTCAATCATCGTGCTGCTGGTGTGGATCTATTACTCCACCCAGATCTTCTTTCTCGGCGCCGAATTCACGCAGGTCTATGCGCGCTACATGGGCGACGAGGTCGTGATCAAGAAGGGCCGCCGCAAGGTGTCCGTCAAATCCGACGCGCATCCGCACCATACGCCCGACGTGGTCAATGTGGCCAAAGCCGCCGACCACGCCCGCCCGCCGGAACCTAAGTAAGAATCGAAATCATCAGCCTTCCGCGCCCTCATCGCGCGTCAGGCCGACGCGCTGCGCCAGCGACGCGCCCATAAAGGCGTCGAGATCACCGTCCAGAACGCCCTGCGTGTCCGAGGTTTCGACATTGGTGCGCAGATCCTTGACCATCTGGTAGGGTTGCAGCACATACGACCGGATCTGATGCCCCCAGCCGATATCGGTCTTCTGCTCCTCCAGAGCGGCCTGGGCCGCCTCGCGCTTCTGCAATTCCAGCTCATAAAGACGCGCGCGCAGCATCTTCCACGCCTCGTCGCGGTTGGCGTGCTGTGAACGCCCGGCCTGACAGGCGACGGCGATGCCGGTCGGAATGTGCGTCAGGCGCACGGCGGAATCGGTCTTGTTGATGTGCTGCCCGCCCGCGCCCGAGGCGCGATAGGTGTCGGTGCGCACATCCGCCGGATTGATGTCGATGACGATGGTGTCATCCACCACCGGATAGACCCAGACCGACGCGAACGAGGTGTGGCGGCGCGCATTGGAATCGAACGGCGAAATGCGCACCAGCCGGTGAACGCCCGCTTCGGTCTTCAGCCAGCCATAGGCGTTCTCGCCCTTGATCATCAGGGTGACGGATTTGACGCCCGCCTGTTCGCCCGGCGTTTCTTCCTCGACCGTGACGCTCATGCCGTGCGCGGCGGCCCAGCGCGTGTACATGCGCAAGAGAATGCCCGCCCAGTCGTTCGACTCGGTGCCGCCAGCGCCGGAATTGATTTCCAGGTAGGCGTCGTTGCCGTCCGCCTCGCCGGACAAAAGCGCTTCCAGCTCGGCGCGACCGGCGCGGGCTTTGAGCGCTTTCAGCATCTCGCGCGCCTCGTCGATCAGGCTGTCATCGCCTTCCAGATCGCCCAGTTCGGCGAATTCCAGCGCGTCTTTCAGCTCCTTCTCGACGCCCAGCACAGCGTCCACGGACGAGGCCAGTTTGGAGCGTTCGCGCGTAACCTTCTGAGCCTCTTCGGGCTTGTCCCACAGCGTCGGGTCTTCGACCCGCGCGTTCAGTTCGTCGAGACGGCGTAGGGCGACATCCCAGTCAAAGACGCCTCCTGAGCAGACCGACGGACTGCTCGATATCGGCCGCGGCGGCCTCAATATCCAAACGCATGTAAGCTTCCTGTGAAAAATATGAGGGGCGGGTTTATCGCTCCCGCCCCCTGATGACAAGTCAGAACTGGTTTTTGCCGTTGCGCGCGCTGCGCCGCGGGGCTTCGTTCTGCTGCGGCACATAGACGATGGGCGCATCAGGCTTGTTCGCCGCAGGCGGCGGCGGTTCTTCCGACGGCACATAGGTCACAGGCGCGGCGTCGTTCTGGTCCGCGCCGGGACCGCCATCCTGCCAGGTATTGAGATAAGGTTTCGGTCCGTCGACGTCCGGCGCGACCTGAATCTTCGGCTCCGTGCCCGGCTTGAAGGCCTCCTCAATGCCGCGCACATAGGCGTAAACCGCGTCCTTAGGCTTGTTAAAGTCGCGCGCGGGTTTGCCCGCATGGGCCTGCTTCATGAAGTCCATCCAGATCGGCAGGGCCGCGACAGCGCCCGTCTCATGATTGCCCAGCGAGCGGTTATCGTCAAAGCCGACGAACACGCCCGCCACGATGTCCGCCGAAAAGCCGACGAACCAGGCCGAACGGAAATCATTGGTCGTGCCGGTCTTGCCGCCGATCGGGAAGCCGATATTGCGCGCCGCCGCCGCCGTGCCGCGGATGGTCACGCCCTGCAGGAAGGAATTGATCTGATAGGCTGTAATCGGGTCCAGCACCGGATCGCCGATTTGCGGCAGGCGCGGGCTTTCCAGACCGTCGAAGACGCCCGTGCAGGCGGCCGGGCAGGTCCGCTCATCCGCCTTATAGACGACGTGGCCATTGCGGTCCTCGACCTCGGAAATCATGTGCGGCTTCACCTTATAGCCGCCATTAACGAAGATGGCGTAGGCGTCCACCAGACGGTACGGATTGACCTCGCCCGCCCCCAGCACCATCGACATTTCATTCGGCATGGAGTCGTTGACGCCGAAATTGACGATGCCCTGAGTGATCTGTTTGATGCCGACCTTCTGCGCCAGATGGATGGTCATCAGGTTGCGCGACAGCTCGATGCCGCGCCGGATCGGCTGCGGGCCGAGATAGTCGTGTTCGTAATTTTCCGGCGTCCACATCTAGCCGTCGCCGCCCATCATCGACACCGGCGAGTCCTCGACGATTGAAGCGGGCGTGAAATCATGCTCCAGCGCCACCGCATAGACGAACGGCTTGATCGACGAACCAGGCTGGCGAGACGCCTGAGTGGCGCGATTGAACTTGGACAACGAGTAGGAATAGCCGCCGACCATGGCCAGAATCCGCCCCGAATACGGGTCAATCGCCACCAGGGCGCCATTGACCAGTGGCGGTTGATGCAAGCTGTAGGCGCCGTCGGCGTCCTTCGAGACATAGACGAGATCGCCGACCTTGAGGCCGCGCGTCGCCTTAGCCCAGGCGATATCGGCGCTGCGGATGACGCCCTCGCCGCCGTTGATGTCGCGCACCGTTCCACTGGATTTGACGATCATGCCGATGATCCAGTCGGGACGTTCGGAAGGCGCCTTATGGCTGTCCGGCATGCGGTCTTCGGCGGTCTGCGCGTCCTCCGCCCAGTTCGGGTCATTGACATCGAGGTTACCCCAGGCGCCGCGCCAGCCGTGGCGGCGGTCATAGGCCTCCAGACCGTTCATCAGCGCTGCGCGCGCCATGGTCTGCAGTTTGGGATCGAGCGTGGTCTTGATGTAGTAGCCGTCGGTGTAGATCTTGTCGTCGAACAGACGCTTGGAGCGCAGTTCGACCTCGGAGACGAAATAGTCGGCGTCCTGATACTTGGCGCGCAAGGGCTTGGACTGGATGACCAGATCGTCCTTCATGGCGGCCTGCGCCTCGGCCTGGGTCACCCAGCCCGCCTTGGCCATCTCGCCCAGCACCCAGTTGCGGCGTGCAATCGCCGCCGCCTTGTGCGTCGAGGGCTTGTAATTCTCCGGTCCTTTGGGCAGGGCGCCCAGAAACGCCATCTCGCTCAAAGAGAGCTGATCGACCGACTTGCCGAAATAGTTGAACGCCGCCGCCCCGACGCCATAGGCGCGATAGCCGAGATAGATGTCGTTCAGATAGAGTTCGAGAATCTGTTCCTTGCTGAGATTCTTCTCCAGCCGCCGCGCCAGAATGACCTCTTTCAGCTTGCGGCCCAGGGTGCGCTCATTGTTGAGCAGCAGGTTCTTGGCGACCTGCTGGGTGATGGTCGATCCGCCCTCGAAACGGCGCCCGCGCAACAGATTGAAGACGTTCTTGGCCATGGCGCGCGACACGCCGCCGACATCGACCCCGTTATGCTGGAAGAAGCTGCGGTCCTCAGCGGCCATGAAGGCTTCGCGCAAACGCGGCGGAATGCGGTTATAGGGCACATAGATGCGCCGTTCCTGACCATATTGCCCGATCAGGGTGCCGTCCCATGCGAAGACCCGCGCCGAGGTGACCGGATGGAAGTCCGCCAGTTCGGAGCCGTCCGGCATGTCATGGAACAGCCAGGCGGCGTAAATCGCCACGGCGAAGCCCGCCAGAGCCACAAGGCTCATGGAGATCACCCCCGCTATGGTGAACCAACGCTCCGACGTCTTGCGCAAACCGCCTCCAGATACGCTTGCGACGGCGCGCCATCGCATCCGTCAAACCTGTACGCCCCGACACTTATCAAACCGCTGCTCTCAGGCAAAGCGATTCCGCAGAAAATGCGCACCGACCACGCGGACAAAGGCCCCGCATAATACGCGGGGCCTTGCTTCATATCCGTTTCGGGGCGTCAGGAGCGCTTAATTCAGACCGGCGAACGAAGCGTAACGCACATCATTGTCGAAATACTGGTCGATGGCCTTGGCGACCTCGCTCATCATCAGCTCGCGATGATGCGGGTCGTTGAGCATCTTCTCGTCATGATCATTGTTGACATAACCCATTTCGAGCAGCACCGCCGGCACGTCGGGCGCCAGAAGCACCACAAAACCGGCCTGACGCAGATTGCTTTTCAGCAAAGGCGTTGAGGCGCCGATATGGTCCATGACAAGCTGGGCGAAGGTCGCCGAGCGGTTCTTGGTGGCGCGCTGAGTCAAGTCGATCAGGATGCGGTTGACGATGCGATCCGACGACGTCATGTCCGACAGCGACCAGTCGCCCTTGACCATGGCTTTTTTCGCTGCACGCTCGGTGCCGGAGTCCGACAAAGTGTAGATCGAGGCGCCCGAGGTCGAGCCGTCGCCGCCCGAATCGGAGTGCAGCGAGATGAACAGGTCGGCGTCGGCGCTGCGCGCAATGCGGACGCGCCCGGCCAGATCGACAAACGAATCGGTGTCGCGCGTCATGATGACCTTGTAGCGTCCGGTCTTTTCCAGCGCGTCGCGCAAGGCCTTGGCCGAGGCCAGGTTGATGTCTTTTTCGAGGCTGAACGCGCCATGCGCGCCCGGATCCTTGCCGCCGTGGCCGGCGTCAATCACGATCACCTTCTTACGCAGCGCATTATCTTCCGGCAGCGGCGCGGCCTGAGCGACTGCCTGCGTTACGACCGGTAAGGGCGCAGCCTGCGCGGAGGTCGCGTCAGCGCCCTCCGGCGCAATATCGACGACGTAGCGATAAACGCTGATCCCGTCAGCGGGCGGCAGAAGGAAGCGCCGCAGCACTCGCGCCTTGCCGCTGTAATCCAGATGCAGGCGCGTGCTGCCGGCGATCTTTTCGATCTTCCAGTCGGCGATCAAACCACGCCCCTGCCCGGTCAGCATGTGGTCGAGATCAATATCAGGCAAGGCGATCACCTGACGCGCGCCATTTTCGGCGCCGACCATCTTGCCCTCGACGCTTTTGTCCAGTTCAACCACGATGCGGGTCTGGTGCGTATCGCCGCCAAGACGGACGCGCACGACGTCGCCGCCGGTCGAAGCCTCCGCCAGAGCTGGCGCAGGAAGGCTTAGAGAAAGAACGGGCAGCGCGACTGCGGCCAGCGCGCAAAGGGTCGTCTTCAGGCTTACGAGGGTTTTGAACCGTCGTGTCATTGTTACTCCACACACCACATATTCTATGTAGGCCAGATTCAAGAGGGCCGTCAAAACGCGGCGGCTTTGCGCCTCGTCATGATGGTGACTATGCCTGAGAGAGGTCGAGATAGCGTTAAAGCCTATGCCTTTTTTTCTCTTTAGGAATATGGTTGCCATCCCGTTAAAATATCCCCCCAAGCGCACAGGAATTTCCGCAACGACGCCGATACGCTTATGACGCGAAGAAATAGGTTGACGCCTCTGACATTTTACCGACATGGTTTCGCTCAGGACGTCGCCGACGAGGCGGTATGGCCGATTCAGCGCTGATGCGCGAATTTCGCCGGACGCCGCGTCCGATGCCCTTGTGAAGTCGATACCGGGACGCCATCTCGCACGGCGACGCGATTCAAACGGATTTCCGCAGGATCAAGCGCCCGTCCGCAGCGAAGATTTTTCGCACCGAACTCTTCGTCACGCCCTTTTTCAGCGCACTTTGCGCTGCCTTAGAATACAAGTCTGGATTACCAACCCCATGGGCCGCGCCCTGCAACCTGTAGAGATTTTCCTTACCGGAGCCTCGGTTGAGCATGACGTCGTCATGCGCGCGCGCCTTTACCCCACCCAACAGCGCCCCGCCCTCATACCCGCCGGCCCTTACGCCGCGCGCCGAGTCGCGTCCGAGCGCTACGGAGACGTCTTTAATGCCCAAAACAATGTTGATAGACGCGACGCACGCGGAAGAAACCCGCGTCGTCGTGATGAACGGATCCCGCGTCGAGGAATTTGATTTCGAAAGCCACGCCCGCAAACAATTGCGCGGCAATATCTATCTCGCCAAGGTCACCCGCGTCGAGCCCAGCCTGCAAGCCGCCTTCGTCGAATATGGCGGCAACCGGCACGGCTTCCTCGCCTTCAACGAAATTCACCCTGACTACTATCAGATTCCGGTCGCCGACCGCGAAAAACTGATGGCCGAACTGGCTCAGGCGCAAAGCAAGGGCAATGGCGACAAGGCCGAAGTCCATGGCGACGACGCCGACGATGACGACCATCACCACGAGGACGAAGGCGACGACCTGCCCGATGAAGAGCGCCGTCTGCGCCAGCTTCTCAGCCGCCGTTACAAGATTCAGGAAGTCATTAAACGACGCCAGATTCTGCTGGTCCAGGTCGTCAAGGAGGAACGCGGCAACAAGGGCGCGGCCCTGACCACCTATCTGTCTCTGGCCGGTCGTTACTGCGTGCTGATGCCGAACACGGCGCGCGGCGGCGGCATTTCGCGCAAGATCACCAATGCAACGGACCGCAAGCGCCTCAAGACAATGGTTTCTTCGCTCGACGTGCCGCACGGCATGGGACTGATCGTGCGCACCGCCGGCGCCAAGCGTACCAAGATCGAGATCAAACGCGACTATGACTATCTGCTGCGCGTCTGGGAGACGATTCGCGAGAATACGCTCAAATCGAACGCGCCCGCGCTGATCTACGAGGAAGAAGACCTCGTCAAGCGCGCGATCCGCGACCTGTTCGATAAGGATTTCGACGGCGTGCTGGTCGAAGGCGAGGACGGCTATCGCGGCGCCAAGGACTTCATGCGCATGATCATGCCGTCCCAGGCGAAGAAGATTCAGCTCTACAAGGCCAATGCGCCGATGTTCGCGCGCTACGGCGTCGAGGACATGATCTCGAAAATCTATTCGCCGGTCGTGCCGCTGAAATCCGGCGGCTATCTGGTCATCAACCAGACCGAGGCCCTGGTCGCCATCGACGTCAACTCCGGCAAGTCGACCAAGGAGCGCAATATCGAGGCGACCGCGCTCAAGACCAATATGGAGGCGGCCGAGGAAGCCGCGCGCCAGATGCGTCTGCGCGACCTGGCCGGTCTCGTGGTCATCGACTTCATCGACATGGATGAGCCGAAGAACAACCGCGCCGTCGAGAAAAAGCTCAAGGACGCGCTGGCCGAGGACCGTGCGCGCATCCAGATGGGCAAGATTTCCGGCTTCGGCCTGATGGAGATCAGCCGCCAGCGCCGCCGCACCGGCTTCCTGGAAGGCACCACCATCGTCTGCCCGCACTGCGAAGGCACGGGGCGCATCCGTTCCGTCGATTCCGCCGCCCTGTCGGCGATGCGGGCCATCGACATGGAGGCGATGCAGAATGGCGCTGGCGCCATTACAGTCAAGCTGCCCGTCGCCGTCGCGCTCTACATACTGAACGAAAAGCAGGTCCACCTCGCCAAGCTGCGGCTGGAATGGGGCCTGAAGGTCAATGTCGAGATCGACGCCGATATGGGCCAGACCGACATCCAGATCGTACGCACCGTCCATGCCGACGAAGTCGATTTCACGCCGCCTGTGCGGCCTGAGCCGATCGCCTTTGAGCCTGAAATCGAAGACGAGGTCGAAGACGAGGCTGAGGATGAGGCCGATATCGAGCGTGAGGATACGGACGACGACGAAGCCTCCGCGCGTACAGAAGATCGCGACGACCGTCGCGGCGGACGCCGCCGCCGCCGCCGCCGCGGGGGCAAGGATCGCGACCGCGCCGAGCCGGAAGAGCGCGCCGCCGCGCCGGATGAAGACGGCGCAGACGAAGACGATAGCGACGAAAACGACTTCCGCAAGGGCCGCCGCCGCCGCGGTCGCCGTGGCGGTCGCCGCTCCGGCTTTGACGGTCGCCCGCGCGAAACCTATTCGTGGGTCCGCGCCCGTACGCCGTCGCTTGAGGCGCCCTATGTCTGGATCGACCCATTCGAGGAGCAGCAGCGCCAAACCTCCGATACGCCACGCGATGAGGTCAGGACAGCGAAACCCGCCGCAAATGCAGCGGCGGAAAACATCAGCGTGCTCGGCGAAGCGACGACGCAACCGACCTCGCTGACGCCGGAAGACGCCGCCCAGGCGCCCGCGCCAAAGCGTCCGCGTCCCTCGCGCCGTCGCAAGGCTGCGCCTGACGCTGAAGCCGCGCCGGAAGCGGTCGCAGACGCGGTTGCAGAAGCCGCTGAGACGCCTGCCGAACCTGCGGCGGAAGCCGAGCCAGTCGTCGCAGAGGCGGCGCCCGAAGCCGAGGCTCCTGCCAAGCCCGCGCGCCGCACCCGCAGCCGCAAGAAGACGGTCGAGGCCGAACCGGCGTCAGAAGCGCCCACCCCCGCTTCCGAAGCGGTCGTAGCGGAACCCGCCCCCGCGCCTGAGCCGGAAAAGACGTTGGAAACCGTTGCAGCGGAACCCGTCCAGCCTGAGCCCGATCCCGCAGAAATCTCTGCGCCGCCGGAGAAGCCCAAGCGCGGCTGGTGGCGTCGCTGATCGTGATCGAAAAGGGCGGATCTTCGGGTCCGCCCTTTCCTTTTCTCGGACACCCGCCCTAGATTTGTCACGCTTGCCGCTTACATCGGACATACTGGGGACATACTGGTTTCCTGTAACCGCTTGCTGTAAGGTCTTCGCGATGCAAGGTTTTCGCGCCTACCTGATCCGTGTGCTACGCCTATCGCCGCCCGCATGGCGCAAAGGGCTTCTGCTTGGGGCCTGCGCCAGCCTGTCCCTGAGCCTGCTCGTGTCGCCGCTGACCGCATCCGCCCAGGATATCGACCCCGATTCGCAAAGTGTGATCCGCGACACAGAGATCGAGACCTTCCTCAAGACGCAGACGCGGCCCGTTCTGGTCGCCGCCGGACTCAATCCCGACGACGTGCATTATCTGCTGATCGCCTCCAGCGATCTGAACGCCTTTTCGACCTTTCGACTGGTCATCGGCCTCAACACCGGTCTGATCATGGAGGCCGATACGCCCAATCAGTTGTTCGGTGTGATCGCGCACGAAACCGGCCACTTAAGCGGCGGCCACATGATGCGCACTGATGAAATCGAGCGCGCGGGCCGCGCGCCAATGGCGATCTCGCTCGGCCTCGGCATCGTCGCCGCGCTGGCGGGCGCGCCCGATGCGGGCCTGGGCATCGCCGCCTCCTCACCGACCTTTGGCGCGCTCAACCAGTTGCATTACATGCAAACTGAAGAATCCGCCGCCGATGTGGCAGGCGTCAAGGCGATGGAAAAGGCTGGTATGTCGGGTAAGGGCCTGGTCGATTTCTTCTACAAGTTCAGGAATGTCGAAACCTTCAGCCACGCCGAACGCTACGAATTCTTCCGCACCCACCCCCTGTCGCGTGAACGCATTCAGGCCCTGACCGATTTTGCAAAGAAGCAGCCCCATTACAATACGCCGGATAGCCCGGCGGTCATCGAGCAGTTCAAGATCGTCAAGGCCAAGCTGGCCGGTTTCCTGGACGACCCGATCAAGACCTTCCAGCTCTATCCTGAAACCGATCACAGCTTCGCCGCGCGCTACGCCCGCGTCATCGCCACCTATAAACAGGGCAACTGGGATAAGGCGATCAATGATCTCGACGCGCTGATTCAGGAAAATCCCGACAATCCTTATCTTTGGGAATTGAAGGGCCAGATCTATTTTGAAACCGGGCGTCCGAAACTGGCCAAACCCGCGCACGAGAAATCGGTCGAACTGATGCCGACGGCGGCCCTGTTGCAGCTCAATCTCGGTCAGACCCTGATCGCCATTGGCGACAAGGACGACCTCAACGAAGCCGTGCAGCACCTGCAGGAATCCATCAAATACGAAGAGGATGACGGCTTCGCCTGGGAGCAACTGGCGCAGGCTTACGACGCGCTGAAGCAACCGGGTCTGGCGCGTCTGGCCACCGCCGAGGCGCAGTTTTATGAAGGCGACTACAACGCCGCGCGCAGCTCGGCGGTCTGGTCGCAAAAATATTTCGATCCGCAATCGCCGGAATTCCGCCGCGCCCGCGACATCGTCATGACCACCTCCTCCGAACTGGGCATCGCCCCGGTTGACGGCGAAACCAAGCGCCGCCACCCCTGATCAGAAAGTTCCCCCCTTGTCCGAACCCGAGTTCAAACCCTCCCCCCTGCGCGATATTTTCAGTCAGGCCAACATCGCGGTCGGTCTCGCCGTCTTCGCTGTCGTGCTGGCCGCCGCCCCCTATGTCGCGCCGCCGGTGCGGACATGGATGGTCCGCGAAGCCCTGCTGAGCCGCCCCGACATGTTGCAGGACGCCTCGGACAAGCTGAATGCGCAAATGCAGGCCAAGGCGGAACAGGCATTGGCCGACGGCGTGAAGTCGCATCACGACTCGTTATTCAACGACGCCAGCGATCCGGTGCTGGGCGATCCCCAGGCGCCGGTCAAGATCGTGGAATTTCTCGACTACAACTGCACCTTCTGCCGCGCCGCGACGCCTGTGCTGAAAGACTATCTGGCGCAGAACCCGGACGTTGCGATCATCGTCAAGGAATATCCGGTCATCAACCAGAATTCACCGCTGCTGGCCGCCTACGCCCTGGCCGCGGCTCAACAGGGCAAGTACGCCCCGATGCACTATGCGCTGATGACCAATAAGGCCGAGGATGTCCCAGCGCTCGACGCGCTGGCGGCAAAGGTCGGGGTGGACATTGACAAGGCGCACGCCTTCCTGAAATCCGACGCCGCCCGCGACCATATTAACAAGGTGATGAATCTCGGCGCCGACCTCAATATCACCGGCACCCCGACCTTCGTGGTCGGCGATCAGGCAATCAATGGCGCCAAGATCGACGACCTCAAAGCCGCCGTCGAAGCGCAACGCAAGGCTCTGAAAAACGGCTGAGGCCTTTAGATCCCCAAGAACGCCAGAACCGCCCGCGCCGCCTTTTCGGCGGGCGGCTTTTGCCCGCGTCCCATCAGGTCGAGCGCCGCATATTGTTCGGCGGTCTGAGCCGCCAGCGCCGCCGGATCGTCCAGCAGCCGCCCGACCTCGGCCAGCAGTTTGTCCGCCGTGCAGTCGTCCTGCAAAAATTCCGGCGCGATGCGCTTACCCGCCACAGTATTGAACAGGGTGGCGTGCTTGAGCGTCGAATAGCGCTGAACGATCCACCAGGTCAGCGGCTCCATGCGATAGGCGATGACCATCGGACATCCCGCCAGGGCCAGTTCGGTCGAGACCGTGCCGGAACAGGCCAGGGCCAGGTCGGCAGCCTTCATGGCCGCGTACTTGTCGGCCTCGTTCTCAATCAGCACGAAGCGCAGCGGCAGGTCGCGCGTCGCCGCGACAACCGCCTCGCGCACCGTCTCGGCGACAGGAATGGCCATGGTCAGGCCGGGTCGCTCTCGTCCCAGCCGCAGCATGACCTCGCGGAAGACCGGCATCAGACGCTTGATTTCGGATGGACGGCTGCCCGGCAACACCAGCAAAAGCTGGTCTTCCGGCGTCACGCCCAAGGACTCGCGAAACGCCGCTGGATCGGCGTGAGAAAAATCGACATTGAGCGCCGGATTGCCGACTACGACAGTCTTTAACCCCTCACGCTCGAAATAGGGCGCGTCCATCGGATGCAGGGCCAGCAGCAGATCGACCGCCTGCGCCAAGGTCTTCGCGCGGCCCGGCCGCATCGCCCAGACCTGCGGCCCGACATATTTGATCAGCTTCACATTGGGCATCAGCTTACGGATGGCGTGCGCCACGCGCAGCGTAAAACCCCACGAATCGATCAACACAACCGCGTCCGGCTTTTCCGCCGCCGCCAGAGCCGCCGTGTCGCGCACCCGGCGCATGACCCGGCCATAGGCTTTCAGGCCCTCAACCAGTCCAAGGATCGACAGTTCGGCGATGTCAAACGGGCTTTTGACGCCATGTTCGGCCATGCGCGCCCCGCCGACGCCGACAAACCGCCACTCGACCTGCGGCGCCTGCGCCTTGAGCTGCGCCATCAGTCCGGCGCCGAGCAGATCGCCGGACGCCTCGGCGGCGACCAGCATGATCTTTTTAGTCGTCGCCATCTTTTTAGGTATCGTCATGGCCATAGATGAAGACGCCTTTCTCGGCTGCGCGGGCGAAGACGGCGGGTTTATCCACGATCAGCAGGTGATGGGAACGCGCCACAATGCCGCACAGGCCCGCTTCGGCGACGTCATCGACCGTCGCGACGCCAATTGTAGGCATGTCCAGGCGCAGATCCTGAATCGGTTTCGCCAGTTTGGCCAGCACGCCTTTACGCGCCTCGACCGTGCCGCGCAGGGCCGCGTTCAGCAGCGGAATCCGCCGCAACATGGCCTGCGTGCCCTCCTGCGCCTCGACCGCCAGGGTCACGCCGCCCGCGACGATCACGGCCTGCCCGATATCGAGCTGTCCGATCGCGGCGGCGACCTGCAAGGCCTTCTGCGCATCCTCCATGGCGGCGGGCGACAGGTCCGGTCCCGCCTGCAGACCCGATCCGATCAGCAGACCCGGATGGGCCTCATGCGCGCCCTCGATCACATAGCCCTGCGCCGTGATGACATTGGCCAGTTGGCGCAGCAGAGAATCGTCGCCCCCGCGTCCGGCGCTCTGGATCGTCGGCAGAACGCGCGCGCCCATCTCGTCGCGCGGCATGGCGTCGAAATCAGGACGCTGCACATAGCCGCACATGCACACGGCCTTGCATTGCTCGTTCGACAGTATCTCGAACAGTTTGAGAAAATCGCCCAGGCCCAGCATATAACCGGGATGCGCCTCCAGCGCCGCGTCTGACAGGTTCTCGATACGAATAACGATATAAGGCCGCCCGGACGCGCGCAAATGCGTCGCGATCTCGACCGGCAGGCCGCCGCCGCCCGCGATCAGCGCCAGTTTGCCGCTCCCGCTCATGAGTCAGACGGCAGGCATATCGGACGGCCGGAGTCCTCGCGGATAAAACGCACGATCTCGACCACCTGATCGACCTCGGAAAAGTTCTCCAGCACGTCGTCGAGACGTTCCTGGAACGTGCCTTCTTCGGCGAACATCATGCGATAGGCGGTACGCAGCGCCAGAATCAGCTCGCGTGAAAAGCCGCGCCGCTTCAGGCCGACAAGGTTCAGCCCCTCCAGACGCGCATGATTGCCCCATACGCTGCCGTAAGGAATCACATCCTTGGTGACGATGGCGCCGCCGCCGATGAAGCAGTAACGGCCAAGCCGGGCAAATTGGTGGATCGCGCACACCCCGCCCAGAAACACATAATCCCCGACCTGCACATGGCCGCCCATCGAAGCGTAATTGGCCATGATGACATTATCGCCCAGAATGCAATCGTGCGCGACGTTCGAGCCGGTCATGAACAGGCAGTCATTGCCAATGATCGTCACGCCGCCGCCCTTGACGGTGCCGGCGTGCATGGCGACATGCTCACGGATCAGGTTGCGCTCGCCGATGATCAGCTTCGTCGGCTCGCCCTTATGCGCCAGATGCTGGGGCGGTCCGCCGAGGCAGGCGAACGGATGCACGGCGCAATCGGCGCCGATCTCGGTCAGCCCATCCACCGAGACGTGCGATTTGAGCGTGACGCGGTCTTTCAGCGTCACCTCCGGCCCGACGACGCAGAAAGGTCCGATGTTGACGTCGGCGCCCAGTTGCGCGCCGTCATGAACGATCGCCGTCGGGTGTATACTGACTGTCATTTAGGGCTCTCAACCACCATGGCCGCGAACTCCGCCTCGCAGACGATCCGGTCGCCGACATAGGCCTCGCCACGGAATTTGAAGACATCGCCGCGGTGCCGCACCACCTCGACCGGCATGCGCACCACGTCGCCCGGACGCACCGGACTGCGGAAACGTACACCATCCACCGACATAAAGAAGATGGTCTTGCCTTCAACTTGCGCGTCCAAAGATTTCGACATCAGCACGGCGCCTGTCTGCCCCAGCGCCTCGATCAACAGAACGCCCGGCATGACCGGATTTTCCGGGAAATGCCCGTTGAAGAACGGCTCGTTGAACGTGACGTTCTTAATGCCGGTCATTGACGTATTCTTGATCCAGTTTTCGCCACGGTCGATCAGCAGGAACGGATAGCGATGCGGGATGCGGCGCAGAATTTCAGCATAGTCTACGCTCACCGGCGCGGCAGCCACAGGGTCCGTCCCCTCGCCCGCCGTCGGAGCGGCTTCGTCAGTCAGATTGGTCATGGAGGTCTTTTATCCTTTATCCTTGATGGCGTTCTTCTCCAGCCAGACCATTTCGCGCAGGAACTGGCGCGATGGCCGGGCGGGGAACCCCGAAACCGTGACTCCGGGCGGCACGTCCTTGAATACCGAAGCCCCGGCGGCCACCTTGGCGCCGGGTCCGATGGTGATATGGTCGATAATCCCGGCGCGCCCCCCGAACATGGCGCCGTCGCCGACGACGACAGACCCCGACAGTCCGGAATGGGCGGCGACGATGCAGTTGCGGCCCAGATGCACATTGTGCGCAATCTGAACCATATTGTCGATCTTGGTCGCCTCGCCGATCACCGTATCCTCGAAAGCGCCGCGATCCACGCACGTGCCGGCGCCGATCGAGACGTCGTCCTGCAGGATAACACGCCCCAGTTGCGGCACATCGACCAGACCGCGCGCATCGCCGCTGACACCGAAACCCGCTTCGCCGATGCGCGCACCCGAAGCCAGTTGCACCCGGTCGCCCAGCAGGGCGCAGTACACGGTAGCGTGCGCGCCGATGCGGCCATCGCGACCGAT
This sequence comes from Asticcacaulis sp., assembly GCF_051956075.1. Lineage (GTDB taxonomy): Bacteria > Pseudomonadota > Alphaproteobacteria > Caulobacterales > Caulobacteraceae > Asticcacaulis. The sequence continues at coordinate 23,561 of NZ_JBQCGA010000061.1, read as the reverse complement.
TCGGCAGCCCGGCCCGATGACGGCGTAGGCTTCGAGGCGCGTCCCGGCGCCGATCTCGACGTCCTGACCGATCACGACACCGACGCCGAGTTGCACGCCCTCCTCCAGCCGCGCGGACGGGTGAACGGCTTGTGCGCCGTCATGCACGCGCGGGCGATAAAGCTGACCGGCGACGCGCGACCACGCCGCCTGCGGCTGGGCGCATACGATGGCCCGGCTCGTTTCCGGCGTATGATCGACGAAATCGGCGGTTACAAACACATATTCCGCCGCCGTCCGGTGCAGTTGCGCCAGATAGCGTCGGTCGCCGAAGAAAGCAGCCTTGCCGACCCCGAGGCTCACATCGCCGGAAAGCGACAAAGGGGCGCAGGCTTTGATAAAGCCGCTCCCCTTTGCGTCCGGCTTGGCCAGCCGACCTTGCGTCAACGCGAGGGCCTGATCGAGGTCGAGTTGTGTTCCGACTTCAAAAAAACGTGGATCAGGCACAGGCGTAAAGCTCTTACTTCTGGGCGGGCGCGGCTCCCTGAGCTGGCTGATCCAGGCTGACGCGGTCAAACGACGGCAGCAGCTCCTTGGTCGCGTCCAGCTTGGCCACCACGTCCTGCGTGATGTTCATCGACGGATTGGCGTAGAGGAAAGAGGTCTGCGCCGGTTGGCCATTGCTAGTCGAGCTCATGTCATAATGCAACAGGCTGTCGGAGGACAGAACGGTCGCGCAGCCCTTGGTCGTCACAACCGCATTGATCTGAGGGATCAGCTTCTGGAAGATGGCCGACATAACTTCCTGCTGGGTGTACTGCATTTCCTGATTGCGTTGTTCAACCTTCTGCTGGAAGGCTTGACGCTTTTGCTCCCATGCCTGCGCCTTGCCTTCCCACGCCGTCTTGGCCGCAGGGGTTGTTGCCGCCTTTTGCTGCGTGGCCAGGCTTTGACGCTCGCTGTCCAGCGACTTGCCTTCAGTCGACAGCTCGCTGTCCACGACGGCCTTCAACTGGCGCAGGCGGTCTGCGGCGGCCTTGCCCATGGCGGAATCGGCCATGGCTTCCTGGGTGTCCAGAACGCATTGGCCCGGCACGGCGGCGCCAAAGGTCGGGGGCGTCGGCGGGGTCGGAGCGGCGGCGGCGGGCGCGGCGGGCGTCGCAGCAGTCTGGGCAAAGACCTGACCGGAGACGCCCGCCATGATCAGGGCGCCGAGGGAGATGAGGGTAGCTTTTTTCATTGTCACTAAGTCCGTTTTGGGGTCCGTTTTTGGAGATCGGTCTTCGTTGTGAAGACGGGTTTATCAGAATTGGGTGGATTGCGAGAAGCGGAAGGTTTCGACCTTATCGTATTTATCCTTGGCCAGAACCTGGCTGAGGTCGAACTGCACCGGCCCCATGGGCGACTTCCAGCGGATGGTGACGCCCGCCGAAGCGCGCAGACCGTAATCGTCGACGATATTGGTCAGGCGCTGACCCGCCGTGCTGGAGCCCGGCGTGGTGTCGATCTTGAGACGTTTATCAACGCCGCCCAATGTGCCGACGTCGATGAACACCGCCGTCTTCAGACCGTACTGATCCGGCAGATGGTTCGGGATACCCAGTTCGACCGAGCCGATGGCGTAGGTCTGTCCGCCCAGAGCGTAGCCTGTCGAGGTGTCGCGCGGCCCGATGCCGGCATACTGGAAGCCGCGGATCGTATCGCCGCCCTTGAAGAAGCGGTCGTTGATGCGGATGGCGTCGCCGCCCCACGGCGACTTGGTCCCGGCATTGCCCGACACCGACAGGATCATATCCTTGGCGAAGCCGTGATACCAATGCGCCTCAAGCTCGGTGTCGACATATTTGACATTGCCGCCGAGACCCGCGAAGTCCTGACGCAGGTAAGCCGTCCAGCCGCGCGTCGGCTGCACGAAGTCGTTGCGCAGGTCAACGCCCAGCGTATAGCCGACCGACGAGGTGATGCCGGAGCCGCAGTTGTACAGAAGGCCGTTACAACTATTTGAGCTGGTGTAGGTGATGTCGTCTTTGCGGATATTGTAGCGCAGGCGCAGCACTGAGAAGCCGTTGAGATTGTAGCCGAGGCGCACATCGCCGCCTTTGGAATCCTGCGAATAGTCGACGCCTGTATAGTGATACGAGCTTTGGAACAGGTCGAAGCCCGCCGAAATATCGCGATCGAGGAAGTGCGGTTCGGTGAAGGAGAAGTCGATATCCTTCGAGATCGAGCCGGTCTGGACGCGCGCGCGCACCTGCTGGCCCGTGCCGCGGAAGTTGGACTGCGACACGCTGATGTCGAGGATGAACTTCTCATAGGACGAGAAGCCCGCCCCGAAGCTCAGTTCGCCGGTCGGCTGCTCCTGAACGGCGACCTCGATATTGGTCTTGCCCGGCTCAGTGGATGGCTTTTCGGTGATCTTGACGCCGTCCTCGCCCTGCTTGAAGAAGCCGAGGCCCGCGACGTACATCTTTGAGCGCTCGATCAGCGCCTTGTTGTAGGCGTCGCCTTCGGAGACCAGCAACTGACGACGGATGACCTTGTCCAGCGTCTGCGTGTTGCCCACGATGTTGATCTTATCGATATAGACGCGCGCGCCTTCGTGGACGTTGAAGGTCAGATCGACCGTCTTGGTGTTCGGATTGGCCTCTTCATCGGGACGAATATCGACGAAGGCGTAACCGTTCGAGCCCGCCGCAAAGGTCAGATCGTCCACCGCCTTATCGACGCGGTCGCTTTCATAAAGCTGGCCCGGCTTGATCGAAATCGACCGCTGCAGGTTTTCCGCCTTCAGCTTGTCATTATCGGTCTTGATGGTGATGCGACCGAAATTGTACTTCTGGCCCTCGTCCAGCGTGTACGAAATCGCGAAATCCTTACGGTCCGGCGTCAGTTCGGCCACCGCCGAAATCACCCGGAAGTCGTAATAGCCGCGATTGGTGTAGTATTTGCGTAATTGCTCGCGGTCATAATCCATCCGGTCGGGGTCGTAATTGTCGTTCGACGAGAAGAACTTCCACCACAGCGACTTCTTGGTGACGACGACGCCCTGCAATTCACTGTCGGAAAAGGCGTGGTTGCCGATGAAGTTGACGCTGGACACGCCGGTCTTGGGGCCTTCGTTGATCTCGAAGATCAGATCGACGCGCTTTTGCGGCAGTTCGACGATCTTCGGCGTCACAGTGGCGGCGATGCGGCCCGACTTGCGGTACAGTTCGATAATACGTTGTACGTCGGCCTGCACCTTGGCCTTGGTGAACACGCCGCGCGGACGAATCTGCACTTCGTCGCGCAGCTTGTCCTTGGTCATGGCGTGATTGCCCTCGAACACCACCTGATTGATGATCGGACTCTCGACCACCGTAATGTCCATGGTGTTGCCGTTCATCACGATCTGCACGTCGGAGAACAGGTCGGTATTGTACAGCGTCTTGACGGCCAGGTCGATCAGCTCCGAATCGACGGTCGCGCCGGTCTGGAACGGCAGATACGAGACGATGGTCTGCGAATCGATGCGTTCATTGCCATTGACGACGATGCGGTCAACGCGCGCAGTCGGATTGGCGGCGACGGGTTCGGGCTGAGCCTGCGCTTCCGCAGGCGCGGCGGGGGGCGCATCCTGAGCCGCCGCCGGGGCCGTCGCAGTCGCATCGGCGCTGGGCGGGGCGTCCTTAGGCGTGTCCTGAAGCAGGGTGCGCGCCTGCGCCAGACCCGTATGGCCCAGCGCCACCAGGCTGACGCCCAGCGTCAGCGCGCGGGCGAAGCGCGATAATCCCTTACGGGCGGTCGGGTCGGCGTCTGCGAATAAAGGCGGCAGGGTCTGGCCTGACATAAATGACTTACCTTTGTGACGGGCGGAACCGTCCGTCCGCGTCCAGGCGCGGCGGGCGGGTCATACCCTGAGTTTGTCTCAGGGTATGACCCTGAGTTTGGTTTATCCGAAAGGGACCGGACGCGCTCACGAGAACAGCCCCCCGAAGAACCTGGCGAGGCCGATATGGTTAAGATCGTTCCATGCCGCGAACAACATTAAGCCTATAACCAGGACAATGGCAATCCGGAAGGCGGCGTTTTGGAATCCCGCCGAAACGGGCCGCCGCGTGATCGCCTGAAACAGGTAGAAGACCAGATGCCCGCCATCCAGCGGCGGCAGCGGCATCAGGTTGACGAAGCCGATGGCGACCGACACGAAGGCGGTCATCTGCGCGCCGGTCAGCACGCCGTTGATCAGCTTGACGTATAGCGGAACCTTGGCCTCGGCCAGTTGCGTCGTGGCGTCGCCCGCCACCTTGGTCATGCCGATCAGACCGCCGATCTGGTTGCCGTTTTCCTTGCCCGCGAAGATGCGGCCAATATAGGTCAGGTTGGTGTCCAGCACCTGCCAGGTCTGGCGCGCGCCCAGTTGCACGGCGCGAATGGGATTCACCGGCGTGGTGATCGGCTTACCGCCCAATAAGACGCCGATACGGCCGCCGGTCGAGGTGCGGTCGCGGCCCGTCGGGTCCAGCAGAACGCGCTCCGGCGTCACGGTCAGCATGGCCTGTCCGCCACCGCGTTGCACCAGCACGCGCAGCGGCGTTCCGGCCTGCAACACCACCAGCATGGTCGCGTCGCTATTGTCTTCAACGACATGATTGTCAATTTTCAGAATGGTGTCGCCGATCTGAAACCCGGCCTTCGCCGCCGGACTGCCCGCCTCGATCTGCGTCACGGTCGCTGGAACGCGCTGATCGCCGACAATCATGAACACGCCAGCGAAAATAGCGATGGACAGCACGAAATTGGCCGCAGGTCCGGCCAGAATGATCAGAAAACGCTGCCACAAAGGCTTGAAGTGGAAATAATCCTTCACCGCCTCGGCGCCTTCGCGCGCGGTGATCGCCTCGCGCGCCGCCTCAAGCTCGTCCGGGCTGGGGCTCATCGAGGTCAGATTGTCGTCGCCCGCGAATTTGACATAGCCGCCGATCGGCAGAGAACTGACGCACCATTCGACGCCATGCTTGTCGCGGCGGCGCAGCACCACCTTACCCATACCGACTGAAAAGCGCTCGATCCGGGTCCTGAACAGGCGCGCGACCGCATAGTGTCCATATTCATGGAAACTGACAATCACCGAAACGATGATCAGAATCGGAACTATGCCTGCGATAAAACCCAGCAAAAAGGGCCTCTCCCCGAATGTTTACGCGCGTCGCCGGTCGTGGGCGAACAGCCCGCGCACCAGACGCCGCACCTCGCCGTCCAGTTCCAGCGCGCGCTCCATAACCGCGTCGCTCGTACCATGATCGGCCTGCGTCTTGGAAGAGATAGATGGCAATTGAGCCCGCATCATGGCAGATTCGACATATTCGGGAATGTCCAGAAAGGCGATCTTTCGCTGCAAAAAAGCCGCGACGCAGACCTCGTTGGCGGCGTTGAAGACCACCGGCATCCCCTCCCCCTGAGCCAGAGACCGGCGCGCCAGAGCCAGCATCGGGAACGCCTCCAGATCGGGGGCGGCGAAGTCCAGCCGCGCCAGCGCCGCCAGATCGAGCTTCGGCGCATCCCAGGCGACGCGCTCCGGCCAGGCCAGACACGAGGCGATCGGCACGCGCATGTCCGGAGGCCCAAGCTGCGCAAGGGTCGAGCCGTCGGCATATTCGACCAGACTATGCACGACCGATTGCGGATGCACGACCACGTCGATCCGCTCGCCCGGTATGTCGAACAGATAGGCCGCCTCGATCAATTCCAGCCCCTTATTGGCCAGGCTGGCCGAATCGATGCTGATCTTGGCGCCCATGCTCCAGTTCGGATGGCGCAGCGCCTGTTCCGGCGTCACGCTGGTCAGTTGCTCGCGTGTGAAGCCGCGAAACGGCCCGCCCGACGCGGTCAGGATCAGACGCGACACCTGTGGCCGGTGATCGGCGTTGAACACCTGAAAGATGGCGTTGTGCTCCGAATCGACCGGCAATAGCTTGCCGCCATGCGTCTCGACGCGCGCGATCAGAGCGCGCCCGCAGCCGACCAGACTTTCCTTGTTCGCCAGCGCCAGAACGGCGCCCGTGGCGGCCGCCGCCCAGGTCGGGCGCAGGCCCGCCAGACCGACAATGGCCGCCATGATCCAGTCCGCTTTGCGGCCCGCGGCGTCAATCACCGCATCTTCGCCGCACGCCCAGGCCAGGCCTGAACCGCTCAGGCGCGCGCGCAAAACCCCGGCTTGCGCTTCATCGGCCAGCACCGTGATTGCGGGCCGCCAGCGCAGCGCCTGCTCGGCCAGCAGATCGACATTGCGACCGCCGATCAGCGCCTCAATCTCATAGGCGTCAGGTCCGCCCGTCTCCTCAAGCAGGCGCAGAGTGGACACGCCGATGGAGCCGGTCGAGCCGAGGATGGAGATGCGACGAGGCTTTGCGCGTGGCGTCATTCAGATCACGGTTCCCAGCATGACGAGCAGCCTTATACCCCCGATGGCCAGGATGGCAAACATCAGCCCGTCAACGCGGTCGAGCAAGCCGCCATGCCCCGGTATCAGCGCGCCCGCGTCCTTGACGCCGAAGCGCCGTTTGAGCGCCGATTCCCATAAATCCCCAGCCATGGTCGCCAGCGCCACCAGCAGGCCGACGAACGAGGCCGATGTGTCATGTTTGAACAGATGCGTCAGGTCCGACAAGGTGCCCGCCGTCAACATGCCCGCGATCATGCCGCCCGCAAAGCCCGACCAGGTCTTGTTCGGCGAATAGCGCCGCCACAGCTTCGGCCCGCCCACTGTCTTGCCGACCACAAAAGCGGCGATGTCCGACGCCCAGGCGATGCCGTAGGCGAAAAACACCCAGTCGCGTCCATTATCCGTCTGGCGCAGCCACATCAGGATGATGGCGGGCACGCCGATATAAAGAACGCCATAGGCCGCCGCCATCCAGCCGATCTTGAGCTTGTGGCCATACATACCGGCGCACAGGCTGCCGAAGGCCAGCACGACAAAGGACAAGATCGGATGGTGCAGATAGGCGGTGAACAGACTGATCAGCGCGGCGATCGCCACGGCGCAAGCGATGCGCGACGCCGATTTCGGCGCCGCCATCATGCCCCATTCTATGCACAACAGGGCGACGCCGACGCTGATCATGGCCAGAAACAAGACGTCGCCCAGAACCACCACCCACAGAACCAGCGGAATCAGCACGGCTGCGGAGCCGATGCGCAACAGCAGGTCGCGCATGGACGATTTAGGCTTAGCGGATAAGGCGGCGAACGACGGATCGGGCGATGTCATGCGCCATCCTGCGCCGTCTGCACGCCGCCATAACGCCGGTCGCGCTGCGCATACACATCCAGCGCCGCCTGCAACGCGTCACGACCGTAATCCGGCCAGAGAACGTCCTGAAATACGAACTCGGCATAGGCCGCTTCCCAGAGCAGGAAGTTGGACAGGCGATGCTCGCCCGAGGTGCGGATCAGGAGGTCGAGCGGCGGCAGGTCATGCGTGGACAAAAAACTCCCGAAGCTTTCCGGCGTGATGTCCTCCGGCGCCATGCGTCCGTCCCTGACGGCTTCAGCCATGCGGCGCGCCGCATCGGCGATATCCGCCTGAGCGCCATAGTTAAGCGCGACCTGCAAAAAGAAACGCGAATTGTCTTTCGTTTTGTCATGCGCATCTGCGACCATGGCGACAATATCGGCGGGCAGACCTTCCTGTTGCCCCAGTATGCGCACGCATACGCCTTCCTTGCGCAGCTTTTCCAGATCGGAGCGGATAAAGGCGCGCAGCAGCCCCATCAGATCGCTGACCTCAGCTTCCGGGCGGCGCCAGTTTTCAGTCGAAAACGCGAAGACCGTCATGTGGGTGACGCCCAGTTCGACCGCCGCCGTGATCGTGCGTCGCAAAGCCTGCACGCCTGCTCTATGGCCCATGGTGCGGATCTGACCGCGCTCCTTGGCCCAGCGCCCGTTTCCGTCCATGATGATGGCGACGTGTAAGGCCTGCGTCGAGGCCCGGCCCTGCGCGCAGCCCTTCGCACCCGTCGCCGGGACGCTGACCAGAGCTTCGGTCGGACCTAGGGGCATGAACGCGTCTTCCTCACTGTGGCGAGGTCTGGCCGCAGCCTAGACCTGCATGATTTCGGCTTCTTTCACCTTCAGCGCCTCGTCGATGCGCTTGATGGCCGCGTCGGTGAAGCCCTGAATCTCGGTCCCGCCGCGCTTTTCCTCGTCCTGGCTGATCTCCGAAGCCTTTTCCATCTTCTTGAGGTCTTCCATCGCCTCGCGACGGACATTGCGCACGGCGACGCGCTGGGTTTCGGCGTACTTGCCCGCGATCTTGGCCAGTTCCTTGCGACGCTCCTCGGTCAGGGGCGGGATCGGGATGCGCAGGGTCTGACCATCCGTGATCGGGTTCAGGCCGAGACCAGCGTTGCGAATCGCCTTTTCGACCGAGACGACCAGCCCTTTGTCCCAGACATTGACGCTGATCATGCGCGGCTCCGGCACGCTGACCGCCGCGCAGGCGTTGAGCGCCATCGTCGAGCCATAGGCGTCAACCGTGACTTGATCGAGCAGCGAAGCCGAGGCTCGCCCCGTGCGCAGACCGCCGAAATCGTCCTTGAGCGCGGTGACCGCCTTGTCCATGCGGTCGCGATAGGTGTGAAGATCAGGCAGGGCCATGTGACTTCCCTCTTAGTTCGTAATAACGGTATGGGTGCCGCGACCGTGGATCACCTCATTCAGCGCGCCCGGCGTGCGAATGGAGAAGACCACGATTGGAATTTCGTTTTCACGCATCAACGACACCGCCGATGCGTCCATGACGCGCAGGTCGCGCGACAAAACTTCGAGATATTTCAAGTTGTCGTAACGCTCAGCCGAGGCGTCCTTCTTGGGATCGGCGGTATAGACACCGTCCACCGAGGTGCCCTTGAACAGAGCGTCGCAGTTCATCTCGGCGGCGCGCAAGGCGGCGGCGGTGTCGGTCGTGAAATACGGCGCGCCGGTCCCGGCGGCGAAGATCACGACGCGGCCCTTTTCCAGATGGCGGATGGCGCGGCGGCGGATAAACGGCTCGCACACGGCGTTCATCTGGATCGCCGACTGCACGCGTGTATCAACGCCCTGTTTTTCCAGCGCGTTCTGCATGGCCAGCGCGTTCATCACGGTCGCCAGCATGCCCATATAGTCAGCGGAGGAACGTTCCATGCCGACCGCCGCTTTCGACAGGCCACGGAAGATGTTGCCGCCGCCGATGACGAGGCACAGTTCGACGCCAAGCCGCGCCACGTCAGCGACCTCCTCGGCCACGGCCTGCACCGTCTTCATGTCGATGCCGAAACCCTGCTCGCCCATCAGCACCTCGCCGGAGATCTTCAGCAGGATGCGTTTGTATTTCAGGCCCGGAGCGGGTTTTAGCGAGTCGGACGTCATAACGGGTTTCCGGGTCTTTGAATCGTTGCCAAGGCTTTAGCGCGTTCAGCGCGCCTTGCATAGTCAAAGGGGCGCCGGCATGTCAAATGCCGACGCCCCTTATACCGTTTATTTTACAGCGTTCGCTTTTACGCGCCCGCCGTCATCGAAGCGACTTCGGCGGCGAAATCGTCCACCTTCTTCTCGACGCCTTCACCCAGGGCCAGACGGGTGAAGCCTGTCACCGCCACCGGCGCGCCTAAAGTCTTGGCCGTTTCCGCAACCAGTTGCTTGACGGTCTGATCCGGGTTCATGACGAATTGCTGCTCCAGCAGCACGACTTCGCGCTGGAACTTGGCGATCTGGCCATCGACGATCTTGGCGATCATCGCTTCAGGCTTGCCTTCTTCCTTGGCCTTTTCGGTCAGGACAGCGCGCTCGCGCTCAACCGCCGCCGGATCGAGGTCGTCGGACGACAGCGACAGCGGGCTGGTAGCCGCGATGTGCATGGCGATCTTGCGGCCCATATCCTTCAGCGCGTCCTGATCGCCCGACGATTCGACGGCGACCAGCACCGCGATGCGGCCCAGGTCCGGCGCGATGGCGTTGTGGATATAGGAGGCGACGACGCCCTGCTCGACCGAATGGCGGGCCATGCGGCGCACAACCATGTTTTCGCCGATCGTGGCGATCAGGTTGGTCAGTTCGTCGCTAACGGCGGCGGCGACGCCTTCGACCGTATCATTCTTCAGACCGGCCTGACCTGCGTTGCGTGCGGCCTTCTGGAACAGCTCGTTACGCGACACGAAGTCAGTTTCGGCGTTCACTTCGACAGCGGCGGCGGTCATGCCCGCGCCCTGGGCTTCGCTCGCCACGGCCACCAGACCTTCGGCGGCGACGCGGTCGGCCTTCTTGGCGGCCTTGGACAGGCCCTTGGTGCGCAGCCAGTCCATCGCGGCTTCGAGATCGCCGCCGTTTTCCTGCAAGGCCTTCTTGCAGTCCATCATGCCCGCGCCCGACTTTTCGCGCAGATCCTTAACCAGGGATGCCGTGATTTCAGCCATGAAATCCTCCAATAAAATCAGAAAGTCGCGACTTCCATAGCCGCGATAGATGTCAATTTGGCAACAGCTTGAAGCCGAAAAACGGCCTCAAGCTGTCAACGTCCATAAGACTGACGCCATTTCGTCAGCCGCAATATGGGAAGCCTCAGGCTTCGCCGGTAGCTTCAGTGGCGACTTCGGCGCTCAGGGCCGGTTCGACCGGAGCGACGGACGCGCCCAGATCGACGCCCGAAGCGACCTGACCCGCGGCCAGACCGTCCAGCACCGCGTCGGCGACCAGATCGCAATACAGTTGCAGCGCGCGCGCCGCATCGTCATTGCCCGGCACCGGATAGGCGATGCCGTCCGGATCGGAGTTCGAGTCGAGGATGGCGATCACCGGAATGTTCAGCTTGCGCGCTTCCTGAATGGCGATGCCTTCCTTATTGGTGTCGATCACGAACATCAGGTCGGGGATGCCGCCCATGTCCTTGATGCCGCCCAGGCTCAGCTCAAGCTTTTCGCGCTCGCGCGTCAGGGTCAGCAGTTCCTTCTTGGAGCGGCCCGCCGGATTGTTGTCCAGAACCTGCTCCAGTTCGCGCAGACGCTGGATCGAACCGGAAATGGTGCGCCAGTTGGTCAGGGTGCCGCCCAACCAGCGGTGGTTGACATAATATTGCGCCGAACGCTTGGCGGCGGTCGCCACCGAACCTTGCGCCTGACGCTTGGTGCCGACGAACAGGACGCGCCCGCCCGAAGCGGCGACTTCGCGCACCTTCAGCAGCGCCTGATGGAACAGCGGCAGGGTCTGAGATAGGTCGATAATATGGATGTTGGAGCGGGCGCCGAACAGATAGCGCTCCATCTTGGGGTTCCAACGGTGGGTCTGGTGACCGAAGTGCGCGCCGGCTTCCAGCAGCAGACGCATCGAGATTTCTGGCATAGCCATGAGTTGTGTCCTTCTTCCGATAATCCTCCGCGGATCGGAAAGCCATCGGAACGACAGCCTCGGAACGCAGTCTCCCAAAGGGACACAGCGCTTATCCGCGTGTGAGATGACGCGCACCTATTCACAATTTCAAAAAAAGCAAGCCTTACACGCCAAAAAACGGCGCAAATATCTTCCCAGCCTAGACATCTTCAAAGTATAGGACGCCCGGCGCGGCCTTGAGCTGACCGCGCAGATGGGCGTCGAGGCTATAGCGCTGCGGCAATCGAAACTCGATCTCGCCCTCCCCGGCCAGATCGCCGGCCAGACTGATCACCCCGCCCCTCGGCGATTGCGACGCTGCAAGGCGCGCGCGCAGATCGGCAAGATCAATTATCTGCGCCGATACATGTACGCGCAGTCCCATATCCTCGCTTTTCAGCGCTTCGTTCATCGGCATGGCTTCGTCGCCAAAGAAACGCACCTCGCCATCGCGCCCCTTAGAGCGCACCTTCAACACGATGGAGCCGCCCGGTTCAAGATGGTCGCGGTTCTTGCGCAACGATTCCGGCGGGAACAGCACCTCATATTCGCCGCTGGGATCGGACAGGGTGACGAAGGCGAATTTCTCACCCGATCCCGACGCCGCGCGCTCCTGCTTGCGGCGCACGATCCCAGCCATGCGAAACGCCTCCCGCCCCTCGCCCGCCAGCGACAACGCCTCGGCGTACAGGGTGACATTGCGGCGTTTGAACACGTCGAGCATGTCTTCCAGCGGATGTCCCGACAGATAAAAGCCAATCGCCGCAAGTTCCTCGTCGAGCTGCGCCGGACCGGACGCCGCCGCCACCTTGGGCAGGCGCGGACGCGATGCTTCGTTCGAGCCGAACAGGCTGACCTGCGAGGCGGCGCGATCTGCGGCGATGCTCTGGGCGTAGGCGATCAATATGTCCGCTGCGGCGACGATCTGGGCTCGATTGGGGTGGATCGAATCGAACGCTCCCGCCTTGGCCAGGTTCTCAATCGCGCGTTTGTTGACCGCCTTCGGGTCGATCCGCTCCAGGAAGTCGAACAGGTCGGTAAACTTGCCGCCCTCCTCCCGCGCCTGCACCACGCTCTGCATGGCTTCAAAACCAACATTACGGATGGCGCCCAGCGCATACAGCACCTCGCCATCCTCGACGTCGAAATCGGCCATTGAACGGTTGATGTCCGGCGGTCGGATCGTGACGCCGAAACGCCGCGCATCTTGATAAAACACCGCCAGCTTGTCAGTATTGGTGATATCGAGGCTAAGCGTGGCGGCGAAGAACTCAACCGGATAGTTCGCCTTCAGATAGCCGGTCTGATAGGAAATAAAGGCGTAGGCGGCGGCGTGCGACTTGTTGAAACCGTAGCCCGCGAACTTATTGACCAGTTCGAAAATGCTGTCAGCCTGCGCCTCATCGACGCCCTTTTCCCTGGCGCCAGAGATGAACCGCGCCTTTTGCAGGTCCATCTCCTCTTTCTTCTTTTTACCCATGGCGCGTCGCAGGAGGTCGGCTTCGCCCAGGCTGTAGCCTGACAGGATCTGGGCGATCTGCATCACCTGTTCCTGATAGATGATGACGCCGTAGGTCTCTTTCAGCACAGGCTCCAGCGACGGATGCAGCATGTCGATCTCGGCGCGCCCGAACTTGCGATCCACATAGGTGTCGATATTGTCCATCGGCCCCGGACGGTACAGCGAGATCAGCGCCGTAATCTCCTCCAGCGAGTTGCAGCGCATCTTGCGCAGCGTGTCGCGCATGCCCTGGCTTTCAAGCTGGAATACACCGATCGACTGCCCCGACGCCAGCAATTCATAGGTCGGCGCATCGTCCAGCGGCAGGGTCGAATAGTTGATATCGACGCCGCGCTTGCGCAGATAGTTTTCCGCTCGCTTCAGCGTGGTCAGGGTTTTGAGGCCGAGGAAGTCGAATTTGACCAGCCCGGCGCTCTCCACCCATTTCATGTTGAACTGCGTCGCCGGAATGTCGGAACGCGGATCGCGATACAACGGCACAAGTTCAGTCAGGGGCCGGTCGCCGATCACAATGCCAGCGGCGTGGGTTGAGGCGTTGCGATAAAGCCCTTCCAGCTTTAGCGCTGTATCGAGCAGATTGCGCACCGCCTCTTCTTCGTCGCGCGCCTCGCGCAAGCGCGGCTCGATCTCGATGGCCTGCGCCAGAGTGGTCGGATTGGCCGGATTGTTTGGCACCATTTTCGACAGGCGATCCACCTGACCAAGCGGCAATTGCATTACCCGGCCCGTATCGCGCAACACGGCGCGGGCCTGCAAGGTGCCGAAGGTAATGATCTGCGCAACCCGGTCGCGACCATATTTATCCTGAACGTAGGAAATCACCTCTTCGCGCCGTTCCTGACAGAAATCGACGTCGAAGTCTGGCATCGACACCCGCTCCGGATTGAGGAAGCGCTCGAACAGCAGACCGAAGCGTAGCGGATCGAGATCGGTAATGGTCAGCGCCCACGCCACCAGCGAACCGGCGCCTGATCCCCGCCCCGGCCCAACTGGAATGCCGTGCGACTTGCCCCATTTGATGAAGTCGGAAACGATCAGGAAGTAGCCAGGAAAGCCCATCTTCTGGATGACGCCGATTTCGCGCTCCAGACGCGCCCAGTAGTCCTCTTCAGGAAAGGCCAGCTTGACCTGCTTGAAACGCGCTTTCAGCCCTTCGCGCGCCTGATAAGCCAGTTCCTCGGCTTCGTTACGCCCGGCGCCCGTATCGAAACGCGGCAGAATCGGATCGCGCTTATTAACGAGGAAGGCGCAGCGTCGCGCGATCTCCAGCGTATTGTCGCAGGCTTCGGGCAGATCGTCGAACACGGCGCGCATATCCGCCGCCGGTTTGAACCAGTGCTCCGGCGTCACCTTACGCCGTTCATCCTGCCCCAGATACGCGCCGTCAGCGATGCACAGCAAAGCTTCGTGCGCGGCGTAAAGATCGCGCGTCGCGAACTGCACGTCATTGGTCGCCACCAGCGGAACGTCATGCGCATAGGCGAATTCGACAAGCCCGGCCTCGGAAACACCGCCCTTGCGCCCGCCATTGGGGCTGTCGTCATGGCGCTGCAATTCGATGTAGAAGCGATCGCCAAACGCCTCAAGCATGACCTGCAAGGCGGCGCGCGCCTCGTCGCCGCGGTTCTGCTCGAACAGAGGGTTGACCGGTCCATCCGGCCCGCCCGATAGCAGGATCAGCCCCTCATTATGCTCGACCACCTTGTCCCACGGCACGACTTGGTCGTCCTCGGATTCGACATAGGCGATGGACGACAGCTTGGTCAGGTTCAGATAACCCTGCTCGTTCTGCACGAACAGGACGATTGTGGGAATGCGCGACCAGCGCTCCGCCCCCTCGCCGCCAATGCCCCGCACCGGCAGGGCGCACCCGATAATCGGCTGCACGCCGGTGTCTTTGCAGGTCTGGGAAAATTCAAGCGCGCCAAACAGGTTACATCTGTCAGCTATGCCAACGGCGGGCATGGCGTTTTTCTGCGCCAGTTTGCCGAGATCATAAGCCTTGATCGCGCCTTCCAGCAGCGAATAGGCCGACCGGACGCGAAGGTGGATGAAAGTCTCAGTCATGGCGCGCGCTCCCCATCAGCGCCCGCTCACCTCTTAGGCGGCGAGGGACACCACATGACACATCAGGACAACAAAGCCCGTAACGGCGGCGAATGACAACAGGTTATGCAGTGTGTTCAGCATTTTTCCACATCCTCTTGCGAAGCCGCTTCTGCGGCTGTGTTCAGATAATGTTCTCAATTCCTGCTTTGTTCTATATTCCCGCTTTGTTCCACACGCAAGCGCAAACTTGCCCCCAATGTGAACAAAATTAGAACGCATTGATTCGATGAATAATTTCAGGCTGTAACGAGCTGGCCGTTCTCGATGCGAACCACGCGATCCATGTGCGCGGCAAGGTCAAGATTATGCGTGGCGATCACCGCCGCCACACCCTGCGCGCGCACGATCTCTTTCAGCGCCTCAAACACCTGCTTCGAAGTCGCCGGATCGAGATTGCCGGTCGGCTCATCGGCCAGCAGGAGTCGGGGAGTGTTGGCCAGAGCCCGCGCGATCGCCACGCGCTGCTGCTCGCCGCCGGACAACTGCCCCGGCAGGTGATCGAGCCGGTCCGCCAGCCCCAGCGCCGTCAGCAAAGCCTTCGCCCTCGCCTCGGCGTCAGCCTTGCGCCGCCCCAGAATGCGCTGCGGCACACAGACATTGCCCAGCGCCGTGAACTCCGGCAGGAGATGATGAAACTGATAGACAAAGCCGATCTTACGTAAGCGCGCGCGCGTTCGCTCCGCCTCGGTGGCATGCGCGAAATCCTCGCCGTCGATACTGAGCTGCGCATTCGGCGCGGCTTCCAGCAGGCCAATGGCGTGCAGAAGCGACGATTTGCCAGAACCAGACGGTCCGATCATGCCGACCAGTTCACCCGCCTTAACGTCAAGATCGACGCCCTTCAGCACACTCAGCTTGCGCCCGTCGCCGATATCGTAGTCGCGCGTTAACCCGCGCAGGATCAGGACATTACTCATACCGTAACGCCTCCACCGGTTCGAGCTTGGACGCCCACAGCGCCGGGAAGAAGGTGGAGATGCTGGCCGCCAGCAGGGACGCCACCACCACGAAGATCACCTCGGACGGCTCCATCTTGGCTGGCACATGGTCGAGGAAATAGATATCCTTGTTGAACAACTGAACGTGGAAAACCCATTCCAGCGCATCCTGAATCTCGCGGATAAAAGTGCAGAACAGCACACCGACCAGCAGGCCGCACAGGGTTCCCGCCGCGCCGATGCTGGTCCCGGTCAGGAAGAACACCCGCGAGATCGCGCCGCGGTCAGCGCCCATCGTCCGCAGGATCGCCACGTCGCGCGCCTTGTTCTTCACCAGCATGACGATGCCGGAAATGATGTTGAGCATGGCGATGATGACGATGAAGAACAGGATGAAACGCATAGCGTTGCGCTCGACCTTGAGCGCACCCCATAAGGGCGCGTTCAGGTCTTTCCATGTCGAAATGACCGCGCCCCGGCCCGTCGCCTGATGCAGGGCGGGCAGGTATTTCTCGATGTCATACGGCTTTTCGACCTTGATCTCGACCTGATCCCACTCGTCTTCACGGTCGAAGAAGAGTTGAGCCTGCTGGATCGGCATATAGACGAAGCTCTTGTCGATCTCGCTGACGCCGCTTTTGAAGATGCCGCCGACCGTATAGACCTTGCGGCGCGGCGTGGCGCCGAAGGCGGTCGATCCGCCCGGCGAGGTCAGGGTCAGTTGATCGCCCGGAATCAGGCCCATATCCGAGGCCAGGCCATCGCCGATCAGCACCACGTCGCCGCCATAATCGCCGACGCCGAACTGATCCATCGAGCCGCCTTTTTCGAGCGTATCGGCGACAATCGGCGTGTGGCGCAGATCGTCCGGTACGACGCCGCGCATATAGGCCAAACTGGTCTGTCCCTCAGCGTTCTGCACCAATCCCGGCGAGTCAATCTGCGGAGTCGCTTCAATAACGCCCGGAACCGCCTTGAGTCTTTTCAACATATCGTCGCGATGGGCGAAGTCGTTGATCAGCGTGCCCTGCACATAGGCATGGCCCTGAAACGCCAGGACGCGCGACATCATCTCGTCGCGAAAGCCATTCATGATCGACAGGACGCTGATCAGCGCCGTCACCGCCAAAGCAATGCCGACAAAGGAGATGATCGCGATCACCGCAATGCCGCCGTCCTTGCGCTTGGTGCGCAGATAGCGCATGGCCAGATCGGCCTCCCAGCCCCGAAAGGCGAACATCGAGAAGATGGCGTTCATGCTCAGGCTTTACCGGTGAGCTTGGCCAGGGCGGCTTCCAGACTGAGCGTCTGACGCTCGCCGCTGGCGCGATGCTTCAGCTCGACCACGCCCTCGCCCAGGCCCTTCGGCCCGATAATGAGCTGCCACGGTATGCCGATCAGGTCCATGCTGGCGAACTTGGCGCCGGGGCGCTCGTCGCTGTCATTGTACAGCACATCCTTGCCTGCGCCCTGAAGCGCCGCATAGGCCTGCTCGCAGGCTGCGTCGCACGCCGCGTCGCCGACGCGTAGGTTTATCACCGCCACGTCGAACGGCGCGACGCTTTCGGGCCAGATCATGCCCGCATCGTCGTGGCTGGCCTCGATGATCGCGCCCAGAAGCCGCGACACGCCGATGCCGTAGGAGCCCATATGCACGCTGACCTCGCCGTCCGGCGCATTGACTACGGCCTTCATCGGTTTGGAATATTTCTCACCGAAGTAGAAGATGTGCCCGACCTCGATACCGCGCGCTGACAACTGCTTGTCCGCAGACACCTGGGCGAAGGCGGCCTCGTCGTGCATTTCCTCGGTCGCCGCGTAGAGCGCCGTGCGCTGATCGACCAGCCCCTGCAAGTCATCCCAATCGACATCGTGACCAGGCGCCGCCATATCGACCAGGTCCTTATGGCAAAAAACCGCGCTTTCGCCGGTGTCGGCCAGGATGATGAATTCGTGCGACAGGTCGCCGCCGATCGGGCCGGTGTCGGCGCGCATCGGCACGGCTTTCAGACCCATGCGCGAAAACGTGTTCAGATAGGCGATGAACATGCGGTTATAGGCCTTGCGCGCGCTGGCCTCGTCCAGATCGAAGGAGTAGGCGTCCTTCATAAGGAATTCGCGCCCGCGCATCACGCCGAAGCGCGGGCGTTGCTCGTCGCGGAACTTCCACGAAATCTGATAGAGATTGAGCGGCAGATCCTTATAGGAGCGCACGCTGGCGCGGAAGATGTCGGTGACCATCTCCTCGGCGGTGGGGCCGTACAGCAGGTCGCGTTCATGGCGGTCCTTGATGCGCAGCATTTCCTGACCGTAATCCTCATAACGCCCGGATTCGCGCCACAGATCGGCCAGTTGCAAGGTCGGCATCAACAGTTGAATCGAGCCCGCGCGCGCCATTTCCTCCTCGACGATGCGCTCGACCTTTTTCAGCACCTTCAGCCCCAGCGGTAGCCAGGCGTAAATGCCGGCGGCCTCCTGACGGATCATGGCGCCGCGCAGCATAAGCCGGTGCGAGACGATCTGGGCTTCGGAGGGGTTTTCCTTGAGCAGGGGCAGAAAAAAGCGCGACAGGCGCATGATCAGAGAATCCGTCAGTTAAGGTTGGCGCAAAACTACCGGTCCTGCGCCTTATCGGAAAGCTTTTTTGCGAACAAATGCGGCGGAAACGCGCCGCGTCAGTGAATTTCCGGCAGCGGCAGGTGAATAAGGTACATGAAGGCCATCGCCACCAGCCACAGCACAAAGGCGACCAGCGTATTCAGCCGCATCTTCTTGCCGAGATTATGCTGCACGGGCGCGCCTGGATCGTTGCCCTTCTCCACCGGCACGCCCGCCTCGTGATGGCTGAGATCGCCCCGCAGCGGCAGAACCGCGAACAGGGTCACCCACCAGATCATGATGTAAATCGCGGCGGCGGTGACGATTTTGGTGATCAAGACGGCGTATCCTTCC
Organism: Asticcacaulis sp.; assembly: GCF_051956075.1. GTDB lineage: Bacteria > Pseudomonadota > Alphaproteobacteria > Caulobacterales > Caulobacteraceae > Asticcacaulis. The sequence continues at coordinate 4,676 of NZ_JBQCGA010000061.1, read as the reverse complement.
CGGTTTCGCCGGTCGGTCCACGCCGCCGACGGTTCTTAAAGACCCAGCCCTTCGTCCACCCCTAATACCAGATTGAGGTTTTGTACAGCCGCGCCCGACGCGCCCTTGCCCAGATTGTCGAACACCGCCACAAGGTTGGCCGTCTCGGCTTCCGGGTCGCCGAAGACGTGGATCAACAGTTGATTGGTGTTCGCCAGGCTGTCCGCATCGACCGACTTCGCCGCGCGCGACTCGTCGAGCGACGCCACAGTGACAAAGCGCTCGCCCTCATAGGCCGCCATTAGTGCGTCGTGGATCGTCTCCAGATCCGGCGCGTCCGGCAGCGCCCATAAGGGCAGCGGAACCTCGACGATCAGGCCTTGCGGGAAGCGCCCGACCTTGGGGCTGAAGATCGGCGGTGATTCCAGACCGCTGTAGAGCGTCATTTCCGGTAGATGTTTATGCGTCAGGCCGGTCGCATAGACGCGCTCGTGGCCTTCTCCCGTCTCGAACTCGGCGATCATCGCCTTGCCGCCGCCTGTATAGCCGGACAGGGAGGTCGCGGTGAACGGGAAGAACGGCGCGATCAGCCCAGCCTCAACCAGAGGCCGCGTCAGGGCGATAAAGCCGGTGGCGTGGCAGCCGGGATTGCTGATCCGCTTCGACGCCTTGATCAGCTCGCGCTGCGGCGTATCCTCGCCATTCGGCATTTCCGCAAAGCCATAGGTCCAGCCGCCTGCGACGCGATGCGCGGTCGAGGCGTCGATCACCGCCACATCCGGGTTGTCGATCAGGCCGACCGCTTCGCGTGCGGCGTCGTCCGGCAGGCACAGGATAACGGCATGGGCGCTGTTGAGCGCCTCTTTGCGCGCCGCCGCGTCCTTGCGCACGGCGTCCGCCAGACGGATCAGCTCGATATCGGCGCGCTTTTCCAGCCGCTCGCGGATCTGCAAGCCTGTGGTCCCGGCCTCGCCGTCGATAAAAACCTTATACGCCATGACAGATGACCTTTGCATCCGATTGAGAAATAAAGAAAAAGCGCTCCGGTTGCCCGAAGCGCTTTTCGCAGAACAGTATGCCCGCTGCGACTAACGCTTCGAGAACTGGAAGGAGCGGCGAGCCTTGGCGCGACCGTACTTCTTGCGTTCGACAACGCGCGAGTCGCGGGTCAGGAAGCCGGCGGCCTTCAGAGCCGGGCGCAGGCCGGGCTCATAATAGGTCAGCGCCTTGGACAGGCCGTGGCGGATAGCGCCGGCCTGCCCGGACAGACCCGAACCCTGCACCGACACCATCACGTCGAACTGCGTGGCGCGGTCGGTCAGGTTGAGCGGCTGGGCGATCATCATGCGCAGCACCGGGCGGGCGAAATAGACTTCCTGCTCGCGGCCATTGATGATCCACTTGCCGGAGCCCGGCTTGATCCAGACGCGGGCGATGGCGTTCTTACGCTTGCCGGTAGCGTAGGCGCGACCCAGCTTGTCGAGTTGCTGAACGCGCTCGACGGGGGCGGCTTCCGGGTTGGAGGACAGCGAAGCCAGGGCTTCCAGGCCCTGGGCGGGAGCTTGAACTTCAGACATTAGGCGCTCCGGACGTTCTTGCGGCTCAGCGCCTTGAAGTCGATGACTTCCGGCGTCTGGGCTTCGTGGGGATGGACGGCGCCGGCATAGATGCGCAGTTGCGTCATCTGCTTGCGGGCCAGCGGGCTTTCTTTCGGCATCATGCGCTCGACCGCCTTGGTCAGAACGCGCTCCGGATACTTGCCGTTCAGCAGTTGGCCAAGCGTGCGCTGCTTGACGCCGCCCGGATGGCCGGTGTGCCAGTAGAAGATTTCATTGTGCTTCTTGCCGGTCAGGTGGACCTTCTCGGCATTGATCACGATGACATTGTCGCCGCCGTCGGTGTGCGGCGTGAAGTTCGGCAGATGCTTGCCGCGAAGACGCATGGCGATGAAAGCGGCGAGACGGCCCAGAACGGCGTCCTCGGCGTCGATCACGATCCACTTCTTCTCGACATCGGCGGGCTTCAGCGCCGCAGTGGTCGAAGTCAACATGGGGTCAGTTTCCTTGATAAGCCGCGCCCCATGAACCGGGACACAGCGAAGAGGCGCGTCATGTACATGAGCGCCTCTACCCTGTCAACGCGCAATTTTTAGCCAAATGCGCCCAACACTATTGATTTTAAAGGGAAAATTTGTATTGGTAATAAATTACCGTAACAAATTTCCCGACCTCAGAACCGTCCGCGGCGGAAACCGCGGTCCGCGCGCGCCATCATCCAGGTCAGGGCCGTCGCCAGCGCCACCAGACACGCCGCCAGCACCTGATGGGTCAGCGCGAATCCGAAGGCGACCACGGTCACCAGGGTCGCCACCCCCAGGGTCGCCTGCACCCAGATCAGGGTGGACAGGGCCGTGGCGGTGAATTTCAACCCGTCGTCCTGCGCCTTGCGGCCTAGAATGACCGCAAAGGCCGTGGCGTAGATCAGCAACAGATAGGCGTTGCAACGGTGCGCGAACTGCACAACGCCCTGATCGTGCAACACGCCCATCGCGTCGTGCGATCCCCCCGCGGGCGGCAGGACATGGCCGTTCATCAAAGGCCAGTCATTATAGACAAGCCCCGCCTGATTGCCGGCGACAAAGGCGCCCAGCACGCATTGCAGCACCACCAAAACCAGCAGGATAATCGTCGCCGCCATCCATCCGCCCGGCGCGCCGCGCCCGCGTTTTCCGCCTTCCAGCGCCTCAAACGCCGTCCACACGGTCGCGATCAGCAGCAACAGCGCCATCAGCAGGTGCGCGGCCAGCATTTCCGGCGCCACGGAGACGCGCTGCGACAGGCCGCTGGCCACCATCAGCCAACCGACCCCGCCCTGCGCTCCGCCCAGCACGAACAGGCCGACGCAGCGCCAGATCAGCCGCGCCGGGATTTCACGCAGCAGCAACAGAACGACAAAGCCGCCGAACAGCACCACGCCGACCACGACGCGCGCGATCAGCCGGTGCGTCCATTCCCACCAGAAGATGCCCTTGAACTGGTCCATCTGCATGTGCGGATTGATTTCGCTGAACTGAGGGATCTTCTTGTAATTGTCGAACTCGGCTTGCCAATCCTGCGACGTTTGCGGCGGGATCACGCCTGAAATCGGCTTCCAGTCGGTGATCGACAGGCCCGACTGGGTCAGCCGGGTCGCGCCGCCCACAGCGACCAGAACGATGATCAGGAAGGCCGCCGAGAACAGCCACGCCGCCGTCAGCGGCGACTTGAGGGGAAGTCGCACTTGTTACGCCTCGTTCATGCTTTTTTCTACAGTCTGCGCGCCGTGCGAATTTCTTGCCGTCGGAGGCGTTTACCGTTAGTTTCGCCATTCCGGCGCCCGGCGCGTCGCGGCGGATTTGTCCATGAAGATGTGGCGATTTCAAGCCGTGGCGCAGGAATTGTGCCGCAATTGTGATCGGAAAAGGACACGCGCGCCATGACGGTTGAAAACTACATCCTCGCCGCCCTCGCCGGCTTTGTCACCGGCTGGATCGCAAACGCCCTGAGTCGCAACCGGTTCGGCTTTTCGGTCAATCTGTTCGTCGGCGTGTTCGGCGCCATCCTGCCCAACCTGTTCCTGCACGACGCCGAAATGATCAGCACGCGCTTCCTGCCCGTGCTGGGCGTGTCGCTGGCCGGATCCAGCGCGCTGCTGATCCTGTTCCATATCAGCCGCCTGACCGAGCGCGTGCGCCGCAAGGACCGGGCGTAAGTTCATGAACGACAAGCCCGTCAACCTGCCGCTGCGCCGTCTGATCGCCTGCGTCGGCATCGTCGTCTTCCTGATCCTTTATGTGCTGATCGTCGTCTCGCTGGCCGGCCTGATCCACGGCGGGCCGATCACGGCGCTGATCTTCTATGCTTTGGCCGGAACCCTGTGGGGTCTGCCGCTAATCCCTTTGATCGCCTGGTCGGAAAACTATAAGGGCCGGAAAAAGAAATGAGCGTCGCGCCCCTGACCAAGTCCCGCCTCGAAGCCTTCAGCGACGGCGTCATCGCCATCATCATCACCATCATGGTGCTGGAGTTGAAAACGCCCGAAGGCTTCGACCTCGCCGCGCTGATGAGCCTGACCCACATCTTCCTGCTCTATGTGCTGAGCTTCGTCTATGTCGGCATCTACTGGAACAATCATCACCACCTGATGCACGCGGTCGGACGCATTACCGGCGGCGTCTTATGGGCCAATCTGCACCTTTTGTTCTGGCTGTCACTGGTGCCGTTCACCACGCGCTGGATGGGCGAAAGCCACCTGGCTACACTGCCCGTCGCGGTCTATGGCGTCTCGCTGCTCATGCCCGCCATCGCCTACTATATTCTGGTGCGCACGCTGATCGCCGCCAATGGCCGCGACAGCGCCATCGCCCACGTTATCGGCAAGGATGTCAAGGGCGTCGTCTCGGCGCTGATCTATGCGCTCGGCATCGGCCTGACCTTCCTGAGCGTCTGGGCGGGCATCGCCTGCTACGTCATCGTAGCGCTGGTCTGGCTGGTCCCCGATCGGCGCATCGAACACAGCTAGCCCGCTTCATTCATCGTAACGCGGTTCTCATTTCGATTTAGTTTGGGGTTTATACGGTCGCACTTTTCTGTGTCGTGTTTTTCGCCACGCGCTTGGGACTGATTTTCCTCTGATCGGGTTGATGGTTAGGGCGACGT
>NZ_JBQCGA010000060.1:0-277991 GCF_051956075.1 Asticcacaulis sp. | reverse complement strand
TTTCCGTGCTTGTCTCATGGTTTGTGTGTTCATTTTGGCTAGACATGAACGGTCGTGACCGGGGCAGCCACCCCAGTCACGACGGAAGGATTCGGACCGTTTCGTGTTGGGTTCCAAGAACCGTCGGAAAGTAGGGTCGTTTCCTTTCACCTCCAGCAACCTGCACGGATACGGGGCTTTTAGGCCCGCATGACAAGCCGAGGAGATGGAAATCATGACATGTTTTACCTATGGCGTCGATATTTCGAAAACACATCTCGACGTTTTTCGTTTGCCTGATGGGGTTTACCGACGCTTTGCTTACGACAAGGCGGGCCTGAAAGTGCTTGTTCACTGGCTGAGGTCCGCATCTGTCGAGCGGATCGTCTATGAGCCGACAGGCCGTTATCATCGCCAGTTCGAACGAACCCTGAGCCAGGCTGGCTTACCGTTATCGAAGATCAATCCGCGCCAAGCCAGGCGGTTTGCCGAAGCTAGCGGGCGACTGGCCAAGACCGATCGCGTCGATGCCCAGATGCTGGCCAGGATGGGCCAGGCCTTAGAGCCCAGCCTTTATGTGCCGGTCAGTCTGGAGCTTGAAGACATGCGGGAGCTGCTTGTAGCGCGCCGCGCCCTGATCAAGGATATCACGGCTGCCAAAAATCGAGCCGAAGGCCTGCTGATCGCATTGCTCAGGAAGCAAAACACCGCCAGGATCAAGCAGATCGAAGACCAGATGGAGGCAATAGAGGCAGAGCTGCGTACGCGGATAACCGCAAGTCAGACACTGAAAACACGCTTCGATATCCTTCTGAGTATCCCTGGAATAGGAGAAATCGCGGCCTTCTGCTTGCTTATCGACATGCCGGAACTCGGTACGCTCGATAACAAACAAGCTGCCGCCCTGATGGGCGTTGCCCCAATGACAAGAGAATCCGGAACGAGGGCGGGCCGCGCCTCCATCAAAGGCGGGCGGCGCGACCTCAGGCACAACCTCTACATGCCAGCATTGGTCGCGTGCCGGTACAACACAGACTTCAAGGCAATGTACCAGAGACTAACAGCAGCCGGAAAACCCGCAAAGGTCGCCATAACCGCGGTGATGCGAAAACTCACCATCCTCGCAAACGTGCTGCTCAGAAAAAACAAAAAATGGATTGATCTTAACGCTTGACCATAACGGATACTTTCCGTGGTTCTAACGTCCCGTCCCCACCGCTTCACCGACCGAACGGAACCCGTCCGCACGCAGCCGCGCCGCAAGGTCGCGGCGGACAGCGTCGGCGATACCGGGGCCTTCATAGACCATCATGGAATAGAGTTGCACCAGCGACGCGCCGGCGCGAATCTTCGCATAGGCGTCGGCGCCGGAGGCGATCCCGCCCGCGCCGATCAGCAGCAACTTGCCGCCGGAAGCCGCCCGCGCGATGCGCAGAGCCTGTGTCGCCAGCGCAAACAGCGGCGCGCCCGACATGCCGCCGCTCTCGGCCTGCAAAGGCGAGCGCAGCCCCTCGCGCGACAGGGTGGTGTTGGAGACGATCATACCATCCAGCCCGTGCGCCATGGTCGAGGCCACGCTGTCATTGATCTCGCTCTCGCTCAGATCGGGCGCGATCTTGAGGAAGATAGGGTAGTTTTTGCCGGTCACCTTGGCCAGGGCCGCGCGCGTCTCCGCAATCTGGTCCAGCAACTCGTCGAGATGCGACTTGCCTTGCAGGGCGCGCAGGCCCGGCGTGTTGGGCGAGGAAATATTGATGGTGAAATACGATCCCATGCCCCACAGACGCTTCAACCCTGTGACATAGTCGGCCATGCGGTCTGCGGCGTCCTTGTTGGCGCCGATATTGAGGCCGATCACCGCATCCTTTTTGCGCGGCGCGATCTGTGCCAGATGGCGCTCGAACACCTCAAGACCCTTATTGTTAAAGCCCATGCGGTTGATGACCGCGCGATCTTCCGTCAGGCGAAACAGACGCGGTTTCGGATTGCCCGCCTGCGGCAGCGGCGTGACGGTGCCGCACTCGACGAAACCAAATCCGGCGCGGATCATGGCCAGGGGCGCATCGGCGTTCTTGTCGAAACCTGCCGCCAGCCCTACACAGTTGGGAAAATGCAGCACGCCGCCGTCATAGGCCAGATCGACCGCCAGTTCGGGCGTCGATAGCTGCGACGTCGGCCCCAGACCGGCCTTGAGCAGCAACATGGTCAGTGTATGCGCATCCTCAGGCTGAAGGACATGCAGAGCGCGCGTGGCGATTTTATACATAACTTTTTTCCTTGCGTTCAATCGCCGATGCGCGCCTTGCGCGCTGATCTGCAAAGATTGGGGCTCTCCTCGCATAGGCTCGGGCGCGCAGTCGCGGTTGCCAGCCGTGTTCAAGCACGACTGGAATTCGCCAGATAGATGCCGTCATAGACAGGGCGTCCCGCGACATCGACCTCGAACACAGTCGCGGTCGCGGTCGGATAGCCGTTCTGCACCTTGCCCACAATGTCCGGCGAGGCGGCGCCCTCGAACAGGTAGTCGGCGACCAGATATTGCACGCCCGGATTATGCGCGACGACCAGCACGCACTGGCCCTCCTTCTCGTGCGTTTCGATGGCGCGGCGCAGGACGTCGGCGCTCGCATTATACAAATCCTTGCCAATCAAAGCCGGAATCTCGCCCATAACGCTCTCGACCTGACGGAAGGTCTCCAGCGTACGCTTCGCCGACGACACTAAAGCGAAGTCGGGCTTGACGCCATAGGCCAGAAGCGCGCGCGCGACCGATACCGCCTCCTCGCGCCCGCGTTCGGCCAGCGGACGGTCGAAATCCTCGCCCCCGGCGGGGGCTTTTTCCGCCTTGGCGTGACGCATGATGACGAGCTGTTTCATGCCCTTCCTATGGCGCAGAATCGCCACGGGAGCAATCGGGCTTACGCCTGTTCCGGCGTGCGCGAGGTCGGGGTCGGCAGGGCGCCGGGCGCGGGAACCGGAGCCAGAGCGCCCTGAATGTCTTTCAGCAGCGATTTCTGCGCCGTGCGCGCCCGCGCCACGAACGGACGCCGCGCCGCCTCCATCAGAATCAGACCGCCGCTGATCGGCCAAAGGGCAGGCAGGACGCGCTCCAGCGGGGCGGCCCAGCGCCGCACCGCGCTCCACGGCGGCGCGTACAGCGCATAGGACCAGGCCAGCGGCTCCAGTTCGGCGTCACGCAAGGCGGCCTCAAGCTGCATCCGGCTGTAAGGCTGGCCATAGCCGAACGGCGTGCGCTCGGCGTGCGCCCAGAAACCGCCGCGCGCCGCCACGCCGATGATCAGCCGCCCATTGGCCGACAACAGCCGCGCCGATTCGGCCAGCAGGCTGTGCGGGGACGGGGATTCCTCAAGCGCGTGCATCAGTAGAATACGGTCAAACAGGGCCGACGGAAACGGCAGCGCCTCCTCCTCGACCAGCACCGAGCGCACCCTGGCGTCAGCGGGCCATATCTCGGCGCCCTGCCCGCCCGGCATGGCCGACAGGACGCGGCGCGGCTCCACGCACTGATCGAGATAGGGCGTGCAATAGCCGATCCCCAGCACGTCCAGTCCGCGCATGTCCGGCCAGGCCTCGGCCAGCTTGGCGCCGATCAGGCGGCGCACTGTCGCGCCTTCGGGCGAAGCATAGAAGCGGTTGAGGTCTTCGACGGTGCGGCGCAAGGCGCGTCCTTTGCGGTGGCGTTTAAGGTCTCTATATAAGAGGCGGACGCGGATTTGGCAGGAGAGAATGTGAACATGGCGCTAAAAATCGAGATGTTCCCGGCCCTGCAGGACAATTACGGCTTTCTGATCACCGACGCCGCCAGTGGTCGAACCGCCATGATCGACGCGCCGGAGCCTGCGGCCATGCTGCGGGTGCTGGACGGACGCAGGCTGGATTTTATCCTCAACACCCATTGGCACCCCGATCATGCGGGCGGCAATGCGCTCATCAAGGCGCGTACAGGTTGCGCGATTTACGGACCCGGCGAAGTGCGGCGGATCGCGCCGCTCGATCACGAACTGAAGCCCGGCGATGTCTTTCGTCTGGGCGAAGCGGAGTTGCAGGTTCTCGATCTCGGCGGTCATACGCTAAGCCATATCGGTTATTACAGCGCATCCGATACCGTCGCCTTTGTCGGCGACACCCTGTTCCCGCTGGGCTGCGGACGGCTGTTCGAGGGAACGCCGGAGCAGATGTGGGCCAGCCTGAGGCGCATCATAGCCCTGCCCGGTGATACGATGCTGTACAGCGCGCACGAATATACGCTGGCCAGCCTGAAATTCGCCGAAAGCCTTGAGGTGAATACGGCGCTCAAGGCGCGCGGCGAACGGGCGCGCCATTTGCGCGACGAGACTCTGCCAACGGTGCCAGCGACGGTGGCGGAGGAATTGACCACCAACCCGTTTCTGGTCTGGCCGCTAAAAGAGAAAGATCTGGCCGCTCAGGCGGCGAAATTCGGCGAACTGCGCGCTGCCAAGGACCGCTTTTAACGGCCCGCGTCGGTGACGCCATATGACGCCATCACCACATTGGCGATCCGCTTGGACGAGACGTGGCCGCCCCACAGACCGCGCTCGACATCGAGTTTGAGCACCAGTACGCCGTTATCGAGCGTAGCGCTGGGCGGGCGGCCTTCGATGAACTGCACGCCGCGCACCGGGTCGAGCGCCTTGCGACCGCGGGGCTGGCTGGCGATATGGCTCAGGGCGTCGGCGGTGACCTGAGCCGCGTCGGCGTAGATATAGTCGGCCCCCGGCGTCACGTCCGGCGCGTCGAAGCCCAAATTACGCCCGACGGCCAGGCTGACGCGGCGGCTGGCGCGCACCAGGCTTTGAAACAGGGCGGTGGGCGACATATGGCCGGGGATAAAGGCGTCCGCCTTGCCATTGACCGAGGCCGGATCGCCCATCGGGCGGTCGTCGGTGAACAGGGTCAGGCCGCCCCAGCGCGACGCCTTCAGCACCGGCTCGCCGACATCGTTCCTGTAGATGACGTCGCCCTTGGGGCCGGGAGACGGGGTCAGAACCCAGGTTTCGTCATCGCCGTCGAAACGGATCAGGGCTGTGGCGTGGGTCTGGTCGAAGACGAAGCCGTCGCCGTCCTCAGAAACGAAATGGCCGACGGCGGGCAAGGCGGCGGAATGCGTATCCTGCGCCTTCTTGCCGAACATGGCTTCGCGCAGGGAATGCGACAATTGCGCCTGCGCCGCGCCTGCGCCGAGCATAGCGCCCAGCAGCAAAACGACGCCGCAAAGCCTTGTCAGATGATGTGCCGCCATCTTGTTCATTTGTCTTAACAGCTAGGTTCTGACTTGGGCGGATTTAAGACCGATATGGAGATTCTTTGCGGCGGAACAGGCGCCATGACACCATCCGCCCGCCACGAAAAAGGCGCGGAAACCGTAGCTTCCGCGCCTTGATACATACACATCGTGCGGGCACGTCGTGCAGGCACATCGTGCGGGCACATCGTGCGGGCCGAAACCCTCAGAGCATGTGCTGGCCGCCATTGACGGCGATGGTCGCGCCCGTGATGAACGAGGCCATGTCCGAGGCCAGGAAGGCGCAGATTTCGGCGACCTCTTCCGGCGTGCCAAGGCGCCCGACAGGGATGCCCGCAACGATCTTCTCCAGCACGGCAGGGGCGATGGCCGACACCATTTCGGTCGAGGTGTAGCCGGGAGCCACGCAGTTGACCGTGATGCCCTTGGCCGCCGACTCCATGGCCAGCGCCTTGGTGAAGCCGATCATGCCCGCCTTGGCGGCGGAATAGTTGGTCTGGCCCGCCTGCCCTTTCTGACCATTGATCGACGAGATGTTGATGATGCGGCCATAGCCGCGCTCGCGCATGCCTTCGATCACCTGACGGGTCATGTTAAAAACGCTGTCCATATTGGTGTGGATCACGTCCTGCCACTGCTCCAGCGTCATCTTGTGGAAGAAGCCGTCGCGCGTGATGCCGGCATTGTTGACCAGCACGTCGATCGGGCCGAGCGCCGCCTCGACCTCATGCGCGCAGCGCTTGCAGTCGTAGAAGTTATCGACGCTGCCCTTGACGACCATGACGCCCAGTTCCTCGGCGCATTTTTTGGCCGCTTCCTCATTGCCGGAATAACCGGCGGCGACCGTCAGGCCCGCATCCTTCAAACGCTTGACGATGGCCTTGCCGATGCCGCGCGTGCCGCCCGTAACCAGTGCTACTCTACCCATTCCCAGTCTCTCCTAAATAAGTCGTTTAAGCTTCGACGGCCAAAGCGACGCCCATGCCGCCGCCGATGCACAGCGTGGCCATGCCCTTGCCGCCGCCGCGACGTTTCAGTTCGAACAGAAGCGTGGTCAGGATGCGCGCGCCCGACGCGCCGATCGGGTGGCCGATGGCGATGGCGCCGCCATTGACATTGACCTTCGCCAGATCCCAGCCCAGTTCACGGTTGACGCTAATCGCCTGCGCGGCGAAGGCTTCGTTGGCCTCGATCAGGTCGAGATCATTGACGCTCCAGCCCGCCTTGTTCAGCGCCTTTTGCACCGCCTGGATCGGTCCGGTGCCCATGATCGCCGGATCGACGCCGGAAATGCCCGCGGAAACAATGCGCGCCAGCGGCTTCAGGCCGCGCTTATCGGCCTCAGCCTTCGACATCAGCACCACAGCCGCCGCGCCGTCATTGAGACCCGACGCATTGCCCGCCGTGACCGTGCCGTCCTTGGAGAAGGCCGGGCGCAGACCCGACAGGCTTTCCGCCGTGACGCCGTGACGGATGAACTCATCCTTATCGACCACCACATCGCCCTTGCGGCCCTTGATGGTGACCGGGGCGATCTCCTCATCGAACCGACCAGCCTTCTGCGCGGCCTCGGCCTTGTTCTGCGAAGCGGCGGCGAATTCGTCCTGCTCCTGACGGCTGATGCCCCACTTCGTGGCGATGTTCTCGGCGGTCGTGCCCATATGATAGTTGTTGAAGGCGTCCCACAGCCCGTCCCTGATCATGGTGTCCACCATGCTGAGGTCGCCCATCTTCTGACCCGAACGGATATAGGCGGCGTGAACGGCCAGCGACATGCTCTCCTGCCCGCCCGCCACGACGATCGCGCTTTCACCGAGCGCGACCTGCTGCGCGCCCAGAGCGACCGCGCGCAGGCCGGAGCCGCAGATCTGGTTGATCGACCAGGCGGGGCTTTCATAGGGCACGCCCGCCTTGACCGAGGCTTGACGCGCCGGGCCCTGCCCCTGCGCCGCCTGTAAAACCTGACCAAGGATGACTTCGTTCACATCGGCGGGCGCGAGGCCTGCGCGTTCGACCGCCGCCTTGATGGCGTGCGCGCCAAGCTCATGGCCCGGCAGGGCGGCCAGTGAACCTAAGAACGAGCCGACCGGGGTGCGGGCGGCGGAGACGATGACGACTTCATTGGACATGGGCGCAGCTTCCTCTGGCTAATCCCGAAATAATATGCCGATTGGGGTACGGCGCCTGACGCTGTAAATCAAGGCGATGATATAACCTTGATAGGCCTGATAGGTAAGCGATGTTTTTTTGCGCGGCGCAAGGCGCACAATGAAGTCCTGCCGGGGTTTGCGGCTGCGTTTTTGTGCAGGCGGCGCCGCGCAATATCACTTTTGTCGTGATCGCAGGCGCAAATTAAAGCAATCAATTGATTTATCACTCTATTTCATCCAATCACGCCCCCTCTTTACGCAAGGGCGAAAAAGGGTTTAGTGTGGTGTCAGGTTGCAGCGCGACAACGCAGTTGCAAACCTGAATAATCTGGACTTTCAAGATCTGGGAACAGCAGGATATGAGTGAAACCAAGACCAGGGCCAAGAGGGGCGATGGCGAGCGCGTCATCATCAAGAAGTACGCCAATCGTCGGCTGTACAACACCGCCACCAGTTCCTATGTGACGCTGGACAACCTGTCCGACATGGTTCGCGAAGGCGTGGACTTCGTGGTGTTCGACGCCAAGAGCGGCGACGACATCACCCGTTCGGTGCTGGCCCAGATCATCTTCGAGGAAGAAAGCCGCGGCCAGAACCTGCTGCCGATACAGTTCCTGCGTCAGTTGATCAGCTTCTACGGCGATTCCATGCAGAACCTGCTGCCCACCTATCTGGAAATGTCGCTGGACGGTTTCGCCAAACAGCAGGAGCGTTTCCGCTCGCAGTTCCAGCAGGCTTTCGGCGGCACGCCCGGCCTCGGCTTCTTCGACGAGCAGGTGGCGCAGAATTTGGCCATGTTCGACCGCGCCATGCGCATGTTCTCGCCGTTCTCGTTCGCCAATAACGGCGCCAACATGGGGGCCAATATGGGCGCCGCGCCAAGCGCCGCCGCGCCGGAACCCGACGCCGCGCGCGACAGCGATGAGGTGCGCGACCTGCGCGAGCAGATGGCCGCCATGAAGGCGCAGATCGATAAGCTGGCGCAGAAGGGCTAAGCGCTTCTCCCCGATAAAGGTGGTTAACGAAGGGTTAAGACAATTGACTCTTCACCAATTGCGGAGACAATGACGCTTATGAGCCATGAGTCTTCGCAATTACCCGTTCCCGCCGGTCCCAGAGTGGATCATGACGCGCCGCGCGTTCGCGCCGGTCGCGGACGCGGTCAGGCGGCGGAAGGCCCCTATGCGGCGCAATTGCTGAGCGGCGGCGAAAAGCGCGGTCTCAAAGGCGGCCCCGACATGCTGGAGCGGGCAAAAGCCTCCTACCTGCAGTCGGAATATTCCGGCCAGAATGACCGCCGCCCGCGTCCGGGCCGCGTCACCCGCACGGAAATCTGAGGTTTAAACCTCATTAAATATAAAGCCGATGTTACAATATTCCCAGATTTTTGCTTAGCAAAAGTCCAAGCAATATAATACCACCAAAAAATATTGCTCCATCAAATACAATAAGCAGCCAGAAGCTAACTGGCGAATTTGCTTTGTAGAATTCGGCAATGCCGTATTTTTCCCTGCCGAGCATCGCCGCTCTAAAGAAGCGCCAGCCTCCGTAAGCTATAAAAGCTATTAAAATCACCCAGTCACAAGCTGTCATTTTTGAAAATCCAGTCATCCGATTTGTCGGCACATTCCTTGCAATGCTCAAGACATCTTTGCCAAGGAATATCAGGTGTCCCGTCTTTTCACTTTCACCAAACCCCATCCCATGCGTTTCATGACGCTGGCTTTTGACACCTTCGTGGTGGCGCTGATCTTCACGGTATTCGGATAGATGCAAAAACGCACATGCTGTCGCAGGGCTAATGGCCGAAGTCGATATCCTTACGCGCCGAAATCGCGGTGACGATGAACCCGGCCAGCACATCCATCAAGGTCATGGTCGTGACCAGGAAGAAGGTCGAGGTCGCGAACGGGCGCAGCAGCAGAAATTCGACCAGACAGACGATAAACAGGATCATCGACAAGGAATGGTTGACGATGGCCACGCGGTCGGACTTGGTCGATTTCAGCAGTTCGAAAAACAGGCAGATCAGGGCGCCGAACAGGATAATATCGCCGATGCTGACTGCCCAGTGCGTACCCGCCGACGGCATGGGCAGGTTGAACAGCACCTGGGTGGTGACGCCGTAGGCGGAGCCGCCGTCCGTCCCGCCCAGCATGGCGATAATGGCCAGAAGATTGTAGATGGCCACTGGAATCAGCAGCAAAGGAAACGCAACCAGCAAGGCGGACCCCCTCTTCTCGTCACGATGCGGCGGCTCGTCATACATGCCGATTGCAGCTTCTTTGGCAATCAGATCACGATCAACGGCCATAACCTCATCCTCGCGTGGCAGCGCGACGCGCGTCTCGCTGTCGATCAGATTTCGCTGACCGGGCCGCAATTGCGCTGACGGCTGTTTAACCATAGTACACCGGGCAGGTCGGTCAAGGCTACGGCTAAACGTCCGAGGTTGGTATATTTCGACTGACCTGTGGCGCGCGGGCGATCATCGACCGGCTCGAACAGGGTCGAAAAACCCTGATGCGCCACCAGTGTCGGCAGATAGCGGTGCATCTGATCGAAATAGGGCAGACGCAGGAAAACCTCGCGACGCAAGGCTTTCAGGCCGCAGCCCGTGTCGTCGGACCCGTCTTTCAGCAGGGACTTGCGGATCGCATTGGCGGTGCGCGAGGCCCACTTCTTCGACGCTGTATCCTGACGGTTGCGGCGTTGTCCGGCCACCATGCCGACCTCCGGCAGAGCCACAGACAGCTTCTGCACGAGGCGCGCCGCGTCCACCGCCGGATTCTGACCGTCGCCGTCAAGCGTGACGATCAGATCGGCGCGGGCGGCGAAGACGCCGGTGCGCATGGCGCGGCTCTTGCCCGCGTTGCGCGCATGGTGCAGGACGCGCAATTGCGGCAGGTCGGCTTTCGCCGCCTGCAACCGCGCCAGGGTGGCGTCGGTGCTGCAGTCATCGACCATGACGATCTCGAATCCGTCGGCGCCGAAGGCCTCCGTGAAGGCCTGCGCGATCTCCTGCGCGACTTGTACGCAGGCGCCTTCTTCGTTATAGACGGGCGCCACGGCAGAAACGATCAGGGCCATTCAGGAACTCGCGCGAAAAACGATGGTTATGTCCATTTAGGGCCTTGAACATTAAGGTCTTGCCCGTATTGAATTTCCGCCTCTTACCTGACTTGCCGGTCAGCGTAAACAGCCATCGTCCAAACGACCAGACCAGAGGACTGAGCCCCATGGCCGCAAGCGACCTTTTGCAACGGTTCCAAGCCGCCCTGCCGCAACTGGTCGCCAAGGGGCGGCGCGGGCCGCTGATCGCCGCCCTGCTGGCGATTGCCGTCGCCCTGCCCTGCGCGCTGATCATGCCGCCGCTCGATCGCGACGAATCGCGCTTTGTGCAGGCGACGTCGCAGATGCTGGAGACGCACGACTATATCGACATCAACGTACAGGACGTCCCCCGCTACAAGAAGCCCGTCGGCATTCACTGGCTGCAGGCCCTGGCGGTCAAGCTGACCTCGAAGGTCGAAAAGCGTCAGGTTTTCCCCTATCGCTGGCCATCCATGCTCGGCGCGGCGCTGGCGGCCTTCGCCTGCGCCTGGGGCGCGTCGCGCGCCTTCGGCACGCGCATCGGCGCCAAGGCGGGCCTTTTGTTCGCCGTCAGCTTCATGCTGTCCACCGAAGCCTTTATCGCCAAGACCGACGCCGTCCTGTGCGGCCTGACGACGCTGATGATGGTCTGCCTGTCGCAGGTCTATTTACGCAACCGCGATCTCGGCCCAGGCGATGACAAGCCAAAGATGAAGGGGATCAAGCTGCTGTTCTGGCTGTCCCTGGCCGGGACGATCATGATTAAGGGGCCGATCGGCCCAATGATCCTGGCGACGACGATCTTTGCGCTCTGGGGCTGGGATCGCAAGATTCGCTGGGTGCGCAGCCTGGGCTGGGGCTGGGGGCTGATCCTGGTTCTACTGCTGTGCGGCCCATGGTTCGTGGCGATCACGGTGAAATCGGACGGCCAGTTCTGGGTCGGCGCCATCGGACACGACCTCGCCAGCAAGCTGGACGGCGGCTCAGAGGGCCATTTCATGTGGCCGGGCTATCATTTAGGTCTTTTGCCGATCACCCTATTCCCGGCGGCCTGGCTGCTGGGCGGCGCCGTACAGGCCGCGATCAGTCGGCGGCATGAGGCGGCGGTGCGCTTCGCCATCGCCTGGTTCCTGCCCGCCTTTATCGTGTTTGAACTGTCGCCGACCAAGCTGCCGCACTATCCGCTGCCGACCTTCGGCGCCTTGATCTGGCTGTGCGCCATCGGCATGGATATGCCGCGCAAAACCTGGGCGAATGTCCTGAACATTGCGGCGGGCGTCCTGGGCGGACTGCTGATCGCCGCCGCCGCCGTGATCGGCTACGTCATGTACGGTCATGGTTTCCTGGCCCTCATATGTGTTGTTTTAACCGTCATCGGCGCCGTCGGCCTGGCGGGTTTTGGCGGTCTGAGATTGTTGCGCCGATCCGCCTCGCCCGACCGCGTCGGCTTCGGCGCCCTTCTGGCGGGCGGCGCCATCGCGCATCTCGCCCTTGTCGGTCTGCTGGCGCAATTGCAGCCCCTGTGGGTGTCAAAGATGATGGAACAGGCGCTGGTGCGCAGCCATCTCGATCCGCGCGGGGGCATTGTCGCCGGTCCGGTCGCCGTTCTGGGCTATGCCGAACCGAGCTTCGTCTTCGCCATGGGAACCAATACCGAACTGGACAATGACGACGCCAAGGCCGCCGCGGACGCGCTGAGCGACGGTCGCCCGGTGTTCGTCGATTCGCGTTTCGAGACCGCCTTCCAGAGCGCCGCCAAGGCCGAAGGGCTGCAACCGCACCCGGTCACCGTGGTCAAGGGCCATAATTACAATGGCCATGACGTGTCTCTGACGCTGTACGACAATCCGCCGGACACGGCGGTGGACTGACTCATTCGGCGGGGAAGTCGTCCTCGTCTTCGCGCAATCGCGCGCGCGTCATAGCGCGCAGCACCGAAACGCCGAGGATCAGCGGAACCAGCGCCCAGACATAGGCGCGCCGCCACAGTCCCTTACCTTTGGCGCGTTTGTGGAAGTAGTGCGCCAGCCCCTTGCCCTTGTTCCACTCAACGAACATCGGTTCGGCGCGCGAGGTATGGCCTTCATGGACGACCTCGGCGCTGGGATGGAACAGCACGACGCCGCCCATTTCACGCGCGCGCCAACACAGATCGACGTCCTCGACATGCAGGAAGAAGCCGGAATCGAAGCCTTTCAGCAGCGCAAAGTCGCGCTTGGCCATACAAAAGCAGGCGCCGGAGATGGTTGCGACCGGATAGGGCGATAACGGCAAGTCGTCAAACTCGCGGTGGATCTCGAAGCGCCGCAGGAACGGCGCGATCTGACTCAGCCGCGTCAGCGACAGCAAGGTCGTCACCGGCGTAACCTCTCCGCGCCGCGCGCCGCGCTGCTCACTGAGATCGGGGTTGAGCACACGCGCGCCGACCACACACGGTGACGGCGCGTCCTTCGCCGCCGCGATCAGATTCGGCACGCATTGGGGCTGCAATCGGGCGTCGGGATTGAGGAAGACCAGCCAGGGCTGATTGGCCAGGTGCGCGCCCAGGTTGGCGGCGCGCGCAAAACCTATATTGCCCTGCCCCTGCACGAGCAGAATATGGCTATAGGCCGCCGCCAGATCACGAAGCTTGACTTGCGTTTTATCCGACGAGCCGTTGTCGATCAGGATGAACTGCGTTACGCGCGGTTCGCACAGCACGCTGTCGATGGCGTCGAACAGCACTTTTCCAGTATGGTAGATGGTCATGATGACCGTCACACCGTCCTCGCCATCGGCCGCCGAATCGTTCTCGAACGTCATGTCGCTATGCGACATGAAGTAGCGCGCTTCGCTGGTTTCGAGCTTGCGGGCTTTCAGAAGGTCGATAACGCTGGGCGGCAGATGGGTCATGCAGGTAAGGCCTTGAGATCGGGAGGCGTTGCTTCCTCGCGCAACTTAGCCACGGCTGCATCGAGTGTGAGTATGGTTTGACCTTCGGCGCCCAGGACGCGCAGCGCGACCTCGCCGGTCTCGGCCTCCTTACGACCGACCACGGCGATGACCGGAACCTTGGCCAAAGAATGTTCGCGGATCTTGTAATTGATCTTTTCGTTGCGCAGATCGGTCTCGACGCGCAGGCCCGCCGCGCGCATCGCCTCAGCGACCTTTTCGGCGTAAGGATTGGCGTCCGAGGTGATCGGCGCGACCACCACCTGCACCGGGGCCAGCCACATCGGGAAGCGTCCGGCATAGTTCTCGATCATGATGCCGATAAAGCGCTCGAACGACCCCAGAATCGCGCGGTGCAGCATGACCGGGCGCTGGCGCGAGCCGTCCTCGGCGACATATTCGGCTTCAAGACGTTCCGGCAGCACATAGTCGAGTTGCAGCGTGCCGCAGGTCCATTCGCGGCCGATGGCGTCCCTGACGATGAAGTCGAGCTTGGGCGCATAAAAGGCGCCGTCGCCCTCCGCAATCACCGGTTCGACGCCCGCCGCCTTGGCCGCCTCGGCCAGCATGCCTTCGGCGCGGTCCCAGAACTCGTCGGAGCCGGCGCGAATCTCCGGGCGCGTGGCCAGGTTGATGCGGTGCGTCTCCATGCCGAGATCCTTATGGATCATGCGGGTCAGGCGGATGAACTTCTCCGTCTCCTCGACGATCTGGTCTTCGCGGCAGAAGATGTGGGCGTCATCCTGCGTAAAGCCGCGCACGCGCATCAGGCCATGCAGCGAGCCCGACGGTTCGTAGCGGTGGCAGGCGCCGAATTCGGCCATGCGCATCGGCAGCTCCTTATAGGAGCGAAGGCCGACCTTGAAAATCTGCACATGGCCGGGGCAGTTCATCGGCTTGAGCGACAGAACCTCGCCCTCGACCGTTTCGCAGACGAACATGTTGGGGCGATATTTGTCCCAATGGCCCGACTTCTCCCAGAAGGAGCGGTCCAGGACCTGCGGCGTCTTGACCTCGACATAGCCGCCCGCATCGAGGCGGCGGCGCATATAGGCCTCCAGCGTCCGCCACAGCGTCCAGCCGTGCGGATGCCAGAACACCATGCCCCGGCCCTCTTCCTGCATGTGGAACAGATCCATCTGACGGCCCAGACGGCGGTGATCGCGCTTTTCGGCCTCCTCGATGCGGGTGATATAGGCTTCGAGATCGGCCTCATTGGCCCAGGCGGTGCCGTAAATGCGCTGCAATTGCGCATTGTTATGATCGCCGCGCCAATAGGCGCCGGCCAGCTTGGTCAGCTTGAACGCCTTGCCGATGGCTTTTGACGACGGCAGGTGCGGCCCGCGGCACAGGTCTTTCCAATGTTCGCCGTGACGATAGACGGTGATGGTCTCGCCTTCGGGCAGGTCGCGGATAATCTCGGCCTTATAGGCCTCGCCGATGGATTCGAAGTGCTGGATCGCCGCGTTGCGGTCCCAGACCTCGCGCACGATCTTTTCATCGCGATCGACGATCTCGCGCATCTTCGCTTCGATCTTCGCGAAATCGTCCGTCGAAAACGGTTCGTCGCGCGCGAAGTCGTAATAGAAGCCGTCCTCGATCGACGGGCCGATCGTGACCTGCGTGCCGGGAAACAGCTCCTGCACCGCCTCGGCCAGGATGTGGGCCGTGTCGTGACGAATGACCTCAAGAACTTCCGGCGCGTCGCGCGTCAGGATTTCCAACTTCCCCCCCGTCTCCAGCGGCCGGTCAAGGTCGCGGAGTTCGCCGTCCAGCTTGATCAGGACGGCCTTCTTGGCCAGCGATTTCGACAGACTTTCGGCGATGGCCCTGCCGGTTGTCCCTGCCTCGAAGCTGCGTTGCGCGCCGTCGGGAAAGGTTACGTCGATCGTCATGTCATTACTCTCAGTCTGGCGACCTGTAGCCCTTACGGCGGGCTTCATCGCGCAATAAAATTTATAAAGATTCCATGTGGTCCTGCGTCAGACAGGCGAAACAGGTCCGATGAAACGGCTATGTCCCGATCCGTTTCGGCACCGGATCGAAACCATGACCCCCGCCGGGACGGCAGCGGCAAATCCGCCGCACACCCAGCATACCGCCCTTGAGCGGACCGTGAACGATCAGCGCCTCGGCCATATATTCTGAACAGGTCGGCCGGAAGCGGCAGGCCTGCCCGATATAGGGCGACAGGGTCAGCTTATAGGCTTTCAGCCCCGCGCGCACCGAGCGTTCGTACAGCGACGTCATGCTGCGTCTCATTGAAGAAAAAGAGAAAAATCGTCAACCCCCTGCCATGTTCGCCCCCGCGGAACACAACCATAGGAACGTATTTTTGCGCGCATGACAAGAGGGTAGTGATAAATAAACGTCTATTTTTGCTGCGCCGCACCTATCGCCGCCAGCGTCGCCTCCCAGGCCAGCAGGGTCGAGGTATGGCGCGCGGGGAAATCCTTGACCGATTCCAGAATGCGCAGATCGCTGAACCGCGCCGGTATCTGCGTCGCCTCCCCGTTCAGCAGGGCGCGCAGCGAATCGCGCCCGGCGCGAATCTCATCCACAGACGCGCCAAGCACGGTCTGACTGAGAATCGCCGCGCTGGCCTGCCCCAGGGCGCAGGCCTCGACCTGCTGCGCGAAATCGGCGATCCGGTCGCCGTCCATCTTGACCTCGACATGGATGCTGGAGCCGCACAGCTTGGACACGCGGTCCGCCTGACCGTCCGGCGCGTCGAGATGGCCGACATGCTTCAGTTGCGTCGTGCGGCGCAGAATTTCGCGCGAATAGAGTTCGTCAATCATTGACGTTACTTCTTCTTGCCCCAGAAATGCGCCTGTCTCTGCCACACCGGCGGCTTTTTCGGCAGGGTCGGCGGCTCCGGCACGGTGATGCGGGCGTGCGGCTTGGTGGGATCGGTCTCCGCCTCGGCCTTGGCCTTCAGCGCCTCCGCAAAGGCCTGAAAGCCCTGGCGCAGATAACTACGATAGCGCTTGCCTTCGCGTTCGGACAGGAAGCCGTCGAACAGTGCGCCGACCGAGAACGAGGTCGCCGTCTCCGACAGCACATCGACCTCGAAAAAGCGGATCAGGCGACCGGCGTAGAACGGACGCGGAATATAGATGTGGATGTGCGACAGCGGCTGATATTCCCCGACCGCGCCTTCCTGTTCCCAGAGGCCCAGCCCCTCATAATATTCCTCCAGTCGCACCGGCGCGCCGAACTTGACCTCGCCGGAGGCGGCCTTGTGGATCGGGCTCCAGGTCGGCCAGTTTTCGATATCGGTGAGGATATCATAGACATCGTCCACCGGCGCGGTGATGCCGATGCGTTGTTCAACCTTTACCGACATCAGACGCTCGCCTTCAGTTTCCAGGTGGGGCCGGTCGGGGAATCCATCACCTCGACATTCAGCGCATTGAGCGCATCGCGGATACGGTCCGCCTCCGGCCAGTTCTTCGCCGCCCGCGCCTCAGCGCGTTGTTTAAGCAGGTCTTCGACCTGCGCCGACAGATCGTCCGTGGCGCCGTGCTTGAACCACTTCTCCGGGTCTTGTTGCAAGATGCCGAGGATGTTGGCTAAGGCAAGGAAGTTACCTTTATCATTGCTGATCACATCTGGATTTTGCGAGGATAGTTCAACGCTTTTTGCCAACAGATAGAGTCGAGACATCGCCCCAGACGTATTTAAGTCATCAAGCAGTTCATCGAAGCTTTCTTCGTCCGTTTCATCCGGCTGAACATGCTTTGCGCGCAACAAAATGCCGTACAGATAATCCAAATTCTTCTTCGATTGCTCCAGTAATTCCGGCGTCCAGTTCAAAGGCGACCGGTAATGCCCGCTCAGCAAGGCCCAGCGGATCACCTCGCCCGGATAGTCCTTGATCAGATCATGCACCAGCACGACATTGCCAAGGCTTTTGCTCATCTTCTCGCCGGAGAAGTCGAGAAAACCATTATGCATCCAGTATCTTGCATAGGCCGCCGGATCGTCGTGCCCGTGGGCGGCGCAGGACTGGGCGATCTCATTGGTGTGGTGCGGAAAGATCAGATCCTGCCCGCCGCCATGAATGTCGACCGGCAGGCCCAGCACCGCCTCACTCATGGCTGAACATTCGATGTGCCAGCCCGGACGGCCCGGTAAGCCTTGCGGCCCCGCCCATACCGGTTCGCCCGGCTTGGACGGCTTCCACAGCACGAAGTCGGCAGCGGCGTCCTTGTTGCCCGCCACCTCGACGCGCGCCCCGGCGATCATGTCGTCGAGCGAGCGCTTGGCCAACTGACCGTACCGCCCCGCGCCGCGATCCCAGGCCGAGACGCGGAACAAGACCTCGCCGTCCGCCACATAGGCCATGTCGCGCTCTAACAGGTCTTCGATCATCGCCACCATCTCGCCCATGTGCGCGGTGGCGCGCGGCTGATGATTGGGCGGCAGCGCGTTCAGCGCCGTCATGTCGTCATTATAAATTCTGGCGTAGCGCTCGGTGATGACTGAGATATCGACGCCTTCGTCCATCGCCTTCTTGTTAATCTTGTCGTCCACGTCGGTGATGTTGCGCGCATAGACGACATGGTCCTCGCCATAAAGATGGCGCAGCAGACGGTACAGCACGTCGAACACCACGACCGGGCGCGCATTGCCGATATGGGCGTAATTATAGACGGTCGGCCCGCAGACATACAGGGTCACGCGCTTCGGATCGCGCGGCTCGAAGGCGATTTTTTCGCCGCGAAGGGTGTCGTGAATACGTAGTGTCATATGCGGCGTCGGCGAAATCGGTTGTAATTGCAGGGCATCCTCCCATATAGACGCCACATAGGCTCGACGCCATGCCAAATCGCCCATCTTTGATGATCCAGGCGTGGCAAAATGGGGTATAAGAGCCGATATAGAGTTTTGTGTAACGGTCGCTGTTGCTGACAGCTTCCGTCTCATCCTGACGGCAGGATCGCCGCCGGGGTGTCTTCAATGAGGGATGCCACGCGTCATTTCCGGAGCCGTCGCTCCGGCGCCACTCGGCCCTCAAGGGAATTGTAGATTGAACATGGATAGTCTGGACTCGCGCCCCGCCTTTTCGGAAACCAGCCTGATGGGGGCCTCCAAGCCCAAGAGCGTCGCCACCTTTACCAACCGCCCGACGCGGGAAGAGGCCATGGACGCCGTGCGCACCCTTTTGGCCTGGGCCGGCGACGACCCGCAACGCGAAGGCCTGATCGACACGCCCAAGCGCGTCGTGGACGCTTATGAAGAATGGTTCCAGGGCTATCAGGCCGATCCGGCCAAGGAGCTGTCGCGCACCTTCGAAGACGTGCAGGGTTATGACGACATGGTCATGTTGCGCGAAATCGACGTCGAATCGCACTGTGAACACCATATGGCGCCGTTTCTGGGCAAGGCCTGGGTCGCCTATATGCCGACCAGCAAGGTCGTCGGCATCTCCAAGATCGCCCGCGTCGTCGAAATCTTCGCCAAGCGCCTGCAAACCCAGGAAACCATGACCAAGCAGGTCGCCGACGCGATTGAAGAATCGCTGGCGCCGCTGGGCGTGGCGGTGATGATCGACGCCGAGCATCAGTGCATGTCCACGCGCGGCGTTCACCACAAGAATGTCACGACGGTGACGACGCGCTTCACGGGCGTGTTCAAGACCGATCTGGCGCTTCAGGAGCGATTCCTGAACCTGACCCGCAAATAGGATCGAAAACTTATCGCGGCTTGCGGCTTTTTCGCCACAGAAGGTCTTTACAATTAATCTCGCCTCGGTCTAAATCGACCCCGACCGGTCCGCTCGCAGGCGTTTGACGCGCCTCTTGTCGTGACCGAGTGAATTTACTGGCCCGCGGCGCTCGCCGCCTGCGGCGCAACTAGGGAGTGTTTCATGGGCGCAAAGCTCGGCGGCGGCGGCGGTGGCAAATACACCGTGCAGCAAAACTCGGACATCAACGTGACGCCCTTCGTGGACGTCATGCTGGTGCTCCTGATTATCTTTATGACGACCATTCCGCCCGCGCAGGTGTCGATCAAGCTCGACCTGCCGCCCGCCAAGTCCCCGCCCAGCAATGAGAAGAAGCACGATCCGGTGTTCGTCTCGATCATGGGGCCGGACGACATATATATCGGCGCGCAGAAGACCAGCATGGCGACCCTGATTCCCGATGTCGCCGCGGCTTTGATGCGCACCGATCCGGGTACGCCGCTCTCCGAACAGCGCGTTCTGGTCCGCGGCGACAAGGACATCCATTACGAAGACTTCGTGAAGGTGCTGAACAAGCTGCAACAGAACGGCTACGTCAAGGTCGGCCTGATCACCGAAGACGTCATCTAAGCCTTCGCCTAGCGCGACAGGATCAAAACACCGGGCGCTGCTGGCGTCCGGTGTTTTCCTTTTTGAGGACCGCCCCATTGTCCGATTCCGAAGACCTTGACGACGACGCAACCGTTTTGACCGCCGAAATCGGCGCAGACGGAGCGGGCGACCGGCTTGACCGCGTATTGGCGGCGGCGTTCAGCGACCTGTCGCGCGCACGTCTGCAAGTCCTGATCGGCGAGGGCCGCCTGAGCTTTGAAGGCGAGACAATTCGCGATGGCAAGCACAAGGCGCGGCCCGGTCGCTATGAGCTTTCGGTCCCTGCCCCGGTCGGCGCCGCGCCGGAGCCGCAGGACATTCCGCTGGAGGTGTTCTATGAAGACGAACATCTGATCGTGGTCAACAAGCCCGCCGGCATAGCCGCCCACCCGGCGCCCGGCACGCCGGACGGCACGCTGGTCAATGCCCTGCTGTATCATTGCGGCGATACCCTGTCCGGTATCGGCGGGGTCTTACGCCCCGGCATCGTTCACCGGCTCGACAAGGATACCTCCGGCGTTCTGGTCGCCGCCAAGACGGATGTGACGCACCGCGCCTTGAGCGAGCTGTTTTCCCGCCACGATATCGACCGCGCCTATAACGCCGTGGTGCGCGGCGCGCCGCGCTACGTCAAGGGCACAGTAAATACCCGCATCGGGCGCTCGCATCACGACCGCAAGAAGATGGCGGTGTTACGCGGCGGCGGACGCGAAGCCATCACCCATTACGCGGTCGATGAAGTCTTCGGCGATACCAAACCCCTGGCCGCCCTGCTGACCTGCAAGCTGGAGACGGGCCGCACGCATCAGATTCGCGTGCATATGGCGCATCTGGGCGCGCCCTGCCTCGGCGATCAGGTCTATGGCTCCGGCGCGCCGCACCGCGATGTTCAGACCATCCTGAAAGATCTCGGCTTCGCGCGTCAGGCCCTGCACGCCGCCGTACTGGGTTTCGTCCACCCGATCACCGGCAAAAAGCTGCGCTTCCGCGCGCCCCTGCCCGACGACATGGCCGCCCTGCTCGACGCCCTGCGCGCCATGTATGGCCACGAAGCGGTTGATGAGGACGACTGGGATGACGACGACTGGAGCCTTGAGGATGACGAAGATGAAGCCTGAATTGTGCAGCGCACTCACCCATAAGTGATGCCGCCATGCCCGCTCGGCGTGATAATCTGTCCACCTCCGTACAGTTTTTCACCTTCCGGGTCTTTTTTTCGTCGCAAGCCTACCTAAATCTAAGCGCAGTTGTCGGGCATAAGACTGTCCATTCCTGCTGCGCTCCCCCTTCGCAGACTATGGAGACGGTCTTATGTCCGACACGTTTTCTCCTTCTGGCTCTCCTTCCGATATGTCAGACTCCCGACCTGAAAGCGAAACGCCGATGACGACATCTGTGGCCCTGTCCCCGTCAAGCAATCTTGGCAGCAATCTGGGCAGCCTGCCCTCGCTGACGCCCGATGGCGGCCTCAACCGCTATCTGTCGGAAATCCGCAAATTCCCGATGCTGGCCAAGGACGAGGAATTCATGCTGGCCAAGCGCTGGCAGGAACATCAGGATCCGCAGGCCGCGCACAAGCTGGTGACCTCACACCTGCGTCTGGTCGCCAAGATCGCCATGGGCTATCGCGGCTATGGCCTGCCCGTCGGCGAAGTCATTTCCGAAGGCAATGTCGGCCTGATGCAGGCGGTCAAGAAGTTCGACCCGGAGCGCGGCTTCCGTCTGGCCACCTACGCCATGTGGTGGATCAAGGCGTCGATACAGGAATATGTGCTGCGCTCATGGTCGCTGGTGAAGATGGGCACGACCGCCGCGCAGAAGAAGCTGTTCTTCAACCTACGCAAGGTGAAGTCGGAAATTTCGGCCCTGGAAGAAGGCGATCTGCGCCACGATCAGGTCGAGCAGATCGCCACCAAGCTGGGCGTATCCGAAACCGACGTCATCAATATGAACCGGCGCATGTCCTCGCCCGATTCGTCGCTCAATGCGCCCTTGCGCGCTTCGGAAGGCGAGTCCGAATGGCAGGACTGGCTGGTCGATGACAAGCAGGTGTCGCAGGAAACCGTGCTGGCCGACGCCGAGGAATACGACATCCGCATGGAACTGTTGCAGGCGGCGATGGGCGAACTCAATGACCGCGAGCGCGAAATCCTGACCGAACGCCGCCTCAAGGATAATCCGACCACGCTGGAAGACCTGGCCGAACGCTTTGGCGTGTCGCGCGAGCGCGTGCGTCAGATTGAGGTGCGCGCCTTTGAAAAGCTGCAAAAAGCGATGGTCAGCGCCAATCAGGCGGCGACGCCCGCTTAAACCGCCAGCCGATTATCCGGCTCCGGCGCCTCCGGCGCGTCGCCAAACAGCTCTTCCGCCAGCTTTTTCGCGGCGGCGGACTTGTCCATGCCCAAGCCTTCCATCATGGCGGTGACGTGCGGCTCCAGCAGATCGCGCGACAAGGCCTTGTTGCGCAGCGCATGAACGATATGCGAAGCGGCGTTGGTGAACTTGGTGTTCTTGATCATCTTGCAGGCCGGGACGATGATCTGCATCTGCTGCATGATTGAGGCCATGGCGGCGGCGGCGTCCTGATCGAACACATCCAGCGAAGCGCGCAGCAAACGCACAGCTTCTTCGACCGCGACGCGTAAGCCACCGCCATCGCCCTTGCGTTTCTTCGCGCCCTTGTAATCGCCGGTGTTGAAGCTGCGACGACAAGGGCCGGTATAGGTGGCGACCTCAATCCATTCGCGCGGTTTCAGCAACACGTTTTGCAGGCGGCTGAGCAGATCCTGCCAGGCGAACGGCTTTTTCAGAACCTCGTGGACGCCGCAATTGCGCGCCTCCTTCAGTTCGTCCAGCGTGATGTCGGCCTTGACCATCAGGACCGGCGCGGCCTTGCAGTGCAGTCGGCTGTGGCGCAGCTTGCGCGTAAATTCGACGCCGTCGATCTTCGCCGTTTTATATTCGGTGATGATCAGGTGCGGATCAAGGTCGCGCAACAGATCGGCGGCTTTACGGTCATCCGATTCGATGACGATATTCTCCGCCCCCAGCACGCGCAGCATATCCGCCAGCATACGGGCATAGGCGGGATTGCCTTCGAGGATCAGCACACGGCTCATGTGCTGGCGCAGGCGGGCCTGCAATTTGGGATCAAGAGCAAACATGGGCGACCAACAAATTCTTTGTTTCGCCGGAGACCTTACTGCAACTGCGTAAAGATTCGCTTAGACGGTAAGGTTAACCGCGTCTAAACGCGCCCTCCCCCCTCACCGTCAGTCCTGAAACGGGTCGCGCATCAGAATGGTGTCTTCTCGCTCAGGCGATGTGGACAAAAGCGCGACCGGCGCGCCGATCAGCTCCTCGATGCGGCGGACATATTTGACCGCATTGCCCGGCAGGTCTTTCCACGAGCGCGCGCCCTGCGTGCTTTGCGACCAGCCTTCCATCTCCTCATAGACCGGCTCGATCCCGGCTTGCGCCTTAAACCCGGCGGGCAGGTAGTCCAGCACCTTGTCGCCGACCTTATAACCGACGCAGACCTTGATCACATCAATGCCGTCGAGAATGTCGAGCTTGGTCAGGGCGATGCCGTCAATGCCGTTGATGGCGATCGACTGGCGCGCCAGCACCGCGTCCAGCCAGCCGACGCGGCGCGCGCGGCCCGTCACCGTGCCGAACTCATGCCCACGCTCGGCGATGCCCTTGCCGACCTCATCGAACAGCTCGGTCGGGAAAGGCCCGGAGCCGACGCGCGTCGTATAGGCTTTGAGGATGCCCAGCACATAGCCGACGCTTTTCGGCCCCATACCGGAGCCCGCAGCGGCCTGACCGGCGACCGTATTGGACGAGGTGACGAACGGATAGGTGCCGTGGTCGATATCGAGCAGAGCGCCCTGCGCGCCCTCGAACAGGATGCGCTTGCCCTCGGCCTTGGCCTTGTCCAGCACATACCAGGCCGGTTTGACATGCGACAGAAGGCGCGGCGCGATCTCTTTCAGCTTGCCCAGCAGGCCCGCGACATCGACTTCGGGCAGGCCGAGGCCCTGACGCAGCGGATTGTGGTGCGCCAGCAGCCGGTCGATCTTGGCGCCCAGGGCGTCGAAATCCTCAAGGTCCGCGACGCGGATAGCGCGGCGGCCGACCTTGTCTTCATAGGCCGGACCGATGCCGCGGCCGGTCGTGCCGATCTTGCCCGCGCCCGCTGCGGCTTCGCGCGCAATGTCGAGTTCGGAATGGATCGGCAGGATCAGGCAGGCGTTATCGGCGATGACCAGCAGGTCCGGCGTGATGCTCAGACCTTGCGCCTCCACACGGGCGATTTCGGCGAATAGCGCCCACGGGTCGATGACCACGCCATTGCCGACGATGCTGAGCTTGCCCTGCACCACGCCCGATGGCAAAAGGCTGAGCTTATAGACCTTGTCGCCGACGACGAGCGTATGACCGGCATTATGTCCGCCCTGAAAGCGCACCACGACATCGGCGCGATTGGACAGCCAGTCAACCAGCTTGCCCTTGCCCTCATCGCCCCACTGAGCGCCAATCACCGTCACATTCGCCAAGGGAAACTCCCGCAAAAAGAAAGGCCGTCGCGCAAGGCGACGCCCGGCCTGACAGGCCATGAGCGTTCGGATTTGCGGGATAGGGCCACACTGAAGGGCCGCACACGGCCCGGATTTCACGGGTAGCACCCTATAGAGCAGGAATCAGGGCGTGTAACCTGTTTTTTTCAGGAAGATTTCGGACCACGAAAGACACGAAAAGCACGAAATAAGAAAGGGCGGAGCCCGGCTTACCATGGGAGGCTTCGCCCTTTTCGTGTATTTCGTGGTTAATCCTTAAACAGCAACCAGACCTTCGGCCTGCAACGCCGCCAGCGCCTCGGCATAGGCCCAGTCCAGCCACGGCAGCAGGGCGTCGATATCGTCCGTCTCGACCGTGCAGCCGCACCAGACCCGCAGGCCCGGCGGCGCGGCGCGATAACCGTTGAGGTCGAACGCCACGCCTTCGATCTCCAGCAGGGAAGCGATTTTCGCCGCCAGCTTCGCCTGCACCTCGGAAGGCTGCGCCGTCACCAGCGGATCAACAAATTTCAGGCACACCGACGTCGTCGAGCGCTGATCGGCCTCCTCGGCGACAAAGTCGATCCATGATGTCGCCTCGACCCATTCGGCCAGGGCGTCGAAATTGTTGTTGCAGCGCCGGACCAGACCCGACAATCCGCCTTCAAAGGTCGCCCATTTCAGCGCATCGAGATAGTCCTCAATCACCATGAACGAGAAGGTGTTGATCGCATCGCCGCCCAGCGTCTTATCGTCCGCCTGCGCGCCCTTCTTGAGCCGCAGCACCTTCGGAATGGCGCGGCCCGACTCCCATGTATTCAAACGCTCGACCGCGCGCGGCGACAGAACCAGCACGCCGATGCCCGCCTCGCCGCCCAGCGCCTTCTGGAACGAGAAGGTCGCGACGTCGAGGTCCGGCCACGGCAACTCCATGCAGAAGGCCGCCGAGGTGGCGTCGCACAGCACCAGCCCCTTATGCCCTTTCAGGAAATCGCCGTTTGGCACGCGCACGCCCGAGGTCGTGCCATTCCACGGAAAGACGAGATCGGCCTCCGGGTCGATCTTGCCCAGGTCCGGCAGACGGCCATAGGGCGCCTTCAGCACCTCGGCGTCCAGTTTCAGGTGCTTGACCGCGTCGTCGGCCCACAACTCGCCGAAATTCTCAAACGCCAGCAACTGCACCCTGCGCTGGCCGAGCAGATTCCACATGGCGGCTTCAAACGCGCCGGTGTCGGAACCCGGCATCAGGAAGACCTTATAGTCTTCAGGAATCTCCAGAATCGAGCGCGTCAGCTCCAGCGCCTGCTGGATGCGGCCCACCGTGACCTTGGAGCGGTTGGAACGACCGACCGGTGCGCTTTCCAGCGCCTTGACAGTCCAGCCCGGACGCTTGCAGGTCGGGCCGGAGGAGAACCACGGACGTTCGGGCTGACGCGGCGGCTTTTGCGGGGCGGCGGTCGGCATCAGAGACTCCTTAGGGCAGGATCAGGTACAGGAAGGATCTGGCGTTTTCTTGCGCCGCCTATGCGCTTTCATACCCGTACGGGCAAGCCTTTTTTGCGCCGACGCGGATCGAAAAAACTTCAAAATAATTTTCGTCCGCAGAACCCCGGCCAGGTCGATGTCGGGGCTGCAACATGTCGCCGCCTTACAAGATCAGGCGTGGGCCGGACATTGCGGCTTTTTCACGCCCGCAACATGAACATGGCTTGAAACGCACGGTTCAGGAACGGCTCAGCCGCCGCATGCGAATGTGGCGTCATCGCTGATGAGCAGCGAGGCATACACCAAGGAGCCAGACCATGAAAACGCACAAGACCCTGATCGCCGCCGCCATTCTGATAACCGCAGGCTTAGGCGCCGCCTCCATCCCCGCCGCGGCTTCCGCCGCGCCGATGCGTCCCATCGCCGTCAAGATGGATATGCGCGCTTCCGCCCGGATCGACGCCCGCATTCGCAATCTACGCGAAGACATCCGCATGGGCGAACGCACGCATCGCCTGAGCCCGCGCGAAGCCAGCCGCCTGACAACCAAGCTGAACGCCATCGCCCGCCTGAAGCGTTCCTATGACCGTCACGGCCTGACCCGCTCGGAGATCGCCACCCTGAATGGCAAGCTCGACGTGCTCAACGGCCATATCCGCGTTCAGGCGCACGACGGAAACCGTCGTTAATCCTGAACCTGGCTCCGAAGGCGCGGGGCGCTCCCCCGCTCCGCGCCGCTTCGGCTTCAGAGCAGCCAGTTGTGACGCAGCGGTCCATGCCCCTGCCCCAGACCGGGCGCCATCAGAATCGCCCCGCCGATATAGTCTTTCGCCAGGCCGACCGCTTCCTCCAGCGGGCGGCCTTCGCGCATCAGAGCGGCGCAGGCGCTTGCCATCGTGCAGCCGGTGCCGTGGGTATGCCGCGTCTCCACACGCGGCGCCGTAAAGCGGTGAACCGCGTCTCGCGTAACCAGCAGATCGACGACTTCAGCGCCTGTATCCAGATGCCCGCCCTTCATCAGCACCGCCTTCGCGCCCAGATCGAGCAGGGCCTCGGCGGCGGTTCGCATATCGGCCTCGCTCACGATGCTGAGGCCGGTCAGCGCCTCGGCCTCAGGTGTATTGGGCGTCAAAAGGTCGGCCAGCGGCAGCAGGCGGGTTTTCAGCGTATGAACCGCCTGCGCCGCCAGCAGCGGATGCCCGCCCTTGGCGACCATGACCGGATCGACCGCGGTGAAGACCCCGGCCTTTTCGATGATGTCCGCCACGCAATCAATCATTGACGCGTCGCCCAGCATGCCGGTCTTGATCGCATCGGCGCCGATATCGTCAAGACACGCATCGGCCTGCTGACGCACAAAGTCCGTCGCGATGGGCAGGACGCCTGAAACGCCGAGCGTATTCTGCGCTGTCAGGGCCGTAATCGCGGTCATGGCGTAGCCGCCGAGGCAGGTTACGGTCTTGATGTCGGCCTGAATGCCCGCCCCGCCCGACGAATCGGACCCGGCGATGATGAGAACGCGCTGCATGACCATCCTTAGGAAGACGAGAGACAAGAATCCATCTAGGGAGCTGTTATGGACATAACAACCTCGTTCTACAAAAGCGACCTGCCGCGCGGCCTTTATCGCCATTATAAGGGCAAGACCTATCGCGTCTTCGGCACGGTGCGCCATTCGGAGACCGAGGAGATTTTGGTGCTGTACGCGCCGGAAGGTCAGACAGCGGGCGAAGCGACCCTGTGGGTCAGGCCGCTGGGCATGTTCACCGAAGCGGTCGAAACGCCGCAGGGACGGATGGCGCGCTTCGCCTTCGTCACCGCATGAGCGGAAGATGGAACGAACTGCAACCCGATCTGTTCGCCGAGCGCGACCATCCGGTGCTGCGTGCGGCGCGGAACACGCTGATTCTGGTGCGGCTGAACCGGATCGGGCCGGACGATGACCTGCTCAGTTACGAGATCATGGCGGGTATGCTGGTCCGCGCCAATCGCGACGAAGGCTTTGTGCTGTCTCTGGTCGGCGGCAAGTCCGGTCAGGAACTGGCCTTGCCTCTGGTTCCCGCCGCCTTCAAGCTGCAAGCGCCGGGGAAATACCTGCTCAGTTGCGGCGCGGTGGTCGAAGACCCCGGCTTTCTGGCCGCCTTCGACATCTATCCGCCGATGTCGTGACTCCTCCCCATTCATGGGGAGGGGGACCGCGAAACGGTGGAGGGGTAACTACCCCAGCGCCCGCATAAGCCGCAAAGCCTGCTTCATCTCCGCCACATCATGTACGCGCACCATTTTAGCGCCCTGCCGGATGGCGTGCAGATGCACGGCGATGCTGGCGCCCAAACGTTCCTCCGGCCCCGAAAGCTCCGCGCCTTCGCGCTCCTCCAGCGCGGCAATGAAACGCTTGCGTGAGGCGGCCATCAGCAGCGGATAGCCATGCCCGGCCAGCCGGTCGGTAGCGCGCAAAAGGGCCAGATTGTGATCGAGCGTCTTGCCGAACCCTATGCCGGGATCGAGCCAGACGCGCTCCTTCGCCAACCCGGCGCGCACCGCGGCCCCGGCGCGCTCCAGCAGGAAGGATTCGACCTCGGCCACCACATCCTCATACCACGGGTTCGCCTGCATGGTGCGCGGCTCGCCCTGCATGTGCATCAGGATGACCTCCATATCGAGCCGCGCCGCCGTCTCCAGCGCGTCCGGCGCGCCCAGAGCGCTGATGTCGTTCCAGATGCCGGCGCCAGCGTGGCGGGCCTCTTCGGCCACTTCCGGCTTGAAGGTATCGACGCTTAACGGCGCGTCGGTGCGGCGCGACAGGGCGTCGATCACCGGCACGATGCGGTTGATCTCCTCGGTGATGCTGACCGGATGCGCGCCGGGCCGGGTCGATTCGCCGCCAATATCCAGCACATCCGCCCCGGCTTCCAGCAGCGCCTCAGCGTGTTCAAGCGCCGCTTCGAGGCCGTTGTGCCGTCCGCCATCGGAAAAGCTGTCGGGCGTGACATTGATCACGCCCATGATCAGTGGCCCCTTGGCGGCGTAGAGGTCCAGCAGAGTCATTTTACGTCTCTTTGCGCCAGCAGGGACAGAGCCGTCAGGTCCAGATCGCCCTCCCCGCCGTCGATCAGACGTTTTAGGCGCGCGCGCAGCAGGTCATTAAGCGGCATGGCGACGCCGAGCGTCTCCGCCGCCTCGCCCGCCAGCCGCACATCCTTGGCGGCCAGAGACGCGCCGAACCCGGCGGGCGAGAAGGTCTCTTTCACGATCATGGCGCCGTAATTTTTATAGATCGGCGCGTTGAATAGGGTCGAGGTCAGGAAATCGAGGAACTGCGCCTTGGACGCGCCGCCCGTCTCGACCAGCGCCATCGCCTCGCCCAGGGTCTCGGTCAGCGACACGATCAGGAAATTGCCCGCCAGCTTGACGAGGTTCGCCATAGAAGGCGTATCGCCAAAGACTTCGACCTTTTGGCCGATAACCTGCAAGAGCGGCATGGCCTTCTGCATATCCGCCTCGGACCCGGCGGCGGTGATGAAAAGCTTGCCCTCGGCCGCAACGGCGGGCCGTCCGAACACCGGCGCGCTGACAAAGGCCTGCCCTTTGGCTTTATGCGCCTCGGTCAGCTTGTAAGCGAGAGCGACGCTAATCGTGCTGAGCGAAACGTGCAGGCCCCCGGCGGGCAGATTGTCAGGGATCGCCTCGCTGACGCCCTCAAGCGCCGCATCGTCGGACAGCATGGTGAAAACCGCATCGACCCGCGCCGCTTCGGCCGGACCGGAGGCCAGCTTCGCGCCCTCGGCGACCAGCGGCCCGGCGCGCGTCGCCGTGCGGTTCCACACGACCAACTCATGCCCGGCGCGCAGAAAATTCGGCGCAATCGCCGCCCCCATATTGCCGAGGCCGATAAATCCGATCTTCATGATGTGGCTCCTTATCTTTCATCCTCCCCCGTTTACGGGGGAGGTGGCAGCGCGAAGTCGCTGACGGAGGGGGGGACTTCGCTAAGTTATGGTCGCGCGGATACGATTTTGAAGTTCAAAATAGATCAATTTTGTTCATTAGGTTCTACAATGAGCGCGGCAGCTGACCATGCTCCTCCATCTACTTGCTTGATTTCACCCGCCATCAATTTAAGAGTCAGCCCCTTAGGAAGATTAAATTTCGCTTCCATTTCAATATTATCCAATCTACTTTTAACTCTATTCTGCGCCTTCTCTGGATTTTTATCATCACTTCCTATGTAAAAAGCGATTGCTCCAAACTTTATACTGCTTTCCCCATGGGATCGTGTGACAAATTTTGTAATTCTTTTCATGTCAGATCCAATCGATGAGTACGTACTTACAAATCTTTTAACCTCAATTGGCACAATAGGCTTTTCACAATTATAAAGCATTATATCAACACGACCATAAGGACGCCAATCGGACGCGATTCGGCCTGTATTTTTTGTTCGAGATTCTCGAAACGCATCTATTGCGCTTTTTTCCAAAACTACAAAATTCTTAAATCCGTTTTTGCTAAACTCTCTTGCAATGTTGATAGTAATCAAATATTCAGGAGCCCGCCACAAACCGAGACCACCAGACCAATCAATATAGTCATCTCGACTACTAATTAAGCCATTGTGAATACAATTTTTAGCAATTTCAGTAGTGATAATTTTTGACATTACCTGTGCGTCCGTCCCACGCGCTTGATTTCCCAATGCAGGTCGATGCCCAGCTTTGACTTCACGTCGGCGCGCACAGCTTCGCCCAGACCTTCGAGGTCGGTGGCGGTCGCTTCGCCGGTATTGATCATGAAGTTGGCATGCAATTCCGAGAACTTGGCGCCGCCATAGAGACGCCCGCGCCAGCCTGCCTCATCGACGCATTGCCACGCACTCTTGCCTTCCGGGTTCTTAAACGTCGAGCCGCCGGTTTTTTCGCGGATCGGCTGGGTCTGTTCGCGGCGGGCGGTGATCGCCTCCATGCGCGCTGTGACCGCCGCCGGATCGTCAGGCGTCCCCTGATAGAGCGCGCCGATATAGATCAGATTGTCGGGCGTGGAATGGCGATACGAATAGCCCATTTCGGCATTGGACAGCGTCACAAGTTCGCCCGATCGCGTCACCGCGTGGGCTTCGATCAGCACGTCCTTGGTTTCCGAACCATAGCAGCCTGCATTCATCACAATCGCGCCGCCGATGGTTCCCGGCACGCCGCGATAAAACTCCAGCCCGGCAATGCCGTTCTGCGCCGCCACCTTGGCGACCTGCGCGTCCAGCGCCGCCGCGCCTGCCCATAGGCGTCCCTCGCCGCGCGGCTCAACCCCGGCGAAGTTCTTGCCCAACCGGATCACCACGCCCTCGACGCCGCCATCGCGCACCAGCAGGTTCGAACCGACCCCGACCGCCATCACCGGCACGCCCGGATCGAGCTTTTTCAGGAAATCGCACAGGTCCGCCACGTCCTCTGGCAGGAAGATCACATCCGCCGGACCGCCGACGCGGAACCACGTAAAGGGGGCCAGAGCCTCGCCATACAGCATCCGCCCGCGCACCGGCGGCAACTGGCTGATCCAGGATTTCGATTCATGGCTCATTGCAGGGCGTCCAACTGACCCGGCAGGGCGTAGGCCCATTGTGTGATGTCGCCCGCGCCGAGGCAGACGACCAGATCGCCCGACTTCGCCTCGACCGCTGCCACCGAGGCCAGTTCCGCCGGGCCGCCTAGCGCCATGACGCTGCGGTGGCCGAAGCGATGCAGAGCCTCGACCAGATGCTGCTTGTCCACGCCTTCGATAGGCGCTTCACCAGCCGAATAGACATCGGCCACGATCACCATGTCGGCGTCGTTAAAGCAGGTGGCGAACTCGGTCATCAAGTCGCGCAGGCGGGTATAGCGGTGCGGCTGCACCACGGCGATCACCCGGCCTTGCGACACCTGACGCGCGGCGCGTAAGACGGCGGCGATCTCGACCGGGTGGTGACCGTAATCGTCGATCACGCGCACGCCTGATTTTGTTACGCCGGTCGTGGTGAAGCGCCGCTTGACGCCGCCGAAACCGGCCAGCCCCGCGCGGATCGCATCTTCGCTGACGCCCAGTTCGCGCGCCACCGCAATCGCCGCCGTGGCGTTGGAGACATTGTGGTTGCCGGTCATCGGCAGTTTCAGCTTTTCCCAGGTCACGGCTTCGGCGCCGGACGGCTGGAAGATGACGTCGAAACAGGCGCCTTCAGGGCCGAAATCAATATTGACGCAGCGCACCTCGGCCTGCGGCGAGGTTCCATAGGGGATCAGGCGGCGATTCTCGACGCGCGCCGAAAGCGCCTGCACCTCCGGGTGGTCGATGCAGACCGCCGCGAAGCCATAAAACGGGATATTTTCGATAAAATCGCAAAAACCCTTCTTAACCGCGTCAAAATCCCCCCAGTGATCGAGATGCTCGGCGTCGATATTGGTGACGATGGCCAGGGTCGATTTCAGCCGCAGGAAAGACCCGTCCGACTCGTCGGCCTCGACCACGATCCACTCGCCGTCCCCAACCTTGGCGTTGGTGCCATAGGCGTTGATGATGCCGCCATTGACCACGGTGGGGTCAAGCCCACCTGCATCGAGCAGCGCCGCCACCATCGAGGTCGTGGTCGTCTTGCCATGCGTGCCACCAACGGCGATGGAGAATTGCAGCCGCATCAGTTCGGCCAGCATTTCAGCGCGGCGCACTAGCGGGATGCGGCGGCGGCGCGCCTCCAGCATTTCCGGGTTATCGTGCTTGACCGCCGTCGAATAGACCAGCGCGCAGACGCCGTCCGTCACATGCTCGGGCGCATGGCCGATAAAGATTTTCGCGCCCAGCTTTTCCAGCCGCTCGGTATTGGCGCTGGCCTTGGCGTCGGAGCCCTGTACGGCATAGCCGATCTTGAGCATGATTTCGGCGATGCCGCTCATGCCGATGCCGCCAATGCCGACAAAATGCACGGGGCCGAGGTCGAAAGGTGTGGGACGCTTGGTGTGGGCCATATCAGGTTCGCTTGAAAGAAAGACGGCCCGATGTAGCGGATCGGGCGGCGGGTGTCACTTGTCCTTTTTGCGCTTCAGGAACGCCGTCAGAAACAGGCCCTTGCGGTGCGCTTCCCGCGCGTCGGCGCCGGTATAAAGCTTGCGGATCAGGGTGTAGATGATCACGGTCAGCGGCATGGCGAACAGCACCCCCATCGGCCCCATCAGTCCGGCGAAACCGATGACGGCGAACAGGGTGATGACAATCGGAATATCGGCGACGCGCCTCTGCACCATCGGGGTGATAAAATTGCTCTCAAGCTGCGACACGCCGGTATAGACGATCAGCGCCCACAGCACGGTCTGCCAACCGGACATGGCCCCCAGCAACAGGCCCGGCGCGGTCGCCGCCACCG
This sequence comes from Asticcacaulis sp., assembly GCF_051956075.1. Taxonomy (GTDB): domain Bacteria; phylum Pseudomonadota; class Alphaproteobacteria; order Caulobacterales; family Caulobacteraceae; genus Asticcacaulis. The sequence goes on along the minus strand of NZ_JBQCGA010000060.1, from coordinate 244,777 downwards.
GTCCGACCAGCGGCACGAACTGCGCCACGCCAGACAATAGCCCCAGCGTCACCGCTGACGGCAGGCCGACGATCGACAGGCCGATGCCGGTCAGCGTCCCGACCAGCACCATCGAAATGAACTGGCCAATAAACCAGAGCCGCAAAGCGCCGCCCGCCGTGTTCATAGCCTCGCGCATCTTGTCCTTGTGGCGGTCAGGCAGCAGGAAAACCACGCCGTCCCGGTAACGCGCCGGGTTGATGGCCAGGATGACCCCGGCCACCAGCGCGACAAAGGTGTTGGCGACCGAAGACAGGACATTGCCCGCCACCAGCGGCAGTTTGGAAACGACCCCGCCCGCCTGATGGCCAAGCTGGTCGATCTGATCCTTGATCTGCGCGCCGATGGGCAAGGTCTCCAGCTTGGCCTGCACCGCAGCCCAGGCGGCGGGCAATTGCGTGGACAGGATATGCGCCTGATCGGCGATCTGCAGACCGAACAGCGAAATCGTCAGCGCCAGAAAGGCCAGCACCGCGACCAGAACGCTCAGGACCGCCCAGGTGTCGTTCAGCGGCGTATATTTGATCAAAGGCTCGGCCAGGGCGCGCAGCACGGTGGCGATCACCACGGCGCCGAAGATCAGCAGCCACAGGCCGGTCAGCTTGAAGATCAGAAAGGCGGCGAAAGCGGCGACAATGATAAACAGCACGCGCTGGACAAAGCCGCCGGTCAATCCGTCTGTCGGGTTTTCGTTATCGCGCGCCATGCTTAGCCTTTCACGCGCGCCACGGTGCGCTCGACCAGATCGGCCAGCAATCGCGCCGCGTCAGGCCGCGCCACGGACTTCGCCGCCGCCGCGCGCACCGGCAGCAGTTGCGCGCCTTCGATCAGGGTGCGTATCTCTTCGGCCAGCTTTTCCGGCGTGCAGTCGTCTTCGCGCACCACGACGGCGGCCTTGGCCTCCTTCAGCACCTCGGCGTTCCAGGTCTGGTGATCATCCATAGCGATCTTGAGCGGGATCAGCAGCGAAGGCCGCCCCGCAACGGCCAACTCGCAGCAGGTCGAAGCCCCGGCGCGACCGATGACGATGTGCGCGCGCGCCAGACGCGCGGCCATGTCGGTGAAAAAGGGCGCGATCTCGGCCTCGATGTCAGCGGCCTTGTAGGTCGCCTCGGCTTCGGCGACGTTCTCAGCGCGCGTCTGCTGCTCGACATGCAGGTGAATGCGGATCGACACCGGCAGCAGGGCCAGCGCCCTTGGGACCATTTCGGACAGGATTTTCGCGCCCTGCGAGCCGCCGGTGATCAGGATGCGGACTGTCTTATCGACCGACGGATAGGGCTGATCGTAAAGGGCGCGGATATCGGGGCGCACCGGATTGCCGACCACCTGCACCCGGCCTTCCAGCTCTGGCGGCGCCATGCGCAGCACGGGAAAGGCGCAGGCCATGGCGTCAACCTTCGCCGCCAATTGCCGGTTGGAGCGGCCCAGCACCGAATTCTGCTCGTGGATCAGAGTCACATCCTTGCGCGACAGGGCCGCCATCAGCGCCGGATAGGACGGATAGCCGCCAAAGCCGATCACCGCCCACGGCTTCAGCCGCTTGAATGCCTTGCGCGCCTGAAGAATGCCCGTCGCGATGCGGAATCCGGCCTTAACCATGCCGATCGGATCGCCCTTTTTAAAGGTGGCGGCCTCCAGCGACAGGCGCTCTTTCGCCGGGAAGTTTTCAGCATAAGCGGCGCCGCGCGCGTCCGAGGCCAGCACGATCTCCCAGCCGCGCGCGCTCAGTTCACGCGCCAAAGCCTCGGCGGGAAACAGATGCCCCCCCGTGCCGCCGGCGGCGACGACGGCCAGCGGCTTGTCGGCGAAGGACGATGATTTACGACGTGGTTTTTCGGCCAAGTTTCAAGCCCCCGGAAAAGCCCTCAAGAAGCGAAGCGTCAGGGCGAAAATTTATGCGGCAGCATAATGCAGCGGATGTAAAAATCTAAGCCTGTTTTCACCAATGGCTCGGATCGTCATTGACCACGATCTCATCATTGCGCTTGCGCGTCAGGGCCAGGATGAAGCCAAGGCACAGCCCCATGGCCAGCATGGACGAGCCGCCATAGGAGATGAACGGCAAGGTCATGCCCTTGGGCGGAATCAGGCCCAGATTGACCGACACATTGATCAGCACCTGCGTGCCCAGCATGATGTAAAGCCCGCACGCGGCGATCTGACGGAAGGGATCCTGCATCGCCATCGTCTTGAGCAGGCCGCGCACGACGATAAAGCCGAATATGCCGATGATGATCAGCGTCATCCACAGACCGTATTCCTCGGCCACGACGGAGTAGATGAAGTCGGTATGCAGGTCGGGAATGTGCCGCTTCATCACCCCTTCATTGAGGCCGACGCCCCACAGGCCGCCATTGGCGATGGCCGCCTTGGCGGCGTTGACCTGATAGGCCGAGTCGGCGTCCGGCTGGATAAAGCCCATAATGCGGTTGCGAAAATGCGGCTGGATGAAGAACAGGCCGACCAGCCCCGCCCCCGCCGCGCCCAGCATGCCGATAATCCAGCGAAACGGCACGCCTGAAATAAAGAAGCACGCCCCGAAGGCGATGGTGATCAGGATCGACTGGCCGACATCAGGCTGGATCAACAACAGGAAAATCGCCATCGCATACAGGATCATGGCGATGGTGACGCCCGGCACGCCCTTGCCCTTCTGGCCTTCGCAGAACATCCAGGCGATCAGCACGATCAGGGCGGGCTTGAGAAATTCCGACGGCTGCAACGCCACCGGCCCCAGAGCCAGCCAGCGCCGTCCGCCCTTGGCGGCGTGGCCGATCACCGGCAACAGCGCCATGATGCTCAGCATGAAGCCATAGACCGCAACCGAAACGCGCTTCAGCCCCTTCAGCGACAGCATGGAGGTCGCCACCATCAGGCCCGCCGTCAGGATCATGAAGACGAAATGGCGCTTGGTGTAATAGAAGTCGTCGTGGCTGGCGATATGTCGCGCAGCCACCGGCGAAGACGAAAACGAGAAGAAAAAACCCAGGGTCAGCAGGACCAAAGCCAGCGCCAGGGTTACGCGGTCCAGCGTCCACCACCACATGGCGGTCGGCGAACGGTCGGTGCGCGTAAACGGATGGGCATAGGCCTGGGTCATGATACGCAATCCTGGCGGGGAAGAATTCAAGTTCAGGATTCAGCAAGCCATGGTTAAGATCGCCTTAAAGTCGCGCCTTATCCGCAACAAAGTCTTTACCCTAATAGCCAGTTGAACGCCCGGCGAAGTTCCATCGTTCCGTCACGCTCATACCAACGCCCGTGCGCGAGCAAAATACGTTCAGGGTTCCAGCCGATCAGCGTCTCGATGGCTCGCCTGAGGGCGGGCTTATACGGCCCGAACGTGGCGCGCATATCGCTCGGCATAAAACCGTCCGCCGCGCCCAACCGGACCAACAGACGCATGCCCCAGGACCGCACATGATCCGGCTCGAAATTTTCGATCAGATCGGTCAGGATCAGGGTCCGGCTGGAGGCATGCAAGAAGATGGCCTCGGTCATGAAGCGGCTGACGATCGGCAGGGTGCGCAGGGCGCCGTCCCATGGATAGCCATCGCGCGCCTCCAGCAGATGAGTCGGGAAGTCGATCCTTCCATTGGCCTGTTTGCGGATTTCCGGAGCGATCCAGACCCCGGCCTCCGGATAGGCGGCGCGCCAGTCGGGCAGCCACCAAAAATGCAACCGGTTCGGCCCGATCAACCAGCGCACCCGCCCCACGGCGTCAATCTGCGCCTTCAGATCGGGCGTCAGTGGAGTCGGCGAATGCACGAACAGATCACCGCCGACCCGCACAACAGTCATGCGCGTTGGGAACGGCATTTTGAATGGGCCGAAGCCGAACCGGATCAGCGGCCCATCGACAATCCAGATATCGTCAACAATTGATTTCAGCGTATTAAGGGGCGGATAGAGATCATGATCACGCATGGTGTCCGCTTCCCCCCGCACTACCGTCCCGCCAAGGTCTCGCCGGTCAGGATGGAGCCGGATATTTCCTTGACCGCCTGCTTGAACGCGTCGCCGCGCGCTTCGAAGTCGGTGAACTGATCGAAGCTGGCGCAGGCGGGCGAGAACAGCACGATCTCCTCGCGGCCCGATTTCTCCGCCTCGGCATAGGCCTGCGCCACCGCGGTGAACAGATGCCGGGACTGGGTGCAGGCGGCATCCTTGCCAATGGTTTTCTCAAACAACTCCGCCGCCTCCCCGATCAGGAAGGCGTGCTTGATGCGGGGGAAAAGGTCACGCAGATCCTGAATGCCGCCCGCCTTGGCGACGCCGCCCGCGATCCAGAAAAACCTGTCATAGCTCGACATGGCCTGACGCGCGGCGTCGGCATTGGTCGCCTTGGAATCGTTGATGAAGCGCACCTTGCCGATACGCCCGATCTCCTGCATGCGGTGATCGAGGCCGGGGAAGCTTCTCATACCTGCGACGATCACGTCCGGCTCCAGCCCCAGGGCGCGGCACGCCGCATAGGCGCAGGCCGCGTTCTGCCAGTTGTGCCGTCCGGTGAGCGTGCGCACCGTCTTGAGGTCAATGATCTGACGCGCGCGCGGCCCCGTGCCGTCGTAAAGGACGCCGTTCAGCGCATAAACACCCTGCCCCAGAGTGCGGCGCGCAGAGACCGGAACCAGTTTCACCGGACTCGCTACGCGCATTTCGCTGATCAGGGCGGCGGACCAGTCGTCGTCGGCGCCGATGACCGCGACCTGCGCCGCCGTCTGATTCATGAACAGGCGCTTTTTCGCCCTGATATAACCGTCCATGCCGCCGTGGCGGTCGAGATGATCGGGCGAGAAGTTGGTCAGAACCGCCACGTCGGGTCGAAAACTGTGGACCAGATCGAGCTGATAGGACGAGGTTTCAATGACATAGACCGAGCCCGCATGCATCTCAGGCAGGTCCAGCACGCCGACGCCGATATTGCCGCCAACATGCACGTCCTTGCCCGCAGCTTTGAGGATGTGGCCGATCAGGGCCGTGGTCGTCGATTTGCCGTTGGTGCCCGTGATGGCCACCACCTTAGGCCGTTTATGTTCCGGCAGGGCGGCCAGGGTCTGGGCGAACAGTTCGATGTCGCCGATGACCGGAACGCCGGCGTCCTGCGCCAGCTTGACCGTCCAGTGCGGTTCGGGATGGGTGAGCGGCACGCCCGGAGACAGCATCAGGGCGTCGATCTCGGACCAGTCGGCGTTTTTCAGGTTCTCAACCGTAAACCGCTCTCTGGTCGCAGCCATGACGGATGCAGGCTTATCGTCCCACAACAGAGGCTCGGCGCCGCCCGCCTTGAGCGCGCGCGCCGCCGACAGGCCGGATCGACCGAGGCCGAAAATGGCGACGCGCTTGCCTGCAAAGCCTTTGACCGGAATCACGGCGAGTCCCTTATCTGATCTTGAGCGTGGCCAGACCAAGCATGGCCAGCATGGCGGCGACGATCCAGAAACGCACGACAACGGTGGATTCCGCCCATCCCAGCTTTTCGAAATGGTGGTGAATCGGCGCCATCAGGAAGACGCGCTTCTTGGTCAGTTTGAAATACCCCACCTGGATTATGACCGAAAGGGCTTCAACGACAAAAAGGCCGCCGATAATGGCCAATACGATCTCGTGTTTGACCGCCACGGCCACCGCGCCCAGCCCGCCGCCCAGCGCCAGAGAACCTGTGTCGCCCATGAAAATCTTGGCAGGCGGCGCATTGTACCACAAAAAGCCCATGCCCCCGCCGATGATGGCCGCGCAGATCACCGCCACCTCGCCCGCGCCGGGCACATAGTGGACAATCAGATAGTTGGCGAAGACGAAATTGCCGACGAGATAGGCGATCAATGCAAAGGCGCCCGCCGCGATCATCACCGGCACGATGGCCAGACCGTCAAGGCCGTCAGTCAGATTGACGGCGTTGGAGGCGCCGAAGATCACGACCGCGCCGAACACAATGTAGAACAACCCCATATCCCAGATGAAGTTCTTGAACACCGGCACGACCAGAGACGTCGCCAGATGCGGAGCGTCCGGCGGCGCGGGCGAATAATACATGATAACCAGCACCGCCGCGACGGCGATGGCGATCTGAGCGATCAGCTTCTGAATCGAGGTCAGGCCCGCCGAGCTTTGCTTGGTCACCTTGGCGTAGTCATCGATAAAGCCCAGCACGCCATAAGCCATGGTCACGCCGAACACGACCCAGCCACTGGCCGAATGCGGATCGGCCCACAGAATTGTGGCGACCGCGATCCCGGCCAGGATCATCAGCCCGCCCATGGTCGGCGTGCCCTTCTTGGTCAGCAGGTGGCTTTGCGGGCCATCTTCGCGGATCGGTTGGCCCTTGCCCTGACGGGCGCGCATCCAGCGGATAAAGCGTGACCCCATCGACACCGCTACCACCCAGGATGTGATCATGGCCAGAAAGATGCGCACCGTCTGGTAGCGCATCAGATTGATCAGCGGAAAATGCTGATGCAGGCCGGAAAGATGTTCATACAAAAGATAAAACATAACAGTCTATTGTCTTTCTTAACTATTTTCCGCCAATAAGGCTTTGGCGATCAGAGCGGCCTTTGAGCCGTTAGAACCTTTGATCATGACCGTATCGCCCGCCTGCAGATTATTCAGCACATCGTCGCTCAATTCCATAGCTGTTTCGCGCCAGGCACCGCGCATATCCGATGGCAGAACATCCCAAAGCGCTTTCATCAGGGGGCCAGCCAGAAAAACCTGCGCCACCGACGCCCGTTCTAACGCCTCAAGCAAGCCTGCATGCTGCGCCTCGGCGTCAGCGCCCAGTTCTAACATATCCGTTAGAACCGCTATCCTACGTCCGTTCGACTCGCTTGTTTTTTCACGCTCTCCGAGGCTTTGCAGCGTTGCGCGCATCGACACCGGATTGGCGTTATAACTTTCATCTATGATGGTCAGTCTGCCGCCGCGAAACGGACGTTCGACCACCTTGCCACGCCCTTCCAGTGTCTCGAAGCTTTCGAGCGCCGCCAGGGACGTGTCCAGATCGACCTCCAGCGCCTCCAGCATCAAAAGCGACGCCAGCGCATTGACGGCCTGATGTCGCCCCGTATGCGACAGCGAAAACGCGATGTCGCGACCATGATAACGCGCCTCGATCTGCGCTCGATCTCCAAGCACGCGATGCGCGATCAGTTGCGCATCGACGCCGCCCTGCTCGCCGAAAGCGGCCACCAGAGCGCCGGCGCCGCGCGCCTCGCTGGCGAGAAACTCAAACCAGCGGTTGTCGGCGTTCAATATCGCCAACCCTCCAAGATTCTGGCCGCCTGGCGTCAACCCGTCGAAAATCTCGGCCTTGGCGCGCGCCACGCCCGCTTCGCCATCTGGAAAATTCTCCGTATGCACGGCGCCGACCGTGGTGATGACGACGGCGCGCGGCTCGACACATTCAGACAAAGGGGTGATCTCATCGGCGTGGTTCATGCCGATCTCGAACACGGCGCGCATCGTGTCGGCAGGCATGCGCGCCAGGGTCAGCGGCACGCCGATATGATTGTTAAAGCTCTTGACCGCCGAATGCGCCTTACCAGCGCGGCGCAGGCCCTGCATCACCATCTGGGTCACGCTGGTCTTGCCGACGCTGCCGGTGACCGCGCCCCTGCGGCAATCGGGCGCCCGGTCGCGCGCAAATACGGCCATGTCCTCCAGCGCTTTCTGCACATCGGGAACCAGCAGGCACGGTCCGCCCTCAAGCGGTCGCTTCACCACCGCAATGGCGGCGCCGGAGGCAAAAGCCTGCGGGACGAAATCGTGGCCGTCGCGCACGCCCTTCAAAGCCAGAAACACATCCCCCGGAGCGAGGGCGCGGCTGTCGAAATTCACGCCGTTCGCCATCTGCGGCGCGCCGTCCGTCAGGCCCGTCAAGGTGCCGCCGGTGGCCTGCGCCAGTTCCGCAAAGGTCCAAAGGGGCCGTTCCGCCATAGATATGTCCTGCTACGCGATGCAAAGCGTCATTGAACCCGACTCAGGCGATTAGGCAAGCTTCGTTTCGTTAACAGACGGGCGTTAATAGACCGGGCAACTCATCCAGGCATAGGGACGCGCCCATTGCACGCCCATTGACCTGACGATGATGAAGCCATGCGATTCCGCCGGGCCGTTGCTGACCGGCGCGCAGTTGCGCAGGCTGACGCCGGGCGCATAGACGGTATCGCGCTTCGCCAGCAGCGCGCCGTCCTTGCTCAGGCTGACGCGCGCGACGTCATAGCTGATATAGCCGCCGTCATAGAGGTGGTCGTCGAGGCGCGCGCCCTGGTTCAGCACCACGACCCAGGCCGAGGTCTGGCGCGTGCGTTTCAGATAGTCGCGCGCCTGATCGAAGCAGCCATCCGGCGATTTTTCGTCGCGGTCGCGCCAGCGATGCTGAGCGCAATCGACGATAAACATATCCTGACCATAGGCTTCATAGGTGTCGGCGGGAACCGGCGCCAAAGGCGCGCCGCAACGGTTCAGCGCCTTTTCGGTAATGTAGAGACCGTCTTCACCCGGTTCGACGTACCAGCGGATAGCCTCGACCGGCGAACAGCCGTCCACTGTCGTCATCAGAGATTTTTTGAACCAGCGGCTATCGGCCTTGAACTTGGTTTCGCCCTTGCGTTTCAGCACCCATTGCTCAATGCCGTCATCGCCTAATATGTCGCCCGCCCGCACTGGCGCCTTGGTTGCGATCAGGTCGAGTTCCTTTTCGTCAGGGTGACTCTGCAGGTAACGCACGCCCGCTTCGGCGCACCAGTCGGTCCTGAGGCTGAATTGCGGGTCGCACGATCCGGGCTGGGCCAGATAGCGGCGTTGACCGGCGACAAGTTGCATTTCCGAGACATGCCAACCGCCGGCGCCGGAAGGGATGACCTCGCCTTGCGGCGCATAGGGGCCATGCGGCGCGCGCGGGCCGCCGCCGCAACTGACGATCTGGCTTTCCACAGCCACCGGCGCGCCGTTGCGGCTGCCGATCCCGTAGCCGACCTCTTCGCCGCTCAATGCAAAACAATCGCGTGGAACGCTCAGATTCGAGGTGGGAAGCGCCAAAGCCTGCGTATGCGCGCCTTGAGCATCGCGCCAGACTGTATAGAGGGTGAAATCGCGACCGTAAGCGCCTGAAACCCGGTCGCCGTTCTGCGCAGGGCGCGCCAGCATCAGCACGCGCGACGGCGTCGCACTGAGCGCGATTCCGTCAAGGCACGGCCCGCCGGAAAGAGGCGCAATCTTACATCCCGGTTTAGCCGTCACCAGAGGCAGGGCGTCGCCCGTGACTTCGCGCACCTCGCCGAAGACTGCCTGTTTGATCAGTCGCGGCGCGGCGTCCTGCGCCAGCGACACACCCGGGGCGGTCAGACCCAGCGCCAGCATACCCAAAGCGATATTACGCAACATCCTGCCCTCCCAATGCCTGTGTCAGGAATAGGCATAACGTGTCTTGTGCGTAGATTTCAAGCCTATGGCCTTAACCGGCCAGAGCTTCGCGCACCACTGCGACGTCGTCAAACGGCAGAACCTGGCCCGCGACGATCTGCCCTTGCTCGTGCCCCTTGCCCGCCACCACCAGCACATCGCCGGTCTTCAGACCCGCCACCGCCTCGAAAATCGCGGCGCGGCGGTCGCCGATTTCGATGGCGGTCTTGTCCATGCCGCCCAGCACTTCGGCGCGGATCAAAGCCGGGTCTTCACTACGCGGATTGTCATCGGTGACAATGGCGCGATCGGCCAGTCGCGCGGCGATGGCGCCCATCAGCGGTCTTTTGCCGCGATCACGGTCGCCGCCGCAGCCAAAGACGCAGACCAGTTTGCCGCGCGTATGCGGGCGCAGCGCCTTCAGCACTGTCTCCAGCCCGTCCGGCGTATGCGCGTAATCGACATAGACCTCGGCGCCGTTCGATCGGGCGCCGACGCGCTCCAGCCGCCCTCGCGCCCCCTTAAGCCGACCCAGCGCGTCGATCACCGCCCCGGCGTCCTCGCCCGCCGCAATCGCCAGACCGGCGGCGACAAGCGCATTCGACGCCTGGAACAGGCCCGCCAGCGGCAGCTTGACCTCATAGCGTCGGCCATGATGTTCGAGATACAGAATCTGACCATCCACGGTCAGATCGCGGCCGGTCATATTCAGGCCGCGTCCGCGTTCGCCGACCGCCATGACGCTGAGGCCCGACAGGATCGACATGGCTGCAAAGGCGTTATAACTGTCAGAATCTGCATTTAAAACAGCGGTTTTTCCGCGTGGCAACAATTGTTCAAACAGACGTAGTTTGGCCGTGCGGTAGGCGTCCATCGTCGCATGATAGTCAAGATGGTCCTGGGTCAGATTGGTGAAACCCGCCGCCGCCAAAGACACCCCGTCCAACCGTCTCTGGTCGATGCCATGCGACGACGCCTCCAGCGCGACATGGGTGACCCCGTCCTGCGCCATCTGGGTCATATAACGCGCCACATCGGCGGCGTCTGGCGTCGTCAGGCCCGGCGGCGTGATCGCGGTTTCCGTCCCGTCGGGGGTCTGACAGACGATGCCGAGCGTGCCGACCGAGGCTGATTTGTGGCCGAGCGCCGCGAAAATCTGGCGACAGAAGGTCGCCACGCTGGTCTTGCCGTTGGTGCCGGTCACCGCCACGCAGGTCTTTGGCTGCGCCCCGTAAAACGCCCTTGCGGCCAGCGCATAGGCGCGGCGCACGTCCGACACCGGCACCACCACGGACTCGCCGCCTTCCAGACCTGAACTGTCCGGCGCCAGAATGGCGGCGGCGCCCTGACGGATCGCCTGGGGAATGAAGTCGCGACCGTCGGCCTTCGCACCGGGCAGGGCGCAGAACAGCGTCCCGTCGGCGACCTTACGGCTGTCCGCTGTCACCCCGGTAACGACGGGATCGCGGTCGAGATCGCGGCGCAGAATGTCGGAAAGACGCACGGCGCTCATCAGTCATCACCTCCGGTCACATCGTCGGCCTGAACGGGCGCCTTGTCCCAGTTCGGGTTGCTGAACGTATCAACGACACGCTTTACGCCCAGGAAGGGCGCGATCCGCTCAATGACATGGCCGGCGACCGGCGCCGCGACATAGGCGCCCGTCTTAACCATACTTGAGCTGGGCGAACCTTGCGGCGAGTCGAACATGACAAGCACCAGATATCGGTCGCTATCCACAGGTCCGTCGGTTGGGAAGACGGCGGCGAAGGACGAGATGCGATCCTGCGTATAACGGCCATTGACCGGCTTTTGCGCCGTGCCGGTCTTGCCGCCAACGCGAAGGCCCGGCACATTGGCGCGCGTGCCGGTGCCCTTGAGCACATTGTCGCGCATCAGGTCCAGCATGGTGCGCGTCGTCGTCGCCGACATGACCCGCGTTCCCGGCAACGGCGAGGTTCCGTCATATTTGCGGATGGTCAGCGGTCGCAAATAGCCCCCGTTCAGCACCGCGCCCGCCGCTTCGGCATAGGACATGGGCGTGATCGCCATGGATTGGCCAAAGGCGCTGGAGGCGAGGCTGTTTTCCGACCAGCGGCGCGGCAGGATTGGCGGCGCCGGCTCGCTAAGCTCGGAATCCGCCGATCGGAACAGGCCCAGTTCCTGATAATAGTGCGTCATCCGATCGGCGCCGACCGCCAGCGCGATGCGCGAAGTGCCGATATTGGACGAACGGATGAACACGTCCTCCAGCGTCATGAGCTGATCGGACTGCTCATCGTCATGGATCTTGCGGGTGCCCAGAACCAGTGGCTGGCGACCGTCATAGGTGGCGCTCATTGAGGTCGCGCCAGTTTCGAGGCCGACGCCGATCGAGATCACCTTAAAAATCGAGCCAACTTCAAAGCGGTCAACGGCGGCGTGATTGCGGCGCTGATCATCGGTGAAGGCCGCCGGTTTGTTCAGATCGAAATCGGGCCACGACGCCATGCCCAAAATCTCGCCTGTGCGCACATTGGTCACAATGCCGACCGCATGCAGGGCGCGTTGGTCGATTGCAGCGGCGCGCACCTCGTTTTCCAGCGCGCCCTGTACGCGCAGGTCCATGGCCAGTTGCACGGGCTGATCGTGGACGGCCTGCGCCACGATCTGATCCTGCAGGGCCTTTTCGGCGCCCGACATGCCGCCGCCGCCGCGCATGGTCATGCCGATATAGGCCGCGCCGGTATTGCCGAGCGGATAGTCGCGCACACGATGCGGCTCGAAGGTGACGCCGGGCAGACCGTAGGACAGGAGACGCTGACGATCGCCCTCGTCAATATGGCCGTTCAGCATGACGCGGCTGTGGCCGCTGAAAATCTTGTCAATCTGATCGCGATCGTCGGGAAATATCTGAACCAGCGCCGCTCTGACGAGGCCGCGGTCCTGGCCGGTCATATCGCGCGGATCGACGAACATATTGTAATCGTTGACATCTGTGGCCAACAGGCGGCCATTGCGATCCACCAGTTGCGCGCGCGCGTTCGGCTCGCCGGTAATCGCCGTCATGCGGTCATTGTCGCCGGACAGCGAACCGCGCGCGGCGAAAGCGCCCAAACAGACATAGGCGAAGCCGAGCCCGACCAGGATGATGAAGATGCGCATGCGCGCGCTTGACGCCTTGGCGTCGGAAGCGTTGGCGCGCTCGAAGGCGTGCTCGACCTTCCAGACGCGGTCGGCGACCCATTGAAAGCCGGATTGGGTGGATTCGAAGATGGACAGACTCATTGCGCGCCTCCCGAGATCGTCACAGGCGCAGGCGCGGGCGCAGCCGCAGCGGCTCCCCCAGCCGTAATCAGGGTGTCGGCAGGCGGCGCGGTCGGCGGTGACGGAGCAGGCGCAACGAGCGGCGCGCGTGATGTGGTGCGTGAGATCTGACTGATGCCGCTGATGTCCGTTTCATGCGCCGGATCGACCGGCTTCATATCGAGAAGTCCGGTGGCCAGGGCCTCCAGACGCTCCGGGCGTTCAAGCTGCGACACCTTGATCCTGAGCGCGTTCACCGCCGTCTGTTCGTCGGCGATCTGCTGATCGAGATCATTCATGCGACGAATGTCGTCGCCTTCGCGCGCCTTGGACAAGCAGACCCAGAAGATCATGCCAAAGACCAGCACCAACCCAATCAGTTCAATCAGGCGGACGCCGCGAACCCGACGCTCGAACAGGCGCAGAAAACCGCTCATCGACGCGATCCTTTCTGTTGAGGAGTCGGCGCCTCGGTGCGGCGTGCGGCGCGCAGCTTGGCCGAACGCGCGCGCGGATTGGCGGCGGCCTCGGCGTCGGAGGCCTGCACCGCCTTGGGCGTGATCAGTTCGTAAAGCGGCGCTTCGGCGCGCGCAACCTGGGGCGCGTGGCGCGAACCGGACGGGACGCGCCCTGCGCGTTCATTGAGAAAGGTCTTGACGATGCGGTCTTCCAGCGAATGGAAGGTGACCACGGCCAGCACGCCGCCGGGGCGCAGCAGGGTCTCCGCCGTCTCCAGCGCCGCTTCAAGTTCGCCCAGCTCGTCATTGACCGCAATGCGCAGCGCCTGAAAGCTTCGGGTCGCCGGATGAACAGGCGCGCCGCGCCCCTTTATCCATCTTCTGCCGCCAAGGGCCTTTTCGATGACTTCGGCCAGATCGAGCGTATGGGTGAAGGGCTTCTCCTCGCGACGGCGGCAGATAGCGGCGGCGATGGCGCGCGATTTGCGCTCCTCGCCGTACAGCCAGAGAATGCGCGCAATCTCGTCGCGGTCATCTTCGTTGACGATGTCGGCGGCGCTGCGCCCCTCGACGCTCATGCGCATGTCGAGCGGACCATCGCGCATGAAGGAGAAGCCGCGCTCAGCCTGATCGAGCTGCATCGACGAGACGCCGATGTCCAGAACTATGGCGTCGCACGCCGACTCGCCCAACTCAGCCAAACCCCCGGCCATCTCGGAAAAACGCAGATTTACCCAGCGGAAGCGTTGCGGATAATCCTTCGCCACCGCCGCGACGAACGGTTTGACGCGAGCGTCGCGGTCAAAACCGATAACATGCGCGCCGCGCTCCAGCAGGGCGCGGGTATAGCCGCCTGCGCCGAAGGTGCCGTCAACAACCAATTTTCCGGAAACATCGCCCAGCGCTTCGAGCACTTCAGGCAACAGGACGGAGACGTGCGCGTCTTGCGACATCAGGCGGCGCCTCCCTGCCCGGTGAAGGCGGCGCTGACCAGCGCCTCCTGCTCGGCCATATAGGTTTTGTAGGCGTCTGGGTTCCAGATCTGAAACGAGTCGCCCAGACCCGCGATCAGCACATTGCCGCTCAGGCCGAAACGCTCGCACAGCGCCTCCGGCAAGGTGATGCGCCCGGCGGTGTCGAAGCTCAGGCGCTGCATGGCGGCGTAGATGCGGTGCTCCATCGCCTTGCGCGCCGGGGTGAATTTCGGAATGGCGTTGATGACGTCGCGATAACCGGCGAAGAAGGCCGCGCCGCCGCATTCGATACAGGCTGCATCAATGGCGGCGAAGCAGTACAGGCCCTCGAAGGGTTCGACATCGTCATGCGGAACGAGCGCGGACGCGCGGAAGTCCTGCGGCACCAATATCCGCCGCTTCGCATCCAAAGGCTTCTCATGGCTGGAGAGAAACACCGCCCGCTTGCCGCGCCTTTCAGGCCCGCTCCCTGTCTTCACACGTCCGAACGCGCAATTTTAACCCCTCCGGCCAAATCACTCGGACTGAACAGGGTTAACATGGGCTTAAATGGGATGCAATGACTCTGGATGACTCTAAATCGAGTTTTAAACCTGCATTTTTACTTATTCACACGCTGTGGATAGAACGGACAACGAACATCGTTATGTTTTTGCCAAGCGCATATCAGCATATCAGGCGCAAAAAAGGCGGAAGGCGCCCCCGCACCCTCCGCCTTCACCCCGATCCCGCCATGGCGGCGCGATCAGGTTTCCGCCCGCGCCTCACGTCGCGCCAAAACCATCAATCGCCCTGTCACCGAGGTTGCGCTGCGCTGCAAAGCCTTGGCGATCTGGCGGCCCGGACGCCCTTCGCGCGCCATGGCCAGCAAACGCGCATCCTCTTCCTGAGTGTAGAGGCGCACCCAGCGTCCGGCGCGCAGATAGGCTTGCGGCGCCTGCGGCACGCTGCGCAGCGCGTATCGGCTTTTCGGCGCCTCAGCGCCCAGGCGTAAACAATGCCATTCGACCAGACTGACCGTGACGCCAAAACGCAGCGCCAGGGCGCGTGTCGCCCATCCCCGTTCGCGCAGACTGGCGATCTCCGCAATCTGCGCATCCGTCAGTCGGCGGCGCGAGCATTGGCCCGTCGAATTTACGCCGTGCGAATCCAGATTTATGGATGTAGTCTGCATATATGCCCCTCCCGATGAGTCGCTTCACCGCCAGAGCTGGCGGCCTGCCCCAAAACGCAACAAGCCATAAAAGCGAATTGGAAATTCGTAAAAATGGATAATGACCAAAAAGATGAATTCAGTCAAGAAAATTTCTCCCTAAAGGCGCAATTTTCCGATAGACTCAATTTATTGTTGCGCAATAAGGGCTTGACGCAGGCGGAACTGAGCCGCCTCTCCGGGGAAGGCGCCTCGAAGATTAATGAATATTCGAAAGGTCGAATCCTGCCGTCGGCGGTGACCGCCATCGCCCTGGCGGAAGCGCTCGACGTCTCTGTCCCCTTCCTGATGCTGGGGCGCGCGGGCGTGGCGGACGCGGCGCACAGCGTGCCGATTCTCGACGCCAGCCGCGCCCTGCCCGTCAGCGGTCACGACCTGAAGCTTTATACGCAGCAGATGACGCTCGACGACCATCTGCTGCGTCAGATCGGTCGGCAGACGACAGAAGGCTTGATCATGGTGCGCGCCGAAGGGGACGCGATGGCGCCGGTGATCACCGACGGCGCGCATGTCCTGATCGACCGGTTGGACCGTCGCTTGCGCGAGGGCGTGTTCGCCATCCGCATCGGCGAAACGATGCGCATCAAACGGCTGCGACCGGTGGGCGTTGACGGGGTCGAACTGATTTCCGACAACGCCATCTATCCGCCGGAGCGCTTCGAGGGCGACCTGCTGGCGGCGTTCAGCATCATCGGCCGCGCCCTGTGGACGGGAACACGCCTGTAGAAATCGGACCAGACGGACTGTAAGCCGGGTTCTGTTCAGCAGTCGAAACTGCCTTGGCGATCATTCCTCTTGGCCGGCCATTGCTGGACGGCTCACGCAACCTACCCGAACGGTCCGGGGCGGTAATGCCCTGTCCGCCGAAGCGAACGCGCCGTTCCTATTTGGTCTTGCTCCTGGCGGGGCTTGCCTTGCCGTTCGCCGTTGCCGGGAACGCGGTGCGCTCTTACCGCACCCTTTCACCCTTGCCGCGCCAAAGCGCGGCGGTTTGCTCTCTGTGGCGCTATCCCTGGGGTCGCCCCCGGCGGGCGTTACCCGCCGCCATATTACCGTGGAGCCCGGACTTTCCTCAGGCCGCTAGAAAGCGGTCCCGCGATCGCCCGTCCGTCTGGTCCGCGGCCCTTGTGGACGCAAATTCTGCTAAAATCAAGGCTCAAGCTGCGGCGTTACGACAAGCGCCAGCCAGCCGAGAATAGCGATCGTTCCACCAATAGGCGCCAGCATGACGAAGGGCGTGACGCCCAGAGCCGCGTGCAGCCCGACCTCCAGAGCGAACAAACCCGATCCCAGCAACATCAGCGCCACCGGCAGGGCGCGACGCCAGCCGCTGACCAATGGCGTCTTGATCAGGCCGATCACCGCCGCCGCATGAAACAGAAGCATCATGCCGCCGGTCGCCAGAATGCCCATGCGCGGCGCATGCGCGCCCGCCGCCAGCATGATGACGCCGAACAGGCCCCAAAGCGCGGCGATGGAAAGCAAAATCCTTTGTCCACGCTCTCTTTGTTCACGCTCCTTCTGTCCAAGCTCCATGTCTAAACCTCCAGCAAAGCGATCTGCCGCAACAGCGCCATCAGAGTCACACGCAGACGCGCGTCGGCCTTGCCCTGCAACTCCGAGCCGATCTGGTCCGGCAGCCAATGGCGTTGAAACGCTGTGACGATCAGCGCGGTTTCCTCATCATAAGGCCCGCCGGGCAGGATGCCGTAACCCAGCTTGCCCAGCCCGCCTTGCAGCGAGAACACCCCCAGCCCTTCATCGCCCGGCCCTAGCGGCGGCCCCATCACGCCATCAGGCGGCAGGTCCGGCTGCACCCACAGCCCATGCCCGTGCTCCGCCAGCCGCGCCCATGGAAAACGCTCACCGGGGTCTTGCTTGCGTGACGGCGCGATATCGGAATGGCCGAGAATGCGATGATCGGGAATCTCCCAGCGCGTGCGCACCCCGTCCAACACGCCGATGACGGCGTCAATCTGCGCGTCGGAAAAGTCGCGATAGCCGAATTCATGGCCAGGATTGACAATCTCTATGCCGATGGAAGCGCTGTTGAGATCGGTCTGGCCCTTCCATGACGATTTGCCGGCGTGCCAGGCCCGACGTTCCTCATCGACCAGCCGGAACACCCGCCCGTCTTCGCCGATCATGTAATGGGCCGAAACCTGCGAGGTCGGATCGCACATGCGCGCCAGAGCCTCTTCGCCGGTGCGCATGCCCGTATAATGCAGCACCACCATATCGGGCGGGCCGCTGCGCGTATTGAAATTGGGAGACGGATTCGTCAGGTCTGCGGTCATGTCCCTGATGTAAGACTTAACCGGCGATGAAACCAGAGGAATTAATACACGGTCCAGGTCGAACCGGATTTGCGCGCCACATAGACGCCCTTGCCATTGGTCTGGTCATCGGTGCGAACGCGCACATGGGCAGGCTTACGTGTGAAGGCGGCGTAGAGCCCGAACAGGCCGACGGCGACCGCCGCCGCCAAAGCCACAGAGGCGGCGAACACCACCAGCAGAACCACGCCCGTCAGAGCCGCCAGGCCAAGCACTGTCATGCTGATCGCATAGAGCGTGCGGCTGATCAGATTACGGCGACGCAGCACACCCCAAGGATGCGATTTCCCGGAAAAGACGCCGAAAGACGTGTCGCGGTGGGTCATACTCAATTACACCTCAATACCCGCAGACTGCACCCCAGACCTTTACAGACTGCAAACAGGAAGACATCCTTGCGTCTTCATACTGATAGATTGGCATGAATACGGCGCGCGTCAACCTTGTGATATAGAGGATGCCTAAATTTTAAGACAAAATTAACCGCATTTCGCACCTGCACATCTGAAAAACGAAACGCATCAGATGCTTATATCTAAGACGCCAGAAGCTGTCTTTCCTTCACAATTTGGTCATAGGCCAGATTGATGCGGGCGGCGCGGTCGGTATAGAGGGTTTCATAATCCTGCGGCAGACCGCGCGCGCGAATGCGGTCGGGATGGAATTCGCTCAGGCGCTGACGACGGGCGTGGCGTACGGCGTCATCGTCGGCATGCGGCGTCAAGCCCAGGACGACATAAGGATCGTCCTCCGACGGCGCGGCGCAACCGGCGCGGATACGGCGATAGCAGGTGCGGCCAATGCCGAACAGATCGGCGACCGTCTCCAGATAGGTCTCCTCGGCGTCGCTAAGTTGTCCGTCGGACACTGCGATGTGGAACAGGCCCTCCAGCACGTCTTCGAGGATTTGTGGGCAACTGGCGTATTTTTTCGCCAGTCTGCGCGCATAGGATTCAAAACCGAGGCTGGTCTGACGCGCCAGGTCGTAAAGGCGCATGATGTCGCGCATGGCCCGGTCTTCCGGGTGGAAAACCTGCAAAAAGGCGGTCTGCTCGACCTCCTGCGCGAAGCCGTCGGCCATGGCCAGTTTGGCGCCCAGCGCCGTCACCGCCGTGGCGAAGGCCGGATCGGCGCCCGGCGGGCCCTTGGGGCATTCGGTGCATTCGGCGGGATCGAACGAGCGCGCCGCCAGTCGGGCCAGATTCTTTAAAAACGACATGCGGGAACGGTTCCTTGAAAGCCGCTTATAGCATTTTTACGCTGGCCTGTGGGATTAAGTTTCCGTAACACCCTCAAAAAGGCGATTTTATGCCGCAGTTCGGCTATAAGCGCAGATAGAACCCTAATCTGGAGTCGCGCCTTGCGTCTGATCTACCCGGCAGTTTCCCTGTTCGTCCTTACCATAATGGCCGTAGCGCCGACGGGCTTCGCCAAGGTTACACATGCGAAAACGGCGGCCAAGGCGCCGCAAAAGCCCGCCGCCAATCCGGCGCTGACCGGTCTGAACGCCGACGGCACACTGCATATGCCCGTGCTGACCGATGCGCCGACCGACGATTTCGAGCGCGTGGCCTGGTGCCACGGCGTCCTGTCCGGTGATATGGAGCTGGCCGAACTGATCAATCCGGTCCTGCCGACCGACGATCAGTTGCAACTGATTGGAACCTCCTACCTGCGCGCCTACGAGGCCGCCCTGACCTTATCCGGCAAGGGCAAGAGCGCCGCCGAGCATAAGAAGGCCGAGGACGCGCGCGATTTTGGCTATAATGAATGGGCCGCCGCGCGCAAGGCGCCGCTCAAGGACGCGGCGGGCCTTTACGTCAATTGGCAACTGCCCGGCGAATGCGAAAAGGCCGCCGTGCGCCTGTCCGGCCATCCCAACCTGTTCGCCGAAATGGCCACCGACGATGAGGCCGAGGCGATCCAGGCCGTGATGACCTCAGGCGGGCCGCACGATTACGACGAAAAACCCAAACCCGTCCTGACGGCGCAAACAGCGCCGGTCGATGGCGGACCTGTGGCGGCCAACACCCTCGGTCAGCGCGTCGATCTGGCTGACGCCCTGCCGAAAATCCCGAAGCCGACGCCCACCGCCAACTCGGACGACAAGCCCAAGGACGAAAAACGCCGCTGGTCCGAAGGCCTGGCCTATCGCCTCGGCTGGAGCAATACGCCCAAGGACAACAAGAAGTAGCCCCCGGTCAAGCCGGGATATAGTTCAGGATCGGCGACAGCCAGCGCTCAGCCTCGGCGACGTCCCAGCCCTTGCGGCGGGCATAGTCTTCGACCTGATCCTTTTCGATCTTGCCGACGCCGAAATAGTGCGCCTTGGGATGCGCGAAATAAAGGCCGGAGACGCTGGCGGGCGGCGTCATGGCGAGGCTTTCCGTCAGCTCCATGCCCGTGCGGCTGCGCGCCTCCAGTAGGTCGAACAAAGTCCCCTTTTCGGGATGGTCGGGCTGGGCCGGATAGCCGGGCGCCGGGCGGATGCCTTGATATTTTTCCGCGATCAGATCGTTGATATCGGCGTCTTCGTCCGCGGCATAGCCCCATAATTCCCGGCGCACCTTCTTGTGCAGCGCCTCGGCGAAGGCTTCGGCCAGACGGTCGGCCAGAGCGGTGGCGAGGATGGCGTTGTAATCGTCGCCCTTCGCCTTGAAATCGCGCGCGATCTCCATCTCGCCATGCCCGGCGGTGACCGCGAAGCCGCCGATCCAGTCTGGCGCGCCCTTAGGGGCGATAAAGTCCGACAGGGCCAGATTGCTCTGCCCCTCGCGCGTCTTCTTCATCTGCTGACGCAGGGTATGCAGGGTAGCGATGACCTTTGTGCGGTCTTCGTCGGCATAGACCTCGATATCGTCATCTTCGGTGGCATTGGCGGGCCAGAATCCGACCACGCCACGCGCCTCGAACCATTTTTCGTCTAGAATCTGTTTCAACATGGCTTGCGCGTCGGCATAGAGGTTGCGCGCCGCCTCACCGACGATCTCGTCGTCGAGAATGGCCGGAAACTTTCCCGCCAGCTCCCATGTCGCAAAGAAGGGCGTCCAGTCGATATGATCGGCCAGATCGTGCAGGTCGTAGGGGCTGAAGGTCTTGAGGCCGATAAAACCTGGCTTCACCGGCGGCTCCGCGGTCCAGTCGATCAGATACCGGTTGGCGCGCGCCTCGATCAGGCTTGAGCGCGGCGTCGAGCCGCCCTTGCCATAGGCTTCGCGCACCCGCGCATAGTCGGCCTTTGTCTCCGCCTTGAAGGTCTCGCGCTCATCGCCGAGCAGGTTCGACACCACGCCGACCGCACGCGAGGCGTCGAGCACATAAACCACCTGATTATTTTGATAGCCCGGTTCGATCTTGACCGCCGTATGCGTCTTGGAGGTCGTCGCCCCGCCGATCAGCAGCGGAATCTCAAAACCCTGACGCTGCATTTCGCGCGCCACGAACACCATTTCGTCCAGCGACGGCGTGATCAGGCCCGACAGGCCGATCATATCGACCTTGTGCTTTTTGGCCTCGTCCAGAATCCGGTCGGCGGGAACCATGACGCCGAGGTCGATGACCTCATAATTGTTACATTGCAGCACGACGCCGACAATATTCTTGCCGATATCGTGGACATCGCCCTTGACCGTCGCCATCAGCACCTTGCCCGCGGCCTCATGCCCCCCGCCCTCTTTCTCGGCCTCCATGAAGGGCATCAGATAAGCGACCGACTGCTTCATCACGCGGGCGGATTTCACCACCTGCGGCAGGAACATCTTGCCCGATCCGAACAGGTCGCCGACCACGTTCATCCCGGCCATCAGCGGCCCTTCGATGACGTGCAGCGGGCGCTCGGCCTTTTGCCGCGCCTCTTCGGTGTCGGCCTCGATAAATTCGGTCACGCCATGTACGAGCGCGTGCTTCAGACGCTCCTCGACCGTGCCGTCGCGCCAGGCCAGGTTCTGCACCTGGGCCTGACCTTTTTCGCCTTTGTAGCGCGGCGCGATCTCGACCAGATATTCGGTATTGGAAACATTGTGCCGCTGCTTGCGATTGAGAATGACATCCTCGACCGCCTGACGCAGCTCGGCGTCGATATCGTCATAGACCGGCAGGTCGCCCGCATTGACGATGCCCATATCCATCCCGGCCTTGATGGCGTGATAGAGGAAGACAGAGTGGATCGCCCGTCGCACCGGCTCATTGCCGCGAAAGGAGAAGGACACATTGGACACCCCGCCCGATACGCGCGCAAACGGCAGGGTCTGTTTGATGATGCGCGCCGCCTCGATGAAATCGACGGCGTAATTGTTGTGCTCGTCGATCCCGGTCGCCACGGCGAAGATGTTGGGATCGAAGATAATGTCTTCTGGCGGAAAGCCGACCTCATCAACCAGAATCCGATAGGCGCGCGTGCAGATTTCGACCTTGCGCGTCGCCGTATCAGCCTGACCGACCTCGTCAAAGGCCATGACCACTACCGCTGCGCCGTATTTCAGGCATTCGCGCGCGTGGTGGCGGAAGATGTCCTCGCCCTCCTTCATCGAGATCGAGTTGACGATCGCCTTGCCCTGCACGCATTTCAACCCGGCCTCGATCACCTCCCATTTCGAGGAGTCGATCATGACCGGCACGCGCGCAATATCGGGCTCGGCGGCCAGCAGGTTCAGATAGGTGCGCATGGCCTGAACCGAGTCCAGCAGCCCCTCATCCATATTGATGTCGATGACCGCCGCCCCCGCCTCGACCTGCTGGCGCGCCACGTCGAGCGCCGCCGCATAATCGCCCTCGACGATCAGCTTACGGAACTTGGCCGAGCCGGTGACATTGGTGCGCTCGCCGATATTGATAAAGGTGGGGATCATAGCCAGTAATCGTTTCTGCGTTTGTATTTGCGCACCAACGCTTCAAGCGGCGCATAGGCGGCGTTGGGCGTCTGCGGCGTATAGGGGATGGTCTCAAGCTCACGGACGAAGTCGAGAAAGTCGGGATGGAAGCGCAGCACGCGCTTGCCGTACTGCTCAAAGCCGTCCTTGGCGGTGATGGTGATGATCTTGCCGCGCGGGCCGTAATAGCTCTTGGTCTTGCCGCTCAGCAAGTATTCATGCGCGTGCAGCATCCATTGCGTGAAAATGCGCACGGGCAGGATGCCCGCCTGCAGAAATTCCCATTCCTCAAGCTGCAACACCCAGAAGCTGTTGTAGAAATATTTGATGTCGTAATCGCTGAGCGTCTTGTCATGATTGTGGAAGCGAATATCGATATCGTGGCTGAGCCGCGTCAGTTCCGCGTATTTTTCTGAAAAATTCACATAGGCGTCGAGCGACTTTTCCTTGGTGGAAATATCCGCGCTCGACCGCACCTGCCGCCATGCCAATACAATGGCCAGCACCGCCGCCGAGGTATAGATGACCGTAAAGATCAGGGTCAGCAGGAATATCTGGTGATCGGGCATCAGGTCTTGCCCGCTTTTCTGATCGCCAGTTCGATCTGGCCGTGCAGGAAATCGACGAAGTCCAGCCCAGCCGCCTTCAGCGATTTCGGATAGAGCGAGGCGCGGGTCAGGCCGGGTAAGGTGTTCGTTTCGAGATAGACCGGCCCGTCCTTTGAGATGATAAAGTCCGAGCGCGAATAGCCCGAGCACGACATGGCCTTGTGCGCGATCACGGCCAGGCGTTGCAGTTCGGCGTTGATCTCAGGCGCAAAACGGGCCGGGCAGATTTCCTGCGTGGTCGCGGCCAGATACTTGCTCTCGAAGTCGAACTGGCCGCTGGCCGACACGATCTCGACCGGCGGCAGGGCGATCAGCGCGCCGTCCGCCTGCTCCAGCACGCCGCAGGTCGCCTCGGCGCCGGTAATGAAGGGCTCGATAACATAGGCCGTGGTCTGGCTTTCGCGGCGTACGGCGGCCAGATCCTGCGCGGAATGGACATAGATCAGGCCATAGCTTGAGCCGTCCTGGGCGGGCTTGGCGATCAGGCGGCCATAATGGGCCAGCGCCTCGTCGGCCTCGTCCAACGTCACTGTCGAGGGCGAAGACACCCCCGCCAGAGCCGCGAACCGCTTGGCCGACACCTTGTCGAAAGCGAGGTGCGAGGCCGCCGAGCCGGAGCCGGTAAAGGGCACGCCGCGCGCCTCGGCCAGCACCTGAAACTCGCCATTCTCCGCCGAACCGCCATGCAGGCCGAGCACCAGCACGCGGTCCTCTGCGGCGGCGCGGTCCATCGCCTCCGCCAAACCGCCGAGACGCGCGCCGTCGGCCCTGAACGCAAGCTCAAACGGTTTGGCGTGGCCTTGCAGCGCCTCCGCCGAGGTCGTCCACACGCTGTCGTCCACATCCCAGAACCACAGTTCGGCATTCGGCAAGGCTGCGGAAATGGCTTGCGCCGTCGCCACGGCGACAAGGCGTTCGCGGCTTGTGCCGCCAAAGAGAAGAGTGGTGCGCATTTGGCTGTCCAACTGAAGTTTCGCCGCTTTTAAGCCGCCGGCTTGACAGCGACAACCTCGATTTCGACCAGAAAGGCGGGTGAGGTTAGAGCGGCGACCTGAAATGCCGCCCGCGCGGGCTTGTTCGGCTGTTCAGACGTGCCGAAATAACGGGTATAGGCCTTCATCATACCCGCGAAATCCATCTTGCCGGTGGTCGGATCGGCGGCCAGATAGACGCGCATCGAGACGATGTCCTTCAGGTCCGCGCCCTGCGCCTGCAAAGCTTTGCGGATGTTCTGAATCACCGACTCGGTCTGCTCCTCGGTGTCGCCATAGGCGGCCAGCGTGCCTTTTTCGGCGTCAGGATGCGTGACCGACGGCACCAGCCCGCTGACATAGAGGGTGGTGTAGCCCGGCGGCACGGCGACCGATTCCGCAATCGGGAAACTGCCGGCATAGACGCGATTCACCGGCGGCGTTTCAGCGCGGGCGACAACTGGCAGAAACAGGACCGCCATCAGGATCAGGGCTTTCATGGTTGTCTCCTCTAAGCCGTTTTCGCCGCCTGCCGGGCGCTGATCAAACCGACGACGCGGTGCGCTGAGGCGAAGGCGCCCTGCTGCCAGGCGGGTATGTTGCTCATATGCTCGCCCGCGAAATAGAAGGGACCGTCGGCGTCGCTCATCAGCCGGTAGCCGTCCGGATCGCTGGCGGCGAGGAACAGCCACGCGCCTTGCGAATATTTGACCCTCGACCACTGGATCGCCATCGGCGAATGCAGCAGGTGCGAACGTCCCGGATGCAGCTTTTCCATCGTCTCGCGGCCGTAGGCGTACTGGCCCGGCAGATCGCGCGCCCCGGCCTTGCCGTCGAAGGCGTAGCCCGCCACCACCACGCCCTCGTCGCTGTTCAGCCGGTCGGACGGATACCAGGTCATCAACGTGTCACGCTCAGTAAAGCTGAGGCCGCCGAAGATGCGATCGTCCTGCTCCCAGAAGCGCGGGCCTTGAAACGCCACCTTATAGCCGTCGCCGAGCTTCGCATTGCGGGCGATGGCGGCTTGCCGATCGGGCGCGAAGTCGTTGGCGACGCCGGACAGAACGGAAAAGGGCAGCGTGCAGACGCAATAATCGGCCTCGATCACCGCGGTCTTGCCGCTCATTGTGTCCGCACAGGTGATGGCGACACCGGAACCCTTGCGGCGGATGGCGCGCACCTCGCTGTTCAGGCGGATGAGCGGCCCCAGCGCCTTGTGAAAGGCCGCCGGAATACGGTCCATGCCGCCGACCGGCTGCTGCATGGTCGCCTGCATGTCGATGGCGTCGGCAAAGCCCGCCATGCCCAGCACAAACGGATCGCCAACCTTATCGAAGCCCATCGGCGCGACGTGGACCGGAATCTGATCGCCTGCGCCTGCATAGGTGGACAGACCGGCGTTTTCCGATCCCTCATAGGCCAGCTTTTCCGTCAGGCCGCCCCAGTCTTTCAACCCGGCGATCAGCCTGTCGCGATCATCGCCGCTCATCTGCTGATCCAGCGCGCCCGCCTGACCGCACTTGGCCAGCAGTTCGGCGACGTAGCCGCGATAGTCGTAAATCGCCTGCCGCAGGGTGATCGGCTTGCCGTCATTGACCCGATCGGTCTGGATGAAGGCGCTGTTGCACATATTGACCTCGACCTCAGTGGCGACGCCCAGTTCGCGGCAATAGCCGAGCGTGGCGAGGTGGTGAGTGGGGATGCGGCCCGCGCCAGCGTTGAAATACATGCCGTCGGAGAAGCCGCAAACCTGCGCAGGGCGCCCGTCCATCTCCAGCTTCGTGCCCTTGCGGATGGTGAAGTTGCGTCCGCCGGTGCGCGGCCGCGTCTCCAGCACCGTGCAGTCATAGCCTGCCTTGCGCAATTCATAGGCCGTCGCCATGCCCGACACGCCGGTGCCGAGGATGACGACCTTCACGCCCTTGCCGGAGCCGGGCGCCAGTCGCGGCATGCCCGCCCAGGCCTCGCCTGCGCCCATCAGCCCCAGACCGTGCATGGCCGCATAGGCCCCGGCCACGCCCGCCACCGCGCCGAAGCGCATGATTAGTTCCCGCCGTGTCGTCATGGTGTTCAGCCCTTTGGTTTCGCTTGAAACCGGTACGCTATGCCGTTTTCGACCGCTTGACTAGCTGAGTTCAAACGGCTCAAGGCCCGCCAGACGCAGGGCGCGCGGGCGCTCTGGGATCTGGCGCGGAGTAACGCCGCGCACCTCGTCGGCGACGTGCCGGATGTGATCGGGCGTCGTGCCGCAGCAGCCGCCGAGGATATTGACGATGCCGTCCTTGGCCCACTCATGCAGTTCGTGCGCAGTCTCGTGCGGCTGTTCGTCATACTGGCCCATCGCATTGGGCAGTCCGGCGTTCGGATAGGCGGCGACCAGGCAGTCGGCGACGCGCGCTAGTTCCGCAATATGCGGCCGCATCAGGTCGGCGCCCAGAGCGCAATTGAAGCCGACCGCGAACGGTTTAGCGTGGCGCACGCTGTTCCAGAAGGCCTCGGCGGTCTGGCCGCTGAGCGTCCGTCCCGACCGATCGGTGATGGTGCCGGAAATCCAGATCGGCAGGCGGTCCATACCTTCGTCTTCGAGATCGAGAATCGCCTTGATCGCCGCCTTGCAGTTCAGCGTATCGGTGATGGTCTCGATCAGGTAGAGATCGACCCCGCCCGCATTGAGCGCCTGAATCTGTTCGCGATAAGCCTGATAGACCTGATCGAAGGTCACGCTGCGCGCGCCCGGATCGTTGACGTCCGACGACATGCTCAACATCTTGTTCAGTGGCCCGATCGAGCCTGCAACAAAGCGCGGCTTATGCGGCTCCTTCGCCGTCCAGGCGTCGGCGCGTTCGCGCGCGATCTTTGCACCCTCGCGGTTGATGTCGATCACGTCCTGAAGTTTCAGGTGGTAATCGTCCTGCGCGATGGTGGTGGCCGAAAAGGTGTTGGTCTCGGAAATATCGGCGCCAGCCGCATAATACTGGTCGTGCAGGTCAGCAATGATGTCCGGGCGCGTCAGGCACAGGATATCGTTATTACCCTTGAGCTGGCCCGGATAGGCCTGGAAGCGTTCGGCGCGGAAATCGGCCTCGTCCAGCCCGCGGCGCTGGATCATCACGCCCCAGGAGCCATCAAGGATGAGGATGCGCTCTTTCGCGGCCTGTTTAAGCGCTTCGATGTGTTCGGCGCGGTTCATAGTGAAACCTCCTTGAGCCCCAGAATTCGGCAGATCGCATACACCAGGTCGGCGCGGTTGAGCGTGTAGAAATGGAAGTTTTCGACGCCTTCGCGCTCAAGGCCGAGACACAGCTCAACCGCCACGGCGGAGGCCAGCAGTTTGCGCGTCTCGGCGTCGTCGTCCAAGCCGTCGAACAGGTCTTCCAGCCAGTCGGGAATATGGGCCGCGCAGGCCGAGGCCATGCGGCGCAGGCCCTTGAAATTAGTCACGGGCATGATGCCGGGGGTCAGGTCGATCTTGATGCCCGCATCGGCCACAGCGTCGCGATAACGCAGATAGGTGTCCGGCTCGAAGAAGAACTGGCTGATGCCGCGCGTCGCGCCTGCATCGACCTTCTGACGCAGCACATCGAGATCGAAGGCTTTGGACGGGCTTTGCGGATGCTTTTCGGGATAGACGCCGATGCTGACCTCGAAATCGCCGATGCGCTTGATCGCGGCGGTCAGTTCGGTGGCGTTGGCATAGCCGTCTTCGCGCGGCGCATAGTCGCCAAATCCTGTGGGCGGATCGCCGCGTAGGGCCACAATATGCCGCACACCCGCCGCCCAATAGGCGCGGATCACCTCATCGACCTCATCGCGCGACGCCTCAACGCAGGTCAGGTGCGCGGCGGGTTTCAGATGGGTTTCATCGACTAGGCGCTTGACGGTGCGATGCGTGCGCTCGCGCGTCGAACCGCCTGCGCCATAGGTAACGGAGACGAAGGACGGGTTCAGCGGCGCCAGACGGCGGATCGAGGTCCACAGGGTCGCCTCCATCTCCTCGGTCTTGGGGGGGAAGAATTCGAAGGAGACATTGAGATTCTGGCCGCCGCCTGCCAGCGAGCGGGCGATGGGTGCAAGATCGGCCAGTTTGGGATTCAGCACAGGGCTCATAGAAAAAGCTCGGAAGGTAAAGAGGGGCAGGCCGGGGAATTTAAGCCGGTCGGACGGCCAGCCAGATTTTGACAGTCAGGCCGCCTTCGGATTGCGGCGGCAGGGCCAGAGAGGTCTGCGGCATGAGACCGGCGGCGCTTAACCACGCCGCCATATCCTCATCCAGCATGCCGAGACGGCGGTGCTGGTACTGCTCGCGCATGATCTCAAGCGCGTGGTGGGCGAAATCGACGATCAGCAGTCGCCCGCCCGGCACCAGCAGACGCGCCGCCTCCTGCACCGCGCGGTTGGGATCGGCCAGGAAGTGCAGCACCTGATGCACGATGATCAGGTCGGCCGATTGCGACGGCAGGCGCGTGTCGTAAATATCGCCGTGGCGCAGATCGGTGCCTTGCAAGCCTGCCTCAAAGGTGCGCGAACGGGCGATGTTGAGCATGTGCTGCGACAGATCAAGCCCTGTCGCCGTTTCGGCGCGCCCGCCCAGCAGGGCCAACATGCGGCCCGAGCCGGTGCCGAGATCGAGCAGACGGCGATAGGGCGCATCGCCCAGCACGCGCAGGATGGCGGCCTCGACATCGCTTTCGGAGACATAGTGGCTGCGAATCTCGTCCCATTTCGGCGCGATGGTCTCAAAATAGCCTTCCGCCGAGGCGCGTCGGGCCAGCCGCACCGCCTCAAGCTGGCGCAGATCGTCAGTATGCGAATTGCCGATTCCGGCCAGGATCGCCTCCAGCAACGGACGCATGGCCGGATCGCCGGACAGGCGATAAAACACCCAGGCCCCATCCGGGAAACGCTCGATCAACCGGGCCTCATTCATCAATTTGAGATGGCGCGACACGCGCGGCTGGCTCTGGTCGAGAATGGACACCAGTTCCATGACCGACAGCTCCTCGCGCGCCAGCAGACGCAGCAAACGCAGGCGCGTCTCTTCGCCAGCCGCCTTCAGGGCGTCGAGTACGGCGTCAAATCCGGCGGCGATCAAAGGCGTTCCATTCATATAACCATATAAAGATATCTTTATATGATGCGCAAGTGTTTTTTATATCCACAGCTCTTTAGGCTGTCGCATCCTGCGTCAGAGCGACGCATGGCGCCTTTACGTCAAACATAACATAGTGGGAGTTTAAGGACAGAGGAAGCTCGAATGCCCAGACAGGGAGTTACGCTCGCAACGGCCTTAAGCCGCGGCCTCAGGCGCAGATGCCCGTGCTGCGGCGAAGCTTCGGCGTTTCGCGGCTATCTGAAAGTGGTCGAGGTCTGCCCTGTGTGTCAAACGCCGCTCAGCCTCTATCCGACCGATGACGGACCCGCCTATATCACCATGTTGCTGGTCGGACATCTGGTCGTGGCGCCGACCTTTCTGATCCCCGGCGTCTGGAATGCGCCGCTGCAAATCCTGGCGCCGACTCTGGTGGGGTTGATCGGCGCGCTGACCTTGGCCGCCCTGCCCTTCGTCAAGGGCGGGTTTCTGAGTCTGCTCTGGTATCTGGGTATGAAACGGGCGCGCTGAAGACCGGACCAATACGCTTGACAGGCGAACAAAACAGGCGCCACATACCGTCACCTTAGGGAGATGCTGAGATGGCGCATAAGTTCGAAATCCGCAAGAATAAGGCTGGCGAGTTCGTCGCCTATTTCGTCTATAATAGCGAGACGATCTTCTGGACTGAGGGCTACAGTTCAAAAGCCTCGGCGAAGAATGCGATTGATTCGATCAAGAAGAATGGACCTGACGCCGAAGTCATTGACAAATCGGACGGCTAAACGTCCAGGCTGAGGGCGTCGCGGATCAACGCGATTGAGCCTTGCGCCTCTTCGGTGCAGTCCATTGACAGGCGGTCGATCTCTTCCTGAGCAAAGCTGCGCATCAGTTGCGCCGCCTGCGGCGACAAGGCCATCAGGGTGCGCGTCGAAGCGCGCGCCAGCGCCAGGGCGGCGTCGGCGTCAACAAGATTGGCTGTGTCTTTGGCGACCGCCAGCGCATACAGGCGCGAGGCGGCGTTATGAAACGCGTTGACCGTCATCTTTTTCTTGGGCATCCAGACTGTTACCGAATTTTTCAACGATCCGAGGAACGCTTACCCCACACACATTGGCGTTCAGGAGGATCGTACGCTACGCCTACTCAACTTCCGGGAATATATTCGCGTTAACGCAGAAATCCAGTTAAGCCCCCGGCAAGACGACTCTATCATATTCCGGTTATTTTTCAGGTCTTTGCAAAAAGACGCTCGTATAACTTCCTGTCAAGGCGACGAATAAAGTAAAAAATTTCATGATAACGCTATCTTCGGCTGCTTCATTCTAATAATAGCGCAAATTTCCCACGCACCTATAAAAAGCGGCCTTGCCTCACCGCCGCATTCATAAAAAAAGCTGGCGTTTCCGCCAGCCTTTGATAACCCTGAAACGGGTCGCGTCAAGATAGTTTAACTGCGCTTCAGCCGATCTTCTGCGCCAGACGCTCCTGGCCCTCACGGATCAGTTGCGCGGCGGCTTCCGGTTCGACCCAGCCGATGACATTGGTGGTCTTGCCCTTTTCCAGATCCTTGTAATGCGCAAAGAAGTGCGTGATCTGCTCGATCATGATCTGCGGCATCTGACGATAGCTGGCGACATTGGTGTAATAGGGGTGCAGTTTGTCCACGGGCACGGCCAGAATCTTTTCGTCACGGCCCGCCTCGTCTTCCATCACCAGCGCGCCGATCGGACGGCAGCGGATCACGACGCCCGGATAAACCGGCGTCGGCCCGACCACCATGACGTCGCACGGATCGCCGTCATCCGCCAGGGTGTGCGGGATAAAGCCGTAATTGCCCGGATAGAACATCGAGGTGTACAGGAAGCGGTCCACAAACAGGGCGCCGGAATCCTTGTCCATCTCATACTTCACGGGCATACCGCCCTGCGGAATCTCGATGACGGCGTGGAGATCCCAGGGAGCGTTGGGACCGACGGAAATTTTATCGATATTCATGATCTTTTTCGAGTTTTAACGACAAGTTGGCCATTGTCATAAGGGCTCGCCGCCCTTCGCACAAGCGAGAATGGACACGGGCGGTCAATCTTTATGACGATTTCCGACGCGCCTGTCGCATAAAGCCGCGCGAACGGTTAGAATCGTCCGACGATTCCCGCCATCCTTCGTGAGGCTCCATGACCGCTCTCAGCGCCCTGTTCACCAACCTCCTGCGCAGTCCGCTGGATCTGCTGGCCTTCGCCATCTTCGTTATATGCTGGCTGGGCTATGAGTCCATCGTGCGCATCTTGTCGAAAAAGGCTGGTCTGATCGTCAAGGACCTGAGCGTCGTGCGCCAGACCTGGATGAACGAAATGGTCATCCGTGGCTTTAAACTTTACGATTCCAACCTGATGGCGCACGCCGTCAATTCGGCGACCAATTTTTCCTCGGCCAACCTCCTGCTGATTGCGGCGGTGGCGGGCGTGCTGTTCGGCGGCCAGATTCCCATGCAGTCCGCGCAGGCGCTCGGCATCGACGTGTCTTCGCCGCACATTCTGCAATTCAAGCTGGCCCTGGTGCTGATCTGCCTGACACGCGGCCTTTTAAACTTCATCTGGTCGCTGCGTCAGATGAATTACTGCGCCGCCGCCTTCGGCTCGCTGCCCGATAATATGGACCCTGAGACGGCGCGCGATTTCGGCGCGGCGATGGGCGACATTATCGAACCGGCCATGTCGAATTTTTCCCAGGGCGTACGCAGCTACTACTTCTCACTGGCGGCGGGCGCCTGGCTGTTTGGGCCGCTGGCCCTGATTTTGGCCAGCGTCGGCGCGGTCGCCCTGCTTGGCTGGCGTCAGTCGCGATCACGCGCGGCAAAAGGCCTGCGCCGTTTGCGCGAACTCCTGGAGGCGCATCCCTATCCGACGCCGACGCGACCGATCCAGTCCGGCGACGCGAAACCCGTAAATAATGCGCTGCAAAATTAAGAACGTGCGTTCTTGATCGTACTTTTCACGATCAAAGCTATATACTTGACGTGATTGTAACGATACGTGATCGCATCTGTGACATTTTGCGCTTGAGTTATTTTGCGTCGCAGCGTAATTTTCAGGTGTTCGACGCCCATGGCGTCGATGCCCTTCCTGGGCGTTTCCTCCCTGTAAACTTTAGCCGCGCCGAGTGCGCGGCTTTTTTTTGCGCATTTTTAGCCGTTAAAGTCCATGAGACTTGCGGTCAGCGCAACGAACACAGCCTGTAGCCGCGGCGCATCCGCATTCAGGCGAAGGGACGCTTCGTCCATATAGATGGCGCGGTGAATCTCGATCTGCAACGCCTCCATGCCCGCAGACGGTCGGCCGTAATGCTCGACGATATAACCGCCCGCGAACGGTTTGTTGACGCCGACACGCAGACCCTTCGCCTCAAAAAAGCGCTTCACATGCCGCACCAGGGCGGATGAGCAACTGGCGCCGTGCCGGTCGCCCAGCACGATGTCGGGACGCGGCGCCTCGCCCAGATAGCTCAGCGCCATGCCCGGCATGGAATGCCAGTCGATCAGGATGGCGTTGCGCCCCTGCTGACGCGCCGCTTCGCGCGCCCGAAGCAAGGCGGTCAATAGAGCCTCGTGATACGGGCGATGGATCAGGTCGAGGCGCTGATTGACCTCGTCCATATCGAGCGGCTGGTGGTAAATGTCCTGATCGGCGCTCAGGCGACGCGCGATCACGCCGTAACCAGCCTTGACCCGCGCGCTCAAGGACAGGGCCGACTTGGGCAACTCTCCCCGGATCAGCCGGGCGTCCAGCTCCAGCGGATGCCGGTTCACGTCGCAAAAGGCGCGCGCATAATGGGCGATCACCGCATGGACGCCCTGCGCTTCCGGCGCCACCAGCGCGTCCACCCAGGCGTCCTCGCTGCCGCGCAAAGCCTCCGGCGACAGACGGGAGGCGGCGACGAAACTGTCTGGATAGATGCGCCCCGAATGCGGCAGACTGTACACCAGCGGACACGGCGCGTCGGGCGCAATCACGGTGACCGCGTCGTCGGGCCTGTGGACCGCCTGCCAGGGCTTTACCGCAGAGGGCTGGGGAGAAAGCGTGTTCATTAGAACTTTAGTAGGACATTCCTGCCACGTCTTCATCCCTAATTTACACTCCGGCGGCAAACATGATGACAAACCTCGCCGCAGGTATAAACTATAAGCTTTCCGGGGCCTTTCATGTCCGATCCGATGAAGAAGAGTCTGCTCGCCGAAGATGAGGATTCCGTGCGCAGCTTTCTGTCGCGCGCCTTGCAGCGCGCGGGCTATGAGGTGGTGAGCTGCCCTGATGGCGACACCGCCATTCTGGCGCTGGACAACGGGCCGTATGACCTGCTGCTGACCGACATCGTCATGCCCGGCGCCGACGGCATCGAAGTGGCCAAGCGCGCCGCCGAGCGTCAGCCCGATCTGAAAATCATGTTCATCACCGGCTTCGCCGCGGTCGCGCTCAACGCCAAAAAGGCGTCGCCCAACGCCAAGGTGCTGGAAAAGCCCGTGCACCTGCGTGAGATCGTCACTGAAGTTGAACGCCTGATCGCGGCGTAGTTCACCGCACAGGTTTTATTGAACCCGCTCAGATAATAACGCCGCCGCGCTGGGCAAGCGCGGCGGCGTTGGACATTTTGGGCGGTGGCGCGCCTGCGCCGCCTACCAGATGCGGACGCGATCCTTGGGCGCGATATAGTAGGTCTGGCCCGGTTCGACGTCGAAGGATTTGTACCAGGCGTCATTGTTGCGCACGGCGCCGATGGCGCGGAATTCATCCGGCGAATGGGGGTCCGAGGCGACGATGAACTTGATGAAGTCCGGCTGATATTTCGACTGCCACACCTGCGCGAAACCGAGGAACAGGCGCTGCTCCGGCGTGAAGCCGTCAATGTCCGGCGCGGTCTGGCCGTTCATGTGCTTGTGATAGGCGTCCATCGCCACCAGTAGACCGCCCATGTCGGCGATGTTCTCGCCCATGGTCAGCCCGCCTTGAATATGCACGCCGGGTAAAGGCTCATAGGCGTCATATTGCGCGCCCAGCGCCTTGGTTTGGGCGTCGAACTTGGCCGCGTCCTCCGCAGTCCACCAATCAACCAGATTGCCGGTCGCGTCATAATGGCGGCCCTGATCGTCGAAACCGTGGGTGATTTCGTGGCCGATCACCGCGCCGATGCTGCCGTAATTGACCGCATCGTCGGCCTTAGGATCGAAGAAGGGCGGTTGCAGGATGGCGGCGGGGAAGACGATCTCGTTCTTGGTCGGCGAATAGTAGGCATTGACCGTCTGCGGCGTCATCTCCCATACCCACGGCTCGATCTTCTGGTCGATATGCGACACCTGATAAGCCCACTCAAACGCTGATGAGCGTTCAATATTGCCGTAAAGATCGTCCGGCGCGATCTGCAAGGCCGTGTAGTCGCGCCAGTGGTCGGGATAGCCGATCTTGACGCCAAAGTGCTCGATCTTGTCGAGCGCCTTGGCCTTGGTGGCGTCCGACATCCAGGTCAGGTTCTCAATGCGCGCCTTCATCGCCGCCAGCAGGTCGGAGACCAGAGCCTCCATCTTCACCTTGGATTCCGGCGGGAAATACTGCGCGACATAGGGTTTGCCCAGCGCCTCGCCCATATTGCCATCGACGATATAGACGGCGCGCTTCCACAACGGACGTTGCTCCTTGATGCCGTACAGCGCCGTGCCGCGGAACGCCCAACGCCGGTCATAGAAGCGGTCAGACAGATAGGCTGCCGCCTGGTCGATGGTGTGGAAGGCTTCCCAGGCCTTCAGCGTCGCCAGCGGCGTATCGGCGAAGATCTTGGCCTCCGGCGCAAAGGCTGTGTTTTGCGCCACAATCACCTTCTGCGCCTGCGACACCCCGGCGGCCTTGAAAAAACCGTCCCAGTTAAAGCCCGGCGCATAGGCGTTGAGGTCGCTCAACGCCATCGGGTTATAGGTCTTGGTGTCGTCGCGACTTTCAATGCGCGTCCAGTGAACCTTGGCGATGGCCGTTTCCAGCGCCACGATGTCGGCGGCGTTTTTGTCTGGGTCGGCGTAACCGGCCATTTTCAGCATATCGGCGATATAGGCCTGATAGGCTTTCAGCTTGTCGGCGTAATTGGGCTGAAGATAATAGTCGCGGTCCGGCAGGCCGAGCCCGCCCTGCCCGATCTGCAAGGCGTAGAAGCCGGGCTTTTTGGCGTCGTCATAGACGGACAGGCCAAACAGGGCCGAGCCGAAGGTCGAAGCCGTCGATCCCATATAGGCGGCCATATCGTCCTTGCTGGCGATGGCGGCGATCCTGTCGAGCGCCGGTTGCAACGGTTTGGCGTCCAGCGCATTGACGGCGTCGCGGTTCATGGCGCTGCGGTAGAGGTCGGCGATCTTGAGATCTTCGCCGCTGAGGTCGCTGCGCGCCGCCAGGGTCTGGATCAGCGTCTTGAGCCGCAGATCGGACAGATCAGCCAGTTTGTTGAAGCTGCCGTAGCCGGGCTGGTCACCGGGTATGACCAGCTTCTTCAGAGCTGCGCCATTGGCGTATTCATAGAAATTATCGCCCGGTTTGACCGATGTGTCCATGCCCGACACGTCGAAACCCCAGCTTCCATAGGTTCTTGCCAGATCCGCCATCCGGTCGGCGTCGGTCGCGCCGTCCGTCACATCCGCCATCAGGCTGTGAGCGGCATAGGGCTGCGGCACATCGTGCGAGACGACTTCGGCATTGGCGACCAAAGGAAGCCCGGCCAGCAGAACGGTGGTGAGCAGATGAGTACGAAAGCGCATGGAGCCCCCATGAGATTGAGCGGTGCAGGATGGAGTCGTCCGCAAGCCGGACGGCGAATTGGCGTCGAGATTGATACAGCTTAACGGTTTTGCATCATGAATTTTTGGTAATCTTGTCGCAATGGCAACCATTGCGTCCCCGATGCGATTTGACAACGGTGTCAGATTTGCAACGCTCTTGTGGCGAAAAATCCATAAGAAAACCCGCCGGAGGGGATATCGTCCGGCGGGTCTATCTATTTGCATTTTAAGCGAGCGTTTCCTCCCCGAAACGCCAGGAGCTGACTTCCTCTCTCCGGGGAAGTTCCGCTCTCTTGAGGCCGGAGAAAACAGGTTTTCGCCACAGGTGTCAACTTGTTTTCGATCAATGTGTCAAAATTATTTTGCCCCTACGGCAGGCTGGTTACAGGCCCAACTAAACAGGTGATAAATCACAGCGGAATTGACAGCGCTGTCAAACACTTTCCACTATGGATTTCAGATGTTTAATCGCTTCGTTGCGCGGCAGGGTGACCTGGCCGGGTCGCCCTTCGCGCCAGGTCTTATTGTCACTTATTTGCAACGCCATTTCGCGACCGAGATCGAGATCCTTGATCGTCACCGTCCCCGCCGCCAACTCATCGCCGCCCACCATGACGGCGGCGGGCGAGAATCGCCGATCGGCGTATTTCATCTGCGCCTTCATGCCGGAACGGCCAAGATAGACTTCCGCCGGAATCCCTGCGGCGCGAATCTCCGCGGCCAGTTTGAAATATTCGCCCATATCGGCTTCGGAGAAGTTGATGATGACCACCGGGCCGCGCACCTTCTCGACTCCGCCGCCTTCCGCCAAAGCCAGGGCCGCCGCCAGGCGCGACACGCCAAAAGAGAAGCCAGTCGCCGGCACGCTCTGGCCGGTGAAGCGCGCGACCAGATCATCATAACGCCCGCCGCCGCCCACCGAACCGAAAGCGACCGCATGGCCCTTATCGTCGCGCGTCTCCAACAGCAGTTCAGCCTCGAATACCGGCCCCGTATAATATTCCAGACCGCGCACAATGCCCGGATCGAAAATGGCGGCGTCCTCAGCCACGCCCATCGCGGCCAGCGCCGTATTAATGCGCCCGAGATCCTCGACGCCCGCCTGCCCTTCCGGCGAGTTGGCCAGCACGCCGGCGAGGCGGTTCAGCACATCGGCGCGCGTGGCAGCGCCGCCCGCGCTGACGAAATCCAGCACCGGCTGGATCGCCGCTTCGGGCAGCATGGCGCCCTTAGTGAAATCGCCGCTGTCGTCCTTACGGCCCGCGCCCAGCAACAGGCGCACGCCTTCAAGGCCAAACCGGTCTAGCTTGTCTATGGCGCGCAGTACGCCAAGCTGCTGGCCCGGTTCGACAACGCCGAGACTGCCGAGCAGACCGTTGAGCAGTTTGCGGTTATTGATGCGGAGACGAGTCGGAACGTCGAGCGCCTTGAAACCCGCGACCGCCAGGGCGATCATTTCGGCGTCGGCTTCGGGACGATCTGAACCGACGATATCGGCGTCGCACTGCATGAATTCGCGCAGGCGACCCGGCCCCGGCTTTTCATTGCGAAACACCGAACCATAGGCGTAGCGGCGGAACGGCTTGGGCAGGGCGTCCCAGTTCTGCGCCGCAAAGCGCGCCAGCGGCGCAGTCAGGTCGTAGCGCAGCGCCATCCATTGTTCGTCATCGTCCTGCAAGGCGAAGACGCCGACATTGGGACGGTCGGAATCTGGCAGGAACTTGCCAAGCGCATCGGCGTATTCAAAGGCCGGGGTTTGCAGCGCCTCAAAGCCGAAGTCCTCATACACTTTCGACACGGTCTCGATCAGACGACGCTCGATAGCGATCTGGGTTGCGCGCTTGTCGGCGAAGCCCCTGGGGCTGCGGGCTTCGGGGCGGAAATTGGGGGTGCTGTCGCTCATATGCGGCGATTAAACCAAGGCGCGCCCGCTTACAAGGCCTCGCTCAAGGTCCATTGAGTGCAAAATTCTGACGAATGCGTCAATTTTTTGTTCCGAGGGGTGGTCAATACGGAAGAACGGCGTTATCATGAATTCTGCATTAAGGAGGATATGCCATGCGTAAGCATTCTCATGCGCGAGAAACCTTTTCGCACTTTCTTGTCGCCATTGCGCTAGTCACAATCGGGGCCGCCGTGATCGGCTGGGCGTACTCAACCTTTGAAACGGGTTGTGAAGTCGGCATTCAATGCCATCCCAGCTTATCGCAGCACGTCGCTTATCAGTGATATCGGCTTCACAGCGTTAACCCATTGGCGCCTGAATTCCGGCAAACTGCGCTTCATCGTTTTTGAAGGAGCGCCGTCATGGATTGTTCAATCGCCCTGGCTTTGATGCTGCGCGGCGCTGCGCCCGCCGATCTGGTCGGCGCCGCCTGCCCCGCAGCGGTCGTGCGCGTCGCAGAAGGCAGGACCGCCACAGATCCGATCTCGCATGAACCCTTTTATGCGGGACTGGTTCAGGACGCCAACGCCCTGCGCGCCGAAACACAGGATTTCAACAAGGCGCCCACCTTGGCCCTGCGCGCTACGCCGCGCTTTCAGACCTATCTGCAAAGGCTGCAAAATCTGTCGGCGGGCGATCTCAAAGGCCATGTCGATCTGAAAAAGCGCGGCACGGATCGCGATCTGAAATGCATCCTGCTTGGCGTATCGCGCGACATCGCCAACAAGGTCAACGATCTGAAAAGCGCGGCCAGCGACGCCGATCTGGCCCAGGCTCTGACCAATACCGACCTTCTGCTGCGTGACAATATCGACGTGATCGTTACGCCGGACACGGTCGATTCCGGCCTCGACTGCGTGGCGGAGTTCGGTAAGGACGCCTGAGCGCCTGACTATTTCGCCCCCGCCTCCATCAGCCTGACGACATCGTCGGTATGCAGAATTTGCGGCAGGATCTGCGGCGCGGCGTTGTGCGCGCCGTAATAGACATAAAGCGGCACGCCGGAGCGTCCATAAAGGCTTAAATAGCGGGTGATCTCGGCATCCTGATTGGTCCAGTCGCCGACCATATAGGCCGTGCCGGTGGCCTTGAGCGCCGCTTCGAACTTGGGCGTGGTCAGCACCAACCGCTCATTGACCTTGCAGGTCACGCACCAGGCGGCGGTCAGATCGACCAGCACCGGCCTGCCCTCGCTGCGCAGTTGCGCCAGCGTATCGAGGCTGAAATCGCGGTGCGGCGCCAGACCTGACGGCATGGACTGAATCTTCGCCGCGCGCGGCAGGCTGGCGGCGAACAGGCACAGGGCGGCGCCTGCGGCCAGCACCACCGGCTTGACCCAGTGCGGCAGCGGGACGCGCAATACGCCGATGCTGACCAGAACCAGCGCCAGAACCAGCAGGACCAGGCCGCCGAATGCAACCTGTTGCGCGAACACCCAAACCAGCCACAGGGCGGCGGCGTACATCAGCACAGACAGGCCCTGTTTCAGCCGGTCCATCCATTTGCCCGGTTTCGGCAAGGCTTTGGCGACTCCGGGCGCATAGGCGATCACAAAGGTCAGGGCGACGAACGGCAGGGCGAAGCCGAGGCCGAGACTGACGAAGATGAGAAACGCCGTCAGCCCGCCCTGCGCCAGCGCCACGCCTATGGCGGTCGCAATGACGGGCGCGGTGCTGGGCGCCGCCACCACCACCGCCAGTACGCCGGTCAGAAACGCGGACAGACGCGGTCGGCTCTGGTCGAGATGACTGGCGCCAAGCCCTTGCAGAGACGAACCGATCTCGAACAGGCCGGACATGTTGAGCGCCACCAGCAGCATGACCACGGCCAGAATAGCGACGACGTACGGGCTTTGCAGTTGAAAACCCCAGCCGAGCGAGGCGCCGAGACTGCGCGCCGCTTCGAGAACGCCCGCCAGCAGCACGAAGCTGAGAACGGCGCCGACGCCGTAAAACAGCGCCTCCGCGCGCGCAACCTTCGTGTCGTGATGCGCGCGCGCCAGACCGAGCAGTTTCATCGACAGGACCGGGAAGACGCACGGCATCAGATTCAGAATCAGACCGCCGACAAACGCCGCCAACATGGCCAGAACGACGCCGGACGCCGACGTTTTCTGCACAGCGGCGGGCGCGCCAAGGCCGTGCATGCCGGGCAACAAAGGCCCGCGCTCCAGATTGACCCTGTAGGCGGTCCCATCGGCAAATTTGAGCACGCCCGCCAACGGCCCTTCGGGCAGGGCGGCGGCGCCCGCCTTCATGCGCAGGGCGAAACCGCCGCCGCCGACATCGGCCGCCTGCTCCGACGGAGCGCTGATCACGCCCGATTGCAGCGGAAAGAACCAGGCGCCGCGCGGGTCGTCGAAATGCGGATCATAGGCGTCTACGAAACCGATTTCGACCCTATCGCCCTTCAGGTCGATGCGTCCCGGCTGACTCAACGGTTTGGGCAAGGCCTTCTGCGCGGCCATGATTTTCGCCGCGTCGTCGCTCGCTGTCTTGGGACCGACTTTGAGATCGAGCGCGACATCGACGCTTTCCGGCACGCAGACATCGGCGCAGACCAGAAAATCGACGTGCGCCTTAATCGGCAGCGTCTCGCCCGCCGTCAATCTGGATGTATTGCGCAGCGGCAGGCTCAACACCGTTTCGCCCGCATAACCATAGCTCATCAGGCCGAAGGCCGGCAGCTTTTCCGGCGTCGGCCAGTCGATATCGCCCACCGTCACGCCATCGGGCAAATTCCAGTGGAACACCGGCGCAAGCCCGGTGTCGCCCGGATTAATCCAGTAGGTGTGCCAGCCCTTCGCCGCCGTATAGTCGAGCGCAATCCTGACCTCGCCGCCCTGCGGAACGGTTTGCGACGCGGCGATCAGGCGGGCGGTGATATGGGCGGATTGCGCGCCTTCAGCATGGGCGACCTGCGCGCCGGTCAGGATGAAAAGGGCCGCCAGAAAAATCCGCCAGTATCGCAAGGTTCCGTCTCCAGATGCTTCTGGACATATACGCATGGATCGGCGGTTCGGTGACAGCAAAAATCGCGAAATAGCGCGGCGCTGACTACATCTCCAGATTCAGCTTGCGCGCCAGGGACAGGATTTCGTTGCGCAGGCTCCCGTTGGACGAGGTCATCAGTTTCTCGATGGCCTTACGCGCATTTTCGCACTCGCACGACAGGATCATACGCTTGACCTGGCCGAGACCGGCGGGCGGCATAGACAGGCGATTGAAGCCCAGAGCAATTAGCACAAAGGCTTCGAGCGGGCGGCCTGCGATTTCACCGCACACCGACACCGGCGTCCCCGACTCCTCGGCGGCCTTCTGGATCACCGACAGGGCGCGCAACATGGGCGGCGACAGCGGGTCATAGCGATCCGACATTTTGGGATTGGTGCGGTCAGCGGCGAACAGATACTGCGTCAGGTCGTTGGTGCCGACGCTGGCGAAATCGACCAGCGGCAACAGGGCGTCGAGGTGGAACAAAAGCGACGGGCATTCGATCATCGCCCCGACGCGCAACAGGGCGGGCAAAGGGCGACCGCGCCGCTTGGCCCAGGCCATTTCGATATCGACCATTTCACGCGCCTGACGGAATTCGTCGATAGAGGCGACCATAGGCAGCATGATGCGTAGCTCCCGGCCCGCCGCCGCCGTGATCAGGGCGCGCAACTGCATGCGCAGCAGGGCGGGACGGTCCAGCCCCATACGGATGGCGCGCCAGCCAAGCGCCGGGTTCTCCTCGCGCTCCATCTCCATATAGGGCAGTATCTTGTCGCCGCCGAGATCGAGTGTGCGGAAGGTGACGGGCCGCTCGCCCGCGCCGTCCATGATGCGCTTGTAAAGCTCAGTCTGACGGTTGAGACGCGGCAGATCGTCCGACACCATGAACTGAAATTCGGTGCGGAACAGGCCGATGCCTTCGGCGCCCGTCTCGTTCATGATCTCGATGTCGAATTCGAGACCGGCGTTCATCAGCAGGGTGATGCGCCTTCCATCTTTGGTGATGGCGGGCTGATCCTTGATCTTGACGAATTCGGCGCGGCGCTGAGCGCGCACATCCATGCGCGCGACGGCGGCGTCGATAATGTCCGGGCGCGGGCGCAGGTACGCCTCGCCGGTTTCGCCATCGACGATCACCACATCGTTCTGCGACACCCGATCGCGCAAGGCCTGCAAACGCCCGACGCAGGGGATTTGCAGCGCGCGCGCCACGATGGCCGCGTGGTTGGAGGACGAGCCTTCTTCGAGCAGGATGCCTTTCAGCTTGCTGCGGTCGTATTCGAGCAGATCAGCGGGGCCGAGATCGCGCGCGACTAATATGGCGTCTTCAGGGATTTCGCGCTTGGCGGTGTTCTTGCCCGCCAGTACGCGCTGCAAGCGGTTGGCCAGGTCTTCAAGATCATGCAGCCGCTCACGCATATAGGCGTCGCGCGCGCTGTTGAGCCGGGCGCGCTGCTCGTTGCGCACACGCTCGACGGCAGCCTCGGCGGTCAGGCCGTTGCGCACCGCCTCGGTCAGGTTGCGCACCCAGCCGCGGTCGTGGGCGAACATGCGATAGGTTTCCAGCACGTCGAAGGTCGGCCCGGCCAGGCCGTGCTGGCCCTCGAACATCTCGTCGATCTGGGCGCGCAGCTTGTCGATGGCGTAAAGCAGGCGCGCCTCTTCGGCGATGGCGTCGTCGCTGAGCAGATGATCGGGCGCCACCGGCACCTCATGCAGCACCACCGTCCCGAGCGCCAGACCGTCCGCGAAGATCGAGCCCTTCAGCCGCTCCGAGCGCGACGGCGCCAGCTCGATGTCCTTAAGTTCCTCAAGCCCGACCAGTTCGCCCGCCGTGACGATTTCAGCCAGCACCATGGCGATGATCTGGAGGTCTTCGACCTCCTCATCCTCATAACGGCGCTGCGCCATATTCTGCACGACCAGAACGCCGATGGTGCGTCCGCCGCGCAGGAGCGGCACGCCAAGGAAAGACTTGTAGGGGTCTTCGCCGGTTTCAGGCCGGTAGGAGAAGCTGGGATGCGCAGGCGCGTCCATCAGATTCAGCGGCTGGCCGAGCCGCGCCACCTCGCCGACCAGACCCTCTGAGAGACGCATGCGCGTCTTATGCACGGCG
The DNA here is from genome assembly GCF_051956075.1 of Asticcacaulis sp. Taxonomy (GTDB): domain Bacteria; phylum Pseudomonadota; class Alphaproteobacteria; order Caulobacterales; family Caulobacteraceae; genus Asticcacaulis. The sequence goes on along the minus strand of NZ_JBQCGA010000060.1, from coordinate 201,660 downwards.
TCGGCGTTCAGGCCTTCGGTGGCGAACAGCTCCAGTTCTTCCGAGGTGCGGCGCAGATAGATCGAACAGACTTCAGCCACCATCGACGAGGCGATGATGCGCAGCACCGTATCGAGGCGCGACTGGGCCGACTGGCCTTCCTCCATGGTCTCACGGATCTGGCGCAGCAGGCCGCGCTGGCCGCGCGGCGTCAGCCCCGGCGCTTTCGTGACCTGCTCTGTGCCGCTGTCCTTGCTGACCACTGCATCCCCTTTCGCATGAAAAAAGCCATGCGTCCTTAATCTGTGTCGCTTTGTGGCCGGTGTCTAGTCGCTGGCGCCAGCCTTACGCAAGTCACGATAGGGTTATTATCACAACGGCTTAACAATTTGAAACGCGGCGCGAGATCAGCCCAGCCTGCGCATGAAGCCGATATAGAGGCGCCGCGCCACGAAATGGTTGTAGCCGCGCGTATGGAAGGTGGCTGCATCCATGCGCGTCACCGACTTGTTGCCGTCAAAAATGTCATTGGCGTTGACGGTGAGACTGAAGCGCGGGCTTAAGCGCCGGGTCCAGCTCAGGTTCACGCTTTGCGTCGGGCCATATTGCCCCAGCGGCCACAGCCCGCCCGACTGAGCGTGGCCATCGAGCGACACGCTGTCGCGGCCCTTGCTATAGCTGAGATTGAGATTGAGATAGCCGGACACGGCGTTTTGCCGCACGGGCCCGTCGAGATCAGGCGTCGTCAGGCTGACATGATAGGCGCCGATATCGCTGCGCAGGCTCCAGACGTCATTCGGCGTCCAGTCGAGCGACCCCGTCGCGCCATATGAACGGGCGCGACCGCCATTCTGTTTCGTGGTCAGCAGAATGTCGCCGTCTTCAATGCGGCGCGTCTCGACCACCGTATCGCGGCTGACGCGGTAGAAGACGCCGAATCCCCGGCTGATATGATCGCCGTCATGGTCCTCGTTCACCTCGTAGGCGGTCAGGATTTGCGGCTTGAGATCGGGATTGCCGCGCGCCCGGTTTTGCGCGTCGAGATAGGTGGTGAACGGGTTGAGATCCTCCGGGTCGGGCCGTTGCAGACTGCGGCGATAGCTGAGGGTCAGTTTGTCCGTCTTGGCGAGGGCGTACTGCGCATTCAGGCTGGGATTGAGCGCCGCCCAGTCCGTGTCGTGCGCGTAGCCGGTGGAGGTCAGACGCAACGCCATGGCCTCAAAACGCGCGCCCAGCAGAACCTGCCATTGTCCGGCATCAAAACGGCGCGTGACATAGGCGGCGTTCAGTTCGGTCGCGACGCGGAAACGATTGCTGACATTGGCGTCCGGCGTCTCCGCGCCGGTCGCCGGGTCGATGGCCGCCTGATAATTCGTCAGGTCGTTGACCTCGTTCTGCGCATCGGCGCCGATCCCCCATTGTCCGCCCGCCACCGGTCGGCTCCAGTCGGCGCTGACCTCGTTAAGGCGTTTCGCCGACTTGCTCAGGCCGTGGTGATAATCCGCCGGCTGCACAGGCGTCAGCCAGTCATTGTGATAGGATTTATCGACCAGGGCGATGGTGGCTGAGCTTTGCGCAAACAGTTTCAGCGCCGCTTCGCCCTGATGGCTGAAGCTCAGACTGGCGGCGCCATCCGACTGCTGGTTAGGACCGTAGGAGATACGGTGGAACGCCTCGCCGTCAGAACGCTGGTTCAGTTCGTCGAACCACGGGCGCGAGCGGCGGAAATGGTAGTTCGTCGCAAAGCTCAGCGTGTCCTTATCGCTGAGATCGTCATCGAAGCCAAGGCTGGCGCTTTCGACGATTCTCCGGATGAAGACCTCCGAGCTTTGCCGCGTCGCGCCGGTCTCACCGGTCAGGAGATTGCGCCATTGCAGGCTTGAGCCGCGGTATTTGAGCGTGCCGTCGCGACGGAAGGCGGCGCTGGCGTGGATGCTGATTTTGCCGCGTGTGGCATCGCCTGAGGCGGCGACATTCCACAGTCCCTGATCGGAGGCCGCGGCGCGCAAACTGCCGCGCGCGCCGGGATTACGGTTCTTTTTCAGCACGATGTTGAGGATGGCGCCGCCATTGGCGTTATACGCGGCGGACGGATCGGTGATCACCTCGACGCTGGCGATGTCGGACCCGTTCATGGTTTGCAGCGCCACGGCGCGGTCTGGTCCCGACATCACCGCCGAGGGCTTGCCATCGATCAGCACCGTCACCTGCGACTGCCCCTTGACCGAAATCTGGCCGTCCGCCGTCACCGACACGCCGGGAACGGCTTGCAGCACGTCCTGCGCCGTGCCGTTGGCGGCCTTTGGGCTGTTCGAGACATCATAGGTCGTGGAATCGATGGCCTTTTTGACCGGCCTTTTCTTGCCTTCGACCGTGATGGTCGTACCGGCGTCCTGAGCATGAGCGACCAGAGGCGCAAGCGCCAGAAGCATGACGGGCAGATGCGATCTGCGCATGACGTCCCTCCCGCCGCTTTATGCGGCGTTTAAGGTGAATTAACTTTTTGTTAAGACTGGAGCCCTCGCCGATTTTGCGGCGAGGGGGATTATATCCTTGTGTAACAGGCCTTTTTGCTAATGACAAACGATGATATATTGCCTCAGCTCTTAGAAAAATTTGGACATTATCATGCCGCGCGCGCCCCTGCCGCTCAACGCCCTGCGCGCCTTCGAGGCCGCCGCCCGCCACCAGAGCCTGACGCGCGCCGCCATTGAGCTATGCGTGACCCAGGCTGCCGTCAGCCATCAGGTCAAGCTGCTGGAGGAACGCCTCAGGGTCAGCCTGTTCAAGCGCCTGCCGCGCGGTCTGATGCTGACCGCAGAGGGTGAGGCGCTGTTGCCGGTATTGCGCGATTCGTTCGACCGCATGGCCGATCTGCTCGACCGCTTCGACAGCGGCTATGTCCGCGAAGTGCTGAGCGTCGGCGCCGTCGGCACGTTTGCGGTCGGCTGGCTGACGCCGCGCCTTGCCAATCTTCGCGAGCGCCATCCGCATATCGAGCTGCGTCTTTCGACCAATAATAACCGCGTCGATCTGGCCGCAGAGGGGCTGGACTACGCTATCCGCTTTGGCGGCGGCGCCTGGCATGAGACGCGGGCGGAGCGCCTGTTCGAGGCGCCGTTATCGGTGCTGTGTACGCCGCCGATCGCCGCGAGGCTGAAGACGCCGCAGGACGCGCTGAGCCATACCCTGCTGCGCTCCTATCGTGGCGACGAATGGACCGGCTGGCTGGAGGCGGCGGGCCTGCCGACGGACGCCCTGCCGCCGCAGGCTATGGCGCGCGCCATGATGTGCGATTCTTCGCTGGTCATGATCGAGGCGGCCTTGCAAGGCGCCGGTATCGCCCTGGCGCCGCCCATGATGTTCGAGCGCCTGCTGGCTTCCGGCGAAATCGTGCAGCCGTTTCAAATCTATGTCTCACGCGGCAGCTACTGGCTGACCTCGCTGCAATCGCGTCCTGAAACTCCGGCAATGCGTCTGTTCCGCGAGTGGTTGCTGGAGACAGTTCCGTCTTAAGCCGTCCGCAACTGCGTCACAAAGTCCTCGACCTCGTTCTCCAGCTTGTTCGCCTGCGCCGACAGGCTGCCTGACAGGCCCATAAGCTGCGTCGAAGCCGCGCCGGTCATTTCCGCCGCGCGCCCGACGCCGAAGATGTTTTCGGTCACCGCCGTGGCGCTGCCCGCTGCGCGCGAGGTGTTGCCCGCGATCTCGTGCGTCGCCGCGCCCTGCTGTTCGACCGCCGAGGCGATGGCGGTGGAAATGTCGCGCACGCTGTCAATGGTCTCGACAATGCGGTTGATCGACTCGACCGTGCGCTCGGTGGCGTTCTGGATCAACCCCACCTTGCGGCCGATGTCTTCGGTCGCCTTGGCGGTCTGCTGCGCCAGTTGCTTGACCTCGGAGGCGACGACCGCGAAGCCCTTGCCCGCCTCGCCCGCACGCGCCGCCTCGATGGTGGCGTTGAGCGCCAGAAGATTGGTCTGGGCGGCGATGGTCTGGATCAGATTGACGACTTCGTTAATGCCGGTCGCCGCCTCGGTCAGCGCCTGAATCTCGCCCTCGGTCTGGGCGGCGGCCTCGGCGGCGGTCACCGTGGTCTGCGCCGCATGCACGACGCGGTCATTGATCTCGCGCACCGAGACGGTCATCTCCTCGGTGGCGGCGGCGATGGTCTGGACATTGACGGCGGCTTCTTCCGCTGCGCCGGAGACGACCTGCGCCTGACGGCTGGTCTCCTCGGCGGTGGCGGCCAGGCTTTGCGCCGCTTCCGACACTTCAGTGGAGGATCGCGCGAAATCAGAGGCCAGCGCGCCCATTTTCGACTGGAAGGAATCGGCGATGGCGTGGCGTTCGGCCAGCAGACGCTCAGCGGTCCGGCGCTCCTGATCGGCGGCTTCAAGTCGTAGGGCCTCCGCCTCCTCCAGACCTTGACGGAAAATATCGGTCGAGCGCGCCATGGCGCCCAGTTCGTCGCCGCGTTCGCGCCCCGGAACCTCGACCTTGAGCTGGCCGGACGACAGGCTGCCCATGGTCCCGGTCAGGGCCTGTAGCGGACGCACAATGGTCAGGCGCGTCATGAAGAAGGCGATAATCAACACCGTCGCCAGTCCCACGCCGACGCCAGCCCAACTGATGTGTTCGGTATGCCGGGTGTATTTCGTTGCAGCGGCGGAGGCGGCGGCGTTATCCGCAAGCGTGTCGTCCACCACCTGGCTCATGGTCTGTTCGACCTGCGCAAAGGCCGGTTCGCAAGAGGCGGTCATCTGTTTCAGCGCTTCAGCGTCGTCATCGGCCAGAGCCAGTTCCTGCGTCTTGGCGCAGGTCTGATCGACGACGGCATTATAGCTGGCTTCGATGCCCTGAATACGCCCCGTCTCCTTCGGCAGCGCCTTCAGGGCCGATTGTGTTTCCGTGGCGAATTGCGTTTCGGCGGTTTTGAGGTCGTCGCTGGCGGCGCTGAGATCGGCATGGTCGCTGGAGGAGACCAGCTTATAGAAGGCCGTCTCCGATTTGACGATCTGACGGGCGGCGCGCTCCATATTGACGACCGCCACGCCGGGACCGGCGATGACCGCACTGTAATCGTGGTCGATGGACTTCATGCGCGAGGTGGTGAAGGCCACGGCGCATAAGGTCACCGCCGCCATCAGCAGCAGAAGCGTGAACACCTTGCCCAGCATGGGCAGGTTCTTGAAAGATAAGGACGTCATCGAGGCCAACTCCGCAAATACTTTTTATCCGGATTGTCCGCGAAGAATCAGGCCTCGTCTTCGCGGACAACCCGGTGTTGCCATGAAGCTAACGATTCGCGGTTAAGGCGAATTTAACGCGCGGTTGTAGCTTTTACCTTATCTCATACCTGCCGACGCGGCCTTGAACGAGGTAAGAGGGACCACGCCATCCGCAGCCAAGGCGGCGAAGACCTGCGCCGGCTGCGGTCGACCGAAGAAATAGCCCTGCAAGCTGTCGACGCCGGCCAGACTCAGAAGTTTCGCCTGCTCGCCGGTCTCCACGCCTTCCGCCGTTACCGGAATGTCGAGCGCCTGCGCCATCGCCGTCGTCGCCGCCAGCAACTGACCGGCACGCGCATCAAGACCGACGCCGTCGATCAGCGACTTGTCGATCTTCAGCTTGTCGAAGCGGTAACGGCGCAGATAGCCGATGCTGGCGTAGCCCGAACCGTAGTCGTCAAGCGCTATTGAAACACCGAGCAAACGCAGATCGCGCATGACCGCATCCGCCTGTTCCGGCAGGTCGATAATCTGACCTTCGGTGATCTCCAGCTCCAGCCGCTCCGCCGGAAAGCCGGTTTCCAGTAGCGCCGACGCCACATCCGTAACCAGTCGCTTATCGTGAAACTGCGCCGGGGACAGGTTGACGCTGACCCGCAAATCGTCCCGGTGGCGAAAATCCATACAGGCGCGCCGCAGCACATAGAGGCCCAGCGCGTGGATCTGGCCGGAGCGTTCGGCGTGCGGGATGAATTGCGCCGGCGATAATTCGCCGCCGGGCCGTCCCGGCCAGCGCGCCAGCGCTTCGACGCCCGTGGTCCGGCCGTCTCGATCGACAATCGGTTGATACCATACGGCGAATTCGCCGCGCGTCAGACCTTCGCCGATTTCGCGTTCGATCTCGTGGCTGCGTTCGATGTCGCGCGCTAACGTCTCGGAATAATAGGCTGTGCCGCCGCGATGTTGCGATTTGGCGCAGGCAAGGGCGGCGTGGGCATGGTCGAAAAGGGCGGCGCCGGACCGGACGCGCCCCTGAGCCGTCGCGACGCCCAGGCTGGCGGTCTGCGTCAGATGGCTGGGACCAATCTCAAAGGGCGCCTCCAGCGCAGCGCGGATGCGCGCGACCGCGGCCTCGGTCCGTGTCTGGATCGCGTCGCCGCGCGGTTTGAGCGCGAACAGGTCGCCGCCCAGACGGTACAGTCGGCAATGATCGCCACAGACCTTATCGAGCCGTCGCGCGATCTCGACCAGCAACTGGTCGCCCGCCTCAATGCCGAAGGTGGCGTTGATGGTTTTAAAACGATCGAGATCGAATAGAATGACGCTCATATTCTCCTCGCCGTCATAGGCCTTGAGCGCGCGCATGAAGGCGCGGCGGTTCAGAAGGCCGGTCAGAGGGTCGGTGCTGGCCGCCTCAACTAATCGGTTGCGGTTTCGCGCCAGGCGGCGGACAACGAGGATCGCGGTGATGGCGTATGCGGTCAGCTCGAAAAGGGCGAGCCCGATATCCAATGGCGAGAATGACAATGTGGGAAGGGTCATGAACAGCTCCTTCTGATCTGTTCGGGTAAGCTTGCACTGAGCGCGCCGTCATGCGGCGAGCGTTTCTATAGTCTTTTCATCCTGCGTCGCCGCCTGGTCTTGAGCGTGAAACACATCGAAGATAACTCACACTAACTAAGCCGCGCGCAGGGCCGTTACGAAGCCCTCTACTTCCGATTTCAGATCTTCGGCTTGGGCTGACAGGTGGCCGGACAAGCCCATGAGCTGAGTCGAGGCGGCTCCCGTCTGCTCGGCGGCGCGACCGACGCCGAAGATGTTCTCCGTCACCTGGGTCGTGCCATCGGCGGCGCGCGCGGTGTTGCCAGCAATTTCGTCAGTAGCCGCGCCCTGTTGTTCAACGGCGGCGGCGATGGCGGTTGAAATGCCGCGCACCTGTTCGATCGTGGAGACGATGCGGTCAATCGCCGAGACGCTGCGCTGGGTGGCGCTTTGAATCTCCATGACCCGGCGGCTGATGTCTTCGGTCGCCTTGCCGGTCTGCTGCGCCAGCGCCTTGACCTCGGCGGCGACGACGGCGAAGCCCTTGCCCGCTTCACCCGCGCGCGCCGACTCGATGGTGGCGTTCAGGGCCAGCAGATTGGTCTGCGAGGCGATGTCATTGATCAGGTTGACCACGTCGCCAATTGCCTGCGCCGCATCGGCCAGAGCGCGCATATCGGTTTGCGTCGTCTCCGCCTCACGCGCAGCCTCGATGGTGACGTTGTTGGAGGTATGCACCTGAGCGCCGATCTCACGGATGGAGACGGTCATTTCCTCGGTGGCGGCGGCGACAGTTTGGACATTGGTGGCGGCCTCTTCGGCAGCGCTGGAGACGGTCTGGGCCTGACGGCTGGTCTCCTCCGCCGTGGCCGACAGGCTCTGAGCGGCTTCGGACACCTCGCCCGACGAGCGCACGAACGAGTCGGCCAGACTGACCATCTTGCCCTGAAAGGCCTCGACCACTTCCCGCTCGCGCTGCAGGCGGGCGAGGTCGGCGGCCTTGGAGGCTTCGGCGGCGTCGCGCAGACGTCCAGCTTCCAGAAGCCCCTTACGGAAGGCGTCAAGCGTATGGGCCATTTCGCCCAACTCGTCCTTGCGCCCCTGGCCCGGCACGGTGAGGTCGAGTTTACCCTTGTCCATCTCGGTCATGGTCGTATTCAGGGCGCGCAAGGGCCCAACAATGCCCTTGCGTGTGAGTAGATAGGCGATGAGCCCAATAACCGCCATCGCCAGAGCACCCAGACTGCAAAGCGTGACAATCGTGCTGCCAGCGTTACGATTGAGCTGATTGCTTCTGGCTTCCGCGGCCCTATTTGATTGATCGGCGTAGCCTCGCAATTGTTCCTCTGCGCTTGTAAGCGCCGGACTGCATCTTGTCTGCATTTCCTTGAGGCCATTGGCGTTATCATTGGAGCCCATGTACTTCATTGCGCTATGACAGGAACCCTCAAACGCCTGCATGTAGTCTGAACGAAGCTGCTCCAACTTGTCTTTATCAGCTGGAAGTCCCGCTTCGGCTTGGTCCATATAGCCATTGAACTCGGCTTTTGCCTGGTTTATCTCACCCGCCACGCGATCATTGTCCGCCTGCGACGTCACGACGCCGTATTCGTAGAGAAGCCCCCTGGTGCGTTCAATATCGCGGTTGGCCCTGGCCTGGGCAAGAAGTGCGCGTTCCGGCCCAGTCATAATGGCGCCGTAAACGGTTTCGACTGAGGCTATTTGAAATGCCATAATTGCCGCGGCGATGACGCCGACCAGGGCAATGGCGCCCAGCAGCGACAGCACCTTGGCCTGCATGGGAAGATTGTTGAACATGTGACGTGACCCGAACAGCGTTATGGTTGTGTGATCACGAAATATCTCTTAGGCGCGTTAAAATGTCTTAAAGCCGTGTTTTCAGTCGTGCTTCCGTAGCGTTAATTTAAAATGTTATTGAATTATAAAAAGAAAGCCCGAAGATTAACCTTCGGGCTTAAGACTTTTTTTGCAAGGATTTGCAGAGCTTCAACCCATTTCGGGCGCTTTCGTTAACCTCTGCGGCGACGTGTCACACCCCGATCTTGTCAAGCCCGTAGGCGGCGTGCAGGGCGCGCACGGCCAGTTCGGTATAGGCCTCGTCGATCAGCACGGAGATCTTGATTTCCGAGGTCGAGATGACCTGGATGTTGATACCCTTTTCCGACAGGGCGCGGAACATGGTCTCGGCCACGCCGGTGTGCGAGCGCATACCAACGCCGACGATCGAGACCTTGGAGACCGTGTCATCGACGCGGATATCGTCGAAGCCGATCTCGACCTTGGCGTCCTGCATGATCTGCATGGCCTGGGCCGCGTCTCTGCGGCCGACCGTGAAGATCTGGTTGGCGTAATCACCAGAGCGCTTTTCCGACTGCACGATCATATCGACATTGATATTGGCGGCGGCCAGACGTCCGAAGACATTGGCCGAAACGCCGATCTTGTTGGGCAGGCCCAGAAGGGTGACCTTGGCTTCATCACGGCTGAACGCCACGCCGGAAACGATATGCTTTTCCACGATTTCTTCCTCGTCGCACACGATGGTGCCTTGGTCCGTGTTTTCACCGGGTTCTACAAAGCTGGACAGAACGCGCACCGGCACGCGCTGGGCCATGGCCAGCTCGACCGAGCGGGTCTGCAACACCTTGGCGCCCAGAGACGCCATTTCCAGCATTTCTTCAAATGAGATCTTCTTGAGGCGCCTGGCCTTGGCCTCGATGCGCGGATCAGTCGTATAGACGCCATCGACATCGGTGTAGATGTCGCAGCGCACAGCCCTGACCGCCGCGGCCACCGCCACCGCCGAAGTGTCCGAGCCGCCGCGCCCCAATGTGGTGATACGGCCCGATTCCGTCACGCCCTGAAAGCCCGGCACAACGACGATCTGACCGGCGTCAAGCGCTGTTTCCAGCTTGGCGGGCGGAATGTCCATGATGCGCGCCTTGCCATGCACGTCCGAGGTGAGGATCGGCACCTGCCAGCCCATCATCGAGATCGCGTCATAGCCCATATTGCGCAGGGTCATGGCCAGAAGTCCCGCCGTCACCTGTTCACCGGACGAGACGATGACATCGTATTCGTCATCGCCTTCCATGCCTTTGCCGGTCGCCTTGCCCGCGCCGTCGGTCCAGGCGACCAGTTCGTTCGTCTTGCCCGCCATGGCCGAAACGACGACCGCTACGTGATAGCCGGCGTCGGCTTCAGCCGCCACCAGGCGGGCCGCTCTGCGGATGCGTTCGAGGTCGGCCATCGAGGTGCCGCCGAACTTCATCACCAAACGCGTCATGTCTTCAACTTTCTTTCCGGCAGGCTTATGGCTTGCCCTTGTCCATTGCGCGGCCTATCTAGCGGGGGACGCGCATCGTCGCAACCGTTTTATCCTCAGAACTGACCAGGTCAGGCAGAGCGCAATGGCTTTAAATTCAACGGATTTTGTTTCAGATGACACCAGCCCGTCCGGGCAGGCGTCGGGCTTTTCGATCGACGAGGACGAGGTGGCGCGCTTTTCGGCGCTGGCCGCCAAATGGTGGGACGTGAAGGGCGAGTTCGCGCCGCTGCACAAATTCAACCCGACACGGGTGAAGTTCATCCGTGAAACCTGCGTCGAGCATTTCGGTCTGGATGCGAGGGCGCGCGCACCGTTTCAGGCCTTGCGCCTGCTCGATGTCGGCTGCGGCGGCGGCCTTCTGTCCGAGCCGATGGCGCGCATGGGCTTTCATGTCACCGGCCTTGACGCCTCGGCGAAGAATATCGGCACCGCCAGGGCGCACGCCGCCGAAAGCGGGCTCGACATCCGCTATCTCAATGCGACCGTCGAACAGCTGGCGCAAAGCGGTGAAGTTCTCTACGACGTCGTGCTGACCATGGAGGTCATCGAGCATGTCGCCGACCCGGACGCCTTTCTCAAGACCTGCGCGTCTCTCGTCAAGCCAGGCGGCGTCCTGTTCTGCGCCACACTGAACCGGACCCTGAAAGCCCACGCCCTGGCCATTATCGGCGCAGAATATATACTGCGCTGGCTGCCGGCCGGTACGCACGACTGGAAGAAGTTTCTCAGGCCAGAGGAGATCGCGACCTTCCTCGCCGACACGCCGTTGCAGGCCGAACCTCCGGTCGGCGTCAGCTATAACCCGCTCACCGGCCACTGGAGCCTGTCGGGTGATACTTCCGTCAACTATATGGTGGTGGCCAGATATCCCGCCAGCGCCGCCTTTTGAGATTCCATGACCACACTTGTACAAGCCTGGACCGGCGCGCAGAAGCGCCTGAAGGCCGCCTTCATCGACTCGCCCGCCATCGACGCCCGCCTTTTGCTGGAGGCGGCGACCGGCGCGACGCGCACCGACATCCTGACCGATCCCTATCGCGAGTTGACCGAAGACCAGGAAGCCCTGCTCAATACCTATCTCGACAAGCGCGAAAAGCGGATGCCCGTGGCGCGCATTCTGGGCCGCAAGGGGTTCTGGAAACTGCTGCTGAACCTCAGCGAGCATGTGCTGATCCCGCGCCCCGAAACCGAATGTCTGGTCGATATGGTGTTGAAGGCCTATCCGGAAGGTGAAAGCTTCTCGATCGCCGATCTCGGCACCGGCTCCGGTGCGATCCTGCTGTCGATCCTGAGCGAACGCCCGGCCGCCAAGGGGCTCGGCACGGATATCAGCGAGGAGGCGCTGGCCGTGGCCCGCGACAATGCCGCCCATCTCGGCATCGCCTCGCGCGCGGCCTTCCTGCGCACCTCCTGGGGCGACGGCCTGCATGATGCTACCTTTGATGTTGTCGTGTCGAATCCGCCCTATATTCGCTCCGACGTGATTCCCACGCTGGACCCGGAGGTCAAGAATCACGACCCGATGCTGGCTCTGGACGGCGGCGCAAGCGGTCTTGAGGCCTTTGAGGCGCTGGCGCCGGAAATTTTCCGCCTGCTGAAACCGGGCGGACGCACCTGGCTGGAGATCGGCTTCGATCAGTCTGAGGATGTGGAAAAGCTCATGAAATCAGCCGGTTTTGAGGACGTGGCCACCTATCTCGACCTGTCCAACCTGCCGCGTGTGGTCGTGGGACGCAAACCCTGACGCAAAAAAGCCTCTTGGCAGATGCGAAAAGAGGCGCTAATCAAAGAGTGTCTTCACCCTCATCGCAAGCGGTAAAACTTCGGACCTTTCGGTTACGCGCGCTTTCCTTGCGGCAAGGGTTGTCAGAGAGCGTGAGAGATAACGGGCCGACAGCGACCCCAACGCTTTTCCAACTCGCCCGAACAGGCTCAACTCGCCTAAACAGGCTAAAGACATCAGGCAAGGCCGATCGCCGATTGAAGGCCCCGCAAAGGCGGGAAGGTCCGGCGGATCCTTGCACACCCCTAACAGCTACGGCGCCCCGACCAACCACATGGCGGCGCGCAGAGAGACGTAAGTTATATGAAAGACTTTCGGGGCATGAAACGGCAACGCAGCCGTAACCGCAAGCCGTCCGGCAACAGCAACAATCCGAACCGCGCCTATGAGTCGAACGGACCCGATGGCGTCAAGGTGCGCGGCAACGCCCAGACCATTTATGAAAAGTACCAGCAACTCGCGCGCGACGCCAATTCGTCCGGCGACCGGGTGCTGGCCGAAAACCATCTGCAACACGCCGAGCATTATTTCCGCCTGATCCGGCAGATGCAACCTCAGCGCCCGGTGTCGGAATTCGTGCAGCGCGATCCCTTCTCCAACGGCTATGACGATTTCGACGATGAGATCGACAACGAAGCCGCGCCTGAGACCGAAACCGTCGAACAGACCGAGGCGCAGGGCGAGACCGAGGCGCGCGACAACCGCGAGCGCAACGATCGCAATCGCGACCGCAATCGTGACCGTAACGACAACCGCGAGCGCAATTTCCAGCGCGATCCGCAACGCGACGGCCAGCGCTCCGACCAGCGCCCGGATGCGCGGGAAGATGAAAACGGCAATCGCCGCGAAACCCGCCGCGAGCGCTACGAGCGCCGCCGCGCCCAGCGTTTGCAGGATCAGGAAAAGAACCTGAACGGCGAAGACGACGCGCCGCTGCCCGCCTATGCCTCGCCGTCCGCCATCGCCTCGACCGAACCGCTGGGCGCGCCCAAACCGGCGCCACAGAACCTGGTCAGCGAAGCGCCTGCTCAGGAGCCGGACGTCAGCCATCTGCCCGCCTTCCTGCGCGCGCCGACGCCCGCCGTCGCCGCGACGGCTGACGAAGCCGCCGAGGAAGCGCCCGCCAAACCGAAGCGCGGTCGCCGCAAGAAGACCGAAGAGGTCAGCGCCGAAGAGGCCTGAACCGCCTGAGCAAGCTATGAAATGAGCAAGCTATGAAAAACCCTCCGGCTCCACCGGAGGGTTTTTTACGTATTTAGTTCAGCTTCTTCAGGTCCGGCGCGGACAAGTCGGTGGCGGCGGGCGGTTGCGGCCTGGCGCCGCCCGGACTGAAGACCGGCAGCGGCGCGACCGGCACGCCATCCTCGACCAACGACTTCACCTCGTCGGGCGTCGCCTCGCCATAGATCGGACGATCTGGCGCCAGACCATTATGGATGTCGCGCGCCTCATGGGCGAAATCGCCGCCGACATAGTCATGCGTGCTTTCGACGTGCTGGCGCAGGCGATGCAGCGCCTCGGCCATCGCCCGTTTGGCGCTGGCCTCGCCCTCGTCCTTCTGGCGTGAGGTGCGCACCATCGGCGCCATGATCGCCTTGGCCACGTTCTGAGAGCCGCACAGCGGACATTCGACCAGTCCTTGCGCGACCTGCGCGTCATAGCCGTCCGAGGATTCGAACCAGGCCTCGAACTCGTGGTCAATATCGCATTTTAAAGCGTAACGGATCATGGACTCTATATGGGAACGCAGGAACTAAACGGCAAAGTCGCGGTCGTGGCGCAGTTGCGGCAGGGCCTGACGCGCGGCGGCGACCTCGGCGAAGTCGAGCCGGACTTCCAGCACGGCGGGGCGGTCGTGGTCAAGCCGCGCAATCACCTCGCCCCACGGATTGACCGCCAGGCTGTGGCCATAGGTGCTGCGCCCGTCCTCATGCGGGCCGCCCTGCGCAGGCGCCAGCACGAAACAGCCGGTCTCAATGGCGCGGGCGCGCAGCATGACCTCCCAATGCGCCTTGCCGGTCGGCACGGTAAAGGCGGCGGGGACGGCGATCATGTCGGCGCCCTTGCGCGCCAGGGCGCGGTAGAGATGCGCGAAACGGACATCGTAGCAGACGCTCAGGCCCAGCCCGCCCCACGGCGTTTCGGCCACGACGGCCTGAGCGCCGGGGCGCATGCTGGCGCTTTCGCGATAGGTCTTGCCATCGGGCGTATCGGCGTCGAACAGGTGTATCTTGTCGTATCGCGCCGTAATATCGCCATGCGCGTTGATCAGCAGGCTGCGATTGGCGGCGCGCGGCGCATCGGGATGCTCCGGGTCGCTTTCGGCGCGCACGATCGCCGAACCTATCAGGATGGCGACGCGCAATGTCCGCGCCAACTCGCGCACGCCGAGGATAAAGGCGTCTTCGCCCTCGGTCGTCAGCACGCGCGCCTTATAATCTTTGCGCGCCTCAACGAAATTGGCGCATTCAGGCAACAGCACGAACTGGGCGCCGTTGCGGGCGGCCTCGGTGATCAACGGACGCGCATGCGCCAACGCTGCGCCCTGTTCGGCGGGCGTGCGCAACTGCACAAGGGCGAGATCCAGCACCCCCGCCATGCGGACTTTAAGCGCTCAGCAGCGGATCAAGACCGCCGCGCTGATCGAGCGCGACCAGGTCGTCGCAACCGCCGACATGCAGGTCGTCGATGAAAATCTGCGGATAGGTGAAGCGCCCGGAACGGTCGTTCATTTCGGCCCGCAGGGCCGGATCGTTCGAGGCGACGATTTCATGAAAGGCGGCGCCCTTCTTTTCCAGCAACGCCTTGGCGCGCTCGCAATAGGGGCAGTAGGGTTTGGTGTAGATGTCGATCTTGGCCATAACGCACACGCAAAAAAGAAATGAGTTTCCTCACCTATATAACGATTTGCCGCCAGGTTTAAAGAGAGGTCGCCGCGCGGGCCAGCACGCAGACCTCGACACTGGCGGCGCCGGCCTTGAGCAAGGTCTGCGCGCAGGCCTTCAGGGTCGCGCCCGTAGTGAAAACGTCATCGACCAGAACAATGCGCTTACCGGCGACCAACGCCTTCGCCCGCTCCGGCGCGGCGAAGGCGTCGCGCACCGCCCGCCAGCGCGCCTCGGCCCCCTTGCCCGCCTGACTGGTCGCCTTGATCCGGCGCAGCAGGTCCGGCGCATAAATACGGTTCAGCCGCCGCGCCACGGGCCTGGCCAGTTCGGCGGCCTGGTTATAGCGGCGATGACGCAGGCGCGATGGGTGCAGCGGCACAGGCACGATCAGATCAGCCTCCATCAGCAGGTCGCGCCCGGCCCGCTCCAGCCAGCGCGACAGCATGGGCGCCAGGTCCAGCCGGTCGCCATGTTTGAAGGCCAGAATCAGGTCGCGCGAAGCCTCGTCATAGAGACAGGCCGCGCGCGTGCGGGCGAACGGAAACGGCGTTTGCGTACAGGCGTCGCACAAACCGCCGACGCCCAGCCATAAACCGTTCGCGAACGGGCGCGCGCACATCGCGCAGCCTTCATTGTCCAGAAAATGCAACCGCGCCCAGCGTTCAGCCTCCAGCCCCAGCGCATCGCTGCCAGCAGGCGGATAAATGGCGTCGATCAGACGCGCGCCAAAGGCCCGCAAAGGCGCAAAGGACAGTCTTTCGCCGAGATAGGCCTTAACCTCGGCGCGCACATGACCTAAATGGGAGCTGAGTTTCGCCAAAGAGTCCCCCGCATGTCCGCCCCCCAGCTTTTCGACCGCGCCCTTCTGGCCCGCCGCCTCAAGCGCGCCGCCGCCTCTTTTGCGCAGGCCGCCTTTCTGAAAGAGCGCGTCAGCGAAGATATGCTCGATACGCTGGCGGCGATCAACCGTTCGTTTCCGCTGGCGCTCGATCTGGGGGCGCGCGGCGGCGTATTCGGACGCATGTTGCGCGACTCGCCCGTGGCCGACAAGGTCGGCTTCCTGATCGAAGCCGATCTGGCGACCGACATGCTGCCGGACGGCGGTGTGGCGCTCGATGACGAAGCCCTTCCCTTCGGCGACGACAGCCTGAACCTGATCGTGTCGGGCCTGAGCCTGCATACGGTCAACGACCTGCCGGGCGCGCTGGTGCAGATCCTGCGCGCGCTCACGCCCGACGGCCTGTTCATCGGCGCCTTGTTCGGCGGCGAGACGCTGAAGGAGTTGCGCGCCTGCCTGATGGAGGCCGAGATCGAGATTCGCGGCGGCTATGGGCCGCGCATCGCCCCGTTCGCCGAAAGCCCGGACCTGATCGACCTGATGAAGCGCATCGGCTTCGCCATGCCTGTGGTCGATTGCGACCGGGTCAGCGTCTCCTATGAACATCCGCTGCGGCTGCTGGCCGATCTGCGCCGCATGGGCGAGACCAATGTGCTGATGGAGCGACCGCGCAAGGGGCTGAACAAGGCGATCCTGACGCGCATGTGCGAGCTATATATCGAGCGCTTCTCCGACGCGGAGGGCCGTGTGACGGCGACCTTCGAGATCGTCACCCTGTCGGGATGGAAGCCGCACGAAAGCCAGCAGAAGCCCTTGCGCCCCGGCTCGGCGAAAATGCGCCTCGCCGACGCGCTGGGCGTGAAGGAAACGAAGCTTTAGCCGCCAACGCTCAGGTTCGGGTTCGTCGTATAGACGCCCGCAATTTCGGCCTCGGCCAGCACATGACCGGCTATGGCCCTTTCCGCCTGTTCGCCGCTGTAGCCGTCGGGCAGGTCCAGCGTGGTCACGTCCAGAGCATAGACCATGAAGCGATAGGTGTGCAGCCGCTCGTCATTGAACGGCGGACAGGGACCGTCATAGCCGTTGACGCCCTTCGCTCCAGCGCCGAAGCTGTTGCGGCCGATCTGGCCCGGCGGAGTCTCCCCCGGTTCTATGCGCGCAATGGCGGGCGGAATATCGACGATCAGCCAGTGATAAAAGCTGCGGCGCGGCGCCTCGGCGGGAATGACCTGACCCGGCTGATTGGCCCGACCGAAATCGGCGGGCACGTCGCGATCGACGACGATCAGGGCGAAGGACTGCGTATCGAACGGCGCGTTCTCCCACTGAATCGCCGGATTGAGATTGCCGCCGGGCTTTACCCCGCCTGAACCGTCCTTCGCGCAATGGGCGAAGCGCTCCGGAATGGCGGCGCCGTCCGCAAAGCCTTCGACCCGTATTGTAAGCGTCATGATCTGTCTCCTTGCCAACAGGGCGCAGGCTGCGACTTGCCGCAATAAGAAGTCAATGCGATGCTTCGATCAGAACCCGCCCGGCCCGCCGCTTGGTCCGCCATCCGGGGGGCCGCCTTCGCCGCCAGGGCCGCCGCGTCCGCGCCAGCCGCCCGGCGGCGGACCGCCCGGACGACCGCGGAAATCGCCGCGCTGCATCGGCTGACCGAACATGTAGCGCAGGCTGACCATAAAGGTGGCGCCGGGGTTTTCCGTGCGGCTCCAGCCATAGGCGACCGAACTGTCCTGCACGCTCTTGCTGACCGGGCCTAAGACCACATTGGACAGGTTGGCGGTCAGCACGAACTTGTTCTGGATGATCTGGTGCATCCAGGACAGTTGCACGGCCTGTTGCGCGGTGCGGTAGGTCTGCACACCGACAGTCTTGCCGCGATACTGCACGCCGAAAATCAGATTGTCCTTGCCGGTCACACGGTACATGACGCGCCCGTTCAGACTCGAATTCGGCCCCTGCGCGCGCTTGGGCAAATGCGTGCTGAAGTCGATATAGTCAGTGACGGTATAGCCGATGTTCGGGCTGAGGCTCAGGCGCAGCTTACGGTCAGCGGAATGGTAGTTGAGATTGCCGCTGAAGCCGTAATTACGCTTGTCCCCACTGTTTTCATAGGTGGTCAGGATGACGTCCGGCTGGCCCGACAGCGCCTGCTGCACCTGCTCGAAATTGCCGTTGGTGGCGTTGTAGTAGAACTGCCCCTGCCAATCGAACAGGGTTCCGTCGTGATTGATGTCGAAATCGTACTTGTCGGTCGTGGCCGAATGCAGGTTGATATTGCCCGAACGCGCCGTCAGCCCGTCCTCACTATAGACAATCTGCGGATCAAGCTGCGATCCTTGCGGACGCTGAATCTTGCGCGAATAGAGCAGCTTCAGCGTCGTCTTGCCGTCCGGGTCCAACTTGTACATCAAGAACAGATTGGGGGCGTAGTCGACCGAATCGCGCGTCCAGCCGTGCGAAGTCGCCTGCACCGGATTGTCCGAGACGATCTTCTCGTGCAGATTTTCGACGCGCAGACCCGCCTGGAAGCTGAGACGCCCGAACTGACGCTGATAGGTCGCATAGGCGGCGCTCAGCACCTGATCGTCGTTAAACTGCGTCACCGACGAGGCGCGCGGCGATTGCGGCGGATCGACCGGATGGTCGAGGGTCAGGGACTGATAATTATAGCTGTCGCTGACATTGTGCTGCACATCCCAGCCCAGTTGAATCTGCTGCTGGGTTTTGTCGTAATCGCCGAGCGGATGCGACCAGTCGCCGCTGAATTCGTCGATATAGGTCTTCGACTTGCGCGCGCGTGTCGTGAAGGTGTCCGCCTTCGTCGCGGTATTGTCGATATTGCGCGTATAGGTCACGCCCTGACTCAGATTGGAGCTGTGCGACAGCGCCATCTTGAAGTCCTCGGTCGAACCGACCTGACCGCGATGATCGTAGGTCAGGCGCGCGTCCATATTTTCGACCGGCGCGGACGAGTCGGACAACCGTGTGATGTCGCTCACAAGGTTGTGCGCCCCATCGTAAGTCCTGGTTTGGGTGCTGTCCGTCGATGTGCTGTGGCGACGTGAATAGCTGAGATCGGCGGTCAGGTCGGAACTGTCGTCGATATCGTATTCGGCGCTCATATTGGCCGAAACGCTGTCGTTCTTGGAATGCGTAACCCGGTGCTGCACGTTTTCGCGCACGACGGCGCCGGTCGCCGGATCCAGCGTAGAGATGTCGCTGTCGCTGACCGATTTGCGGCTGCCGCCGGTCGATCCCCCGCCGCCGCCGCCGCGACCGCCGCCGCCCCGGCCCGAACCGATATTGACGCCGCCATTCAGATGCAGCTTGCCGATATTCTTGCCGGTGCGAAAATTGACGCCGTTGCGGCCCTGCGTCCCCAGGGTGACATTGACCATGGTGTGCGGCTTGAGGCTGCGACCACGCTTCATGACGATATTGATGATGCCGCCCGCCGTGTCGGCGCCATAGGCCGCGCCGGGATTGGGGATGACCTCGATGGACTCGATGTCGTCGGCGGGCAGGCTTTGCAGGGTGAAGGCGCGCTCGTCGCCCTGCATCTGCGCCGACTTCTTGCCGTTGACATAGACCTGCACGCCGGAATTGCCGCGCAAACTCACCGTGCCGTCATTATCGACGGTGACGCCCGGCACATTGTTCAGCACGTCCGAAGCCGCGCCGGTGGCAGCCTGGGGATCCTGCGTCACATCATAGACGTCGCGGTCGATCTTGTGCTGGATCAACGGCTTTTGCGCCGTCACGGTCACGACCGTCGTGCCCTCAGCAGATTGGCCGTCAGGCTTTTGATCCGATGGCGCAGACTTGTCCGATGACGAAGACTTGTCCGATGACGAAGACTTGTCCGGTGACGAAGATTGGGCGGCGTCCTTGGGCGGCGGCGCTGTTCCAGAAGACGAGGATGAGGCGGAGTCGGATGAGGTATCTTGCGCTTGCGCCTGAGCGGCTATGGGCGCAAGCGACAGGAGCGCGATCAGACTGACGGCAAGAGGTTGTGGTTTCATGTTCTGGTCAATTGTAAGATTATTTTGTTATCTTAGCTTTGCACGAACAAGAACACATTCTCCGTCTCAGAAAATATCGAAGTTGCAAAAAAAAGACGTTTCGTGATTGAAATTTTTATTTGCCACCTAAGTGTGGCCCGCCTTTTTTGCTCATCTTTCCCAGTCTAAACCCCTACCCCATTTGTAACCGTAAAAGTTTCACACCATGCGGCGGTACGGTTTGCTCGATTCGACCGCTCATGTCGCCGAGTTCCGCGCTCGCCCAGACATCGCGCGCCTGTACAGCCTCATTTATGTTCAGGCGGTTCAGGTCAAACCCAATTTGCAACGGCTTATCGGCGGTATTGAACAGGGCCAGATAAGCGCTGTCGTCAACGCGCGCGCTCCATATGCGGGCGTCGTCCTGCAGGAACCACGGCTGATTGCCCTGTCCGCGCTGGTTGATGGCCAGAATATCCGGCTGCGTCAGCAGAGTCAGGGTCGCGTCGTCAAGGTGGCGCAGATCGCCGCCCATGATCAGGGGCGAGCGCGCCATCGCCCACAGGGTCATCAGGGTTGTCTGTTCATCAGGCGAGAATTTTGTGTCGCGCTGGCCAAGCGCCAACCGCCCCAGCGGCAACATATCGGCGTCCGGCCAGGCGCCGGGGCTGCGGTGGTCGTTCCAGTTTTCCAGCCGGGTGAACTGGGCCTTCAACAGCGGCCATTCGTCCCAGAAATCGTCGCTGATGCGCCACATCTGGGCAAACCTGCGCACATGGTCGGCGCGCGCCACCGGCGTTTCGCCGGGCGACAGGCTGAGGATGATCGGACGGCCCGTTGCCTGAATCGCCTTGTGCGCAGCCTCGATTTCCGGCGCATGGGCGTCATAGGGACGGCTCATATCATCCATCTTGACGAAATCGACGCCCCAGGACGCATAGAGGGCGAATACGCTGTCATAATAGGCCTGCGCGCCCGGCTTGCTCATATCGACGCCGTACATGTCCGGGTTCCACGGGCAGGTGCTGCGGGTATCGGCGATGTCCTGCGCGCGCAGTTGCGTTCCCAGCACCGGCAGGTTCTTTTCAACCGCCAGCCGCGGAATGCCGCGCATCAGATGGATGCCGAATTTCAGACCCAGGGCGTGCACTTTATCGGCCAGAGGCCTGAACCCCTGCCCGCCCGCTGCAGACGGAAACCGGTTCGGTGCGGGCAGAAGCCGCCCGTACCCGTCCATGGTCGGAACCGGATGGGCGCTGTAGGCGTAACCGTCCGCCGCCGATTCGTACCATTGAATATCGACGGTGAAGACATTGTAGCCGGAAGGCAGCAGTTTTTGCGCCATGATAGCCGCGTTTTCCAGCGCCTGCGCCTCGGTGATGGTGGTGGCGAAGGAGTTCCAGCTATTCCAGCCCATCGGAGGGGTTGGCGCCAACACCTCGCCCGAACCTGCTGGCGCCGCCGCCTGTGCGCCAAGCGCGATCTGTGCGCCGATCAGGCCCGCTCCGCCCGCCGCCAGAAAGCCGCGTCGGCTGGTTGTCTTGACGTCACGCATCATCATCTCCCTCAAAGTTATTAGTCTGACAATTAGATGGGTTTGACGCGAAAGGCAAATTGACTTTGACGGGCTGCGGCGCTAAATCCGGGATTTGTCAGACTTTTGCAAAATCACAGGAAACGCTTCATGACTCTGCGCCTTATTCAGATTGTCAGCCCCAGCAAGGAACGCCAGGTACTGGCGGGCGACGATGCGGGCGCCTTCCATGTCGTCGAAGGGTTCGCGTCCACCTATGATCTGGCGCGCGAAGCGATCCGTTCAGGCAAATCTCTGGCCGATATGGTCGCGGCCCAGCCGAAGGGCGAGGCGGTCGATGTCGCCGTCGCCCTGTCCGAAGGCCGCGTGCTGGCGCCAATCGACCATCCCGATGCGACCCACCTGCACGTCACCGGCACCGGCCTGACCCATCTCGGCTCGGCGGAAGGCCGCAACAAGATGCACGCGAAAGCCGAGGCGGAAGGCGAAGCGGCCCTGACCGATTCGATGAAAATGTTCCTGATGGGCGTCAAAGGCGGCAAGCCCGCCGCTGGCGAGACCGGCGCGCAGCCGGAATGGTTCTACAAGGGCAATGGCCATGTGCTGGCCGGACCGACGGACGCCTTGAATTCGCCCGCCTTCGCGCTAGACGGCGGCGAGGAACCGGAAATGGCCGGGATCTATATCATTGGTGACGACGGCGCGCCCTATCGCCTCGGCTTTGCGCTGGCCAACGAATTTTCCGACCATGTGACCGAAAAGGGCAATTATCTGTGGCTGGCCCACTCCAAGCTGCGTCCGGCGTCACTGGGCGCGGAGCTGCGCGTCGGCGAACTGCCGCAGCATATCGAAGGCATGGCGCGCATCCGCCGCGGCAACGAAACCGTCTGGGAAAAGCCCTTCCTATCGGGTGAGGACAATATGTCCCATAGCTTCGCCAATCTGGAGCATCACCACTTCAAATATGGCCTGTTCCGCCAGCCGGGCGATGTGCATGTCCATTGTTTCGGCACCGCCACCGCCTCGTTCGCCGATGGCGTCAAGACGCAGGACGGCGACGTGTTTGAGATCGAGGCCAACGTCTTCCGCTATCCGCTGGCCAATCCGCTCAAGACGCTCGACGACGAGACGGTCGCTATCAAAGCCTTATAATTTAAGGTGAAACTAAAGTTATAACAAAAGATAAAACAGGAGAGAATTATGGCCCAACCGTCGCGCAGACAGCTTCTGATGGCGGGGGCCAGCCTCGGCCTGCTCCCCGCTGTCGCCGCCGATCCTGTCAAGGCGGCGACCGCGTCGCGCATAGAAGCGTTTCCGCTGGAAGCGGTGACGCTGAAGGACTCGATCTGGAAGCGCGCGGTCGATCGCAACGCGCTCTACCTGCTCGAACTCGAACCCGACCGCTTTCTGCACAATTTCCGCGTCAGCGCCGGATTGCCTCCGAAGGGCGAGGTCTATGGCGGCTGGGAGGCGATGGGCATTGCCGGGCACAGCCTCGGCCACTACCTGTCCGCCTGTTCGCTGTTGCTGGCCCAGACGCATGATGAGCGCTTCCGCCAACGCATCGACTATATGGTCGATGAACTGGCCGCCTGTCAGGCCGCGCATGGCGACGGCTATGTCGGCGGCACGACGGTGGACCGCGACGGCAAAACAGTCGATGGCAAGATCGTCTTCGAGGAGGTGCGCGCCCACACCATCAGCAGCCACGGCTTCGACCTGAACGGCGGCTGGGTGCCGCTCTATACCTGGCATAAGGTGCATCAGGGCCTGCTCGACGCCAACCGTTACGCCGGGAATGCCAAGGCGCTCGACGTCACGGTGAAGATGTCGGACTATCTGATCGGAGTGCTGGGCGGACTGAGCGACGATGAGATGCAGCAGGTGCTGGCCTGCGAGCATGGCGGCCTGAACGAAACCTTCGCTGAAACCTATGTCCGCACCGGCCAGCAGCGCTTTCTCGATATGAGCAAACGCCTCTATCACAAGGCGATCCTTGTACCGCTGTCGCAGGGTCGCGACGAACTGGCGGGCAAGCACGCCAATACCCAGATTCCCAAGCTGATCGGTCTGGCGCGGCTTTATGAAGTGACCCATGAGACCGGTTATCGCGACACCTCGTCCTTCTTCTGGGACACGGTCGTGCATCACCATTCCTATGTGATCGGCGGCAATGCCGACGCCGAGCATTTCGGCCCCGCCGACGTGATTTCGCCCTACATCACCGACAAGACGTGCGAAGGCTGCAACAGCTATAATATGCTCAAGCTGACGCGGCATCTGTATCAATGGTCGCCGAACGCCAAATGGTTCGATTATTACGAGCGTACCCACCTGAATCACATCATGGCGCAGCAGGATCCCGACACCGGCCTGTTTGTCTATTTCATGCCGCTCTATCCGGGGTCGCAGCGCGTCTATTCGACCAAGTTCGACTCGTTCTGGTGCTGCGTTGGCACCGGCATGGAGAACCACGCCAAGCATGGCGACTCGGTCTATTGGCGAACCAAAACGGAAAAGGGCGACACGGTTTTCGTCAACCTGTTCATCCCGTCGCAGCTCAACTGGACTGACAAGCGCACGAAAATCGACCTCGACACGCGCTTCCCCGACGATGAGACGGTCACGCTCACCGTCACGCCGCCCGTCCATGGCGCAGAGTTTGAGCTGGCCGTGCGCCTGCCCGGCTGGTGCGCTAAGCCGACGCTCAGCCTTAATGGCAAGGCCGTCGCCCTGCTGCCGCGCGATGGCTATGCGCGCCTGAACCGGCGCTGGAAGGCCGGTGATACGGTCGTTCTCACCCTGCCGCAAAGCCTGCGCGTCGAAGCGACTCCCGATGATGCGCGCCGCATCGCCTATCTGAAGGGGCCAATGGTCATGGCCGCTGATAAGGGCGCGGCCAATACGGGCGATGCGCCGCGCGCGCCGGTACTGGTCGGGGACGACGCCCTGGCCGTGATCGAGCCCGCCACGCTGATGCTGAACGCCCAGCCGCAGGCCCTGCCGCTCAAGCCGTATTACGCCCAGTATCACCGCCGCTCCGCCGCCTATTTTCCACTGTTCACCGCCGAACAGTGGCGAACGGAGCAGGCCGTTTGGACGGCAAAAGAGGCGGCGCAACGCGAACTGGAGGCGCGAACCATCGACGACTTCCATTTCGGCGAAATGCAGCCCGAACGCGACCACGGTTTCGACACCGATATCGGCGAAGTCACCTCGCGCGCCGGACGCGCCGGACGCTGGGTCATGTGGACAACCGGCAAATATATGGCCTTCGACATGCAGGCTGAACCGGGCGCCGTGCTGCAAATCACCTATTGGGGTCAGGATACGCACAAGTCGTTCGATATCGAGGTCGATGGCAAGCTGTTGACACACGAAACACTGGCCTTCGATCCGGTCGCGGATTTCCGCATCGTCGATTACGCCTTGCCCCCGAACTCGGTTGAAAACGGCAAGATCCATGTGCGCTTCGTCACGCAGAACAGCGATATGGCCCTGTTCGAGGCCCGCACCCTGCGCGTCGCGGCTGCAAAGAAAGCCTGATCCGCCCCTTGCCGGGAATCGCTGCGCCGCACATAGTCATGGCGGTTTCCGGGGACGATCGACATGACAGGCGTGGTCATTCTGGCAGGCGGACGCGGCGCGCGTTTGGGCGGAAACAAGCCCTTCCATGCCTGGGGCGCGACGACTTTAATCGAAGCGACTTTGGCGCGGCTGGAGACGCAATCCGACGACATCGCCGTTAACGCCGGGGCGCTGGATGCGCCGCACGCCACGCGGCTGGCGGGGCTGGGCCTGCCGGTGCTGTATGACGATCTGCCGTGGCGCGGCCCGTTAAGCGGCGTGTTGAGCGCGCTGCAATGGGCGCTGCTTGGCGGTGAAACCTATGTTATAACCTGCCCGTGCGACATGCCGGGCGTGCCGGACGACTATATCGCCCGACTGGCGGCGGCCCCGGACGCAGCCATCGTCCATTATGGCGGCGCAGACAGCTATCCGTTGTGCGCGCGCTGGCGCGCCGACCTGGTGCCGGAACTGGAAACCGCCCTGAAGGCCGCGCCCGGCGGGCTGGGCGTACAGGCGTTCAGCGCCGCGCATCGACCGCTTATTGTCCCGGTCGCCGATCCCGCCGCCTTCGCCAATATCAACCAAGCGTGATGGCCTTGCGCTTGACGCTGCGCGACTGGCGATGATAGCGGTAACAAAATAAGGCCCGGAAAAGGGCGAGGAAATATCTCAGGAGATACCCATGTCGCGCCTGCGTCCCACGCTTTCGCTGGCCCTGCTGCTGGCCAGCGCCTCCGCCCTGCCCGCCCTGGCTGAAACCCCGTCGGCCTGCGCCGACAAGCCATGCGCATATCTCGATGCGTCGTTGACGCCGGAAGCGCGCGCCAAAGACCTCGTCTCGCGCATGACGCTGGACGAAAAAGCGGCGCAGATGCAGGACAACGCCCCGGCGATTCCGCGCCTCGGCCTGAAGCGCTACGGCTGGTGGAACGAGGTGCTGCACGGCGTGGCGCGCGCCGGACACACCACCGTCTATCCGCAGGCTATCGGACTGGCCGCGACCTGGGACGCAGGGCTTATGAACGACATCGGCAAGGCGATCTCCGATGAGGGCCGCGCCAATCACAACGCCGCGATGGCGCGCGATCCGTCCGGCACCGACCGCTATTACGGCGTCAACTACTGGTCGCCGAACATCAACATCTTCCGCGATCCGCGCTGGGGCCGCGGGCAGGAGACCTATGGCGAAGACCCGTACCTGACCGGTCAGATGGCGGTCGGCTTCATTACCGGCATCCAGCAACAGACGGACGGCGTGTTTGAGGGCGTGGCCACGCCCAAGCATTTCGCCGTCCATTCCGGCCCGGAGCCCCTGCGCCACGGCTTCAATGTGCCGGTGTCGAAGTTCGATCTGGAAGACACCTATCTGCCCGCCTTCCGCGCCGCCTTCACCGAGGGCCACGCCTATTCGACCATGTGCGCCTATAACGCCACCGACAGCTTCCCGATGTGCGCCAGCCCGCTGCTGGCCGACCGCATCCGCAAGGACTGGGGGTTCAAGGGCTTTATCGTCTCCGATTGCGACGCAGTGGACGATATGGTCACCGGCCACAAGTCGGAACCGGACGCGGCCCACGCGGCGGCGGCGGCGGTCAAGGCGGGAACCGACCTCGATTGCGGCGCGACCTACGCCGCCCTGCCGCAGGCGGTGAAGGAAGGGCTGATCAGCGAGGCGGAGGTCGATACGTCGCTGGAACGACTGATGGTCGCCCGCATCCGCATGGGCCTGATCGACGGCAGCCTCTACGACCACATTCCGGCCAGTGACCTCAATGCGCCCGAACATCGCCTGCTGGCGCTGCGCGCCGCCGAAGAAGGCATGGTGCTGCTGAAAAACGGCGGCGCCCTGCCGCTGAACGGCGTGAAAAAGATCGCCGTCATTGGCCCGAACGCCGACCTGCTGCAAAGCATTGAGGGCAATTACACCGGCTCGCCGCCCGATCCGTCCCTGCCCCTGCCCGCCCTGCGCGACGCCTTTGGCGCGAACAATGTGCTGTACGCCGAAGGCGCGCCGCTGACCGAGGGGATGCGGATGCCGGTGCCGGAAACCTATCTGAAACCGGCGGCGGACAGCGCCGTTCACGGCCTTACGGGGCAATATTTCGACAATACCAACTTTACAGGCCAGCCCGCCTTTACGCGCACCGACCGCGTGATCAATTTCGACTGGTATCATACCGCCCCTAAGGGCTTGAAGCCGCTTGGTTTTTCGGTGCGTTGGACGGGTGTTATAACGCCCCCGACGCCGGGCCGGTATCAGATCGGCTTCCGCATGACGCCCCCGCGTCCCGGCCAGCCGGAACCGAACGTCAAGGTGTGGATCGACGATAAGCTGGTCGTCTCGCCGGAACTGACCGGCATTACCGGCGCCCCGCCACCCAAGTGCAATTCCGGCATGTGCGCCCAACCCGGCCATCCGGTCGAGGTAACATTCGCCGATACGAAGCCGCACAGCATCCGCATCGACTATGTGCGCGCCACCGAAGACCGCGCCTCC
Source organism: Asticcacaulis sp. (assembly GCF_051956075.1). Lineage (GTDB taxonomy): Bacteria > Pseudomonadota > Alphaproteobacteria > Caulobacterales > Caulobacteraceae > Asticcacaulis. Next base: position 174,442 of record NZ_JBQCGA010000060.1, on the reverse strand, counting down.
TCTTTTGACTGGGTTGCGCCGTCCGACGTCCTGCGCGCCGAGGCCGTCGCGGCGGCGAAGGCCAGCGACGCTGTGGTCGCCCTTGTCGGCCTGTCGCCGGATCTGGAAGGCGAGGAGATGAAGGTCGATTATCCGGGCTTCCACGGCGGCGATCGCACAAATCTCGCCTTGCCGCAGGCGCAGCAGCAGATGCTGGAGGCGGTCAAGGCGACCGGCAAGCCGCTGATCGTGGTCTATATGACCGGCGGCGAAATTTCCGATCCGTGGGTCGAACAGAATGCCGACGCCATCCTGCAAGCCTGGTATCCCGGCGTCATGGGCGGTCAGGCGATCGCCAACACCCTGACGGGCCAGAACAATCCGTCGGGCCGCCTGCCCTACACCATCTATGCCGATATCAGCGAACTGCCGCCGTTTGAAAATTACGCCATGCAGGGCCGCACTTACCGTTATTTCGACGGCAAGGTCTTACATCCGTTTGGACAGGGCCTGAGCTATACGAGCTTCGCCTACGCTGCTCCGTCCCTGTCAGCGCCGTCGATCACAGCGGGCGCCCCTGTAACCGCTGCGGTTAAGGTCAGCAATACCGGCGCGCGCGACGGCGAGGATGTCGTCGAGCTTTACGTTAAACGTCCGGGCGCAGCGGGCCATCCGTCGCTGGCAGGCTTCACGCGCGTTCATCTCAAGGCGGGCGAAAGCCAGACCGTCACCCTGCCGCTCGACGCCCGCGCCCTGTCGCAGGTCAATCAGAACGGCGATCGCAAGGTCGTGCCGGGCGATTACGAGATCAGCCTCGGCGGCGGCCAGCCGGGCTATGCGCAGACCGTCAGCGCGACTCTGACCGTGACCGGCGCGGCCGATCTGCCGAAATAGCTTACGCATTCCTGAGCGGGGCGGGACGGTTTTCCGATCCCGCCCTTATCGCAGAGCGCCTAGACTAAGCGGCGACGTTCAGTAAAAGGAGGCGTCTCATGACGAGAAATTACGCTCAGGTTCCCCCCAATGCCGGCGCATCCGACAGCGGCCCGACCTATGAACCGCAGGTTACGCCGTGGAACCGCGACACCGACACCACCGGCGTCACCGAAACCAAGCCCGGCGAAGACTATGACTCAGAAGGCAAGCCGCGCGACCCCAAGGCGGTGCGCGACAAGAATGATAAGGTCTGGAACGATAAGGGCCTGACCCCGACCCACACCGAGGATGTCGGCGATAAGTCCTGACGACATAAGGACTTACGGTATTGAGCCCGGTCATATGACCGGGCTTTTTTGTGTTCGTTTTCTTCTCTTGTCGGCGAAATTTTTTATTTGTAAGACTAATTTTCAAAAATAAATACGCAGGGACTCTCGCTTCATGTTTTCTCAGGCTTTTCCGCGTCTTGGACTCGGCGCAGCGCCTTTGGGCAATCTCTATCGTCCTTTAAGCGATGCGGCGGCGGAAGCGACCCTGACGAGCGCCCTGAGCGCGGGGATCGGCTATATCGACACGGCCCCGCATTACGGGCAGGGGCTTTCGGAACGCCGTCTGGGGAGCCATCTGGGCGGCCATGTCGGCGCTTGCCTGCTGTCCAGCAAGATCGGACGCGTGCTGAAGCCGATTGCGCCGCCGCCGCCGGGAACGGAGCGGCACGGCTTTGTCGATGGCGACCCGTTCGAACCGGAGTTCGACTATACTTATGACAGCGTTATGGCGTCGTTTGAAAGCAGCCTCAAACGTTTAAGACGCGACCGCATCGATATCTTGCTGGCCCACGATCTGGGGGCTGTCACACATGGCGCCGAGCATCCGCGTCACCTGCGAGATTTTCTCGATGGCGGCTACCGCGCCATGCGCAATTTGAAAGATCAGGGCGTGATTTCGGCCATCGGCCTCGGCGTCAATGAAAGCGAGATCATTGAAACCGTGCTGGGCCATGCCGATCTCGACGTGGCGATGCTGGCCGGACGCTACACCTTGCTGGAACAGGGGGCGCTCGACACGTTTCTACCCTTGTGCGAACGTCGCGGCGTCCAGGTGATCGCCGCCGGACCGTTCAATTCCGGCCTGTTGTGCGGCGGCGCAACCTATAATTACGCCCCCGCGCCCGAAGCCCTCCGCCAGCGCGCCGCCGCTCTTGACGCGATCTGCGCCGCGCACGGCGTCCCCCTGCCCGCCGCAGCCCTGCAATTTCCTTTGGCGCATCCGGCGGTCGCCGCCGTTGTGGCCGGTATGGCCTCGCCCGATGAGGTCCGCGCCAATGTCGAGATGATGGCGATGACGATTCCGGCTACGTTATGGAGCGATCTGAAAGCCGAAAATCTGCTGCGCGCCGACGCGCCGACGCCGTGAAAGGCCTCAGGCGAGGGCGATATCCATCCAGATCATGCGCGTCTCACCCGCCTTCAGGCATTTCATGCCGGAATTGGGCTGGTTGAACGGATCGGGCATGTGGTTGACCGGTTCGGCGCAGAAATAGTCTTCGCCCAGCGGCACATAGATGTGCAGCCAGTGGCAATCGGGCGAGGCGCGCAGAACATGGGTGAGATTCTGCCCCTCAAAGACCTCGGCGCGGCCATGAAAGCCTGTGTAGCAATTGTCGATCAGCTTATCGAACTTCAGCGCGTCGCCATGCGTCCAGTCCTTGAACAATACGCCCGCATGCCAGTTGCGCGGCAGCACCTCGTCGTCGGAAATCCATACGCCGTCGACATGCGCCTTGAGCCGCGTCTGGTCCGTCAGGTTGAAATAGGGATGAAAACCAAGCCCGGCGGGCATATGACCGCGCGACAGGTTGGTGACATTGAGATAGACGCGCAGGCCCTTGTCGCGCAGTTCGAACACCTGTGTCGCCTCGTAATCCCACGGCCATTCGTCGGCGCCGTGGCGATAGCTGAGGACGGCGCGCGAGGCCGACGCCTCGACCACCCGCCAGGCATTGCGCCAGCCCTGGCCGTGCAGGGTGTGCGGGCTGTCGCCGAGATTGGGAGAAAGCTGGACCTTGTGGCCTTCGACGACGAATTTTCCGTCGCGAATGCGGTTGCAGAACGGGACCAGTGGAAAACAGGACGATTGCAGCACGTCCGTCGCATCGTCCGGCGTTGGTCGCATGACGTCGGCGCCCTTGTGCGTGAAGCGCGCGATCGAGCCGCCGAGATCGGGATTGAGATCGAGGACGCTGTCCCCACAGCTTAAGCGCAGCATTATCCTGCCTTTCGTCGCTTAAAATAGCAAAGGGGGCGGAGTCCGTGGCCGAACTCCGCCCCCGATTTACGCAAAGCCTAGTCTTTCTTCCACAGAGCCTCGATCTCTTCGAGGCGGCGGTTCTTGGTTTCCGGCACGAACTTCCAGACGAACAAAGCGGCCAGGACCGAGCAGACGCCATAGACGTAGTAGTTCAGGCCGTGATTGAACATGGCGTTGATGTGGGTATCGCCGTCAATGACCTTGAACGACGCGGTGACGACGTAGTTGGAGATCCATTGCGCGCCGACGCCGATAGCCATAGCCGGGCCCTTGATCGAGTTCGGGAACATTTCCGACAGAAGCACCCACACAACCGGACCCCACGACATGGCGAAACCGGCGATGTAGAGAATGGCCGAAAACAGCAGCAGATTGCCTTCGGTATGGTTCTGGAACAGAATGCCGAGCGCAAACATGGCCACCGCCATGATGATGGCGCCAAGGATCAGCAACGGCTTGCGGCCCCACAGATCGACGGTGAACAGGGCGACGATGGTGAACAGCACATTGGCCGCGCCGACGATCACGGTTTGCAGAAGCGCCGTATCGGTGCCGGAGCCCATATTCTTAAACATCAGCGGCGCATAATACAGCACGGCGTTGATGCCGACGAACTGCTGGAAGACGGACAGCAGTACGCCGACCAGGATCACGCCGACTCCGAAGGAGAACAGCTTGCCCGAATGTTGCGCCAGGCTGGCCTTGATTTCGGCCATTGTGATCTTGGCCTCGTCCTCGCCGTCGAGCTGGACAAGAACCTTCATCGCCTTGTCTTCCTTGCCCTTCATGACGTACCAGCGCGGCGTGTCCGGCATGAACAGGGCCGCCAGGAAGAACAGGGCCGCCGGAATCGCGCAACTGGCCAGCATGTAGCGCCAGCCGGTGCTGAGGACGAAGGCGTCGTTATTGGCGCCGCCCATCTGAGCGATTTTGAGGTTGACGAAATAGACGAGCAGCATGCCGCCGACGATGGCGACCTGCTGGAAGGTCACGAGCAGGCCGCGCTGCTTGGCGGGCGCGATCTCGGCGATGTACATGGGCGAGATCAGCGAGGCCATGCCGATGGCGACGCCGCCGCAGAAACGGTAGATCATAAACGGCGTCAGAGCGTGAACGCCCAGGCTGCCCGGACCGCCGAAGCCCGTTTCCGGATAACCGGCCAGGATTGACGAGGCGAAGAAGATGACGGCGGCGATCAGCATGCCGGTGCGGCGGCCCAGAGCGGTGGCCAGCGGTCCGGCGACCAGCGAACCGGCGAAACACCCCCACAGGGCGATGCCGACCGCGTTGCCGGTCATGGCGTTGCGCGCGATTTCGCTGAGGTCGGCGCGCGGCTGAACGAAATTATGATCGATGGCGTCGACAGCGCCGGAAATCACGGCGGTGTCGTAGCCGAACAGAAGCCCGCCCAGAGCCGCGCCGATGGCGAGCCCCATGACAAGACCCATGTTCACGGTCTTCGTGGTTGAGGACATCCTCAAATTCTCCCTACCTGCGGGCGTGGCGCCCGGACCTTAAATTCACGGCTTATGTGGCTTTACGGGTTCTCATCGCCCGCTCGTGTTTATACTGCCGCTTAATGAACTCTTAATGGCAGCGTGTCGGACGCGCAAGCGTTCCTATCCAAAGAAGCGAGATATTTTAAGGCTTTGCGCCCGCTTTGATGTCAAAACGGACGCATTTTTGTTAACGCTACCAAGGTTGCGGCGCAACAGACCTAGTGGTTATGACGCGGCATTTTCTCGGCGATGCGTTGATATTTCAGGGCCGGTTCCATGACGGCCCCCGTGTGCAGTTGCGAGACCGTGTCGCGGTAAATCTCCTGCCACACCGTCATCGAGGCCGGAATCGGCGGAAGGCCGTCTTTTTTGCGTTCCGCAATGACCGCGTCGCTGACCAGCATATTGCACTCGCCCTTATTGAGATCGATGCGGATGATGTCGCCGGTGCGTAAGTAAGCAAGGCCCCCGCCCGCCGCGCTTTCCGGCGAGGCGTTGAGGATGGAGGGCGAATCCGATGTGCCGGACTGTCGCCCGTCGCCCAGCGTCGGCAGCGAGGTGATGCCCTTCTTCAGCAGGGCGTCGGGCGGCTGCATATTGACGACCTCGGCCGAACCCGGCCAGCCGATCGGACCGGAACCGCGAATGACCAGTATGGTGTTCTCGTCGATGCCGAGCGATTCGTCGTTAATACGCTTGTGATAATCGTCCGAGCCATCGAACACCACCGCCTTGCATTCAAAGACATTTTCGCTGCCGGGCTTCGACAGGTAGCGCTGGCGGAACTCGTCCGAGATCACGCTGGTCTTCATGATGGCGACGTCGAACAGATTACCCTTCAAGAGCAGGAACCCGGCGCGCTCCATCAGCGGTTCGGCCACCGTGGTGATCATTTCGCGATCCTGCGTTTCGCGGCCTTCGATATTTTCCGCGATGGTCTGGCCGGTCACCGTGCGCGCGGTTCCGTCGAGGCGGTTGGCGACCAGCAGTTCGTGCAGGATGGCCGGAACGCCGCCCGCGCGGTGGAAGCGCTCGCCTAAGTACTTGCCAGAAGGCTGCATGTTGAGGATCAGCGGAATATCGTGCGCGGCCATCCAGTCGGCCTCAGTCAGCTCGACCCCGGCATGGCGCGCCATGGCGATGATATGCGGCTGGGCGTTGGTCGAACCGCCCATGGCGGCGACCGCGGCGATGGCGTTCAGGAAGGAGGCCTTGCTGAGAATCTTCGACGGCTTGAGGTCTTCATAGGCCATTTCGACGATGCGGCGGCCTGTTTCATAGGCCATTTGGGCGCGTTCGCGATAGGGGGCCGGAATCGCCGAACAGCCGGGTAAAGACAGGCCAAGCGTTTCTGCGACGGCGTTCATGGTCGAGGCCGTGCCCATGGTGTTGCAATGACCCGCCGACGGCGCCGAGGAACAGGCGGCGTCGAAAAACTCTTCTTCGGTGATCTTGCCCGCCGCCAGGGCGCGGCGCGAGCGCCAGATGACCGTGCCGGAGCCGACAAGCTCGCCATTATGATACCCGTCCAGCATCGGCCCGCCCGACAGGACGATGGCCGGAATATCGACCGCCGTTGCGGCCATGATGCCCGCCGGAGTCGTCTTGTCGCAGCCCGTGGTCAGCACCACCGCGTCAAGCGGATAGGCGTGCAGGATCTCGATCAGGGTCATCATCGACAGGTTGCGGTCGATGGCGGCGGTCGGTCGGCGGCAGTTTTCGAAGATCGGATGCGTCGGGAACTCCATGCACACGCCGCCCGCGTCGCGGATACCTTCGCGCGTACGCTTGGCCAGTTCGAGATGGATGCGGTTGCACGGGGCGATATCGCTGCCCGACTGCGCGAAACCAATGATCGGACGGCCCGAACGCAGCTCCTGCGGCGTGATGCCGTAGTTCATGAAGCGCTCCAGATAGAGCGCCGCCATGTCGATATGGCCGGGAGCGTCGAACCATTCCTGCGAGCGGAAGCGCCCGTTCGGCGTATGGGGTTTGCGCGTATCAGACATCTGCAATCTCGTTTTGTTTCTGGCCGGGAATATCGACATCGAAGCGGAACAGGCCCCCGGCCAGGGGCTGGGCTTTCAGGTCGTCCGCCGACAGGCCCTTGGCGGCGGTCGTGGCATAGACGGTTTTCAGATCGGGACCGCCAAAGGCGATCTTGGTGACATTGGAGACGGGAAAGCGCACCTTGCGTAACAGGCGTCCGTCCGGCGCGTAGCAATTGACGCCCCAGCCGAAGAACAGGGCGTTCCAGACATTGCCCGCCGAATCGACGATCGGGCCATCCATATAGCCGTCGCCGTGCGCTTTGCGCGTCTCCAGCTCATGCGCGTAGCACGGCGCGCTGGCGACATCGGCGGGTTGGTCGGCGTCGAGGCGAGCAAACACGCGCTTGTTCGTGATCTCGCCATCGCCGCTCAGATCAAAGGCGTAGATGATCTTTTTCAGCGTGTCGTTGTGATAGAGCGTCCTGCCGTCGGGGCTGACCGCCGGACCGTTGGTGATGACATAGTCGTCGTCCATGACCTTGAGGCCGCGCGCATCGAGGCGGTAGAGCTTGCCTGTGGAATGTTCCTCAGGGTCGTGCATCGAGCCGAACCACAGGCGGCCCTGATGATCGACATAGCCGTCGTTCAGGCGGTTGTCGGGAAGGCCCGGCTCGACATGGCTGCGAAGCGTGAAATCGCCGGTCTGCGGATCGAAATCGTAAAGCCCGGTCTTGCAGCCGACAATGAAGCCGCCGCTGCGTTTCGGGACCAGAAAACCGCAGGGCGACGGGGCGGTATAACTTTGGTAAGAACCGATTTCGGCGTCGTAACGATGCACTTGGCTCTGTTTGATGTCGACGAACCAGACGGCCTTGTCGCGCGCGCTCCAGACCGGGCCTTCGCCCAGCGTGGCCTTGAGATCCCAGACGCAGACAGGTTGGAAAAGATCAGTCATCGACGCCTCTGTCAAAGTCAGCCCTGCTTCCCGTCACAGACGGGAAGCATCAGGATAAACCTACCGCCAGCCCGCGTCGATCCAGTAGCTGTGCGCGGTCAGCAGGCTGGCGTCGTCGGAGGCCAGGAACAGGGCCAGAGAGGCGACGTTTTCCGGCAACAGACGCCCGTCAAGGCATTGCGCGTCAACGATCTGCTTCTCGCCTTCCGGCGTGTACCACTTCATCTGGCGCGGGGTCTTCACATTGCCGGGAATGATGGCGTTACAACGGATGTTGTCACGGCCAAGCTCCCGCGCCATGGCGCGCGTGAAGCCTTCGATGCCCGCCTTGGCGGTCTCATAGAGCGCCAGATCCGGCAGGCCCAGATGCCAGGAGATCGAGCCGAAATTCAGGATGACGCCGCCGCCAGCCGCCTTCATGGCCGGGGCCACGACGCGCGTACACATGACGAGGTGCTTGAGGTTGACGCCGATATTTTTGTCGAAAAATTCGGAGGTTATCTCTTCCAGAGAATGGCGATCGTCGCGCGCGGCATTGTTGATCAGCACATGGACCGGACCGTCGGCCAGAATATCGGCCAGCGTCTTTTCCAGCGCTGACGTGTCGGTCAGGTCGCACTTGTAAAACACCGGGCGATTGTCCGGCAGGGTCGCGGAAATCTCATCGACCAGATCGATAAAATGCACCTTGGCGCCCTGCTGCGCGAAGCCCGCAACCAGACCGGCGCCAATGCCCGAACCGCCGCCGGTGACCAGCACCTTGCGGCCTTTAAGGCTGGGATAAATGGCTGAAGACATCAAAAAAACTCGCTTTTCTTCTCAACTTTATCTGTTTTTTAGCCGAATTTGCGCGCCTGAGTTCCACCCAGCAACCCACGCGCAGCCAGATTCTGCATCAGCGCCGTGATACCGAAGGTCCAGTGACGCGCCTCCTTCGAGGTCGTGACGCGGTTTTCCAGACAGCCGAGTTTCGGCGTCGCGACCTTGACCACGTCGCCGACCTTGTGCGTGAAGCCGCGGCCCGGAACATCGCGATCCTGCGTCGGTGCAAACAACGTGCCGAGCATCAGCACGAAGCCGTCCGGATAGTGATGTTCGCTCATCGCCTGACGCACCAGCTCCAGCGGATCGCGGCTGATCTCGCTCATGGTCGAGCGCCCGACCAGTTCGTAACCTTCCGGCCCGTCGATCTTGAGGTCAAGCACGGCGGCGCGCACATCGTCGATGGTAAAGCCGTCGTCGAACATGCGGATGAACGGTCCCAGCGCGCACGAGGCGTTATTGTCCTTGGCCTTGCCCAGCAGCAGGGCCGAGCGGCCTTCGAAGCAGCGCAGGTTGACGTCGTTGCCGAGCGTGGCGCCGACGGCGCGGCCCTCCGGCGTCACCACCATGACCACTTCCGGCTCTGGATTGTTCCAGGTCGAATCGGAGCGCACCCCGACCTCCTCGCCCCAACCGACGCTGGACAGGACCGGCGACTTGGTGAAGACCTCGGCGTCCGGGCCGATGGCGACTTCGAGATATTGCGACCACAGGCCGTCGTGTATCAGCGCGTCCTTCAGCTTCATCGCTTCGGGCGAGCCCGGCTTGACCGAACGGATATCGGAGCCGACGCGCTCGGCCAAAGCGTTGCGAATCGCCTGCGCCTTATCGGCGTCGCCGCGCGCGCGCTCCTCGATCACGCGCTCGACCGCCGAGACGGCGAAGGTGACGCCCGCCGCCTTCACGCATTGCAGGTCGATCGGCGACAGGAGTTGCGCGCCCGCGCGTTCACCCGACCACAGCTTGCCGAAGTGGAAATCCTCCAGCCTGCCCAGACGGCGCCCGCCGGACGGAAGGCCTGTGTCCGGCCACGCGGCCAGCAGTTGCGACACGGTCGGCGCCACCGGCGTCATGTCATAAACCTCGCCGCCCGTCACCATGATCGGGGTCGGGCCTTCCGGCAGCTCGATGCGGCCGATCAGGGTGGCCTCGCGCCAGTCGTTCGGCAGGAAGGCCAGGGCGTCGTTTGCGGACATAGCGATCTTATTCCTCAACTCGTAAGGGCGGCTTTATATCGTGCGCCGAAAAGCGCGGTGGTTTCGTCTCAACCTGATTTGACCCGGCGCGAGGACGGGCCTCTTTTGTTAGCGCTACCAATCTTGCAGATGGCCGCGTAAGTCAAGCAAATAATCTTACAAACAGGCTCTGGTTTCACGTCCCGGAGGCGGCCTCCGCTGAGGATTGACGCTCAATCAGGGAAAAGTCGCGGATTTCGCGCACCGGCTCGAACGGCTTGCCGGAGCGGTGCGCGCGGATGGCGTCGGTCAGCAGGCGCACGGCCATGCCCGCCATGTCGGCGATCGGCTGGCGCACCGTGGTCAGCTCCGGCCACACCGACGAGGCCATGGCCGTGTCGTCGAAGCCGACAATGGTGACGTCGCGCGGCACATCCAAACCCAGCCGGTGCGCGGCGGCGACGGCGCCGGCGGCCATGTCGTCATTGGAGGCGAAGATCGCGGTGGGGCGCTCTTTCTGGCTCAACAGACGTTCAGCGGCGTCGAAGCCGGAGCGATAGGTGAAGAAGCCCTGCGCCACAAAGGCCGGATCGACGCCCAACTCCGCCTTGTCCATCGCCGCCTCGAAGCCTTCATAGCGCGTCTGGCTGGCATAGGCGGTCGGATGGCCCTTGATGAAGGCGATCCGTTTGTGGCCCAGTTCGATCAGGCGGCGGGTCATCGCCTTGGCGGCCTTGAAATCGTCGATAGTGACGGCGTTGACGTCATCCGCCGGACGCGCCATCGCGACGCCGACAAAGGGCAGCTTCATCTGGTTCAGCGTCGCGGCGACGCGCGTCGAATCCGACAGAGGCGGCGACAGGATGACGCCGTCGCAGCCCGACGCCTTCATCTTTTCCAGCGCCGCGGTGGCGCCTTCGGGGCCTTCGCAGGATTCGATCAGCAATTGCACGCCGCTTTGCGAGCTTTCCGACAGGATGCCGAGCAGGAACTCGCTCAGAAAGGCCAAGGAGGGGTTGGAGTACAACAGCCCGATGCGCGCCGAATCCTGCGTCGCCAGCGAACGCGCCGCCAGATTGGGCGAATAGTTGAGCGCCTCGACGGCGGCCATCACCTTGGCGCGCGTCTCCTCGCGCACATTTTTCTCGCCGTTGATGACCCGCGACACCGTCATCGGCGAGACACCGACATGGCGCGCGACATCATGAATGGTGACGATATTTCCGCTTCGACGACCCAGCTTACGCGCCACGCCCTGACCCTTTGCCACACGGCTTTGCCCGGCCGTTTATTGCTTGATCCGCCTGTATAGGACGGCGCATTGCGCTTGGCAATTCCTGACGCGCAATGGTGCTTTTATTCATAAAAATAGATTCCTTTGTAAAAACCCGCCAACGCGGCCAGCTACAGAAAACACTTGATAATCCTCGCAGACTGGGCAGTTATGAGGGCCGCGCCGCCGGGCTATATGCGCGGCGTATTAAAGAAAACAAATATAAGAAGGACGCCGAACAGGGCGTTTTGGCGCCATTTCAGCGATTCGCCGGAAGCCGCCGGGCCGGAAGCCGTCGGGCCGTAAACCGCCGGGAAGGAGACAGACAGACCATGACGCCGCGTTCCGTACTTTTCGCATCCGCCCTGATCGGGCTGGGTTTCGCGCCCGACTGGGCCCTGGCGCAAAGCCCCGCCCCTCCCGTCTTCGCCGCGCCCTTTGGCGACCACGCCGTGTTGCAGCGCGACCGCCCCGCGCATGTCTGGGGTCAGGCGGCGCCGGACGCCGAGATCAAACTGACCCTGGGCGGCGCCAGCGCGACGGCCAGAGCCGATGCGCAAGGCGATTGGGCGGCGGACCTGCCCGCGCAGCCCGCCGGCGGCCCCTACAGCCTGACCGCCAGCGACGCCGACGGAACGACGACGCTGAACGATGTCATGCTCGGCGATGTCTATCTGTGCGGCGGCCAGTCGAACATGCAGTTTCCGGTCAAGGACGCGACCAATGCCTGGGGCGAGATCTATGTCCCGACCAATGCGAATCTGCGTTTCATGAATATCGACACGGCGAGCGCCCTGACGCCGCAGGCCCGGTTGATGAAGCCCGCAAGCTGGAAGGTCGCCGGACCGGAGACGTCCGGCGACGCTTCGGCGGTCTGTTATTATATGAGTCAGGCGATCCAGAAGGAACAGGGCGTCGCGGTCGGCTTTATCGATTCCTACTGGGGCGGCACCACGGCTCAGGCCTGGATCAGCGCCGAGGCGCTGAAACGCATCGACTATCAGGGCCATATCGAGCCGACCCAGTGGGCGCCGCACGACCTGTCCTCGCTCTATAACGCCATGATCGCGCCGCTGACGCCCTATACGATCCGCGCCGTCGCCTGGTATCAGGGCGAGTCGAATACAGATAAGCCCGGCGACTATGCGCAATTGCTGCCGACCCTGATCGCGGACTGGCGCGGCGCGTTCAAACAGCCGGACCTGCCCTTTATGATCGTGCAATTGTCGGCCTTCGGCGCGCCGCAGATCAAGCCCGGCGCCTCAAACTGGGCCGAGATACGCGAGGCGCAGCGCCGCGCCGCCGAGGCCGATCCGCACGCCGCCCTGGTCGTCAGCCTCGATTTCGGCGATCGCACCGACATCCATCCGACCGAAAAGAAGGTGATCGGGCAAAGGCTGGCGCGGGCGGCGCAGAGTCGGGTCTATGGCGCCGATGTCTCGTCCGGCGGACCGGAGCCCGTCTCGGTGACGCGCGCGGGCGCGGACCTGATCGTGCATTTCAAGAACGCGCAGGGCGGGCTGGTCGCCTATAGCGGCGCGACGGCTTTGGGCTTTGAGGCGTGCGACGCTGCGGACGCCTGCCATTATGTCACGGCGACGCCGCGCGGCGACGATGTCGTTCTGAGCGGCGCCAATACGCCCGACGCCGCCAAGGTGCGCTACGCCTGGGCCGACGCGCCGCTGGTCAACCTTTACGGCGGCGACGATTTACCCGCTGTTCCGTTCGAGATGGAGATTTCACAATGAGACTGACGCGGCGGGGACTGATCGGCGCAACGGCGGCCGGAGGCCTGATGGCGGGCGCCGTCCAGGCCAGGGGAACGCGCTTTACCGGGACATGGGACTCACTGGCTGACGGTTATCAGACGCCGGACTGGTTCCGCGACGCCAAGTTCGGAATCTGGGCGCATTGGGGGCCGCAGTGCATTCCCGAATGGGGCGACTGGTACGGGCGGCAGATGTACCAGCAGGGCAACCGGGTTTACGACCACCATGTCAAGACCTATGGCCATCCGGCGCAGGTCGGCTTCATGCAGTTCCTCAAGGACTGGAAAATCGACCAGTGGGAGCCGGAGCGTCTGGTCAGCCTGTATAAGAAGGCGGGCGCCAAATATTTCGTCGCCCTGGCCGGGCATCACGACAATTTCGACATGTTCGATTCCAAATATCAGGCCTGGAACGTCACGAAGCTGGGGCCGAAGACGGACACCATGGCGGGCTGGGCGAAGGCCGCGCGCGATCAGGGGCTGCGTTTCGGCGTCTCCAACCATATGGCGCACGCCTGGCACTGGTGGCAGACCGCCTATGGCTATGACCCCGAAGGTCCGGTGCGCGGCCTGCGCTATGACGCATATCGGCTGAAAAAAGAGGACGGCAAGGGCCAGTGGTGGGACGGCTACGATCCGCAGGAACTCTATACCGGCCCGCATGGCGATATGGTTGCGCCCGACGGCATTGATGCGATCAAGGCGATGAACGCCTATACGGACGCGCATTCCGGGCAATGGCTGGAGACGGTTCCGCCGAACGATCCCTATTACGTCAAGAAGTGGCTGGCGCGCTCGAACGACCTGATCGACAAGTATCAGCCCGATCTCGTCTATTATGACGACACCGCCCTGCCGCTGGAGCAGGCGGGCCTCGACGCCACCGCCTATTATTACAATCAGAGCCTCAAATGGCATGGCAAGCTGGACGTCGTCGCGACGGGCAAGAAGCTCAGCGATCTGCAAAGGCGCGCCATCACCGAGGATGTCGAACGCGGCTATTCCGACAGCTTGCGCCCGATCCCGTGGCAGACCGACACCTGCATCGGCAACTGGCATTACGACCGCCCGCTCTATGAGCGCAACGGCTACAAGAGCGCCAAGGACGTGATCCAGAGGCTGTGCGACGTGGTGTCGAAGAACGGCAACCTGCTTTTGTCGATCCCGGTGCGCGGCAATGGTTCGATCGACGAGAAGGAAGAAAAGATCGTCGAGGAGATCGCCGACTGGATGGCGGTCAATGGCGAGGCGATCTTCGCCACCCGCCCCTGGGACATCTATGGCGAAGGCCCGTTCAAGGCGCCGACAGGGGCGATGAATGAGGGCGAGGCCAAGCCGTTCAGCTATGAAGACATACGTTTTACGACCAAGGACGGCGCGCTGTACGCCATTGCGCAGGATTGGCCGGATAGCGGCTTTGTCGTCATCACGTCGATGCAGGCCGGATCTGCGCAGCGCAAGGGCAAGGTCGAGCGCGTCGAACTGCTGGGGCATGGCCAGCCGCTCGATTTCGAGTTAGGTTTGGGCGGATTAACGGTTAAACTGCCCGGTGCGCGTCCGGCCTTTACGCCAGCGCTGAAGATTATGGGGCAGGGACTGGTTTAAAGGGGGTTTGGTATGAAGACGCGGCGGGTTTGCGGGATTTTGGCCGTTCTGGCGCTGGCGGCCTGCCAGAAGTCGCCGACTCAGACGCCATCGCCATCCGCGCCGCCGCCGCCCTACAGATTCACGGCGCGGCTTGTTCTGACGGAAAAGGCGGCGGCGCGACTGAAGGCGCGGCCAGAGACCCTGACGGTGAACGCGCGCTATTACGGCCTGCCGACGGCGGCGACGCAAGCGCAGGCCGACCGCAACGGCGTGATTGCGCTGGGCGTTGCGCACGCATCGCCGGTAGTGGCGCCTGCGCCGGTGACGCTCAATGGCGTCACCTATCCGGCCTCAGCCCAGCTTGCGCTCGATCTGGCCGACGCGCCCGCCGATGCGCTCAGCGGCGTCGCCGGGGGCAAGGTTCTGGCGCAGCTCAAGGTGGCGGCGCCGCGTGACGATCTGGATTGCACCGGTTTTCAGGACTATGTCGCCACGGCGCAGAGCCGTCAGATCACGCTGGTCTGCGACGTGAAATAATCGTCATGCGACGGGGCTGGTTTTCGCCATGCGAATGATTTATGACAGCGCTTTGCTGAAAACCTGAGATTTTTCGACACCATGAACGCCATCATGCCCCGCGCCGCCACCCTCGTCAAAGCCGCCATCGCCGCTGGCGCCGCCATTGCGACCGGCCTGCTGCTGACGCAGTGCGGCCAGCCCAAGGCGTCGGCCAACGGCTTCGACGTCGCGGTCAGCTTCACGCCCGCCGCCAGCGCCAAGCTGAAAGAGCTGGGCAAGAAGGCCGTGGTGGACGCTTACTTTTATGGTCTGCCGACCGAAGCGACGGCGGGCAAGGCCGACGAAGACGGCCATATCAATCTCGGCGAAGCCTTCGCCAGCATCGACGGCTCTGACCAGACGGTGACGATCAAGGGCGACGTTATCGACCCGGCTATGATGGACAAGATCAAGGCCGACTCGACCGCCGTGACGGTGCGCGCCTATCTCGATCCGACCGCCGGGGTCGCCAATGTGCTGGATTGCAGCATTTTCAACGGACCGGTCAGCGCGGCCAAGGCCAAGCCGGTCGCCATCGCCTGCGACGTAGCGAAGTAATCAGCTCGCCGTCACCAGCTTAAACCCGACCAGGGCCAGAACCGCCGCCAGCATGACGCGCAGCGCCTTTTCCGGCAGGCGCGGCGCCAGCAGGCTGGCCGCGATAATGCCGGGAATCGAGCCGATCAGCAGCGAGAGCAACATCGAAACATCGACCTTGCCGAGGAAGAAATAACCGGCCCCGGCCAGAAAGGTCAGCGGTACGGCGTGAGCGATGTCGGAGCCGACAATGCGCACGGTCGGCAGTTGCGGATAGAGCAGGATCAACGCCGTCACGCCCAGGGCGCCCGCGCCGACTGAGGACAGCGACACCAGAAAACCCAGCACCAGACCGACCACGATGGTCAGGGCGATGCGACGCATGTGCAGCTTGGTCTCATCGGCGCCCGCCGCCAGGGCTTCGGCCTGCTGGCGCTCGGCGTAGCGGCGGATGCGACCGCGCAGCAGCAGCATAATCGCCGTCAGGAACAGGGCGTAGCCGAGGACGTGGGTGATCAGGGACGACATGGCGGCGCTCTTGCCGCAATGCTCAATGCCGAACAGGGTCAGGAGCGTGGCCGGGATCGAGCCGATCGCCAGCAGGCCGACCAGCCGCCAGTCCACGGTGCGGCGCGTGCCGTGAATGGCCGTGCCGACGCCCTTGGTGATGGCCGCGTACAGAAGGTCCGTGCCGACCGCCGTGGCTGGATGCACGCCGAACAGCAGCACCAGAATCGGCGTCATCAGCGATCCGCCGCCCACGCCGGTCAGGCCGACCAGAGCGCCGACCAACAGACCCGACAGAGCGTAGAGCGGATGGATATGCAGCCCCGCCAGAAAGGCGAAATTGGCCGACAGATCGATATGCGTCATATGGCCGCGTATATCCCGTTGCTTTTGGAAGCTTACTTTACGGCGGCGCGCCGGTAAGACAAATGAATTTAATTCACGAAACCGGTTAGGCGGATTGACGCAGCGCAAGCGGCGGCGATCGCAGGCTCATAAACAGATCGCCGTCGAACGGGGTCGGCGACCAGCCCTGCGGCGTCGCGCCCAGGGCGCGCACGTGCGCGTGCGGCCAGCCGCCCTCGACGCGCGCGGTCGCCGCATGGCGGCCAAGGCGCGCGAACAGGTCCGGGCCGTACATGGACAGGCGCAGCTTGGCGGCGCCGCGCTGACGCGCCGCCGCCAGCAGGGCGTCCATCAGCCGTTCGATCGCCTGCGGCGCGCAGGCCAGCGCCTGCAGGTCGATCACTTCCAGCACCAGCGGTTCGATCGGATTTTCCTTGGCGAACATGGCGCTGGCCATGGCCAGCATCTCGCCGTCCCGCACATAGGCCAGCAGCAGCGGCGGCGCGGTCAGGTCCGGGTCGGCGCAGCGCCAGCCAAGCGTCTGCGGGCTGCGGTCCGCCAGCCAGTCGCCTTCGCCGCGCAGGCGCGACCAGAAGTCGGCGTAGAGCGCGGCGGCCACCGTATCGGTAAGCGCATCGGGGCGGATTTCGACGATCTCCTCGGGCAGGCGTAGCGACGAGGCGCGCCAGAAACGCCGTCCCGGCTGCAAAGGCTCGCCCAAGCGCCGCGCCAGTCCAGGACGCGATTCCAGCGCGCTGCGCAGACCGCGCGCCGCCAGACAGGCCAAGGGGTCGAGCACCCAGCTCAGCTTACGGTCCGCCACCGCGCCGGGCGGCGTCACGAAGCCGAAGCGCCCGTAAAGACGGTGCGACAGCACATTGGCGTTCAACGTGTAGCACAGCGCGAAACCCGGCTGGGCGATGATGCGTTCGATCAGATGACGGCTGGCGCCGCGCCGACGCGGCGTGACGACCAGCGAATGACCGGAAAGGCCATAGACGCTGTCCTCGCCGCGCCAGAACCGCGTCGGCAGGGCGCCCAGAACCGCGGCCAGCGCGCCGTCATCCTCCTCGATCACCCAGCCAAGCGGCGCTTTCGTCGCCTGCGTCGCCGGATTTTGCGCCAGCCAGTCCCAACCGGCGCGGCTGCGCGTCGGCCACCAGACGGACTCCCACAGAGCGTTGACGCCCGCATAATCATCCCGCCTGATGTCCCGTAATTGCATACCGCCTCCGCTGCTGCGTCAGCGTGCAATTTATGCGCCACAACTTAAAATTGCATTAGGCGTCCATCAGCTTTATTTTCAGCATTTCAGGCCGGAAGGGCTTGGAGATGTAATCGTCCATGCCCGCCTCCAGACAGCGCTCGCGGTCGCCAGCCAGAGCATGGGCGGTCATGCCGATAATGCGCGCGCGCGGACGCCCTTCGCGCGCCTCGCGTTCGCGGATCATGCGCGTGGCGTCCAGACCGTTGACGTCGTGCATCTGCACATCCATCAGCACGGCGGCGTAAACCTTGTCCGCCAGCCGTTCATAGGCTTCGCGGCCGCTGGCGGCCAGATCGACGGCGTAACCGAACTCTTCGAGAAAGGCCGAGGCGACCACCACATTCGGCTCGTGATCCTCGACCAGCAGGACGCAGGGCTGAACGCTGACCGCGACGCGCTGCTCGGCGCGCGCCGCCAGCGACAGATCGGCGGCGGCGACGGTTTTCGCTTCGGCGAGGTCGAACGGCGCGGTCGCCTCGAACACCGAGCCTTCGCCGACGCGGCTCGTGACGCTGATGTCGCCGCCCATGATGTCGCACAGGGTGCGGGTGATGGCTAAGCCCAGACCGGCGCCGCCATATTTGCGGTTGATGGAGGAATCGGCCTGGGCGAACTTCTGGAAAATCGTCTCGATCTTGTCCGGCGCAATGCCGACGCCGGTGTCGCGCACCCGGATACGCACAAGGTCGCGGTCCTCCGCCAGCGCTTCGCGCAAGAAGACGATCTCGACCTCGCCGCTTTCGGTGAATTTGACCGCATTGGCGCCGAGATTCATCACGATCTGGCGCAGGCGCGTCGGATCGCCGAGATAGGCGCGGCCCGCCACGGCGCTGTCGT
The DNA here is from genome assembly GCF_051956075.1 of Asticcacaulis sp. Taxonomy (GTDB): domain Bacteria; phylum Pseudomonadota; class Alphaproteobacteria; order Caulobacterales; family Caulobacteraceae; genus Asticcacaulis. Next base: position 156,096 of record NZ_JBQCGA010000060.1, on the reverse strand, counting down.
CGATGCGCAAGGCAAGCCCCTTGTCGCGCGCCAGCACGCCCAGCATGTCGCCGATCTCCTGCCCCAGACGGCTGAAGGTGAAGGGGATATGCTCCAGTTCTATGGAGCGCGCCTCGATGCGGGCGATGTCGAGCAGATCGTTGATCAGGGCCAGCAGCGTATCGGCGCTGGTTTGAAGCGTGTGGATAAAAGCGTCCTGCCGCTGGGTCAGGGGCTGGCTCTTGGCCAGCAGCGCCGACAGGCCGATAATGGCGTTCATCGGCGTGCGGATTTCGTGGCTCATATTGGCGAGGAACTCGCTCTTGGCCAGACTGGCCGCCTCGGCGGCGTTGCGCGCCTCCATCAGGGCCTGCTGCGCCCTCTGCTGCTCGGTCATGTCGCGGGCGATCTTGATAAAGCCGCAGACGCGGCCTTCGCCGTCGCGCATCGCCGTCATCGAGCCGGAGGTGTAAAAGCGCTCGCCATTGCGGCGTTGGTGCCAGCGCTCGTCATGGGTGCGGCCATGCACGGCGGCGGCGGCCAGCTCCGTGCGCGGCGCGTCGGCGGCGCGGTCCTCGTCGGTGAAGATCAGCTCGATCCCCTGCCCGACCGCCTCGGCGGCCTTATAACCGAAAATCGCCTGCGCGCCGGGGTTCCACAGGACGATGCGTCCGCCCTCGTCGAGCGTGATGATGGCGTGGTCCTGCACGCTGTCCAGCATCAGGGTAAAATAGTCCTGGCTCTCCTTGAGCCGCAGCGCCGCCAGCTTGCGCTCGGTAATGTCCTGCACGATGCCGAGCATATGCAGGGGCGCGCCGTTTTCGTCGCGCACGAATTCGCCGCGCCGGTAAATCCAGCGCACCTCGCCCGTATCGGCGCGACGGATGCGGTATTCGGTCTCCAGGGGCGTTGTGCCGTCGGCGCGGTTCGCGCGCGTCGAGCGGGCTGTTCCGTCCTCTGGCAGGACCAGCGCCTTGACCGTATCGACTGGTAGGCGGTCGGTCGGCGGCAGGCCGAACAGGCGGCAGAATTCGTCCGACACCTGCATGTCCTCGCCGCCGGTGGCGACGACGAAAATGCCGATGCCGCCCGCCGCCTGCGCCATGCGCAGATGCTGGTGGCTTTCATTGAGCGCGCGTTCGATGCGGCGGCGCGCGTCGATATCGACCATGACGCCGCTCAGGCTGACCGGCGCGCCGTTTTCGTCCATCCCGGCCTTGCCGGTGCAGTCGATCCAGCGCCAGTCGTCGCCGTCGCGCACCCGGTAGGCGATCTGGCACAGCTCGCCCTGAAGCGCCTTCTGCACCGCCGTTTCGAGACGCGGCAGATCGTCAGGATGGACGGCCGGGGCCATATCGGCGAAAGGCACGCCCGCTTTCGCCGCCTCCGGCGCAATCCCGAAGGCATGGGCGAAGCCGTCATCGCCGGTCACCAACTGACGCGGCAAGTCCCAGACCCACATGCCGACCACGCCGCCCGCGCGCTGCGCCAGACGGAGTTGATTATGCGCTTCGCTGAGCGCCTGTTCGGCCTGACGGCGCTCATGGGTGTCGATCAATATGCCGGAAAAGCGCTGCGGCTGACCCTCATGATCACGGCTGATGACGCCGCTGGACTCGACCCAGCGCCAGCCGCCATCCGGGCGAAGGATGCGATATTCGGTGCGGCATGGCCCGTCCCCGTGCAGATCGCGCGCGACGGCCTGAGCGATGCGGTCGCGATCGTCTGGATGGATCGCCGCCATGACCTGCTCCATGCTCAACCCTTTCGCCGCATCGGGCGCGTCGCTGAGGCCAAGCGTTTGCAGATAGCGCGCATCGCCAAACACAAGCTGGCGTTCGCAGTCCCATTCCCACACCCCGGCCAGCGCGCCCGACGACAGGGCCAGATCGACGCGGCGGCGCGCGTCTTCGCCCTGAGCGCGGCTGGCCTCGCGTTCGCTGACGTCGATGAAGCTGCAGGTCGCGCCGATCAGGCGCCCGTCCTGACGTAGCGGCGCGGCGCGGTATTCGACCAGCAGATCGGAACCGTCGCGGCGGCGGAAGCGACCGACCCGTTGATGACAGGCGTGGCCCTCGGCGGCCTTGAGGATGTCGCAGTCGTCGGCGCGCCAGTCTTCGCGCGCCATCAGGCGGCGCATATGCTGGCCCGTCACATCGTCCGCCGCCTCGAAGCCCAGCAGGACGGCGCCCGGCGCATTGCACAGGATCACCACCCCGTCGCGATCAATGGCGAACAGCCCTTCCAGAGCGGAATCGAGTACGGAACGATAAAGATCAACCGGCGACGCGGTTATGGTCTTATCCAGCGGCATGGCCCCACCTTTACGCCGCCGACGAAACGCTGTCGCGCGGACGAACGGTTCAGCTAAGGCGCGGGGGAATAAAGGATCAATAATGAAAAACCCGCCGGAGCGTTCCGGCGGGTTTTAATGGGTCAACTATCGAGGAAGCTTCTGAGCTTGCGGCTGCGCGACGGGTGTTTGAGCTTGCGCAGGGCCTTGGCCTCGATCTGGCGGATGCGTTCGCGCGTGACCGAGAACTGCTGGCCGACCTCTTCGAGCGTGTGATCGGTGTTCATGCCGATGCCGAAGCGCATACGTAGGACGCGTTCTTCGCGCGGGGTCAGCGAGGCCAGCACGCGCGTGGTGGTTTCGCGCAGGTTGGACTGGATCGCCGCGTCGATGGGCAGGACCGCGTTCTTGTCCTCGATGAAGTCGCCGAGGTGCGAATCTTCTTCGTCGCCGATCGGCGTTTCGAGCGAGATCGGCTCCTTGGCGATCTTCAGAACCTTGCGCACCTTTTCCAGCGGCATGGCCAGTTTTTCGGCCAGTTCCTCCGGCGTCGGCTCGCGACCGATTTCGTGCAGCATCTGGCGGCTTGTGCGGACGATCTTGTTGATCGTCTCGATCATATGCACCGGGATGCGGATGGTTCTTGCCTGATCGGCGATGCTGCGGGTGATCGCCTGACGGATCCACCAGGTCGCGTACGTGCTGAACTTATAGCCGCGGCGGTATTCGAACTTATCGACCGCCTTCATCAGGCCGATATTGCCTTCCTGAATAAGATCAAGGAATTGCAGGCCGCGATTGGTGTATTTCTTGGCGATGGAGATGACGAGGCGCAGGTTGGCCTCGACCATTTCGGTCTTGGCCTGACGCGCTTCGCGCTCGCCCTTCTGCACCGTGCCGACGATGCGGCGGAAGTCATCGACCGCCACGCCCATATCGGTGGCCAGTTGCGTGACCTCGCCGCGGATGCGGTTGATGGCCGGGGATTCGTTATCAACGAACTTCTGCCAGCGCACGCCCATGTCGCGCACCTTGTCGCACCAGGCCGGGTCCAGCTCGCGCGAATAATAGGCGGTCAGGAATTCGGTGCGCGAAATGCCGTAGGAATCGGCCAGACGCAACAGACGGCCTTCGAGGCCGATCAGGCGCTTGTTGATCGCATAGAGCTGCTCGACCAGGGCTTCGATGCGCTGGTTGTTAAGCTTGAGCGTCTTGAGGTGACGGGTGATCGCCGAGGTGACGTCGTCATAGGCCTGCCGGTCTTCGGCGGCCAGAGGCGCGCCCTCCAGCTTGGCGGTCAGCATCTTTTCCTGCGTGCGGCGATAGGTCTCGAACTCGCCCGCAATGGCGTCGAGCGTCGCCATCACGCCTTCGCGCAGCTCCGATTCCATCGCCGACACCGAAGGTCCGGCGCCGTCGTCGAAGTCGTCCTCATCCTCTTCTTCGGGTTCGGGCTTCTTCTCTTCTTCGTCCATCGGGACGTAGTCGTCGTCATCCTCGTCGTCGGAGGACTTGACCTTGGGCGCTGCGGCCTTCTCGGCCTTGACCGGTTCGGGTTTGGGCTCAGGCTTGGGTTCCGGCTTGACTTCGACCCTGTTTTCGGTTCGGGGCGCGGGCGCGGCGATCACGTCGCTGTCGGAAGCGCCGTCCTCGTCTTCATCCTCGCCGCCAGAGGGCGGGCCGTCGTTCGGGCCGCCGCCATAGGTGCCTTCCAGGTCGATGATTTCGCGCAGCAGGATGCGGCCTGAGGCCAGTTCCTCGCGCCACACCATAATGGCTTCGAAGGTCAGGGCCGATTCGCACAGGCCGCGGATCATGGTGTCGCGACCGGCCTCGATGCGCTTGGCGATGGCGATTTCGCCTTCGCGCGACAAAAGCTCGACCGAGCCCATTTCGCGTAAGTACATGCGCACGGGATCGTCGGTGCGGTCGTAGGACGAGGTCTTTTCGGTCGTGGCGACCGCCCCGGCTTCCTCACGCACCGCAACCTCGCCGCCTTCGGTCGCTTCTTCTTCGGACTCGATGACATTCACGCCCATTTCGGTGAGCATGGCCAGAGTGTCCTCGATCTGCTCCGAGGTGAATTCTTCCGAGGGCAGAACCTTGTTCAGCTCGTCCATCGTCACATAGCCGCGCGCCTTGGCGGCCTTGATGAACTTCTTGACGGCGGAGTCGGTCAGGTCGAGCAACGGCCCGTCGGACGAGGTCTCGGCTTCAGGTTTTTCCGTCGCTGTGCTCATTCTGCCACACTCGAAAAGGCTGTCAAATTCATCGTCATCTCCGCGCCCCGCTTGAACAGCGCCAGGTCGCATATGTGTATATTCAGGATTTTCTTCAACGAAGTCTTAACTTTACCAAAGTCTTAACGCATCAGCCTGATGCCTTCGTATCCAAATCCTGCCAGATATGTCCGCTTCGCAAGGATCGCCGCAGCCCGTCGCGTTCGAGCTTGAGCCGCGAAAAAAATTCCGTACCCACCTGATCGCGGGCGGAATTCAAGGCGCGGTCCAAGGCCGTCAAACGCGAAACCGCGTTGAACGCCTGTAGCCAGCGGGCGTGGGCATCGGCTTGAGATGGCTCCGTCAGGAAGGGCGCGCCGGATTTTAAGGCCGCCTTTTGGATCTCGCCGAGTAATGCTCCAAGTCCTTGCCTGTGCAGATGGCGACTCAAGGTTTCTCTGTCAAGCCCTGAATGCGCGAAACTCAGGCCCACCAGCGCGCGCGCCAGCGGGTCGAGCGCCGGATCGCCGAAGCCGTAGGCCTCCAGCCCCTCGACCTGATCGTCCATCCAGTCGGGATGATCCAGCAGGCCCTGCGCCAGGGCGGCGGCGGTCGGATCGAGCGCGGTCGCAAGATTATGCGCGGCCAGTTTCGATTCCGGCAGGACCGGCGGGATAAACGGCTCGCCCTTGCGGAAGGCGGGGCGCCATTCGCGGCGCGGCGCCGGGCCGTCAGTGAAGGCGGGCGCCGTGCGTTGCGGCGCCACGGTTTGTGTATAACGGCCCAGCAGGTCTTCGCGATAGGCTTCGGCCAGATCCTTGTCCTCGATCTGCGCCGCCAGTTGCCGCAGGCGCTTTTTGAAGCCCGCCTTGCGTTCGGGGGTGTCGAGCGGCTCCAGCTCCAGCTCGCGCTGGAACAGCACCTCGACGAACGGCTTGGTGTCTTTCAACGCTTCGCGTAAGGCCAGGGCGCCCTTTTCGCGCAGGATTTCGTCGGGGTCTTTGACGCCGGTCAGCAGGCAGACGCGGAAGGAGCGCCCCGGCCTCAGTTTCGGCAGCGCCCGGTCGAGGGCGCGATAGGCGGCCCTCTGGCCCGCCGCGTCGCCGTCGAAGCACAGCACCGGCTCGTGATGGCGTCGCCACAGAAGCTCGATCTGCTCCTCGGTCAGGGCGGTGCCCATCGGCGCGACGGCGGCGACCTTCGCCCTCTGACAGGCCAGCACGTCCATATAGCCTTCGACCACGACGAGATCGGCGCCGGTTTCTTCCGCGCCGAGCAGTTTCACCGCGCCGGGCAGGCCGAACAGCATATGCCCCTTATGGAACCGGGGCGTTTCCGGGCCGGGGAGATCTTTCGCCGTTTCGTCCGGGCTGTGCGCGCGCCCGCCGAAGGAGACGATGCGCCCGCGCTGATCGGCGATGGGAAAGATCAGCCGGTCGCGGAAGCGGTCATAGGGCGCCTTACCCTCGACCTCAATCAGGAGGCCGCATTCGACCAGTTCGGAGACTTTCGCGCCCTTCTGCACCAGGGCGTCCTTGAGCGCCGTATGGTCGCGCGGCGCATAGCCAAGCCCGAAGGCGGACACATCGGCGTCGCTGAGGCCGCGCTTGACCAGATAGTCGCGGGCGTTCTGAGCGGCGGGCGTCCGGTCGCGCAGCCGCGCCATGAACCAGGCGTGCGCCAGCTCCATCCAGTCGCCCAAGCCCTGACGCTTCATGTCGGCGGCGATGGCCTGTGGCGTGACGGCCGGCAGGGCCATGCCCGCCATGCCCGCCAGCTTTTCGACCGCTTCATTGAAGCCTAAGCGCTCGGTCTCCTGCACGAAGGAGATGATGTCGCCATTCTTGCCGGACGAAAAATCGAAAAACTGGCCCTTCTGGTCGTTGACGTAGAAGGAGGGCGTCTTTTCCTTGGTGAAGGGCGACAGGCCGACATATTCGCGCCCCTGACGGCGCAGCTTGACGCTCTTGCCGATCACCTCCGAGGGCTTCAGGCGAGATTTGAGTTCGTCCAGGAAATGATCGTCGAAACGCACGCCGCGACTATAGGCGAAACGCGGCGGGTTTGCGAAGATTCGTTTAAGCCTCCTTCAGGCTTTTTTGGCAGTCTGCGCGGCATGAAGCTGCGCATAACACGCCTGAGCGTTATCCTGCTGACCGCCAATCTCCTGCTGCTGGGACTGGCGGGCTGCGCGAGCCTGTGGCGGGATCGGTTCGGCCTGTTCGCGGACCAGGCGCCTTCGCCGGTGTTTCATGTCGAGGGCGGCACCCTGCTGACGCCTGACGGTCAGCCCTTCATCGCGCGCGGGATCAATCTGCAATATGGCGACCGGCCCAAAGCGGCCTATCCGGCCCTCGCCGCAATCCATGATCAGGGCGCCAATATCATCCGGCTGGAGCTGCGCGCCGATGCGTCGGCGCACGATCTGCGCCGCGCCCTGAACCGGGCCGTGCGGCTGAAAATGCCGGTCATGGTGATGCTGTGGGAGAAGGATGTGACCTGCGGCCATGACAGCGACGTTTTGCGTCATTATGCGCAGGATCTGTGGCGGGGGCGCTGGAGCCAGGTGCTGCTGGACCGCAAATACCAGCCCTATCTGATGCTCAACATCGCCAATGAGTGGGGAAGCTCCAATAACGGTTTCCGCGACTATCTGGCGACCTATCGCGAACTGATCCTTGCCTTGCGGGCGCGCGGTTATCGCATGCCGCTGGTGATCGACGCGGCCGATTGCGGTCAGAACCCGGCCAGCTTCACCGACGGGCGCGGCGCGACGCTGGAGGCCGCAGATCCTTTGCATAATACGCTCTTCAGCGTCCACGCCTATAATCGTCCGTGGGCGGATCATGTTAAGATCGACGCCAATCTGGCGGCTTTGCAGGCCACCGGCCTGCCCTTCCTGCTCGGCGAATTCGGTTCGCGCCAACTGGTTGAGGATGGGGCGGCTGTCGATCACCTCTATATGATGCAACGCGCGCAGGCGATGGGAATCGGCTGGATCGCCTGGAGCTGGAAAGGCAATGGCGGGCCGTCGCAGGTGCTGGATATGTCAAAGCGCTATGGCCGGGCCGAGCTGACACAACATGGTCAGGACGTGATCAACGGGCCGGACGGGATCAGGGCGACGGCGAAGGCTGCGTTTTAAGGCATTTAACCACGGAAAACACGGAAAGCACGGATACTGGCCCGTAAACGGGCACAGATCGCCGCGTTTGCTCCATCCGTGTTTTCCGTGTTTTCCGTGGTTAAATACTGTCTTCCCCGTCTTCCGGTTTGCGGAACCAGGTCATCCAGATCGACGCGCCGGCCAGCAGCAGGGCCAGAGAGAACCAGGTGATCGCATATTGCAGGTGGCTGTTGGGGAAGCGGATCACGGTCAGGCCGCCCTTGGGCCAGCCGCCGGGAACCGCGCCCGCGTCGGCGTCGATGAAATAGGGCGCGACCGGGCCGAGATGATGCGCATTGGCCATCTGCTGCACGTCGCGGCGATACCACATATCCTGCGCCGGATCGTTCGGCTGCTGGAACAGCCAGCCCTTGACCTCCGGCATGCGCAGAAGGCCCGTCACCGTGACCTCGCCATCAAGCTGGCCCTGCGGGCGGGTTTTCGGGGCCTTCTTGTCCTCGGTGACGAAACCGCGATTGATATAGACAATGCGCCCGTCATCGGTCTTCAGCGGCGTCATCACCCAGTAACCGGCGCCCAGTTCGCTTAAGGTATAGACCTGAGATTCGTCGGCATTGAGGAAATGACCGCTGACGCGGACATGGCGGTATTCGTCGGTCTGGCGCGTCACCGCGTCCCAGTTCGTCGGTGCGGGAACCGCGGGCGCGTGGACGCGCGCATCGACGCGCGCGATCAGATCGGTCTTCCAGGCCAGCCTCTGCACCTGCCAGACGCCGAGCGCCGTGAAGGCGCCGACAAACAGGACAACGAAAAATCCGAGGACGATACGGCGCATGAGGCTTCCTTTCCGGAAGGTCATATGGACCTTCCGGAAAGGCCGCGCAACGCGTTCCAATTGAAAACAATCAAAAGCGGGGCAGGCTGAGTCGAAAAGGGTCGGTTTCGAGAACCGGAGCGGAGCGTACTTGAGTACGTGAGCACCGGAAGCGCAGAAAACGGCGCTTTGCAGACCAGCCCGCCCCGCTTTTTGGCTATTTCTTTTGAAGTTCGTCCTTGAAGGCTTCCAGACTCATCGGGCGGCCGAGGAAGTTCTGGATCAGTTCATTGGCGTCTTCGGAGCCGCCCGGCTCCAGCACCAGCTTGCGATAACGCACGGCGGTCGCCGGATTTCTCATGCCGTCCTTCTGGAACTGGGTGAACAGGTCGAGCGCGATCGCCTTGGACCAGACATAGGTGTAGTAGATCGCCGAATAGCCGTTCAGATGGCCGAAGCTGGCGTAAGGGTGCGTGTCCGGCACGGGCGGGAACAGCGAATAGCGGCTGATCTGGTCATTATACATGGTCGTCAGATCGAAATCGGGCGCGCGGTTGTAGAAGTTGAGCGACACCGCCGAATAGGCCAGTTGCCCCTTCCACTGGATCGCCTCGCCGAAATGACGGCCCTGATTCATGCGCTTGACCAGGTCTTCCGGGATCGGATGCCCCTCAGGATCGGAGGCGAACTGTTTGAGCGTGTCGTAGTCCCAGGTCCATTCCTCCAGCAATTGCGACGGCGCCTCGATGAAGTCCCATTGCAGGCTGTTCATCGACTGCGACGCATATTGGGTATGGCCCGAATACATGTCGTGGATCAGGTGGCCGAATTCGTGCAGGAAGGTGGTCACGTCGTCATGATCCATCGGCCCCGTCGCCGGGAAGTTGGTGACGAGCGCGCCGACCGGGATTTGCCGCCCCTCGACGCCGGTGCGGATCGGGAACTGGGCGGCGTGATTGTACTTGCCGTCGCGCGGGCTGAGATCGAGATAGAAGTGGCCGACTAATCTGTCGCCGTCATAGATCGACCAGGCGGTGACATCCGGCGCCCAGACCGGGGCGTCCCACGGTTTGATGTCGGCGCCGAACAGGTCGTGGACAAGCTGGAAGATGCCCGCGCGCGATTTGGCGAGGGTGAAATATTGACGCACCTGCGCCGCATCGACATCGTATTTCGCCTTGCGCAGCTTGTTTTCCAGATAGGAGACGTCATAGCTTTGCAAGGTCGTGATCGACGGATCGACCGTCTTGCCGAAAGTCAGCAGTTCATCGTAGTCGGCCTTGGCGCCCGGTGCGGCGGCGGCGTTCATATCGTCGAGAAACTGCGCGGCGTGCTGTTCGGAACCGATCATCTTATCGGCGGTGATCAGGGCGGCGTAGTCGTTATAGCCGAGCGTCTTCGCCAGATCGTAGCGCTCCTGAAGCAGGGTTTTCAGCGTCGTCTCATTGGCCGGATAGCCGCGATTGCGGAAGGCGCTCGACACCTTCTTGCGCACGTCGCGGCTGTCGGCGAAGTCGAGAACCGGGAAGATGTCGGGATAGGCGAAGGTGATATGCACCAGACCGTCGGCGCCCGGCTTGTGCGCGTCGATATAGTCCTGCGGCAAACCTTTCAAATCCTCAGGTTTGAGCGCGATGTCGCCGGTATCGTCGCGGATATTGGCGTCGAATTGCAGGCCAGTGGTGGTGATCGCCTTTTGCAATTCGGTGACCTTGGCGCGCGTGGCGTCGTCCTTATCGACCCCGGCCAGTTTGTACTGGGTCAGGGTCTTGCCGATAATATAGGCGGTCTTCGTATCCAGCCCCTTGCTTGGGATCGCGGCCAGACGATCATAGATCGGGCGCGACAGGGAGATCGCCGTGCCGAGGTCGGACAGTTTCGGCAGGCAGGCCTCGGCGGCGTCGCGCACATCCTTTGATGTGTTGGTCTCCGAGACCAGATAAAGCTCGTTCGAGGCGTCGCCGACGATCAGGCTCAGCGTGTCGAAGGCCTGAAAATCGCCCGCCACCGTGGCCGGGCCGGTGTGGCTCTCCAGCTCGGTCTTGGCCTTGCCGCCAAGGTCGAGCGCCGCCTGGCAGCGCGCGTCGATGACGGCCTTGTCCGTGGCGGTCAGCACCGACTGTTTCAGAAAGGCGTCGGCCTCGGCGTCGATGGCCGTGGCGGCGAAGACGTGCGAGGCGGAAAAGGCCGCAGCGGCCAGCGCCGAGGTGGTGAGCAAACGCTGAAACCGTGTCATGAAAAGCCCCTCATTGGTTGGTGTGACGAAGTGGTGTCACATTTGTAACCATCGCGCAATGTGGTTGCTTACAGGACGTGATGGGTAAACGCCCGACGGCGCGCGATTAACAATTGACTTGAGAGGGCGCAGTCCCTATGCGTGCGGCCGTTTACCCGCAAGCCTGCCCCGACGCCCTTTTAAGGAGATGAACCCGCATGACCACTGATTTGCTCGAAGGCTGCACAGGGGTTCTGGTCCTGTCAGACGGCACGGTCTATCAGGGCCTCGGCTGCGGCGTGGTCGGCGATGCGCTGGGCGAGGTCTGCTTCAACACCGCCATGACCGGCTATCAGGAGATTCTGACCGATCCGTCCTATATGGAGCAGATCGTCGCCTTCACCTTCCCGCATGTCGGCAATGTCGGCGTCAACTCTGAAGATGTCGAGCAGTTGGGTAATGACCCGAAGCGGGCGGCGAAAGGCGCGATCTTCCGCGACGCTCCGACCGCTCCCGCCAACTGGCGCTCGGATATGAGCTTTGATGACTGGATGAAGTCGCGCGGCGTGGTCGCCATTTCCGGCATCGACACGCGCAGCCTGACCAAGAAGATTCGCGAACACGGCATGCCGCACGGCGTTATTGCGCACGTTCCCGATGGCAAGTTCGACCTTCCGGCCCTGATCGCAAAGGCGAAGGCGTGGAAGGGGCTGAACGGCCTCGATCTGGCCGTGGAGGCCACGACCGCCCAGTCGCAGACCTATGACACCGATCTGTGGCGCTGGGGCGAAGGCTTCACGCATCGCAACGACGGTAAATTCAAGGTCGTGGTCATCGACTATGGCGTCAAGCAGAACATCTTGCGCGCGCTCGTCGATGTCGGCGCCGAGGTGCGCATCGTCCCGGCCAAGACCACGGCGGACGAGGTGCTGGCGCTGAAACCCGACGGCGTGCTGCTGTCCAACGGCCCCGGCGACCCGGCGGCGACCGGCGCCTACGCGGTGCCGGAGATCAAAAAGCTGGTCGCGGCTGGCGTGCCGGTGTTCGGCATCTGCCTCGGCCACCAGATGCTGGCCATTGCGCTCGGCGCCAAGACGATCAAGATGGAACAGGGCCATCACGGCGCCAACCATCCGGTCAAGGACGTCACCACCGGCAAGGTCGAGATCGTGTCGATGAATCACGGCTTCGCGGTCGATCGCGATTCCCTGCCCGAAGGCGTGGTCGAGACGCATGTGTCCCTGTTCGACGGCTCCAACTGCGGCATCGCGCTGGCGGGTAAGCCGGTGTTCAGCGTCCAGCACCACCCGGAAGCCTCGCCCGGCCCGGTCGATTCGCTCTATCTGTTCGCGCGCTTCGCCGAGAACATGCGTCAGGCGAAGGTGACGGCGTAACGATCCGGCGGCGTCATCTGGCGGTCCGGCCGAGCGCATGGACGCGGGCCAGATGCCGCCGCCGCCCCTCGTCTCCGCCCTCGACCAGACCGAGATAGCTGGCGCGCACCGGCGCCAGTCCGGTGAATTTCAACAGGGATTGAAACGCCTTGCCGCCATGGGCGCCGAACAGGGTGTCGTAAAGCACGCCCGGCATGCCCATAGTCTGGATGATGCGCGCCGAACGCCCCTTGAGCAGAGCGGCGTCGAGGGGGTTCTTGGCGTCCAGACTGTAGGCGAAACCAGGCGTCAGCACGCGCTCGCAAAACCCCTTCAGCAGCGCCGGTATGTTGAACTGCCACATCGGATAGATGAAGACGATATGCTCCGCCCAGGCAATCAGGTCGCGCGCGGCGACGATGTCGGGTTCGCTCGCCTGTTCGCCATGATAGCCTTCGTGCAGGATCGGATCGAAGCTCAGCCGGGCCAGATGCAGGATCTCGACATTGCGCCCTTTCGATTCGGCGCCCTCGCGATAGCTGTCGACCAGGGCTTCGCTGAAGCTGACGCGCTCGCGCGCCGGATTGCCGTTGATGATCAGTATGCGCTGCGCCATGTCGATCGCCTGTCTGTGCCTTGGCGCCAGCACAGCAAACCGTGACGCCATCGACCATGATCGCAATCAAATCCGCTTACCGCGCGGCGCGGTTTTGATCCCGTCGCCATATGTTACAAAGCCCGCGACTCTGTGATCGCTTGCTGCGCATTTGCCGAAATAACGCCTTGCATCCCCCTCCCTAACCCCCTATAGCCACCGCTTAGCCTGAAAACTTAAAGAGCCGCACGGCTCGCTGCAAACTCGACCACGTCCTCGACATGGCCTGAGCCTTTTTTTCTGCCCTGCCGTTATGCGGTTTCGGGGCGCATTTGTGTAACGAAAGACCGGAAGAAAAAGATGCCCAAACGCACAGACCTGAAATCCATCCTGATCATCGGCGCCGGCCCCATCGTGATCGGACAGGCCTGCGAGTTCGATTATTCCGGCGTTCAGGCCTGCAAGGCGCTGCGTCAGGAAGGCTATCGCATCATTCTGGTCAATTCCAATCCGGCCACCATCATGACCGACCCGGAGGTGGCCGACGCCACCTATATCGAGCCGATCACGCCGGAATTCGTCGAAAAGATCATCGCGAAAGAACGTCCCGACGCGCTGTTGCCGACCATGGGCGGCCAGACGGCGCTCAATACGGCGCTGGCGCTGGAAAATATGGGCGTGCTGGAAAAGTACGGCGTCGAGATGATCGGCGCCAAGGCCGAGGTCATCGACAAGGCCGAGGACCGGCAGAAGTTCCGCGACGCTATGGACAAGCTGGGGCTGGAATCGGCCAAGTCCGCCGTCGCCCATTCGATGGACGAAGCCTATAAGGCGCTGAAAACCATTGGCGGCCTGCCCGCCGTCATCCGTCCGTCCTTCACACTGGCCGGGACCGGCGGCGGCATCGCCTTCAATCAGGAAGAATTCAAGGAGATCGTCGAGCGCGGCCTCGACCTGTCGCCGACCACCGAGGTGCTGATTGAAGAATCCATCCTCGGCTGGAAGGAGTACGAGATGGAGGTGGTGCGCGACAAGGCGGACAACTGCATCATCGTCTGCTCGATCGAAAACGTCGATCCGATGGGCGTGCATACCGGCGATTCGATCACCGTCGCTCCGGCCCTGACCCTGACCGACAAGGAATATCAGATCATGCGCTCGGCCTCGCTGGCGGTCCTGCGCGAGATCGGCGTCGAAACCGGCGGCTCGAACGTGCAGTTCGCGCTCAATCCCGCCGATGGCCGCATGATCGTGATCGAGATGAATCCGCGCGTGTCGCGCAGCTCGGCGCTGGCGTCGAAGGCCACGGGCTTCCCCATCGCCAAGATCGCCGCCAAGCTGGCCGTCGGCTATACGCTGGATGAGCTGTCCAACGACATCACCAAGACGACGCCCGCCTCGTTCGAGCCGAGCATCGACTATGTGGTCACCAAGATTCCGCGCTTCGCCTTTGAGAAGTATCCGGGTTCGGAGCCACTGCTCGGCACCTCGATGAAGTCGGTCGGCGAGGTCATGGCGATTGGCCGCACCTTCGCCGAGTCGGTGCAGAAGGCCCTGCGCGGGCTGGAGACCGGCCTGTCGGGCTTTGATGAGATCGTCATTCCGGGCGTTGAGGCCGAAGACGCCCATGCGGTGCGCGAAGCCGTGATCCGCGAGCTAGGCCGTCCGACGCCCGACCGCCTGCGCGTCATCGCCCAGGCCTTCCGCCACGGCCTGAACGTCGAGGAGATCAATGCGGCCTGCCATTACGAGCCGTGGTTCCTGCGGCAAATTGAAGCCATTGTGTCGGAAGAAGAGAAAATCAAGGATCGTGGCTATCTTCAATTTATTGAAGCATTTGGAAGTACGGGCCTCCGCAAGCTTAAGGCTATGGGCTTTTCGGACAAACGTCTCGCGCAATTAAGCGGTCTTACTGAGACCGAAGTCCGCAATTATCGACACAAACAAAATGTGCGTCCGGTGTTCAAGCGCATTGACACCTGCGCCGCCGAATTCGCCTCCTCGACCGCCTACATGTATTCGACCTACGAATCGGGCGCTCTGGGTCAGGTTCCCGAATGCGAAGCCGCGCCTTCGGATCGCAAGAAGGCGATCATTCTCGGCGGCGGTCCGAACCGGATCGGCCAGGGCATCGAGTTCGACTATTGCTGCTGCCACGCCGCCTTCGCCTTCAAGGATATGGGCCTTGAGGCGATCATGGTGAACTGCAATCCCGAAACCGTCTCGACCGATTACGACACCTCCGACCGCCTCTATTTCGAGCCGCTGACCGCCGAGGATGTGCTGGAACTGATCCACGTCGAAATGTCCAAAGGCGAGTTGCAGGGCGTCGTCGTGCAGTTCGGCGGTCAGACGCCGCTGAAGCTGGCCCAGGCGCTGGAGGATGAGGGCATTCCGATCCTCGGCACCTCGCCCGACGCCATCGACCTGGCCGAGGACCGCGAACGCTTCCAGCAATTGCTGAAGCAGATCGGCCTGACCCAGCCGGTCAACGCGATTGCGCGCACCCCGGAAGAAGCCTTTGAAGCCGCGCACAGCGTCGGCTATCCGATCGTCATCCGTCCGTCCTATGTGCTGGGCGGGCGCGCGATGGAGATCATCCGCGACGACGAACAACTGGCGCGCTATGTCCGCGAAGCCGTTCAGGTGTCGGGCGATTCGCCGGTGTTGATCGACCAGTACCTGTCCGCCGCCATTGAGGTGGACGCCGACGCGCTGGCCGACGAAACCGGCGTCTTCGTCGCCGGCATCATGGAGCATATCGAGGAGGCGGGCGTCCATTCGGGCGACTCGGCCTGTTCGCTGCCGCCGTTCTCGCTCAAGCCTGAGACGGTCAAGGAGCTGGAACGCCAGACGGTCGAACTGGCGCGCGCGCTCAAGGTCAAGGGCCTGATGAACGTGCAGTACGCGATCCTGAATCCGTACACGGACCCGCAGATCTTTGTGCTGGAAGTCAATCCGCGCGCCTCGCGCACCGTGCCCTTCGTCGCCAAGACGCTGGGCAAGCCGCTGGCCGGGATCGCCGCCAAGGTGATGGCGAACCAGCCCCTGTCCGGCTTTGACCTCAAGCCGCGCGACTATCGCCACGTCGCGGTCAAGGAAGCGGTGTTCCCGTTCGCGCGCTTCGCCAATGTCGATACGGTGCTGGGGCCGGAAATGCGCTCGACCGGCGAGGTCATGGGGCTGGACTGGGCGCGCGACGGCGAAGACATGATCGACGCCTTTTCGCGCGCCTTCGCCAAGAGCCAGTTGGGTTCCGGCGTCAAGCTGCCGACCTCCGGCACGGTGTTCGTCTCGGTCAAAGATCAGGACAAGCCGGTCATCATCGAGCCGGTCAAGACCCTGCTCGATCTCGGCTTCAAGGTCGTCGCCACCGGCGGCACCTGCGACTATCTGGCCGAACACGGTTTGAGCGTCGAGCGGGTCAAGAAGGTGCTGGAAGGCCGTCCGAACATTCTCGACGCCATCAAGAACGGCGAGGTTGCCTTGGTGTTCAACACCACCGAGGGCAAGCAGTCCCTGGCCGACTCGTTCTCGATCCGCCGCACCACGCTGATGATGAAGATTCCCTATTACACCACGGCCTCCGGCGCCGTCGCGGCGGCGCGCGCCATCGCTTCGGGCTCGAAGGAAGCGCTGGATGTGCGTCCGATTCAGGAATATGCCTGACGGGCGAAAACCGCGCGCTGAAACTCTGCAATAAGATGTGTCCCGACAGGGGCCCGCTTGTGGCGATCACAGCCTTGTGATCGCCACAAATTGCGATATGATGCGCCCCTGCAATAAACCCTCCCTTTCGCCGCATGGCGAGCCAAGGCACAAGGCTTGCACGCCCGCGCCGTGAGAGACTTCGCACCGTTTCGAGTTGACCCCTATGCGCCTTCCGGACTGGCGCCTGTTGCGCCGGATTCACACCCAGCTTAGCGCGCGTTTAAGCGCCGTTCCGGCCCCGGTGACACGCGGCCTGACGAACGGCGTCTTTGTCGGCCTGTTCATCGCCGCGCCGGTGTTGCTGTTCCTCGCCTTCTTCAATCCGTGGGTGCTGGACCCGACGCGCATCGGCTGGCTGATGGAGGCCGACTGGGGGCAGCACTTCCTCGGCTGGAACGCCTTTCGCCATGTGTCGTGGTCGTCGTTCAACCATGAAGGCCTGCTGTATCACCCGACCGGTCTGAGCGTCATCTACACAGATTCCAATCCGTTATTCGCCTTTATTTTCAAGCCATTCCGCGCCCTGCTGCCGCAGCCCTTCCAGTATATCGGCCCGTGGTTCGCCTTCTGCATCGCGATGCACGTCATCTTCGCGTTCAAGCTGATCCGCCCGCATGCGCCGAACAGATGGGCGGCTCTGGGCGGCGCCCTGGCCCTGTCGGCCCTGCCCTGCCTCTATTACCGCGAACGTCACGACACGCTGATGTCGCAATGGCTTTTGCTGTGGGGCCTGCACCTGTTCATCAATGTCCGCGCCGCGCAGGCCGCGCCCGATGGCCCGGAGACGCTGCGCCAGAAGATTTTCCGCATCTGGGACGCCAAGACGCGCGGCTATATGGCGCTGCTGGGCGTCACCGGCATGATCCATCCCTATATGCTGTTCATGGTCGCCGCCATCTGGTCGGGCGAGGTGCTGCGCGGCCTATGGCCGGTGGTCCAAGCCTTGCGCGACAAGACCGTGTGGCCGAAGCTGCTGGCCAGCGTCGCCTGGCGCGCCGTCGCTGTGCTGGCCTGCCCGCTGGTCACGCTGGGGATAGCGGGCGCCTATGAGCGCGGCCAAAGTCCGGCGGCGGGCGGCTGGTCCTACTATTCGATGGGGCTGGACGCCCTGTTCAATCCGGTGCGCAGCGATTTTTCGGCGATTCTGAAAGCCTGGCCGCTCGACGCCGGGCAGTCCTTTGAAGGCTATCAGTATCTCGGCTTCGGCATACTGTGCCTGCTGGCCGTCGCCGTCGCCCTCTATGCGCTGACGCCCGAAGCCAAGGCCGCGCGCCCGTTCCTGCGCGGGCTGACCCCGCTGGCCCTGCCGTTTCTGGCCCTGTTTCTGATCGCGGTGACCAATCACGCCCAGTTCTACGGCTATACGGTGTGGCGGTTCGACATTCCGAAAGAGTTGCGCGGCACGCTTGGCATTCTGCGCGCCTCGGGGCGCTTCTTCTGGCCGATCTCGTATCTGATGGTCGCCGCCGCGCTCGTCGTGCTGTTCAAGAGCCGCCCGCGCGTCATCGCGGTCGTGCTGCCGTCGATCCTGCTGATCCAGGCCTACGACATCAACGGTCTGGCCGCCGCCATGCGCAAGGCGACCGGGCTGGCCGAGTACAGCCAGACCTATTACCTGACCCCCAGCCCGATGTGGGACGAACTGGTCAAGCGCTCCACCGGCGTGGACTTTTACCCGGTCAATGTCCACCTCAACGACAAGCTGTTCTACGAGCTGACCTATCGCGCCACCACCGACGCCAAGCCGGTCAACACCATGTATCCGGCGCGCGAGAACCTGATTCAGCTCGCCTATGAGTACAAGAGCGAGGACGCCTTCCGCGACGGTCAGGTCAATCCGAACCATCTGCTGGTCTTCCTCAAACAGTGCGACGCGCCCGCCAATCTGCAGCCGCGCCTGCGCATGCTGGACGGGGTGTGGATCATCCCGCCCGCCGACGCCGACGATCTGAACCTGCCCAAGCCGCAATGGTCGCCGATCCGCTCCGAGGTGCGCTTCGGCTGGCTGGATCAGGGGACGTGCCTGCTGGAAGGCGACTGGTCGCGCCCGGAATATGACGGGGTGTGGACGCAAAGCGATCAGGCCGGTGTGGTCATCCCGATCCAGCACGTTCAGTTCGACACCGCCACTCCGCCCAAGAGGCTCGATCTCGACCTCAAGGCGCGCAGCCGCGCCCCGACCACGGTCAGCGTGCTGGTCAACGGGATCAAGGCGGGCGAACTGGAGATCGGGCGTAAGACCGCGCGCTACACGCTGCGCCTGCCCAAATCCGCCCTGCGCGCCGACATGCTGAAGATTCGCTTCGTTCTGAAGGCGGACGAAAAGACCGACAAGAAGGCGCTGGCCACAGTGACCCTGCCGTCGGCGCCGAGCGTTGCCGGACGTTCCGCGCCCAAGAGCAAAACTCAGCCGGTCACGCCGCCCAGCCTCGGCATCAAGCTGATGGATCTGCGCCTGATCGGCGCCGCCGAACAGGCGGTTCAGGCGGGCAAGCTCAGCGGCTGATCGCCGCGCCGCGCGCCCTGATTTGAGAATTGTGTTTCAAAATGAGCGATTTCGCTCTATAAGAGGCGTTCGCCCGCGTCAGGCGCAGCCTCTGGCTGCCGCCGCGCGGGTTCGCCATATCTAAAAACCTGACCCAAGCGGTTGCAGTCACCCTCAACCGTCGCTTGGGTTTTTGTCATTCCTCTGGGTGAGATAAAGTCTTAATCGCACATGGAAAAAGTGCCGATGACCGTCGCGGGCTATCAGGTTCTCGACGATGAACTGAAGCGTCTGAAGTCGGTTGAGCGTCCGAGCGTCATCGCCGCCATCGCGGAAGCGCGCTCGCACGGCGACCTGTCCGAAAACGCCGAATACCACGCCGCCAAGGAGCGCCAGGGCTGGATCGAGGGCCAGATCGCCGAGATCGAGGACAAGATCAGCCGCGCCCAGGTGATTGACGTCTCAAAGCTGTCCGGCAACCAGATCAAGTTCGGCGCCACCGTCACCGTCGTGGACGAGGACACCGAAGAAGAAGGCCGCTATCAGGTGGTCGGCGAGCATGAGGCCGATGTGAAGTCGGGCAAGATCTCGCTGTCCTCGCCCTTGTCGCGCGCCATGATCGGCAAGGAGGTCGGCGACGTGGTCGAGGTCCAGACCCCCGGCGGCGTGAAAGCCTATGAAATCCTGAAAGTCGAGTGGTTATAAGCCGATAAGGGCGCGCCATGCCGGAACAGCTAAGTCTCTGGGCGGTTTCCGACGGGCGCGCCGGCATCGAAAATCAGGCGCTGGGGCTGGCCGAGGCCGTCGCGCGCCTGACCCCGGCTGAGATCACCGTCAAACGTCTGCGCTATCAGCCGCTGTGGGATCGTCTGCCCACGGCGTTGAAACTGTGGCCGGATGCCATGTTGCGCGGCGGTTCGGACCGGATAGAACCGCCTTATCCTGACATCTGGATCGGCTGCGGCCGCGCCAGCCTGCCGCACGCCCTGCGTATGCGCGAGCGTTCCGGCGGCAAGAGCTTTGTCGTGCAGCTTCAAGACCCCAAGACCGATCTGAAGCCCTATGATCTGGTCATCGCGCCGGAACACGACCATGTGGATGGCGCCAATGTGCTGTCCCTGCTCGGCTCGACCCACCGCGTCACGCCGGAGCGGCTGGCGGCGGCCTATGAGATGTGGCGCGACCGCATCGACGCCCTGCCGCGTCCGCGCGTCGCCGTGCTGGTCGGCGGGCGCTCGAAGGCGTTCGATCTCGACGCTGACCATGCCGTACTGATGGCGCGCGATATCCGCGCGGCGATCGAAAAGGCGGGCGGCAGTGTGCTTTTGACCGTATCGCGCCGCACCCCGCCCGCCGCGCGCGCTGTGATAAGCGACGGATTGCGGGGCCTGCCGGGCGTGATTTATGATGGCGGCGGCGACAATCCCTATTTCGCCTTTCTGCACGCCGCCGACCGCTTTCTGGTCACCGAGGATTCGGTCAATATGGCCACCGAGGCCGCCGCGACCGGCAAGCCGGTGCAGATCGTCTCCCTGCCCCGGCGCACGCTTGGCGGCGGCGCCAAGTTCGAGGACTTCCACGAATCTTTACGCGCGTGCGGCGTGTCGCATCCGTTCGAGGATCATTTGAGCGGCGATCCCTATCCGCCCCTCAACGAGACGGCGCGCGCGGCGCAAGTCCTGCTGGATCGCTACCGGCAAAAATACGGGTGACATTACCGCGCGGTGTTCCTACATAAGGCCCGTTAACAGTTTTACCGATTCCAGGTGTCCCCATGTCCGCTCCCCGCCCCGTTCGCTGCGCCATTATCGGCACCGGCCCCGCCGGCTGGACCGCCGCCATCTACGCCGCGCGCGGCCTGCTGGCGCCGGTCGTCTTCACTGGCCCGCAGGACGGCGGCCAGCTCACCATCACCACCGATGTCGAAAACTATCCGGGCTTCGCCGAGGTCGTGCAGGGGCCGTGGCTGATGGACCAGATGCGCGATCAGGCGCTGCACATGGGCGCCGAGGTGATCAGCGAGATCGTCACCGTCGCCGATCTCAGCCAGCGCCCCTTCCTGCTGCAAACCGAAAGCGGCGCCAAATTCCTGGCCGAAACGGTGATCATCGCCACCGGCGCTCAGGCCAAGTGGCTGGGGATCGAGTCGGAAAAGACCTATCAGGGCTTCGGCGTCTCGGCCTGCGCGACCTGCGACGGCTTCTTCTACCGCAACAAGGTCGTGGCCGTGGTCGGCGGCGGCAATACGGCGGTCGAGGAGGCTTTGTTTCTGACCAAGTTCGCCTCGAAAGTCTATCTGATCCATCGCCGCGACACGCTGCGCGCCGAGAAGATTCTGGTCGAGCGCATGCTGGCCGAACCGAAGATCGAGCCGATCTGGAACGTCGCCATCGACGAAATTCTCGGTGAAACCAATGCATTCGGCGGCGCAGCGGTCACCGGCGTGCGCTTACAGGACGTGCATACGCAGCAGCATCGCGTCATCGACCTCGACGGCGTGTTCATCGCCATCGGCCACGCCCCGGCGTCCAAACTGTTCGAGGGCCAACTGGAAACCAAGCAGGGCGGTTATCTGGTCGTCGAACCCGGTACGCCCAAGACGGCCATCACGGGCGTCTATGCGGCGGGCGACGTCACCGACGATGTCTATCGTCAGGCCGTGACGGCGGCGGGCATGGGCTGTCAGGCGGCGCTGGAAGCCGTGCGCCTGCTGGCCGAAGAAGACCACCACCGGTCGCAACTGACGGCGGGCGAGGTGGCGGAAGAATTTTCGCACCTGACCCCGGCGCAGCAAAAGGCCGCCAGTCAGGCCTGAGCGCGGCGCGCTTCGCGGTATTGCGTCGGCGTCACGCCCATCTCAGCCTTGAAGGCGCGGTTGAACGGCCCGATCGAGCCGAAACCGCAATCGAGCGCTATGGTCAGCACCGGCAGATCGCAGTCCGGGTCGGCCAACTGGGATTTGGCCGCCGCGAGGCGGAAATGGTTGAGCATATGATTGATATTGCGAAAGCCCAGCGCCCGCGTCAGGCTCTGGGTCACGCGATAGTCGGGCTCGCCCAGACGCCGCGCCAGATCGGCCAGTTTCAGTTCGCTGTCGGTAAACAGCTTCTCCTGCGTCACAAGCTCAAGCAGGCGCGCCCCCAATGCGACGTCGCGCGCGCTGGCGGCGCGGCGCGACCGTGTCGTCAACGACAAGGGATGGCGATGACGATAGAGGGTCGCCGCCGCCATGCCTGCGACCGCCAGCAGGGCGCAGGCCGCCTTGATCCACTGCGCCGCCGCGCCGCTGGCCCAGATGACGGCGACGATCAATAAGGCGCCGTAGCCTGCGGTAAAGGTCAGACGGAAAAAGCGCTCGCCGCGCGGCGTGTCGGCGCGCAGTCCGCGCAGGGGCTCGATCAGGGCCAGCAGCAGCAGACAGGAACTGAGCAGGGTCTCGGTCCGCGCCGCCATCAACGCCCAGCCCTGCGTCTGCGCCGGAATCATCTGCAGAACGCCGCCCGTCGCGACCAGCAGCAGGACGACGCTCAACGGCCAGATAGGGCGCGGATCGTCGCGCCGGAACAGGGTCCGCGTCAGCAGCCACGACCATCCGCAGGTCGCATCCCCGACAAACGCGAAAAGGCCGGACGCCAGCCCCTGCCGCTCGCCCATCCATAGGCTCAGACAATAGGCGAAAGCCGAAATGGCGAAGATGACGGCGAACAGGCTCGCATCCGACAGGCCGTCCCTAGGCGGCGCCTTGATCACATCCGGTTGCGCTATGCTCACAGCCGTCTCCCTGCCAATCCTGAATGAGACCCTACACCAAAAACATGGCCGATTTCCAAATCGGCGAGACGAAGCGCGATTACGGCCGCATCCCGTTAGCCTTCTGTTTTCGGGAATCGCACATGACATCTTCGCATCCGCTGCAAAATTCGCCCGCCAGCCCTTTCTTAACCCCCTCCAGCCCTTTCTTAACCTATGTGGGCCGGATCTGGTATCTGACCGCCGCCGCCGGACAGGCCGCCTTCGTCTGGATGATTCTGGCCCATTATGGCCGCAGGACGCTGGCTGGCGACTATGCGGGCTGGAACGACAAGCCGTTGATCAAGGGCTATGTCGCGGGCGATGACGCAGGCAATCTTCTGTTCGCCCTGCATGTGCTGCTGGCCGCCGTCATCACCCTGGGCGGGCTGTGGCAGCTTATCCCAGCCGCGCGGCGCCGCTGGCCCGCCCTGCATCGCTGGAATGGCCGCTTGTTCATGCTTATCGCCTGCGCGATGGCGTGCAGCGGTTTGTGGCTGACCTGGGCGCGTCATACCTGGCTGTCGCTGATCTCGGCGACGGCGGTGTCGCTCAATGGCGCGCTAATCCTGCTGTTCGTGGCCCTGACCTGGCGCTTCGCCGTCCGGCGCGACATCGCCCGCCATCAAAAATGGGCGATGCGCGCCTTTCTGGCCGTCAACGGCGTGTGGTTCCTGCGCGTCGGCATAATGGGCTGGGCGCTGTTGAGCGGCGGCCTCGGCATGACTGACAGCCTGTCCGGTCCCGCCGACGCCGTGCTTGTCTTCGGCGCCTATCTGATTCCGCTCGGCGTGCTGGAGCTGTGGTTTCTGGCCCGCAGCCGCCAGAGCCGCGCGCTGAACGGCGCCGCCGGGGCTGTCGTTCTCGTCATGACCGCCTTTATGGCGTTGGGGATAGCCGGGGCCATCGCCATCATGTGGGGACCATACATGCTGTGAAAAAAATAGCGGCGGCGTCTTGAACGCGCCCGCAGGGTTCCCAAATCAGATGCGAAGGCGCCGCTGAGCGGGCCTTCTTGAACGACGACATTGCCCATTTGGGGATGTAGACGCCGTTCAAAATCAAACCTTTGCAGGCACGCCCCGTCGCTGACGGACCCTGCAAGGCCTCGCTTATTTTAAGGAGAGCCCCTATGCGCACCGCTATTGATTTCTCGCCCCTGTACCGTTCCGCCGTTGGCTTTGACCGTCTGGTCAGCCTGCTCGACAGCGCGACCGCCACCAGCGCCTCGGCGCCGGGCTGGCCGCCCTACAATATCGAGCGCCTGGCTAAGGAAACCGAAGATCAGGGCGATTCCTACCGCATCGAAATCGCCGTCGCCGGCTTCAAGCCCGACCAGCTCAATATCGAAGTCAAGGAAAACGTGCTGACCGTCTCCGGCAAGAAGGACGCCGATGAGGCGGGCCGCACCTTCCTGCATCGCGGCCTGGCCGAGCGCAGCTTTGAGCGCCGCTTCCAGCTCGCCGACCATATCAAGGTGACCGACGCCGAACTGGCCAATGGCCTTCTGTCCATCACCCTGACGCTGGAAGTGCCGGAAGCCAAGAAGCCGAAGACGATTGCGATCAAGACCGCCGCCGCGTCTGACGCGCCGGTCCTGCAAGCCGCCGAGTAAGCCGTCCTGCGGCCGTCCTTGGCGGGATGGCCGCAGTTTTCCCGAGTTTCTGTTTCTCCCGAACCTTACGCCCCGGCTCTCCCCCGCCGGGGCGATTTTGTTTAGGCGCCCATAATTTAGGCGATCAGGAGCGCGGGCTGGGTCATGACATGACGCAGAAAGTCGAAATCGACCGCCGGGATTTCGATCAGGCCGAAGCGCAGGCTGTAACCCCAGTTCGCCGTTTGCGTAAAATCCAGCCAGTCGAGCAGCGGACGGATCGGATGCTCCGCCGCCGCCAGCCAGTCCACCTCGCGCCGGAACATGCCGCCTTCGCCGACATGCGGCGCAGACGGGGCCACGAAACCAATGGCGGTGAAGCTCTGAAAGCCGTCCTTCGCGCCCATATGCTGCGACGGCGAATAATAGACGATCCCGTCGCCCGGCGATAAGCGGCGCAAAGGCGCCAGCTTGCCGTGATTGACCTGCATGAAGCCGCCCGCCCGACCCCGGCGCACATGCTCCGCGCAGGCCACGCCCAACCAGTATCGCGTCATCGCCTCTCTCCTTTGCTGCGGAGAGTCTGGCGCCGTTTCGTGTCAGTTTTTGTCAGGAAACGGCCAACTGGCCGCGCAAACCGACGCAGGTGGCGTTTTCCAGCGCCTCCAGCTTCATCACAGCGCCTTCGAGAATGGCGCGCGACAGATCGGCGCCGTCCAGCTTCGCCATATGCAGGTCGGCCTTGCTGAGATTGGCGCCGCGCAGGCGCGCCTCGCGCAGGTCCGCGGGCAGCAACCGGGTGGAGTCGATTTTCAACGCCCCCAGCTTAGCCCCTGTCAGGTCCGAACCGTCCAGCCGCGCCCGGACCAGGCGCGCGCCGCGCAGGTCCGCGCCCTTGAGATGGCAGTTGCGCAGGTCGGCGTCTTCGAGGTGCGCGCCCTGCAACTGCACGCCCTGCATGTCGAGGCCGTAAAACACCGCCCCCTTGGCCGACAGGGCCGCCAGGTTGAGGCCGCGAATCTGCCCCAGGGCGCGCAGGTCGGCCTTATCGAAGACCGACGGCTTGCCTTCACGGCCCAGACTGTCCACCCATCTGGCGTGATCGTGCAGCATCTCGCCATAGGGCAGGCTGCTGACGTCCGTGCCGACCACCTTGTCGGTCAGAACGCCGGTCAGATCGGTCTGCGAGGTGCGCCATGAATCGGTCTTGGCGCCGATCAGCACCGCGTCCTTCAGCGAGGCGCCGCTGAGGTCGGCGCCCGACAGGTCGGCCCCGCCCAGATCGACATTGTCCATGATCGCCTGTTTCAGGTTCGCCCGCACCAGCTTGCAGGCGCGCATGGTGGCGTCGGTGAAGTCGGCCTTCATCGCCTGAATGCCCGACAGACGCGAGCGCTCCAGATTGGCGCCGCGTAAGTTTGCGTAGGTCGCTTCCGAGGTGCGCATCGAGATTTCGACGTAGGATAAACCCGCCTGCTTGTCCGGCAGAGCCAAAGCGCCTTAGCGCAGGTCCGCATCCATCAGATCGGCGCCCGACAGATTGGCGCCGCGCAGGCAGGCGCCGCGCAGATCGGCGCGTTTCAGGCTGGCGTTCATAAGATTGACCAGTTGCAGATCGGCGCAGTAGAGATTGCAGCGGTCGAGAATGGCGCCGCGCATATCGCAGTCGGTCAGCACGGCGGCGGTGAAGTCGGCGTCGGTCAGATTGCAGCGTAAGGTCAGGCCCGACAGGTCGCACCACGCGAACACGGCGCGCGAGCCGCCCGGCTTCATGGCCAGCAGGCGTTCGTGTTTGACGCAGATGGCGTCCACCTGCGCCTGGGTCAGCTTGGTGTAGCGTTGTTCGCCGGTCGTGGCGGTCATCAGGCGGCTTTCACAAATATCCCCGTCCTGTTTTGGCACGGAAAGTTTAACTTATTCCGAAAGAAGTCCCTGAGCGCGCAGGCGCTGCGCCAGTTCGCTGTCCGGGGCGACGCCGAGCAGCCGATAGCCGCGCGCGCCCCATGCCTTCAATTCCGTGGTCAGATCGTCGCTGCTCGGCGTAAACGGGGCGTCGATATGGTCGGCGCGCGCCACGACAAGCGGCTGGCCTGTTTTCAGCCAGTGGACGAAACCCGCGATCAGAAACCCCGCCGCGTCGGCCAGCAGGCCTGCATCGGGATGAAGTCCGGCGGCCTGCATCCGCCGCACGCCCTTGTGCGCGGCGAAGGGGGATGGATCGGCGCAGGCGTAAATAACCTGCGCCACCCCCGCCTCGATCAGGCGTTGCGAGCACGAGGCCGTCCCGTTCGAGCGTTCGCCGCACGGCTCAAGCGTCACATAGGCGGTCGCGCCGCGCGCGCCCGCGCCTGCTGCGGCCAGCGCGGCCTCCTCGGCATGCGGTCGCCCGCCGTCGCCGGTCGCCGCCTCAGCGATAACGACGCCATCCCTGACCAGCACGCACCCGACCGGCGGATTGGGCCAGGTCCGACCCAGTTGCGCCCGCGCCAGGTCGATGGCGCGGCGCATGAACAAGACATCCCGCCCCTCCTGCTCTTGCAAAGGGAGGGGGGCGGTGTGAGGGGGCGCCTCCGTCATCTCCAACCTCGTCGGATAAAACCGGAACTCATACGACTCGACCGGTTCGGATATTCGTCCCTCGCATATGGCGAGGATGGTGTCGAGCACAACGCCCTTATCGCTCAGAACATCGCCCGCGCCAAACCGGGCCACCGACCAACCGTGTTCATTAAGATAACGATCGCGCACAACATCGCGGGGGTTGCCGATATGCTGGCCGCCATCCAGTTCGACGACCAGACGTCGTTCCGGGCAGGCGAAATCGGCGATATAGGGACCGATAGGAAACTGGCGGCGGAATTTCAGGCCGCCCTGCTGGCGGTCGCGCAAGGCCAGCCACAGACGCGCCTCAGCGACGTTATCGCTCCGCCGCAAAATGCGCGCCAAAGGCGTCAGACGTGAGCGGCGGCGGCTCATGGCTTACCCCTCACCCCAGCCCTCTCCCCTCAAGTGGGGAGAGGGGGTTAAACGCTTGAGTCCCCTCTCCCCACTTGAGGGGAGAGGGTTAGGGTGAGGGGTTCTTCTCCGCTTACGCCCCATAAACCGGCACGGGATTGGCGCGGTCGGTGTCGAGATATTTGGCTGACACCGGCTTCAGGTCGGCGTCAAGCTGGATGACCAGCGGGTTGCCGGTCGGCACCTCGACGTCGAGGATCGCCTGTTCGGACAGATGGAATAACGACTTGATGATGGCGCGGATCGAATTGCCGTGCGCGGCGACCAGCACGGTCTTGCCCGCCTTCAGCTCCGGCGCGATCTCGCCTTCCCACATCGGCAGCACGCGGTCGAGCGTGGTCTTCAGGCTTTCGGTGTCCGGCAGGTTCGCGCCCGCATAGCGGCGGTCGCCCTTGAAATCATAAGGGCTGTCCGCGCCCAGCGGCGGGGGCGGCACGTCATAGGAGCGACGCCAGATCTTCACCTGTTCATCGCCATGCTTGGCGGCGGTTTCGGCCTTGTCGAGGCCGGTCAGGCCGCCGTAATGACGCTCGTTCAAACGCCAGTCCTTGATCACCGGCACATAGCTCTGACCGGCGGCGACCAAAGCCAGATTGCAGGTGCGGATGGCGCGGGTCAGGACGGAGGTGAAGGCCTGGTCGATCTCGATGCCCTCGGCCTTGATCAGCTCGCCGCCGCGCCGCGCCTGCGCCTCGCCCTCGGCGGTCAGATTGACGTCCACCCAGCCGGTGAAGCGGTTTTCGAGGTTCCACTGGCTCTGGCCGTGGCGGAGAAGAACGAGGGTAGGCATGGGCGGCTCCTGAGTGTTTTCCGCCTTGGCTATAAGGTTTCAGCCATGCACATGCAAGCGGTCGCCGGGACGGATCACGCCGCCCTTAAGGATACGGGCATAGAGGCCGCAGTCACGGTGGCCGTAGTTTTCAAACAGGCCCCGACAGAGATCGACGTCACGCTCGGCGGTGTCCGGGTTCACATGCGTCGCGACGCAGCGTTCAATCGGTTTCAGCGCCTCGAATTCCGGGCCTTCCTCGCCGACGCGGATCGTCCGGCCGACCCACGTATGGTCCTCGAAGGCCGCCCAGTCCTCGACCCAGATATTGCCGCGTAAGCGCAAGGGATCGAGATCGACGCCGATCCGCTGACCCAGATCACGTAAAGAATTGAGATTGAGAAACGAGACAAAGCCCTTGCCGGAATCGGTGAAGCGGAAATGGGTCTGCACAGGCTCGACATCCGGCGCGGTCAGAAGATTGAGCGGCATGGCGACCGGATCATAATCCTCATGCCGCGCCAGCACCGTCTCGACATGGCGCGCCAGGGCGTGACGCCCCGCCGGATCGCTCATGTCAAAGCGCCACGGCTTGCCGTCCTCATCGCTTAGCTCCAGCGCGTCGTCGTACTCGTCATAGCGCGTGCGCAGGCGCGCCACGGCGGAAAAGCGCGCCAGCACGGCGAAGCGCATCTTGGAGATGGTTTTAGGGTTGTCGGGATCGAAGCCGCTGCGCCCGACCTCCAGCGCGAACATTCGGTCAAACGGAAAGAAATCGCCGGGCGACAGCAGCGCCTCCGGCACGTTTTCCGGCGTGAACCCCTTGATCGGGTGCCGCCACAAAGAGGAGACGACGCCCGTTACGCTCATCCGAATTCTTCTTCCAGCATGGCCAGACGTTCGGCCTGATCCTCGGCGATCAGGGCATTGATCATCTGATCCATCTCGCCTTCCATGAATTGCGGCAGGTTATAGAGGGTCAGGTTGATGCGGTGGTCGGAGACGCGGCCTTGCGGATAGTTGTAGGTGCGGATGCGCTCGGAGCGGTCGCCGGAGCCAACCTGGCTCTTGCGCGCGCTGGAGCGGGCCTCGTCGAGCGCGGTGCGCTGCATGTCGTAAAGCCGCGCCTTCAGATTACGCATGGCGATCTGGCGGTTCATGTGCTGCGACTTTTCCGATGAGGTCGCGACAACGCCGGTCGGCAGGTGGGTGATGCGCACAGCGGAATCGGTCTTGTTGACGTGCTGGCCGCCGGAACCGGAGGCGCGGTAGGTGTCGATGCGGATATCCTTGTCGAGAATCTCGATCTCGACATCCTCGGCTTCGGGCAGCACGGCCACGGTCGCCGCCGAGGTGTGGATGCGCCCGCCCGCCTCGGTGGCCGGGACGCGCTGCACGCGATGCACGCCGGACTCGAATTTCAGCTTGCCGAACACGCCGTCGCCGGTGACCGAGGCGATGATTTCCTTATAGCCGCCCGCATCGCCTTCGGAGACGCTGTCCACCTCGACGCGCCAACCCTGCGCCGCGGCGTAGCGGGAATACATGCGGAACAGGTCGCCCGCGAACAGGGCCGCCTCGTCGCCGCCGGTGCCGGCGCGGATTTCGAGGATGGCCGAGGCGTTCTCATCCTTGTCCTTGGGCGCCAGCAAAAGCGCGACGCCGCGCTCCAGATCGGGCAGGCTCTCCTTCAGTTCGGACAGTTCCTCTTCGGCCAGGGGCGACAGTTCGGGATCATTCAGCGCGATCAACTCCTCAAGCTCAGGCGCCTGCGCGCGGGCGCGGATCAGCTTTTCCACCGCCTCGCACACCGGCTTGAGTTCGGCATGCTCCTTGGACAGGCGCACGATCTCGGCGCCGTCGGTGGCGGATTCCA
Source organism: Asticcacaulis sp. (assembly GCF_051956075.1). GTDB lineage: Bacteria > Pseudomonadota > Alphaproteobacteria > Caulobacterales > Caulobacteraceae > Asticcacaulis. The sequence goes on along the minus strand of NZ_JBQCGA010000060.1, from coordinate 126,242 downwards.
TGCGCGCCTCGATCATGCGGAAGCGGTCCATGACCTGATCGAGCTTGGCTTGCGGCAGATGTATCAAGGCGTGTCTCTCGGAAACTGTCTCGCGCTCTATACACAAGGCCTTACAGCGAGTCGAAAAGTTTTAGCCGCCGAGACGCGGAGCGCAGCGTGCTTGAGCACGTGAGCACCGCATCGCAGGCGGATGAGACTTTGCAGACCGCTGAAAGGCCTTGTGCTTATTTTGGGAAGGTTTCAACGAAGCTCTGGCGCTCTTCCAAGGCGTCGGTCAGGGCGGCGGCCTTCGGGGCGATGCCGCGCCAGCCGATATGCGGATAACGGAAGCTGGTATAGGTTCCGGCCACCGCGACGGTCAGCGTCCCCATGTCGAACACGTCCGGCGCCGGACACAGGGCGTCGATGCGCTCAAAACCGCGCTTGAGATTGTCCTCCCAGCGCTTCAGCCAGAAGGGCGAGCGCTCGGTTTCCGGGCGGCGGTTTTCCAGCACCATGCGCACATTCATCTCGATCAGGCCGACGGCGGCGGCTTCCAGACGGCGCACGGCCCAATGCGCCGCGCTGTCCGGCGCAGGCAGCAGGTGCGGACCGCCCTCGCCGTTCGCGTCCAGCCAGGCGCAGATCAGGGTCGAGTCCTGCCAGCATACGCCGTCATCGTCGATCAGCGCCGGAATCTGCGCCACCGGATTGGCCTCCACCAGATCGGGCTGGCTTTCGACCGGCGCGGTGAACACCTCCTCTGTCTTCGCCAGCCAGCCGCGTTCGCGAACCACGATGCGCGCCTTGCGGGCAAAGGGAGAGCCGGAATTGATAAACAGCTTCATGGCGGGCCTCACGCTAGAAATAAAGACGACGGCTTAGTGAACCGGACGCCGGTTCAGGTCAAGGCGGCGGATGCGCAGGTTTAAAGTCGAAAATGGAATTAACAAGCGATTAATAACATAAAATCAGCCATTTGCTGTAATTTAAGACTTATCCACTAGGGTAAGGTTTCAATCAACAAGCCTCAGAACGAGACTCTGGTGAAAAAAGCTTCGGGCGAACTGAAATTGCTGGCGCCAATGGCGATGATTGTTATCGTCGCCGTCTGCGCTCTTGTGGGCAGTCTTTGGGTGTGGGCCGAACAGGCCGACAGGATGTCGCGTACGCGCGAAGAAGCGCTGGTGCGCATCGGGCTTGAGCAGATCGCCGACAGCCACGCGCAACTGATGACGCCGATCACCATCTGGAACACGGCGGTGACCAGCACGGCGGTCAAATACGATCCGAAATGGGTGGCGAGCAATATCGGCGGCTATTTCCGCGACTTCCTGAACTTTGACACCAGCCTGCTGCTTGACGGCGACGACCAGTTGCGCGCCGCCTTCCATAAGGGTCAGCCTGTCGATCTCGCCGCCCAATCGGCGCTGAAGGCCCAGACGGACGCGCTGGTGAAACATCTGCGCCAGACCTATGAGCAACGCCGCAGCAAGGGCCTGCCCTATAATACCGACAGCGACCATATCGGTCAGTTGATGGCGTATAAGGGTCATGTCTATATTGTCGGCGCGTCCCTGCTGCTGCCGGATACGCATGACGACAAGCTGTTGAGCTATCGTCCGTTCGCGGCGGTGGGCATGCATGAACTGTCCGACGACGAACTGGTGACTCTGTCGAAGCGTTACATGCTGTCGAATGTGCGCCTGCTGCGCGCCGGACAGGCGCGGCCAGGCAATGTCGCCGCCATCGCCTTCCGCGAGAATACGGCGACGGGCGAACAGAACGGCAAGCTGGCGGCGCAAATGATCTGGACGCCGGATTCGCCGGGCCACACCCTGTTTATTCGCGCCCTCGGCCCGGTCCTGATGATCTCGATGGGGCTCGGCCTGATCGCCATCGTCCTGTTGCACCAGAGCCAGAAGGCGGCGCAGGGGCTGATCGCCTCCGAGGCCAAGGCCAAACACATGGCCCTGCATGACGCCCTGACCGGCCTGCCCAACCGCACCCTGTTTTCGGATCGTCTGGTGCAGGCCTGCGAACGCCTGAAACGGCAGGAAGGCCATGTCGCGGTCATGTGCATCGGCCTCGACCGCTTCAAGGACGTCAACGACACGCTCGGCCATCTGGCCGGCGACGAACTGATCCGCCATCATGCGCGCAAGATCGCCGGCGTTCTGCGCTCGTGCGATACGCTGGCGCGGCTGGGCGGCGACGAATTCGTCATCATCCAGTCCGATTCCGACCCGCGCGCCGCCGCCGCCCTGGCCAAGCGTGTGCTGGAGGCTCTGACCGGCACGGTCAGTCTGGAAAGCGGCCAGGTCTTCTCCTCATGCTCGATCGGCGTCACCCTGCTGCACGACGGCGATGTCGAGCCCGCCGAGGCGCTGCGTCAGGCCGATCTTGCGCTTTACCGCGCCAAGGATATGGGCCGCGGCCAGTACGCCTTCTTCGAGATCGAGATGGACGCCACCATCAAGCTGCGCAAGACGATGGAGACCGGCCTGCGCGAGGCGATCCACACCGGCGACCTTGATGTCGTCTATCAGCCGCAGGTCGATCATTACGGCCATATGGTCGGCGTCGAAGCCCTGTGCCGCTGGACGCATCCGACGCGCGGCCCGGTCTCGCCCGGCTATTTCATTCCCCTGGCCGAGGAATGCGGCCTGATGGTCGAACTGGGCCATCTGGTCATGCGCCGCGCCATGCAGGACGCGCAGCGCTGGCCGGGCCTCAAGGTCGCGGTCAATGTCTCGGCCTCGCAGATGCGCTGCAAGGGCTTTATCGGCGCGGTGCGCGACCTGCTGGCGGAAACGGGCGCGTCGGCGCATCAGATCGAGCTGGAGATCACCGAGGGCGTGCTGCTCAACGACGATGCGACGACGCAGATGATGCTGCGCGATCTGCGTCATATGGGCTTTACGATTGCGCTCGACGATTTCGGCACCGGTTATTCGTCGCTCAGTTACTTGAGCCGCTATCCGGTCGATAAGATCAAGATCGACCGCTCCTTCGTCGCCAATCTCGGCGTCGATCCGGAAGCCGAAGCGGTGATCCGCGCCATCGTCAAACTGTCCAAGGCGCTGAACCTGGCAACGGTCGCCGAGGGCGTGGAGACGCGCGCGCAGAAGACCATCCTGCGTCAGGCCGGTTGCGGCATCATTCAGGGCTTCCTGTTTTCGCGCCCGGTCGCCAGCGCAGATATCGACGGCATGATGCGCAACGAACGCCGGCTGAGCATCGCCGGGGAAGCCGAAGCCGCGCCCAAACCGAAGGTCAAGCTGTCGCCCAGAATGCCGAACTAAGTCGGATATTACAGCTTTTCGGCGTGGGCCTCGACCAGTTCGACAATGTGGTCGATCATCTGGTCGTTCGACAGCTTGTGGTCCGGCTTGCCGCCCATATAGACCATGCCCGCCCCGGCGCCGCCGCCGGTGAAGCCGATGTCCGTGTACAGAGCTTCGCCCGGACCGTTGACCACGCAGCCGATGATCGACAAGGACATCGGCTTGGCGATATGGGCCAGCCGCTCCTCCAGCTTCGCCACCGTGTCGATGACGTTGAAGCCCTGACGCGCGCACGACGGACAGGCGATGATATTGACGCCGCGATGACGCAGGCCCAGCGATTTCAGCAAATCGAAGCCGACCTTGATCTCCTCGACCGGATCGGCGGCCAGCGAGACGCGCAGCGTATCGCCAATCCCGGCCCATAACAGATTGCCCAGCCCGATGGCCGACTTGATCGTGCCGGTGCGCAAAGGCCCGGCCTCGGTCACGCCAATATGCAGCGGGCAGTCGATGGCCTCGGCCAGTTGCTGATAGGCGGCGACGGTCAGGAAGACGTCCGACGCCTTGACCGAAATCTTGAATTCGTGAAAATCGTGCTCGCGCAGGATGTTGGCGTGGTAGAGCGCGCTTTCTACCATGGCTTCCGGGCACGGCTCGCCATACTTTTCCATCAGGTCTTTTTCCAGCGACCCGGCATTGACCCCGATGCGCATCGAACAGCCGTAGTCCTTGGCCGCCTGCACGACCTCTTTGACGCGGTCCTTCGAGCCGATATTGCCCGGATTGATGCGCAGGCAGGCCGCGCCCGCCTCGGCGGCCTCGATGGCGCGCTTATAGTGGAAATGGATGTCGGCGACGATCGGAACCTCGGCGCCCCTGACGATGGCTTTCAGCGCCTGCGTCGATTCCACGTCCGGGCAGGAAACGCGCACAATGTCGGCGCCCGCCTCTTCCAGCGCCCGAATCTGCGCCAGAGTCGCCTCGGCGTCGGCGGTCAGGGTGTTGGTCATCGACTGCACCGAGATCGGCGCATCGCCGCCGACGGCGACCTTGCCGACCCTGATCTGACGGCTCTTGCGGCGCTCGATCATGCGCCAGGGGCGCACATGGGTATGGGAATCGTGAGGATGGTGGCTGTCCATAAGGAACCCGGTCTGACTGTCTTCGCAGGGCTTATATCAGAAGCCCGCCCCCGCGTCACAAGCCTGACGCGGCCCGAAGTCACATAATATTACGCGCCCGCGTCTTTGGCGGCGGCGGGCGCAGCCACAGGCGCAGCTTCGTGCTTAGCTTCTAGCGCAGCTTCTGGCGCAGGCGGCGGCGCGGCGGACGACGCCCCTTGCTCAGGTTTGCGCACCGCGGGCAGGTACGGGATCGGCGCGTCCGATTTCGGCGCCGCCTGCGGCACGACGAGCGGCGGCGGCGCGGCGGCGCGCGGGGTCTGACCGGCGGCGGATTGGTGCGCGTCGAGCGCATTCGACAACTGCACGGCGCGCGCGTTCAGCTTGCCAACCGCCGTCACCTTGGCGTCCATGGTTCCCGCATATTCGCCGTTGTAATAAAGATCGAAGGCCGACGGATCCGAGGCGTCGAGCAGCACGTCCTGCTGATCGGCCTGCGGCAGGCGATAGGCCTCGCCGGGCGCAAACTGGTGGACGAAATAGATGGCGCCGTTCACGCCGCGCAGCACCAGATTGACGCTCTTGGTCGCCTGCAGGGTCACGCTCGAATCCTCCGGCTCGGCGCCGTAGATCGCGCCGCGCGGATTAAAGGCCTTGCGCATCAGCGCCGCCCCGGCGTCACCGGCGGGCGTCGTCGAGCTGGCGTCCTGCGCCGCGTCGAGCGAGGCGAACTGCGCCTCCAGTCCCGGCGTGACATAGGGCGCCGGCACGTCCTGATCGGGCGGCGGCGGCGCCGGGCGCGTGACATAGACAAGTCCGTCATGGATCAACGGGACGCCCGCCGCCCAGGACGAGGCGTCAACCTCGGTCAGGCCATGATGACGGTTGTGGCTGGCGGGCGCCCGCTGCCAGATATTCCAGGCGACGATGGCGCCGACCAGGCACCCGGCGACGATCAGATAGCGGCGATAGCTGGGCCTGGCGTCCTCCAGCGAGGCGCCGGACGGCGCGTGCAGGCGGGTGTTCTGCGGCGAGACTTCGCGGCGGAACATATCGGCCAGGCTTTCCTCGTCCAGCCCCAGCGCCTTGGCGTAGGCCTTGACGAAGCCGAGCGCGAAGGCGCGCGGCGGCAGGACGTCATAAGCGGCCTGCTCCAGCGCCTCCAGATAGCTGCGCTTGACACGGGTGATGTCCTCGACATCGTCCAGCGTCCAGCCGAGCGCCTCACGCCGTTCTTTGAGGAGTTTGGCCAGATCGAAGCGGTCGGGCTGATGGCCCTCATCCGCCAGCAGCGGCGCCTTACGGCCATGAAACAGGCCATGATAGGGCTCATCCTCGATCGCGCCGGGCGCATCGGGCTGAAAGTCGGAAGGAGGCGGTTCGGCGGCGCTCATGAATCCTCTTTGAACTGCGCCCGACAGAACCACAGCGTTGGTGCAGAATCAACACGCTACGCTTACGAAGACGGATCGGAATCGCGCCCAAATGACAATTGCCCGTCCGCGGGAGTCGGGTTAAGACTCCCCGTCATGTAACCGGATGCAGGAGCGACCCCCATGCCCGCAGCTTTCGACGATTTGTGGATCGGTCAGGTGGCCTCCCTCGGCGCCGGCGTGGTGTCGGAGACCGAACTGGCGGCCTTCTGCAAAACCTATGCGCCGCACTGGGATGTCACGGACGGCCTGCCCGACGCGCTGATCTTCGCCCTGTGGTCGAAGCTGGAGGCCGAAGCCTCGCTGAACTGGCCGCAGACCAAGCGTCTGGCGGTCGATGCATTGCGCTGGTCGCGCAACCCGCCGCCGGGCGAATTGCTGCGCGGACGCCTGACGGTCATGGGCAAGGACGCGGTTGGCGACACCAAGGGCGTGGTGATCGCGCAGAACGATCTGCTCGACGAGGCCGGGCGTCTGGTCTTCTCCTGCCTGACCCGCTCGGTGTTTCAGCGCAATCCCAAGGCGCCGAAACCGGACGAAGCCTGAAACATCCGCAAAGCGTCATGAAAAAAGGCTCCGCCGCGGCGGAGCCTTTTCCCTATCCCGTGACGGGAAGGCTTAGTTCGCAGGCGCCTGCGCGTTGTTGCGCTCGATGGTCAGGGCGATCAGGCGGTCCCAGGCCAGCAGCGAGTTCAGGTGCGCATAGATGTGGGTCAGGGCGCCGTTGTCGCGCAGCTCGACCAGCTTGTCGCCGGACAGTTCGCCCAGCTTCTTGTCGTCGACCGCGAAATATTCGGCGATCTTCTGCGGCTCGCCCGCCGAACCGTCCGGGTTTTGCGGACGATAGACGGTTTCGCGCGGCGCCAGAAGGTCGAGGTCGCGCAGCAACTGCACGAAGGATTCGGTGCGGCGGCGTTCGTTTTCGAAGTCCTGACAGAACTGCATGGCGTTTTCGAGATAGGGCGTGGCCTGGCCGTTCTCGAAGAAGGCGACGTCGGGATTGCTCTTGACCACCATGGGGCCTTCGATATCGACGCACAGGATCAGGCGCTGCTGCTGCTCGTCATTGGCGAAGACGAACGGATAGCGGCGCGCAAAGGCCGGCAGGTAGGAATCGCCCTTGAAGGCGCCTTCGGGCGAGACAAACACGTTCTGGCCCGACGACAGACCCATGGCCGCGACCGGCATATAGTTGTCGCCGATGAAGACGATCGGATAGCTGAGCGAGGCCGCCGGAAATTCCGACACGGTCAGCGGCACGACATTGGTTTCGGCCACAAAGGCGTGCGGGTTCGGCGTCGCCTTGATGCCCATGCCGCCATGGATTTCAGGGTTCAGCGGTTCGGGGTTCTTGTAGAACAGGACGTTTCCGGTCAGCGTGGCGTCGTTGGTGGGTTCTTGGGCCATGAATTTTCTAGACTTGATTGAACAATAAAGGAGCCATGCTTCTAGCGCATGGCTCCCGGTGCGGCAAGCTCTGTGACCGCTCAGGCGAATTGGTCTGCGCGCGTTCGCGCCGTCAGAAGCTTTTGCTCAGACCGACAAAGACGCCGCGGCGCGGTCCCCATTGCGGCGCGCCGACCCCGATGCCGCCGCCGTCGCGGATCTCATAGGCGGCGTCGAACAGGTTGATGACGTCGAGACGCGCGCTGATTCCGTGCGCGAAATCATGCGACGCCGACACATTGACCTGCGTATAGGACGGCAGATGCAGGCCGTTGGGAATAGCGCCGTCGGTGCGCAGGCCGGAGCCGAAGAGCGCGTCGAGCGACAGGCGCGTCCTGCCGATCAGATAGCTGCCGCCCGCCGAAGCCGTGGTCGTCTGGTTATGATCGACATAGATAAAGTGGTCGGCGACATAGGCCTGATCGTCGGGCGCGAAATTGAACTGCGACGAGACGATCTGACGGCCCTGCGCGGAGCCGACGGCGTAGTTGGCGTAGAAGGTGAACGGGCCGTTCTGATAATTGGCGGTCAGCTCCACGCCCTTGTTACGACCGCATTTGTAATTGAACGGCGTCAGGATGATCGGCGCGCCGAACTGGCCTTCGTCGATCAGATAGCGCGCGACGCGGTTATAGGCGTCCACGCCGAGCGTCAGATGCGCGCCAAAGCGCTGCTGGACGCCGAGATCGTAATAGTTGTCGCGCTCGGCGTAAGGCAGGTCGTTCTGACCCGAAAGGTCGAAGGAGGTGCCCGCGAACAGGCTTTGAGTCTGCGACGCGATCAGCTCATAGGGCGGCGGCGTGAAATAGCGCGCATAGCCGCCATGCACGGTCATGCCCTGAAGCGGGGTCCAGACGAAGTTGATGCGCGGGCTGAGCTGGTCCTCGGTGCGGTAGGAATCGAGCTTGTCATAACGCAGGCCGTAATTCAGGGTGAAGTTCTGGAACGGGTTCCATTCGTCCTGAATGTAAAGGCTCTGGGTCACATTCGACCTGGCCGCGTTATCCGTGATGACGACCGGGACGTCCGAGGTCTGGGCGCCGCTGTTATCGACATAGAAGACGTGGCTCAAGGTATCCGACACGCTGCGGTCGCCCGACACGATGACGCCGGCGCGCAGGGTGTGGCGCGCGTTCAGCGTCCAGGCGCCCTCGGCCTGAATGCCGACCGCCGTGTCGCGTTTGTCCGCATACTGACTGATGCCGTTAAACGCCAGTTCGCCGTTCCAGTCCGGCTGGTAGGTCAGGCGCGAGGCGCGCGCGAACAAAGAGACCTGACCGGTGAAATCGCCGGTGGTCTTCAGATAGGAGGCGATGACATAGTCGGTGGTTTCGCGCTGACGACCATCGAGCGTATCGCTGCTGAAGCTTTTTGTTCCGTTCACAGCATAACCCGCGCCGTCATTGACCGAGTTGAGGCCCGGCGTATTGGGAATCTGGAAGGACTGATCCGACACGCCCGCGACCAGCGAGACGCGGCTGTTGTCGTCGATCATGTGATCGTAATAGCCAAAACCCATGATCTGCGAGGTGCGATCGTGCAGCGGCGTTGCAGCGTTATACGGCGCTTCGATGCCGAGCTGGTTCTGCTTATAGCTGAGCGAACCGAAGAAGGTGTCATTGCCGCGCGAACCGCCATAGGAGACGCTGGGCTCATAATCGCCATGGCTGCCGCCATAGATCGACATCTCGCCGCCATTCCTGATGCCCGACTGGGTGGTGATATTGATCACCCCCGCCGTGCGCAGGCCGTACTGCGCGGGCAGGGCGCCGGTGATGAGCTGCACCCCGGCGGCGAAGCGCGGGCTGAGGACATTGCCGAAATTGCTCAGACCTTCGGGCAGGATGACGCCGTTCAGACGATATTGCACGCCATTATGATCGCCGCGCACATGCAACTGGCCGTAGGAGTCCTGCACCACGCCTGGCGCCTGCAACACCACCTGATTGAGCGGCTGGTTGTCGCCGCCCGGCAGGGCCTGGATGGCGGCCTTGGACAGGGCGAAGCTGGAGGCGCCGATGTCCGGCTGGATCGAGTCGCGCGCCGCATCGAGACGACGCGCCTTGACCACGACCTCGACGGGCTGCTCGTCCTTTTTCGGCTTGCTGTCCTGCGCCTGCGCCAGCCCTGCGCCGAGCGCCAGCAGCGAGACGCCGGAGACGATGAAAAGACGAAGAGACGGGGTCATGCGGTTGCTCCGGCGACGATGTTGCGTTGCCGCATTTGTTATGTAATAGTGTAACGAACGTCAAGCGCATTTGTTATATTATTACATATTTTTCAGATTGCGGCGTCAGGCCGCGCTCCGCTACGTCTCCAGACATTGCTAAAACCCGCAACTCATCCTACTTTAAGCAGTATGAGCACCACCTGCGACCACGCCCACGACCATGACCACGCCCTGTCCGACGCCGCCAAGGCGACGCGGCTTGATGAGGCGCAGGCTCTGTGCGTCGAAGCGGGCGAGCGCATGACCACGTCGCGCCTGCGCACCTATGAGCTGATCTTAGAGGCGGGCGGGCCGATCAAGGCCTATGACGTGATCGACCGCTTCCATCCCGACGGCGCGGCCAAGCCGCCAACCGTCTATCGCGCCCTCAGCTTTCTGGAGCAGATGGGGCTGATTCACCGCATCGAAAGCCTCAACGCCTTCGTCGCCTGTGACACCCGGGACCATGCGCATACGGCGGCCTTCCTGCTGTGCGACTGCTGCGGCTCCAGCGAGGAAATCGCCATACCCAGCATGCCGGAGATCGAGGCGACCGCGGCGCGCACCGGCTTTCAGGTCAAGCATGTGACTTTAGAGGCGCATGGCCTGTGTCAGGCCTGTCAGGCGGCTTAAACCCGCCTGGGGCGAATCGACATTCGGTTTCCTGCCTCATCTCTCATTGGCGAAAAGGGGAGTCACGGATGACGCAGATATCGCAGATTTAGATTTAACCACAGAAAACACGGATGATGGCCTTTGGCCATCTTCACGGATAAGGGAAGGCGCTGCGCTTACCGCGCTCTCAACTTCATCCGTGTACGCCGCGTAAGCGGCGGTCCGTGCAGACGGCCATAGGCCGTCATCCGTGGTTAAATCCCTTCTAAATCTGAGCCATCCGCGCCATTCGCTCAGGACAGGCATTCTGAAGGTCGATCCGGCCTACACCCACCGCTTCATGCGGAACCACCAGATCAGGGCGACCGCGATCGCGGCCATCATCACGATCGACGCCCAGAAGGCGTCCGGGTTATGCAGGAACGGCATGTGCTCGAAATTCATGCCGTAGATCGAGGCGATCAGGGTCAGCGGCAGGAAGACCACCGAGGTCACCGAAATCACCTTCATCACTGCATTCTGCTCGACATTGATCAGACCCAGGGCAGCGTCGAGCAGGAAGGCGATATTGCCCGACACATAGGTGGCGTGGTCGCTCAATGAGGTCACATCCTGGCTCATGGTGTGCAGGCGGTCCTGAAACTCCTTGTTGTCGGGATGCGCGCCGCACGTCAGCGCCGGGTCCAGCCCGGCGGCGAAGGCGGTCAGACGCGCGAAGGTGACGAGCGAGTCACGGATCTTGACGATGTCGTTCTGAGCGTTGCCGAGCAGCAGCAGCACGTCCTCCAGCCGCCCCTTACGCTGGCGCGTGAAGATCGAGCGCGACAATTCGTCGATCTGGCCCTGAGTCTTCTCGATCAGATCGGCGGTGCGGTCGATAATGACGTCGAGCAGGTTTAAAAACGCCGTCGTCCCGTCCTGACACAGCACCGGCGACCTGTCGATATGGCTGGCGAAAATACCGAAAGAGGCCGGGTCGATATAGCGGATGGTCACCAGACGCTGACCGGCCAGCACAAAGGTCACCGGCCCGCTCTGCAAATGCGCCTGACCGCCGTAAAAGGCGACCTGCGCGGTCATGAAGGCGACGCCGTTTTCCAGATAGAGCCGACTCGACGCCTCGATCTCGGCCATGTCCTCGCGCGTCGGCAACAGCACGCCGAGCCGGGCCTCCATGGCCAGTTCTTCTTCGCGGGTCGGATTATAAAGGTCGATCCAGGCGGCGTCAGAGGCCTGGTTATCGGCAACCTCGTGACCGGCGGCGTGCAGGCTGAGCATAATCCCCCCGGCAGGCGCTGAATGATTTAACGCTTGTGGTGAGTCTTACGGGTCGGCGCGCGGGTATGGACGGTGACGGCGGCCTTTTCAGAGGCCTTGGCGACGACAGGTTTAACACTGGGCTTGTCCTGATCGCCATCCAGCTTGGCGGTGAGGTCGGCGGCGGCCTTGCCCTTGACCTTGGCGGCCACGGTGACCGGCTTGACGGCGCCAAAGCCCTTCGTGTTGTCGGGCGACAGGGCGGCCTTGAGATCGGCGGGCAGGTCCGCAGGCGCGGCGTCGGCGTCGGTCATCGCCACCTGTGTCGCGGCGGCGGCGGCCTGCATCGGCGAGGCCTTAGGCGACATCTGGGGCGCGGTTTCCGGCGCGGCGATCTGCTGCGGCTTGTCATTATAGATGAAGCCATAGGTCGTATAGACGGTCGTGCCCAGATCGTTGAGCGGGCCGTACCACACCTTGACCTTGCTCCAGTCGCCCTTGTCGGAGACGTCGAGCACATTGACATGGTCCTCGACCTGACCGCGGCGGCCATTGATCGGCGACCAGTTGGCGTGGGTCACCTGAATATAGCGGTCGGTGATGATCTGCGAGACGACGGCGACGTGGCCGAGGCGCATCTTGCCCTGCGGACGGAAGACCAGCACGGCGCCGGGCTTGGGCGCATGGCCTTCGTCATATTTGCCGGTCGCCTTTTCCCACCAGGTCCAGGCGTCGCCGAAAATCTGCATGCCGGTCAACTGGCGCGCAAAGGTCACGCATTGCAGATAGGGCGAGGAGGATGACTTGTGCGAGGCTTTGGCGTGATGAACCGTTTTCGCGTAAAGCGGCGTGGCGACGCTGAGGGTCAGGATGGCGCAGACGATCGCCGACACGGTTTTCTTCACGCTTCCACTCCGTAAACTGTTACTACCGTGTCATGGGTACAACAGAAATATTAATTTTCAACCCCTTTTTCGCCTGCGGGGCGTGTAAAATTAACTTTACTGAATTTTTTCCAAATGCCTGATTTCAGCCACTTTTCACCATAGTACCGCACGATCTCGCGGCACGGGCGCTCGATCAGGTGGTGCGCCAGCATCGACAGGGGGATCAGCGCCAGCAGCCCGGCCAGCCACCAGACAAACGGCAACCCGTGGCCCTGCAGGCCCAGCAGGCGATCGACGCCCTTCAGATATACCCACTTCCACGGCACATAGATCATATAGGTCGCGAAGCTGATTTCGCCGAGATAGACCAGGGCCTTGCCGGACAGAATCCCGCCCTCGCCCGTCTTGGGCGCCAGGCCCGCCATGGACAGGACCAGCAGGCCCGCCGCCAGCACGATGAGCAGATCGCAGGCGACCAGATCGCCCGGCACGAAGCTGGCGGCGAAGATCATGGTCAGGCTGGCGATGATCGCGCCCGCCAAAGCGACGCCGGAGCGCTGCACCGCGCCCGCGCGCCAGGCCAGAAACAGGGCCGCGCCGTAAAGGAAGGCCGGAACGATGCGCAGCGCGCCCCACTGGAAGGTGGCGTTGGTCAGGTGAAAGCCCATCACGCCCTGAAACGCCGCGTACATGATCGTCATCAGCCCCATGGCCAGACCGACCGCCAGCATGGGGCGATTGTGCAGCTTCACCGCGACGAAAGCGGTCAAGGGGAAGGTCAGATAGGCGAACCATTCCGCCGAGATCGACCAGGACGGATGGTTGAACGACGCGGTCGGCGCCAGCCCCCAGGCCTGGGTCAGGCTCAGGTGCGCAGGCAGGGCCGCCCAGTTGCTGGCGTTCGCATCGAGATGCTGTCCCGCAATCGCCGCCGCCGCGATCAGCAGCAGCGTAAAGACCAGCATGGCGATATGCAGCGGATAGATGCGCGCCAGCCGCATGGTGATGAACTTGCCGTAGGTGAAGCGTCCCGCCTTGAAGCCTTCAAAATAGACATAGGACAGGATAAAGCCCGACAGTACGAAGAACAGATCGACGCCGAGATAACCCTTGTTCAACAGACCGATGCTCAACGCGCCTTTCAGCTCGTGAATATAGGTGTATAGCACGACCCAGGCGGCGGCGAAGAAACGCAGACTGGTCAGGGGCTTCAGATGGTCCTGGACGGGATTCTGGGGCATGGGCGTGTTCCAAAACGGCGCCGGAAAGGCGACTGAGCCTGACTCTGCATGAACCGTGCCGCGTCGTGTTACAGATTGGACATGAAAAAGCCCCGCAGGGCGACCTGCGGGGCCATATCCTTGATCCGTCCCGCGCCTATTTGCGCGTCCACTTACCCGTGGCGTCCTGATAATAGTCGCCGGGATTGAGTTTCGGCAAGATCACCGTATTGAAGGCCGAAATGCCGGCGGCTTCGGGCGAGACGCCGTTCTTGGCGGCGGCCTGCGCATAGACCTGCTTGCGGCCATTATTGATGTCGTCCACGGCGGCCTTGAGCGCGCCGGTGTCAGGCGCGCCGACAAAGCCGAGATAGCCGGTGTTCATCTCACCGACCTTGCCCGCCGCCTTGGCGGCGTCCACCATGGCCTTGGAGGCGGCGATGTCGGCATAGGCCGGAGCGACGGTCAGAGCGGCGCCGCCCGCGACGGCGCCCGCCAGCATAAGCGCGGCGGCGGCGGCTTTCAGAGAAACAATCTTCATCACAAACCTCACAAATCTAGAACAGATTGGGATTCTGCTGCGCCAGGGCCTGAACGTCCTTGTCGAGCTGAACCTTCACATTGACGTCGAGCTTGGCGTAGATCGGCGCCAGATTGACGTTGACATTAACGGACGGCGTACAGGCGCTCAGCGCAAAGGCGCCCAGTACAGCCGCCGCCCCGGCGAAAGAGATGTGGGCGAATTTCTTGGTCATGCGCAACTCCTGATCGGTCATGGCATATCAGCAGATATAGGCTGAACCGAAGCTGAACGGAACGGCATAATTTGCGCGCTACGGCTTTTCCGCAGATTGGCTCGCCGGTTGCGGCGCCAGCTCCTGCGCGGGCGCGCCGAACTGCGCCAGATCGCCGAGCAGTTCGTCGAGATTGACCGGCACTTCGAGGTACAGTTCGACCGGCGTGCCCGACGGCAGGGTGATCGGCTTCTGCATCCATGTGCCGCGCAGGTAGTCGAACAGGCTGATCGTCGCCTTCTGCTTCTGCGGCGGGTCGAAACGGCCCTTGATATGGAAGCTGTTGTCCAGCACGCCGTCCTGCGAATTCACCTTCGCGTCGATCTGGTCGTAGGCGATATGCTCCATCGCCTGATAAGCCAGATCCTGGAACGGATTGAAGTTGGGATCGGCGGCGGCGGCGGCGCGCGCATTGGCCTCGGCGACCGCCGCCGTCGCCTTGTCGACATGCTCGCTGGTGACATTGCCGGTGGCGTCAACACCGGTGACGGCGGAGCGCTTGACCGAAATGCGGCCGGGCCGGTCCGACGTCATATAGCCATTGGCGACGCGGATATGGCCATCCTTGATGGTGAAGGGCAATTTGCCGGTCAGAGTCCCGTCAAAGCTCATACTGTCCGCCAGACTGGTGGCGGCGATGATCTTGCCGAAATCAAGCCCGTCGAAGCTGACGACGCCGCTGATTGCGGTTTTGGCGTCCATCGGCAGGGCCATCGGCTCCAGCCGCACGACGCCGCCCGGCGTCATGACCTGCGCCTCCTCCAGAGCAATATGGTCTCCCATGAATTGCAGGCCGAGATTGAGATCGGTCAAGGGCAGGCCGGAATCGATATTGGCGATGCTGAGCCGCTGATGCGGGTCGGACAACAGTGGCGACAGGGAGGTAAAGACGATCTTGCCGCTCAGCGTGCGGGCATTGGCTGGACCGGCGGTGAAGTTCAGGCCGTCGAGCGTCAGCGTCCCGCCGCTGGTCACGGTCTTTGCGTCCCAGGCGAAACCGCCATCGAAGACCGCCTTGCCGCTGACATTGCTGGCCGCGGCGGTCAGCGGGGTCAGATCGGTGGGTTGCAGCCCGCCCGGTGCGAAATCGAGGCCGTAGGTGTGGATTTTCAGCGTCCCCTTGCCGCTGGTCACGCTGTTGACGAGGTCGAGCTGCGCCACCGGCAGCGGCTTGCCGTTGGCATCCTTCGCGTTCGGCGTGGCGGCGAAGAAGCGGCCCGTCATGGCGCGCGCGTCCTGCGTCAGGGCGCCGGTGATCTGCAACGGATGAAAGCGTTTCTGGTCGCCCTCCAGCGTATCGCTGACCAGACCGGCGCTGAGATCGGCCTTCAGACCGGTCGCGTCGCCGCCCGGCAGCGCATAGGCGGCGAACGTCCCGCCCCCGCCCGCAAACGCCGCCTGTTCGTTCGGCGCGCTCAAGGACAGGTCCGAAAAGCCCGCTTCCGAACGCCAGCCCTGCGGCGACATGGCCAGCAGCGGCGCTTTCGCCGGGGTCAGGCTGGCCGACAGATGCTCCAGATGATCGCCGATCTCCGCCGACGCCGCCGTAAAGGTCGCCGGTTCGCTCAAAGTCGCGACAAGGCCGTCGTTCGTCATGGCGAACCGCCCGTGGCCGTCGAACTGCGCCCCGACGACCGGCGCGACATCGCCCTGCGCGCTCAAGCTCCAGTCGCCTGCGCCGTTGGCGTCGAGACGGGCGACGTCGAGCTTCGCCTGCGGCAGATCGGGTCCGTCTAGAGTCACGGTGAAAGCGCCCTGGCCGCGTGAATCATAAACGACGCCCGCTTTTCCGGCGTCGAGGCGCGCCTGACCGCCGCCCTTGAGATCGAAACGCGCGCCGTTCCTGAGGCGCAGTTTCAAGGTCGGCGGCGTCGCCGCGTCGTCCGCCGCCATATCGAGGCTGAGACCGCGCGCGCCGAGCCGGAAACGCTCGAACGCCCGATCCAGCGCGACGATGGCGTCGAGAGGTTCTTTCGGCGGTTCGGCAGGTTTGGGTTGTACCGGAACGAGCGGCGCCGTCACCGGCACGCGCTCCGGGCGGCCCTGCGCGGCGGCGTTCAGTCCGGCATAACGCCCGTCCGCATCGAGATCGCCCTGCGCGGCCAGTCGCCAGCCGCCGGTCGCCGCATTGCTGCGCGCCTCGCCGTTCAGCGTCAGTTTCACAGCCGTCAGACCGATATCGCCGCTTGTCACGGCGCCGATACGGGCGCGGCCTTCGAAATCGGCCTGCGCGCCCTTGTCATCCGCGGCCAGCAGCACGCGACCGAGATCGAACGCCGCGTCGCGCGCGTCGAAACCCGGCTGACTAAGATGACCGATATGCTGGCTGACCGGCCCGCTCAGAGTCATGACCGGCGCGGCGCCCGCCTGCAAATTCAGTTTCAGCGCCAGCTTGTCGCCGCTCAGCCGCACCTGTTCGGCGCGCAGGGCGCCGCTGGACAGCGACTCGGCCTGTGTATCCAATTGCGCCGCGCCGCTGAAACCGCCCGCCTTTTCGCCGCTTTGCACGGCGCCGGCCAGGGTCAGGCGCGCGTCGACATGGCGCGCCTCGGCGCCCCCGGCGCTGACCTGTCCGGCGTGCAGGTCCAGCTTCGCCTCGCCAGCGCCGGTGAAGGCGTCGAAAAAGGCTTGCGATTTGCGGTAGGGCGCCAGCAGGTCGAGCCCCAGCGACGCATCCTCGACCGCGACCGCCGCCCCGCCTTCGACCGCGCCCGCGGCGTCGCCGATACGGATATTGTCGCCGCTGACGCGCGCCTGAATGTGCAGTTGTTCGCCATTCTGCGCCGAGTTAACCGAGCGCGCCAGAATCTGCGCCGACGACAGATCGCCCTCGCCTTGCGGGCCGCTGAGATGCGTCGCGGGCAGGGTGAAGTTGAGCGCCGCCAGACGGCCTTCATGCAGACTTAAGGCCCCGCGCCCGCGCAGCAGGCCGTAATCGGTGGACAGGCGGGCCACCGCGTCCTCAACGATGATGTCCTGTGGCGGCGGCGCCTTGGACGGCGGCGCGCTCAGCAGGCCATTGACCAGCTTGTCCAGCGCGCCGAAATGCAGTTGTCCCTTCTTCAGCGAAGCCTGAACGACCGGATGCACGAGATGGACGCGCGTCACCTGCGCCAGCGGCAGGCCGCCGCGCGCAAACGGGGTCAGCCTGTAATCGATGTCGAAGCGGTCGAGGCTGAATTCCGGCCTGTCCTTGTCGCCGATCAGCAGGCTGCCTTCGGCGTGTTTGAGGCTCAGAGCATCGAAATGCACCCTGGCGCGGGCGCCCTGTCCGGCCAGCCAGCCCTGCACGATCTCGGCGGCGATCTCGCGCCGCGCCGCATAGACAATGACGCCCGCCGCCGTCGCGCCCCACAGGGTCAGCCACAGCCAGCTCGACGCCCTTATGCCGCCTCTGCGCGGCGGTTTTGGACCGTTCGGTCCGCCGCTTCCATAGGTTCGATTCCTGGGCGTTCCGATGCCGTCATCGGCGCCGTCGCCATCCGGCAGAGGCGCGCCGTCAACGCCCGTCGGCCGCGAAAAACTATCGCTGCCGCTCATGCTTACGGGGAACCAGAGCGCCTCGTCATCGGTGAGGGAGATCGGCTGTGTCATCAGCGGCGGCGGCAAGCTTTCTGCATTTCAGGGGCAGTTTCGCGCCCGGGGATTCACCATGTCCGAAACATGTAAAGAAAATGCGGACGCAAACGGATTTCGCCAACTGTTTTACACGGGCGGGGCAAAAAGATGACGCGCGCGCCTTGATCTGACGCAAGTTTTCCACAGATTGTTAACGCAAGGCGACGATTTCTCCGCTCAGGCGAAAACGTCCTCGCTTTGAAATTAAGATCGCCTTAACCCTTTTTCCACAGCATTTGCCTCACAGCGGCGGCGATTCGTAGGTAAAAATCCTGGCTGACCGCATGGCGACAGGCGAAAAAGCGCCTCAATTTTGCCCTTTTTTGGCGTATGGAGGGCAGTCCACAGTTTATTTTGACGCAAATTTAAGACTCAGGCCATTCTTTTCGCCTTCGTCCTGAATTTCCGCCGGACCGCGACCGGACCGCCCTGTTCCCGTGCTTACGCCGCTTTCGGCGCCCTACGAAGGACTTGACCGCGTATATGGCTCAACTCGATCCCCGCCGCCAACCCATTCGCCTGTCGCCGATGCTGTTCGCTTCGGCGGCGGCGATCACGGTGGGCGTCGCGGCCTGGCGCCTGTTCCAGCCCCTGCCCGGTCTGAATGCGCCCATGGATCCCGCCGCCAGCATGGCGCTGGAGACACAGGCCTTCGCCGAAGCCGCCGCGCGCCCCGGCTTCAGCCCCGCGATTGACGTGCCGATCTCGATCCGCTCCGGCGAAACCCTGGCCGAGGCCGTGTCGCGCATGGGCGTGGCCCCCGCCGAGGCCAAGGCCGCCGTCACCCTGCTGTCGCAGGCTTTCAATCTGCAAAATCTCAAGGCGGGCCTCAGCCTGGAAGCCGCCATCGCGCGCCCGGCCGGCAATTCTGACGCGCCTGCGCAACTGCTGGGCCTGACCTTACGCACCGGACCGGCCAAGCAATTGACCCTGACCACGGCGCGCGACGGCTCGATGCGCCTGCGCGCACTGGAGGAATCGGTGCGCGACGAACGCCGCGTCGCCATCGGCGCGGTGTCCGGCTCCCTGTTCACCTCCGCCGCCGCCCTGGGCGCCACCCCGTCCCTGACCGCTCAGGTGGTCAAGCTGTTCGCGCACAAGCTCGACTTCGAGCGCGACATCCAACCGGGCGACACGTTCAAACTGGTGTTCGACCGCAAGGTCACCGAAAGCGGCCGCACGGTCGAGGCGGGCAATCTGCTCTATGCCGAAATCCAGACGCATGACGGCGCCGACCGCTTCTATTCCTTCCAGCCCAAGGGCGATTCCCAGCCGGAATTCTTCGACGAGAACGGCAAGAACATCAAAGGCTTTCTGCTGACCACCCCGGTCTATGGCGCGCGCATCTCCTCGACCTTCGGCATGCGTATGCACCCGATCCTCGGCTTCACCAAGTTGCACACCGGCATCGACTTCGCCGCGCCGATCGGCACGCCGATCATGGCGGCGGGCGACGGCGTGGTCGAGGACGCCAAGTGGTGGGGCGGCTATGGCCGCTGGGTGCGTCTGCGCCATAATAGCGAATGGGAGACCGGCTACGGCCATATGTCGGCCATTGCGGTCAAGCCCGGTCAGCACGTCACCCAGGGCCAGATCATTGGCTATGTCGGCTCGACCGGACGTTCGACCGGCCCGCACCTGCATTTCGAAGTCTGGCAGAACGGTCACCCGATCAACCCCAAGAGCGCAAAAGTGCCCGATTCCAGCCTGTTGCAGGGTCAGGACATGATCGCCTTCCGCGCCCGCAAGCGCGCCATCGACGGCATGATCGCCATGGCGGCGAACCATACCGATGGCGGCTCCGGCGCCGTGGCCGTCAATACCGGCGACTATCATTTCGAGGATGAAGGGGCGACCTCGCGCCCAATGGCCCACTCGACCGAGCTGGCGCAAAACGAGGCTGGCGCTTTGCGCGTCAACAGCCTGGCCCCGCTGCGCACCGGCCTGACCACCACGCGCGGCATGCGCTGATCATTCCAGCCGGTCGGCCTTGAACAGGACCGGAAACAGCCGGATCCAGATCACCGTGACGAGAAGCGAGCCTATGCCGCCGAACAGGGCCGCCCCGACCGGGCCTAAAAAGCGCGCGGTCACGCCGCTCTCGAATTCGCCAAGCTGGTTCGAGGCGCCGATAAACAGGAACGAGGCCGACGACACCCGCCCGCGCATGTGATCGGGCGTGAACAATTGCACGAGGGTCTGGCGCACGAAGACGCTGACCATATCCGCCGCGCCCAGCACCATCAGAGCGAAGATTGACAGCCAGATATTGCGCGACAGGCCGAATACGATGGTCGCGGCCCCGAAGATCGCCACGCAGGCGTACATCCACGGCCCGGCGTGGCGGCGGATCGGAAACTGCGACAGGGACAGCGACATCAGGATGGCGCCGGCGGGCGTCGCCGCCTGCAACAGGCCGAAATAGAAGGGCGAGACCTCCAGCACGTCGCGCGCAAACACGGGGATCAGCGCCGTCGCACCGCCCAGCAGCACCGCCGCCAGATCGAGCGACATGGCGCCCAGCAGCATCTTGGACTTCCAGATGAATTCCGCCCCCTCCTTGACCATTTCGGTCTTGGAGCCGGTCGGCGCCTGCGGCTGGGTGTCGGCGTCGATAGCGAAAATCATCAGGGTGGCGACGACCATCAGAACGGCGCAAACAATATAGGCCGACTGGGTCGAAAAGGCGATCAGCACGCCGCCCAGGGCCGGGCCGACGATCGAGCCGACCTGCATCGACATCGAATTCATCGCAATCGCCTTGGGCAGCACCTGACGCGGCACCAGCATCGGCCCTAGCGCCGAGGTCGCCGGTGCGCCGAAGGCGCGCAGGGCGCCCTGCACGAAGCCCAGCACGAACAGCCCCCAGATCGGCGGATCGGGCAGCAGGGTGTAGAGACAGAAAACCACCGATAAGAAGGATTGCAGCGACAGGGTGCCAAGCAGCACCTTCTTGCGCGCCACGCGGTCAACCAGAATCCCCGCCGGTATGGTCAGGCAGAACAGGGCGATGAACTGCGCCAGGCCGAACATGCCGACATAGAAGGCCGACTCGTTCACATCATTGTGACGCCGCGCCAGCGTATAGACCTCCCAGGCGATGGCCGCGCCCTGCGCCGTGCCGCCCAGAACGGCGGCGATGCGCGACAGGAACAACAGCAGGAAGTTGCGGATTTGCAGGGGATGGCGGTTGTCGTCGGGCTCCATGCCCTGCGAGACGGCCTCGGCGCCGTTGTCGGATGCGGTCACTTCAGAGAAGCCTCAACAGAAAAACATAGGGTCAAAAAACATGTGACGAACGGTTTTGAGTCTTTCCCCGGCGTTCAAAGGGTCTTACAGCAGGGCGCATGGTGAAAACAGATATTTCCGCGAAAAAATCACCCGATGTCGTCACACTGGCCAAGGCGCTGATCAGCCGACCTTCCGTGACGCCCGCCGACGCAGGCGCGATGGACGTCGTGCAGCGCACCCTGGAGGGCATGGGCTTTACCTGCACGCGGCTGAAGTTCGAGGATATCGAAAACCTCTACGCCCGGCGCGGGACCGCCGCGCCCAATCTGTGCTTCGCCGGTCATACCGATGTCGTGCCGTCCGGCGCGCGCAACCTGTGGAAGTACGATCCGTTCGGCGCCGAGGTGCATGACGGCGCGCTGATCGGGCGCGGCGCCGTCGATATGAAGGGCGCCATCGCGGCCTGGATCGCGGCGGTGGCGCGGCTGAGTTCGCATCCGGGCAGCCTGTCCTTCCTGATCACCGGCGACGAGGAGGGCGACGCGGTCAACGGCACGAAAAAGGTCGTCGAGCATCTGAAAGCCAGGGGCGAAGTCATCGACCACTGCATCGTTGGCGAGCCGACTTCGGTGGATCGCTTAGGCGACATGATCAAGGTCGGGCGGCGCGGCAGCCTGAACGCAACCTTTACCGTGATCGGCAAACAGGGCCACGTCGCCTATCCCGACCGCGCGCTCAACCCCCTGCCCGTTCTGGTCAACCTGCTGGCCGAGATGAAGGGCCGCGTGCTCGACAAGGGCTATGAGAGCTTTCCGCCGTCGAATCTGGAGATCACCAGCATCGACACCGGCAATCCGACCACCAACATCATCCCGGCCCAGGCCAGCGCGCGCGTTAATATCCGCTTCAACCCGACCCATACCGGCACGACCCTGAACGGCTGGCTCTTGAAACTGTGCGAAAAGCACGCCCACGGCACGCCGATCCGCATCGACTTCAAGGCGCGCGTGTCGGGTGAGGCCTTTCTGACCGAGCCAGGCGATTTCGTCGATCTGATCCTCGATACGATCAAGGCGAAGCTCGGCGTCAAGGCCGATCCTTCGACCAGTGGCGGCACCTCGGACGCGCGCTTTATCCGCGATCTGTGCCCGGTGGTCGAGTTCGGTCTGGTCGGCCAGACCATGCATCAGGTCAATGAGGCGGTCAGCGTGGCCGATCTCGAAGCGCTGACCGACGCCTATCAGGCCTTGATCGAGGCGTATTTCTCGAAGTTTGGCGCAGCTTCGTAGGTGACATGGGTTAGGTATAACCCGTGCGCGGGCGCGACCTGACCGCAGGCTGTGCGGTCCTTCGCCGCCAGCGCCGCCGCCACGTCCGCGACCGTCCAGCGTCCCAGCCCCGCCTCGACCAGCGTGCCGGTCATCGAGCGCACCTGCCGGTGCAGGAAGGAGCGCGCGGCGAAGACGAGGTGAATTTCCTCCCCCACCTGTGCGACGCGGGCGATGTCGAGCGACTTGACCGGCGATTTAGCCTGACATTCGACGTGGCGGAAGGTGGTGAAGTCGTGTGTGCCGACCAGAACCTTCGCTGCCTCAGCCATGACGCCCGCATCGAGCGGCTTCTTGACATGCCAGACGCGGCCCTGATCGAGCGCAGGCGGCGCGCGGCGATTAAGGATGCGATAGAGATACATCCGTCCCGTGGCCGAAAAGCGCGCTGAAAAGTCGTCATCGGCCTGTTCGGCGCGCAAGACCGCGACCGGCTCCGGCTGGATACAGGCATTGATGGCGTCGCGCACCGTATCGGCGGGAAACGGCTTGTCGAGATCGAAGCTGACCACCTGTCCGGTGGCGTGCACGCCGGTGTCGGTGCGTCCGGCGGCGGTCAGACGCAAGGTCTGGCCGCTGAATTTCAGGATGGCGGCTTCGAGCGCGCCCTGCACGGTCGGCAGGTCGCCCTGCGCCTGAAAGCCCTTATAGGGGCGGCCATCATATTCGATCCAGAGCTTGTAGCGCGGCATCAGATCAGTTGATCCCCGGCCCTCAGGCCCGACCCTTTGAGGAATTCGACGCCGTCCTGCGCCGACTTGCCCTCGCGCTGCACCCGGGTCAGCTCGATCACGCCGTCGCCGGTGGCGATCTTCAAGCCCGCACCCAGCAGCAGCGTGCCGGGAACCTCGCCGCTGGCCTCGTCAGTTGGGCGCGACATCAGCACCTTCAGACGCTGCGCGCCCTTGCCCGCGTCCATCATCGTCCAGGCGCCCGGAAACGGCGACAGGCCGCGAATATGGAAATCCAGATCGCGCGCCGGTCGCGTCCAGTCGATGCGCGCCTCTTCCGGTGTGATCTTCTTCGCATAGGTCGGCTCGCCGGTCTGGGCGCGTTCCTGCGCGCCGCCGCGCTCGATGGCGGCCAGGGCGACCGGCAATAACGATGCGCCAAGCGCCGCCAGCTTATCGTGCAGGCTCTGCGCCGTATCGTCGGCGGCGATCTCGACGCGCCCCGACAGGATGACCGGGCCTTCATCGAGACCTTCGCTCATGCGCATGACCTCGACGCCGGTAAAGGCGTCGCCCGCCATGATGGCGCGCTGGATCGGCGCCGCGCCGCGCCAGCGCGGCAGCAGGGAGGCGTGCACGTTTAAGCAACCGAGCGATTGATGCTCCAGCACCTCATTTTTGTGTATCTTGCCGTAGGCGACGACCACGGCGGCGTCGATATCGAGCGCGCGAAAATCCGCAATGGCCTGTGGGTCTTTCATGGATTTCGGCGTGCGCACCTCAAGCCCCAGACCTTGCGCGAAGGTATGGACCGGCGACGGCGACAGCACCTGACCCCGGCCTTTCGGCGCGGGCGGCTGCGAATAGACGCACACGATCTCATGCCCCGACGCCACCAGCTCGGCCAGCGCGCGCACCGCAAATTCGGGAGTTCCCATAAAGACCAGACGCATTAAAAGAATCCGCGCATGAAAAAACCTCGCAACTATGGTTGCGAGGTCTAATCACTAATGCAGGGATCGCGCAACCTTTAAGCCGCCCACCTTCAGGCCGCCGCCGAACGCACCAGCTTCTTGACCTTGGTGACGGCGCGGTCGCGCTTGAGCTTGGACAGGTGGTCGATGAACAGGACGCCGTTCAGGTGATCCATCTCGTGCTGGATGCAGGTGGCGTAAAGGCCGTCGGCCTCCTCCTCGACCTGCTGGCCGTTATAGTCGAGATAGCGGATGCGCACGCGCGCGGGCCGCAGCACCTCGTCATAGACTTCCGGCACCGACAGGCAGCCTTCTTCGTAAGGGGCCAGTTCCTCTGACGCCCAGACAATTTCCGGATTGACGAAATAGCGCGGATGTTTCACGC
This sequence comes from Asticcacaulis sp., assembly GCF_051956075.1. GTDB lineage: Bacteria > Pseudomonadota > Alphaproteobacteria > Caulobacterales > Caulobacteraceae > Asticcacaulis. The sequence goes on along the minus strand of NZ_JBQCGA010000060.1, from coordinate 101,784 downwards.
CCTCGGCGTCGGGATCGGCGCCTTCGGGCTTTTCCTGCAAGTCCATGACGATGACGCGCACCGGCTCGCCGATCTGGATCGCGGCCAGTCCGATGCCCGGCGCGTCGTACATGGTCTCCAGCATGTCGTCCATCAAGGCGCGCAGGGCGTCATCGACCTTATCGACGGGCTTGCACACCTGTTTGAGGATCGGGTTCGGAACGGTCAGGATGTCTCGTATAGCCATGGTCGCAGATGTAATCGCAGCCGCAGCTAAAATCAATATTCGGACACGCGCTCGTCGGTCGATTCTCCAAGACCTTCTAACGCATTCAGCTTGTTAGCCGTGCGCGGCTGGGCGTCGATGGCCTTGAGATCGGGCAGCTCCTTGCCCTGATGCCCGGCCTGCAAGTCTTCAAAACGGCGCGCCTGGGTCAGCACCTTGGTCTCCAGCGAACCGACAAAGGCGTTATACTTATCGACCGCGCGCCCCAGAGCATCGCCCATCGACGACACATGCCCGCCCATGACCGACAGACGCGCATACAGTTCGCGGCCCAGATCAGCGATATGGGTGGCGTTCTTCATCTGGTCTTCGACGCGCCAGCCATAGGCGACCGCCTTGCACAGGGCGAACAGGGTGGTCGGGGTGACGATGATCACCTTCTTATCCATCGCCTCGCTCAACAGGTCCGGCGCATGGTCGAGCGCCGCCGCCAGCAGCCCGTCGCCGGGCACGAACATGGCGACGAAATCGGGCGAGCCCTGCTCCTTGAACTGATCCCAGTAGGCCTTGGCGGACAAATCCTTGACGTGGGCGCGCAGACCCTGCGCATGCTGGCGCAGCAGCATGTCGCGCGTCGCCTCGTCGGTCGTCTCAGCGGCTTGCAGATAGGCGGTCAGATTGACCTTGGCGTCGCTGACGAACACCGCCGAGGCGTCGCCAGGCAGGCGCACCACCACGTCGGGACGTCGCCGCCCCTCCTCGGTGTCGAGGCTGAACTGTTCGAGAAAATCAAAGCGCGCCGACAGGCCCGCCGCCTGCAAGACATTGCGCAGCACCTCCTCGCCCCAGCGTCCCTGCACCCCGGCGCCGCGCCGCAAGGCCCCGGCCAGCTTCTGCGTCACCTCGCGTGTGGCGTTCGAGGCGGTCATCAGCTCGTGAATCTGCTGTTTAAGCCCGCCCGTATCCTTGGCGCGCGCCTCCTCCATCGCCTTGACCTGCGCCTCGAAGCGCGTGAGCTGCTCGGCTACGGGTTTCAGCGTATGGCCGACGCGCTCCAGCGCCAGCTTCTCGCGCTCGGCGGCAGCCTTCATCAAGGCTTCGTTGGACGCCTGCATGGCCTGCTGCGACACGATCTGGAACTGCTCGCTCATCGCCGCGCGCGCATCTTCCAGATTGCGCGCCCGCTCCTTCGCCGCCGATAATTCATTGGTGACGTCAAGCAGGCGATCGTTCATCTCATCGGCGCGTTCGCGCAAGCGTCGCGCCTCGGCAAAGGCCAGCCACCACGCCCCCGCAAAGGCCAGGGCGAGCAAGGAGACCAGCAGCAGACTCAGGAGAAGCATGTTCATGTTACGTTCTTAGGTTGTTAAGCCGCGTCTGACAAGTCTTTTCTACAGGTCGGCGCTTGCGCCTCATCCAGACCGCGATAAGCTGCGTAAACGGGCTTTAGGGAGCAGCTATGACAGATTTCAAAACCTTTGTGCGCAAGGTGCTGAGCGGTCGCGCGCCCTGGACCTATGGCTACTTGTTCCTTATCCCGTTTATCAACTGGTGCTTCGATCACGTCCCCACCTATCCACTGCCGGGACATGGCGACTGGAACCCGATGACGGTGGTGACCGGACTGGTGCTGGTGGTGCGCGATTTCGCCCAGCGCGAGGTCGGCCATTATATTTTCGGCTTTCTGGCTGTCGGCCTGCTGCTGTCGATCGTCACATCAGACCCGACCATCGCCTTCGCCAGCGCCTGCGCGTTCGCGATCAGCGAAACCATCGACTGGGCCTTGTTCACCTTTGCAAAATTGCCGCTGTCCAAGCGCGTCTTCGTCTCGGCGGGCATTTCCGGCCCCATCGACGCGGCGGCGTTTTTGTGGATCGCCAGCTATGCGATTCCCGGCATTTTCAACATCTGGTCGCTGGCCGGATCAGTGGTCAGCCGCTTCCTGGGCTGCCTGGTCGTCTATCTGATCATGAAGCATCGCGAGCGCAAACTGGCCCTCGCCGCCGCAGAACCTGCCTAGGCGCCGAACAGAGTAAAGACGAAGACGAAGATAAACATATAGCGCAAAGGCATGGCGAACTCCTCCACCGCCAGCCTTTAAAGCGTTAAGGATTTGTTAACCAGCCCTAACCGCCCATTGCGCGAAAATTAACGATAAAGACTGGGGAGCTGCGCAGGAAAGAAAGGGGGTATCCACAGATTACACAGATGTTCAGGATAATCGCACGCTACCGCTATCGTCAGTGGAAGGCGTCATGAAAGGCGCTTCGCGCAAGTGGCGTCAAGCGGCAGGCTCGATAGTTAGCGGTAGCGTGGAATCACCCTGAATATCTGTGTAATCTGTGGATAAAACCCTTCTTCTCGAAGGCCGTCAGCGCCGCGTTTTGAAAGCGTGCGCAATCGTGTTGTCATCCAGCCAGTCAAGATCGCCGCCGACGGGGACGCCGCGCGCCAGATAGGTGATCTCGATCTGGTTGCTCAGGCCGCGAAGACGGTCGGCGATATAGTGGGCGGTCGTCTGGCCCTCGACCGTGGCGGGCAGCGCCATGACCACTTCGCGCACATCGCCGCCCTGCACCCGCGCAATCAGCCGGTCGAGCTTCAGGTCTTCGGGCCGCACCCCCTCCAGCGCCGACAACAGCCCGCCCAGCACATGATAGCGGCCATGAAACGCCCCGACGCGCTCCATCGCCCACAGCGAACCGTCATCCTCGACCACGCAGATCATGCTGGCGTCGCGCGCCGGATCGATGCAGGTCGCGCAGGGATCGCGCGTCGCCAGCCGCCCGCACACGCTACAGGTCGTGACATGCTCGGCGGCGTCCTGCATGGCGGCTGTCAACGGCAGCAGCAATTGCTCGCGCCGCTTCAACAGCGCCAGCGCCGCGCGCCGCGCCGACCGCGGCCCCAGCCCCGGCAGCTTGGACAATAGCGCCATCAGGCGCTCAATTTCGGGTCCGGCGCCGCTCAAGTTTTAGAAGAATTTTGGCAGGTCAGGCAGCACCGCCCCCGGCCCCATCGAGGCGGCGGCGTCGCGCATCAACTGCGTATTGATGTCGTCGAGCTTCCTGCGCGCATCGGCATAGGCGGCGCGGATCAGGTCGGCCAGCACCTCGCCCTCGCCCGGCGCCATCAGCGACGGGTCGATGCTGAGCGCGGTCATGTCGCCCGTGCCTTTCAGCTCCAGCTTGACCATGCCGCCGCCGGACGCGCCGGTGACCACGCTTTCGTGCATTTTCGCCTGCGCCTCCTGCAACTTCTGCTGCACCATGGAGGCCTGTTTCATCATCTGCTGAAAGTCCATCAGTCGTCCTCGTCGCTGTCGGGGCGTTCATCGACGGGCGCGACGGGCGCGGCGTCGCTCGCCACCGGATTCGGGCGCGCGCGGATCGCGGTGATCTCGGCGCCGGGAAAAATCTCCAGAACCTGCGCGACGAAGGGATGCGCCTGGATGCGCGCCTTCGCCTCGGAGGTCTCGCGCTTGTCGCGCTCCATGATCGATTCGGCCCCGCCGGAGCCTTCGGTGGCGATCAGCCAGCGCTGCCCTGTCCATTCCTTCAGGCGCAGGGACAACTTGCGCACCAGATCGCCGGGGGCGTTGGGCGCGGGTTCGAAGGTGATGGCGCCGGGCCGGAAGGCGACCAGCCGCACAAAGCGCTCGACATCGGCGCGCAGGCCGATATCGCGCTTGGCCGAAATCAGTTGCAGCACCTCGTCGAAGCTTTGCGGATCGGGCAGGCTGGGCGCGGCGCGCATCTGCACGGCGGCGGAACCGCGCGCTGACGGCCCGCCCGCGCCGCCGCCCGGCGCACTGGGCGCGCCCGGCATGAGCGGTTCGCCGTTTTGCAGCCGCTTCATCAGCGCTTCCGGCCCCGGCAGGTCGGCGGCGTAGCACATGCGCACCAGCGCCATCTCGAACGCAGCGCACGGATCGGGCGCGCGGCGCAACTCCTCGAACGCCTTGAGCATCAGGGTCCATAACCGGCTCAGCGTCCCGGCGGACAGTTGCGACCCCAGCGCCGTCACGCGCATGGCCTGAGCATTGGGAAGCCGCGTCGCTTCGGCGCCCAGCACCTTGGCCACCGAGGTGGCGTGGCAATATTCCAGCAGGTCGCCCATAATCTGCGACGGATCGGCGCCGTAGCCATAGAGCGTGCGGAAGGCCAGCAGCGCCTCGCTCATCTGGCCAGAAATGACATTCTCGAACAGCGACAGCGTCGCCGAGCGGTCGGCCAGGCCCAGCATGTCGCGCACCACCTCGGCGCCGACCGCCTCGCCCGGCTCGCCCTGCACCAGCGCCTGATCGAGCAGGGACAGCGAGTCGCGCACCGAGCCTTCGGCGGCGCGCGCGATCAGGGCCAGGGCGTCCGGTTCGATGCGCACGCCTTCCAGGCCGCAGATTTTTTCCAGATGCGGGCTCAGGATTTCCGGCTCGACGCGGCGCAGGTCGAAGCGCTGGCAACGCGACAGGATGGTGACCGGAACTTTTCGGATTTCGGTCGTGGCGAAGATGAATTTGGCGTGCGGCGGCGGCTCCTCAAGCGTCTTCAGAAGCGCATTGAACGCGCCCGTGGACAGCATGTGGACTTCGTCGATGACATAGACCTTATAGCGCGCCTCGACCGGGGCGTAACGCACGCTTTCCAGCAGGTCGCGCATGGCGTCCACGCCGGTGCGCGAGGCCGCGTCCAGCTCCAGAACGTCGATATGGCGGCCTTCGATGATCGCCTGGCAATGCACGCCCATCACGCTGAGATCGACGCTGGGGCCGTGGACTGTGGCGCTCTCATAGTTGAGCGCGCGCGCAAGTAAGCGGGCCGTGGTCGTCTTGCCGACGCCGCGCACCCCGGTCAGCATAAAGGCATGGGCGATGCGGTGGGTGGCGAAGGCGTTGGTCAGGGTGCGCACCATCGCCTCCTGACCGATCAGATCCTCGAAAGTGCGCGGGCGGTATTTGCGCGCCAGCACCGTGTAGGCTTCGGACTTTTCCGCTGGCGGAGCGGCCTTAGGCGTAGGTGGCGCATCACCAAAAATATCCGCCGTCAGATCGTCGCGCTCCGGTTCGGGTGCGACGGCAAACGGGTCATCGAAATCGGCGGTGTCGGACATATGACCTATATAAGGACTTTTTGCACAGGCGTCAGCCATTAAGCGCGATTCGTTAACAGGCGCGAAGGGCTTAGACTGTCATGAATTCCGAGCTTCATCGTGAAGCGAGGCGAGGGCGACCGCCCTATGCGAAAATTTTAGGGGTGCTAACGCTTCGCTTCTTGAGCACGCTGCGCGAGCCTCGCGGCGCTTGAGCGGCAAACGAACCGAATGAGCGAAGCGAAGGAGGTGAGACGGCCGACCCGAAGGTGAATTCGTTATGGCTGCTGCCTTCCGGCCCTGACCAGGTTGGCGAGGCCTTCGCCCGACCGTCTCTGCGCCTATATGCGGATTTTCAGCCACGCTTGCAAGAGGCGATTTTCCGCCGCACGCTTGGCGGATGGAATCAGTCAACGGCTACACACGGCGCTGGTGGAAGGAGGCGGTGGTCTATCAGGTCTATCCGCGCTCATTCTACGACAGCAATGGCGACGGCATAGGCGATCTGCGCGGGATCATCGAAAAACTCGACCATATCAAGGGGTTGGGCGTCGATGTCATCTGGCTGTCGCCGCATTTCGACAGCCCCAATGCCGATAATGGCTACGACATCCGCGATTATCGCAAGGTCGGCGCGGAATTCGGGACGATGCAGGATTTCGACGACCTGCTGGCCGCCGTTCGCGCCGCAGGCATGAAGCTGATCATCGACCTCGTGGTCAACCACACCTCGGACGAACACCGCTGGTTTGTCGAGAGTCGCAAAGGCCCGGACAATCCGTACCGCGACTACTACATCTGGCATGAGGGCGATACGCCGCCCAATGACTGGACCTCGATCTTCGGCGGGTCCGCGTGGAAACGCGACGGGGAAAGCTGGTACTTACATCTGTTCCACGACAAGCAGCCGGACCTGAACTGGGACAATCCGACGGTGCGACATGAGGTCCACGACCTGATGCGCTTCTGGCTCGATAAGGGCGTCGATGGCTTCCGCATGGACGTCATCCCGTTCATTTCCAAGGACAAAAGCTTTCCGGACCTGCCGCCGGACCTGAAAAGCCGCCCGCAATATGTCTATACACAGGGACCGCATGTGCATGACTATTTGCAGGAGATGCGGCGCGAGGTTCTGAACGCCTACGACACGATGAATGTCGGCGAAGCCTTCGGCGTGACGCTGGCGCAGACGCCGGACTTTATCGACGAACGGCGCGGCGAACTCGACATGGCGTTCCAGTTCGCCGCCGTTGAGGTCGATCGCGACGAGAATGGCCATTGGAGGCCGTGGACATTACCCGACCTGAAGGCCGTCTTCGCTCGCCAGAACGCGGCCTTCGACAAGCATGGCTGGCCCGCTGTCTTCCTGTCCAATCACGACAATCCGCGCCTCGTCTCGCGCTATGGCGACGACAGCCCACCATGGCGCGTCAGGTCGGCGCAGGTTCTGGCCACCCTGCTGCTGACGCAAAAAGGCACGCCCTTTATCTATCAGGGCGATGAGATCGGGCTGACCAATCTGCATTTCACGGCACCCGATCAGTTCAACGATGTCTGGTCGAAAAATGGCTGGCGCGATCAGGTCGAGACCGGGGGTGTGACCGCCGCGAATTTTCTCGAAGAGCAGAACCACATCAGCCGCGATCATGCCCGTGCGCCAATGCCGTGGAACGAAAGTTCTAACGGGGGCTTTACGACCGGCACGCCGTGGTTCGATTTGAATTCAAACTTCAGCGAAATCAATGCCGACGCTGCCGACTATAATCCGATCTACGGCTGCTACACCTTTCTTATCGCTGTACGGCACACCGAACCTTGTCTGGTGTATGGTGACTACGAAGACCTACTCCCCGAACATCCGCATCTGTTTGCCTATATTCGCAGGCTCGATGACGAAGGGTATTTTATCGTCTTGAATTTCTCTCCACATGAACAGACTCTGGTCTTACCAGGCGGTTTCAGACGCTGCGAAATCCTCATGTGCAATTACAAACACATTGAAGACTATGACTATCGTGCGCCAATGAGAGGTTGGGAGGCGCGTATTTATCGACTTAGCAGGCCTGCCTAATCAGGGCGCGTGATCTTATTGGCTTTGGGCCACGCCTGTGCGATAGGCACGGCATGACCGATCCCGTACTCATGACCCTGCTGCTGCCGTTTGACGATGGCGCGCTCGACTGGCCGGAAACGCCTGCGCTGTTCCTGCGCGCGCGACCACTCGACGCGCCGCGCGACAAGCTGATCTGCGAACAGAGTTTCAAACCGACGCACGACGCCCTGGTGCGCGTGGGCTTTACGATGCACGATGGCGAAGGTGGCGCGTTTCCGATGGTTCTCGTCCTGCCGCCGCGTCAACGCGAGGAATACCGCGCCCTGCTGGCCCGCGCGGTGCTGCAAACCCAAGCGGGCGGCTTGGTTCTGGCCTGCGTGTCCAATCTCGAAGGCGCGAAGACGGTTGAAAACGATCTGAAATCGCTGTGCGGCGAGGTCTCAAGCCTGTCCAAACACAAGTGCCGCGCCTTCTGGACGCGAATCGCGCCGGAGCGGCTCGATAACGACCTGATCAGAGCCTGGGCGCAACTGGACGCGCCGCGCCGGGTGGAAAACGGTTACTTAAGCCGCCCCGGCGTCTTCGCCTGGGATCGCCTCGACGCCGGTTCGCAACTTCTGGCCGCCCATCTGCCCGCCTTCAGCGGCGTCGGCGCGGACCTCGGCGCCGGGATCGGTTATCTGAGCGATGTGGCGCTGAAAGCCTCACCCGCCATCACCCGACTTGATCTGATCGAGGCCGAGGCGCGCGCGCTCGATCTGGCGCGGCTCAATCTCGACGATCCGCGCGCGGACTTTCACTGGCTGGACGCCACGCAAGCCCTGCCCGACCGCTACGACTTCATCCTCAGCAATCCGCCCTTCCATATCGACCGCGCCGACCGCCACGATCTGGGCCAGGCCTTTATCCGCAGCGCCGCCGCCGCGCTGAAACCCGGCGGGCAGTTCTGGATGGTCGCCAACCGCCACCTGCCCTATGAGGAGACGATGAAGGCGGCGTTCAAACGCATCGAACCTGTGGCCAATAACGACCACTACAAGGTGTTGAAGGCGGTCAAATGAAGCTGATCAAACATCTGGCTAACCTTGGCTATGGCAGCCGCAAGGAGGTTCAGACTCTGCTGCGCATGGGCGTCTTCACCGACGCAGAGGGCCATGCGCTGACCGATGAAGCAGCCGTAGAACATTCTAACATCCGTTATAAAGGCCGCCCACTCGATCCCGATTTCGGCGTCGTGCTGATGCTGAACAAGCCGGCCGGCTATGTCTGCTCGCTCAAGGATCGCGGCCAGCTTGTCTATGAGCTGCTGCCTGCGCGTTTCGCGGCGCGCAAACCGGTCCTGTCCAGCATCGGGCGACTCGATTCCGATACGTCGGGGCTACTCCTGTTCACCGACGATGGCGATTACCTGCACCGCATCATCTCGCCGAAAAACCACGTCGCCAAGATTTACGAGGTGACCTGCGCGCGCACCATAGAGCCGCGCTATGCGGAGATCTTCGCCACTGGCGAGCTGGTGCTGGAGAGTGAAAAGGACGCGCTGAAACCGGCCTTTCTGGAGGTCACCGGCGAAAAGACCGCCCGCCTGACCCTCTATGAAGGCCGCTACCACCAGGTCCGCCGCATGTTCGCCGCTGTCGGCAACCATGTCGAGACGCTGCATCGGTCGCAGATGGGCGACCTGACCTTGGGCGAACTCGCACCGGGCAAGTGGCGTATCCTCGCCGCCGCCGAGCGCGACGGCCTATTGCGGACGGGCTGAGGCCAGCGCCGTGTACAGCTCCGGCCTGCGGTCGCGGAAGAAGCCCCAGGCAGCGCGGTGCGTGTTCAGATAATCAAGATCGAAACTGGCGGCCAGCACGCCTTCTTCCACAGCGCCAAATTCGGCCAGCTTGTCGCCGCGATGGTTGCTGATGAAGCTGTGGCCATAAAAGTTCTGGCCCTGCCCGTTCTGCGGCGCGACGAGACTCTCCGCACCCGTGCGGTTGGAGGCGACGACCGGGATGACATTGGCGACCGCATGGCCCTGCATGACGCGCTGCCACGGCGCGGCGGTGTCAAGCTCCGCATCGTGCGGTTCCGAGCCGATGGCGGTCGGGTACATCAGCACCTCCGCCCCCATCAGCGCCATCGCGCGCGCGGCCTCAGGATACCACTGGTCCCAGCAGATGCCGACGCCAACCTTGGCGAACTTCGTATCCCAGACCTTGAAGCCGGTGTCGCCGGGACGGAAATAGTATTTTTCCTGATAGCCGGGACCGTCAGGGATATGGCTCTTGCGATAGACGCCCATCAGATCGCCGCCCGCATCGATCATGACCAGCGAATTGAAATAGTGCGGCCCTTCCTTCTCATAGATCGAGGTCGGGATGACGACATTCAGCTCCGCCGCCAGTCTTTGCATGGCCAGAACGCACGGATGCTCGCGCCACGGCCAGGCCGTCGCGAACCAGCGCTCTTCCTGGCTGATGCAGAAATATTCGCCCTGAAACAGCTCGGACGGCAGGATGATCTGGGCGTCCAGAGCCGCCGCTTCGCGCACCAGAGCCTCGGTTTTGGCGATATTGGCCGCCATATCCGGCCCGTAGGCGGTTTGCAGGGCGGCGACGGTAACGGTTCGGGTCATGATGCTTTTACTCTCCAAAATGCTCGCATTTTGGCAAGCGCGCCATATTCCCAAAACAAGGTTGGCGCCCGAGCTTATGCGAGGAGCCCATTTTTAAAATTCGGGCGGCGCCTGAGCTACAAAGATGGAACTTGCTGGCTGATGCAATGGAACGAGCCGCCGCCGGTCAGGATGGCGCGCGAGGACAGGCCCAGCACGTTCCGCTCCGGGAACAGGCTTTGCAGCGCCTCGACCGCCAGCTCGCCCGGGCGTTCGGCATAGACCGGCACGACCACGCAGTCATTGCCGATCAGGAAATTCATATGGGAGGCCGGGATGATTTCGCCATCCTCATCAAGGATTCGCCCCGGCGAGGGGATGCGCACGACCTGCAACTTCTCGCCGCGCGCATCGGTCGCGGTCGCCAGCAGCTTCGCTGTATGGTCATAGATGGCGGCATTGGGATCGTCGAGCCCGAAGGCCACCGGACAGGCGACCACGCCCGGCGCCACGAAGCGCGCCAGATTATCGACATGGCCGTCGGTGTGATCGTGCAGCAGGCCGTCATCGAGCCAGATCACCTTGCGCACGCCCAGGGCTTCGGCCAGAGCCTGTTCGGCGGCGTCCTGGGTCCAGCCCGGATTGCGGTTCGGATTGAGCAGGCATTGACGCGTGGTCAGCACCGTGCCGAGGCCGTCGTGATCCAGCGCCCCGCCTTCAAGGATAAAGCCCTGCGTCACGGGCGCGAAACCATCGGCGGCGGCGATCTGGGCCGCGACCTCATCGTCGTGCGGCAACTGATACTTGCCGCCCCAGCCGTTGTTACGGAACGCCACCGGCAACGGCTTGCCGTCTTCGGCGGCATAGATCGGGCCGGTGTCGCGGAACCAGATATCGCCGAAGCGGCCATCGACGATCTCAAGCTTTTTAACGTCGCCGAGAAGTTCCCGCGCCGCCGCCTGCGCCGCCGCCCCCATAACCAGCAGCTTGACACGTTCGTCGCCCAGTTCGCAAAGCGTCCGCGCCAGCGCCGCCACCTCGGCCTGGGCCGGGATCAGGTCGTCCCGCCACAGATTTTCATGGCTCGGAAAACCCAGCCACATCGTCTGATGCGCCTCCCATTCGGCGGGAACGATACGTGTCATGACATCTCTCATGTGTTGCGCCTGCAACGGCCCTCTTAGCACCAAGCCCGCCCTGGGGTCACCCCCAAAATAGCCATATAAAAACGGCCCCCGGAGAACCGGGGGCCGTCCATCTTATCTCCAGTCGAAAGACTAGAACTTGTAGTTCACACCAACCTTGATCTGATAGACCGAGGAGGTCGCATAGGTGGTCGGATCCTTCTGGGTATAGGAGTTATACTGGTAGAAGTTGCCGGTCGCCGCACAGCTTGCCTGTTGCGGAGCGCCTGACGCTTTGGCGACCGCCTGACAGTTCGAGGCATTGACCGCGTTATAGACATACGGGAAGCCGTATTGCGAGACATTGCCCCAGTACGGATTGATCATATTGCCGAGGTTCTGCACATCGACATAGAGCTGCAGCTTACCCCAGCGCGGGCTGATGGCCGGCAGTTCCTGCGTGATGCGCAGATTGACCAGCATGGTGGATGGGGACTTGAAGGCGTTGCGCGGCGTAATCGTACCGGCATATTTGATCAGGCCCGTATCCTTCAGGAACTGGTTAAAGCCGTTGATGTCGAAGCCCGCCTTATAGGTCACGATCGGGTCCGAGCTCAGGGTCACATTACCCGACGAGTCGGCCTTGGGCACGTACAGCAGTTCGGTGTCGTAACCGGTATAGGTGGTGTTCTGACCGTACAGGCCGCCCGCGCCGTTCTTGTTCGACGTCGTGTCGTCGAAGGTGAACGAATAGGGAGAACCCGAACGCTTCTGGGCGTACAGATAGATGCCCGTCGTATTGTCGCCGAAGAACTTGTGCTGATAGCTGAGCGTCACCTTGGTCATCCGGTCGATCTGGTAGTTCGAAATCCCCACAGTCGGCGTATTGAGATCGGCGCTGGCCAGGGTCTTGATGTTCGACGAAGCGACAGAGCTGGTGCCGGAATTGGCGTCCGTCGAGTGCAGGAACACGGTTGACCAGTCGAAGGACAGGCCCTTGGCGATACCGTCATTCCACGCCTTGCTGACCGTGAAGGCCAGTTGGCGCGCATCCCCGGCATCAATCGTACCCAGCGCGATGTCCTGACGGTTGGCGCGCGGCGCGCCATTCGGCGACATGTTGAAATATTCCGGGCGACCGTCCGGCGCCGTGCCGGAATAGGAGGCTTGCTGATAAAGGTCGTACCAGTAAAGCGCCTTGTCGTACTTGGTGTACTGGTATTCGGCCGACATACGATAGCCATTGCCCAGCTTGCCCAGATCGAAGGTCTTGGCAACGCCCAGAGAGGCTTTCCAGACGCTCGGCAAGGTGAAGTCAGGCGCCAAGGCATTGGTCGAACCGGTGCCGGCCGCCGCGCTGGACGCGTTCATATCCTGCAGACCTTGAGCGACATTGAAGCCATCGACATTGGTCATGCCCGCCTTACAGGCTGCGGAAATGGTGAACGGTTTGCTGGAGGTACCGGCCGAGCAGCTTGCCGTGCCCAGAATGTTGCCGGTATTGGAGTAGCTGTTCGAGACCCAGACGTTCGCCTGACCGCCCTGGAACTTGCCGACGCCGCCATAGATTTGCAGGCCATCGCCGAATTCCGGACGCCAGTTGAAGCTGACGCGCGGCTGCCAGATATCCAGGCCATCGAAATTGATGGTGTTCGGATAGCCGTAATTGGCGGCAAAGGTCGGGTTGCTCAGCGGCGGCGTGCTCGACGTGTAACGGTCGTAGCGCAGGCCGTAGGTCAGGGTGAAGCGCGGGGTGATGCGCCATTCGTCCTGGCCATAGAAGCTGTCCGTCTTGTAGGTGAACGAGGCCGCGCCATCCGCCTTCACATTGTCGTAGGCGTTGGAATAGAAGACCGAGTTCGCATCGCCCGCCGCCAGGGCGTCGATGCCCGAAGCATAGGACGCACCCGACGCGCCGTAGCTGGTGAACTTGTAGGTGCCGTTCGAATTGGCGACGAAGGCGTTGAACACATCGACGGTTTCATGTTCGTAACCGAAGAACATGTTGTGGTGACCCGCACGGTAGCGCGCCTTCAGGTCGATATGCGTATTGTTGTTCTTCAGGATGTTGTAGTGACGATAACGGTCGGGACCGAGATAGATCCAACCGCCATCCGGGGTCTGGACGTCGAATTCGGCAAAGGACGTGCCGCCCAGCGGCTTGGGCAGGGCCGAAACCTCTTTGCGCGAATAGTTGAATTCGGTGCTGAACGTGTCGGTCCAGTCCGACAGGGCCTGCAACTTATAGACCTTCAGGTCGGTCTCGTTGGAGTACCAGTGCGACTGCAGCGCCAGATCCTGATAGAAGGTTGAGTTGTCATAATCGCTGACCGACTGGCTTTTGGTGTCCTGGTAGGACACGTTAACACGGTGCTTGTCGTTGATCTGCCAGTCCAGCTTTACGAAGTACTTTTCATCGGTATAGGGCACCGAACCGCCGTTCCAGCTCAGCGGATCGTAATTGTACTTCGACTTCATGATATCGACGACGCGATCGACATCGGCCTGCTTAACCGTATTGATGGTCACAGGCGCATTGGAATCGCCCGGTCCGTAAAGGGCCGGCGATTCGCCCTGGAACTTCTCATAATCGACAAAGAAGAACAGGTGGTCCTTGACGATCGGGCCGGAGAAGTTGAGGCCATAGGTCTTTTCCGAGAAGTCGCCGCTGACCGTCTTCTTCTGGGTCGAACCGTTATAGGACTTGTACTTGTAGGTCTTGCCGCGCATGTCGCTGCCGGTCTTTTCGTAGAAGAGACCGCCGTGGAAATCATTGCCGCCCGACTTGGTGACGAAGTTGATGACGCCGCCCTGGAAGTTGTCGTACTGCACGTCATACGGCGCGGTATCGACGCTGACGGCTTCGAGCGCGTCCACCGAGATCGGCGAACGCAGGGTCGGCAGGCCGTTGGCGTTCAGGCCGAAATCGTCGCCCTGACGCACGCCGTCGATCAGTATGGCGTTGGAGCGGTTATTCATGCCGCCCAGCGAGATGGCGCCGCTGTTGGTCGAATCTTCCCAGGCCGTCGGCGATTTCAACGCGTAGTCGCGAATGTCGCGGTTCAGGGTGGGTTCCGCAGCGATCTCTTCCGATCCGACGCGGGTGCGGCCCGCAATCACGGCGCGACGGGCGCCGCGCACGACCACCTGAGTTGGCGCAGAGGCTGATTCCAGCGAAACGTCGGCTTCCGTCGGTTGGCCGATGCCAATCATAGCGACGCTGGCCTGAGCCGTCGTATAGCTGTCGGCGGCGACATCGATATTGTAAGGGCCCCCAACGCGCAGGTGATCGGCGACATAATAGCCGGTCGAATCGGTTGTCGTTGTCGTCGTTACACCGGTGGGCGTGTGAACAATTGTCACCGTCGCATTCGCGACGGGCTTGCCCGAGGCGTCCGTCACATAGCCCTTGAGGCCGCCCGTGGTTTCCTGAGCGTGAACCGCGCCCGCGGCCGCCAGCAGGACAATGGCTGAGGCCGCAGAAGCGTATTTATAAAATCTCGACATTTCGGAGTATCCCCTCTCCAGGTTTACAGTCAGATGCAAAAACTCGACTTCAGCAGAGCTACGGACACAAGGGCTCAGGGCCTGACCACAGGAGCCACGCCGCAGATCTTACGCTGATGGATTGCCATAATCCTTTAGTAGGTTTTGCAACTTTGTTTGAGCGAAAAGTGCATAAGTTTTATGACACTTGTCTCGTAGGCAACATTGTGACGCAGTTTTGCCACATCTGCCTCAGAGGCGATTCGCCTCAAGACTGCGCGTTTCGCGCGCGTGAACACTATATTTAGCGGAGGTCGCGGTGCCTGATCAGCATATCTTGGCTCTGCTGCAACCCGGATTATTTTTGTGCAAAATGTAGCTTTTTGCAAACTCCAGAAAAAACGCAGACGCCTACGATCACATTATATTGCAGCGCACAACGCGATTCGCACAAAAAAACCCGGCCCGCACGTAGCGGACCGGGTCTTTGTCTCAGATCGCTATCGCGTTCTAACTTAGAACGTGATGTCGATGGTCGAACGGCGGTTCAGCGGTTCCTTCACGCCGTCGCCGGTGGCGACCGCAGGATCCGATTCACCCTTCCAGTCGACCGCCAGCTTGGAGGCGTCGACACCGAGGCCCGCCAGAGCGTCAGCCACAGTCTTGGCGCGACGTTCCGACAGCTTGATGTTGTACGCAGCCGAACCGGAGGTGTCGGTGTGACCGACAACCACGATACGGGCGGCGTTGCCAGCCTTGGCGTAGTCGGCAGCCGCTTGCACAACCGCTTGCGCATCCGAGGTCAGGTCAGACTTGTCGAACTCGAAGTAGACAATGAACTGACGCGCTTCGTACGCCGGAGGCGGCGGAGGCGGAGGCGGAGGCGGCGGGGGAGGCGGCGGGGGAGGCGGCGGCGGAGGCGGAGGCGGCGGAGGCGGAGGAGGCGCCGCCGGGGTCGAGAACGCCCAGCGCAGACCGACAGTCACCGTCTGGTCGTCGAACTTGCCGGAGAATTCTCCCGGAGATTGCCAACCGCCGGTCGGGTCGATGTTCGCGTTGAACGAAGCCTTTTGCGCGGCCAGATAACGGTAAGTCAGGTCAATCGCCAGACGATCGGAGACGTTCCAGGCCAGACCGGCCAGGAATTGCGCCGCCGGAACCGTATCCTTGCCGACCATGCTCAGGTTCGACAGATAGCCGCCCGCCGGATTGGTGGACAGTTGGCCGAACATCTTGGCCTTGACGTGGTCAAGACCGACACCCACGCCGACGAACGGGTGGAAGTTCGATTCCGGCATGATGTCGTAATACAGGTTGACCATGAAGGTCGACTGCGTGAACGCGCCCGACGGACCGCCGCAGGCGTCGCCCGAACCGCGGACCGTGCCGACGGTGCAGAGCGCCGTATCCTTCAGACCGGATTCGGTCGGATAGGTGCGCGGGAAGCCGATCGCCGACTTGATGTCGCCCGGACGATAGCCGCCTTCAAATTCGACGCGCCAGTTCGGGCTGTAGCGATAGCCCAGACGCGCGAAACCGGCCCAGTTATTGTCAGTGCCGACATTATAGACGTAAGGACCGCCGTCCGGCATCATGCCGGTCGAGCGCGCCTTGTAATCGCCCATCGAGTTATAGCCGAGGTCGAGTGCCCCGTACCAGCCTGGCGCCTGCTCGGCGGAGGCAGTCCCCGCGAACGCCAGTGCGACGAGCGCAGCGCCCGCCAGCAAAGTGAGTTTCATGTTAGTGCCCTCTCATGGCCATACGAACGAACAGCCGATCACTCGACTGGAACTTTAGTACAGGTCTTCTTAACTTTCCCAAGTCGTCTTGCATAGCACCCAAATGCAGCTTTTAGCGAAAACCGGCCTTTTTTAATCCGGTTTGGCGAGGACTGACACCTGAATGCAACGGTTGAAACGACCGAGCCGTACCATGTGCTCTATAGGTCAAACCTCACCATCAAAAATCTATAGCGCGCCGGAAAGCCGAAATAAAAAACTCATAAAGAGCGCCAAAAAGGGGCTTGCGATTCGCACAAACTGTAGGTAGGTACACGCCTCTTGACCACGCCGGGCGCCGAAGATGACGCCTATTATCTGCTCAAAAGCTTGTTTTTCAAAGCATTTTGACGAGAGTCCTCTGCGGAGAGGTGGCTGAGTGGTCGAAAGCACCGCACTCGAAATGCGGCATAGGGGCAACTCTATCGTGGGTTCGAATCCCACCCTCTCCGCCATCCTCGCCACGTCGGCGCACAGGCTTTTTCTTCGCCCTATGATATCTCAGAGGCTTGCGCTGCCTTCCGGTAATCTTTTAGCCGCAATTCCGCCAGAAATTGTGCGCCGCAAACAAAATTTCCACTCGCTATAGCTACCTTGACGCGAATCGCTGTCCGCTCGGCGACACATCCGCTCCGCCCACGACGCCGTTGAAATCCGTCAGGAACGGTCCCAGCGCATCATAGGGCATGGGCCGGGCGATGCCGTAACCCTGCGCCAGATCGCAGCCCATGGCCTGCAAGAGGGTGAAGGCTGCGCGCGTCTCGACGCCTTCCGCCGTCACCTTCATGCCCAGACCGTGCGCCAGATCGATCGAGGAGCGCACCACAAGCGCGTCGCGCTGCCCGCTTTCGATCTCCATGACGAAGGCGCGGTCGATCTTGAGCTCATGCGCCGGAATCTGCTTGAGATAGGCCAGCGAGGACAGGCCGGTGCCGAAATCGTCGATAGAGATTTCCAGCCCCGCATCGACAAAGGTGTTGATCGCCGCCAGTCCGATCTTCGGATCGTCGATGACGGCGGTTTCGGTGATTTCAAGGCAGATGCGCCCGACCGCCTGCTGACACAGGCGCAGGGTGCGTTGATTGAAGGCGTCGTCCGACAAAAGACGGCCGGAATAGTTGATGCTGACGTCCAGATCGAAGCCCGCCGCCTTCAGACGCTTCTGGTCGTCGATGCAGGTTTGCAGCACCTGTAGGGTCAGGTCGCGAATCGCGCCCGTCTCCTCGGCGATGGCGACGAAGCGCTGCGGCGAGACGAAGCCGCGTTCGGCGTGGTTCCAGCGCACCAGCGCCTCGACCGAGCTGATGCGACCTTCGCGATAGCTGAACTTGGGCTGATAATAGACCATCATGTCGCGATTTTGCAGCGCGGCGTGAAGCTGATCGGTCAGCAACAGGGTGTCGGCCAGTTCCGAATAGACGCGCGGATCGAAGCTGGCCACCTTGACCTTGGCGGCGCGCGCCTGATCCAGCGCGATCAGCGCGCGCTCGACGCAGTCGTCGGTCGCGCCGCGAGTCTTGCCGACATGATAGACGCCCAGGCTGACGCGCACGTCCAGGCTCTGATCCTCGGTGACGCGGATGCGCTTGTCGAGCCGCGCCGCGATGGCGCGCGCCAGCGGCAGGGCCTGCGCCGCCGCGCACGGCGTCAGGCACAGGCCCAGCGTGTCGCCGGACAGACGCGCAATATAGGCCTTGGCGAAAATGCCGCCGAGGATTTCCTGCAGGCGCGTCATCAGGCTGTGACCGTAGGCGACGCCCCAGACGGCGCGTATGTGCGTGTAACGGTCGACGCCGATACAGACAATGGCGACGCCGCCCTGTTCGACGGCGTCGCTGTCGTGCAGGGCGCGCAAGTGGTCCTCAAAGGCCGAACGGTTCGGCAGGCCGGTCGCCGGATCGCACTTGGCCAGCCGGGTGATGTCCTGCTCGCGGGCCTGCATCGAAGCGGCCATGTCGTTGAACGCCTCGGCCAGCTCGCCCATTTCGTAGCGCGCCACGATGTCGATCTGACCGGCGCCGCCTTCGCGCAGGGCGCGCGCAGCTTTGGTCAGATCCTGAATGGGCCGCGACAGCGACCGCGACAGATAGAGGCTCGCCAGGACGACAAAGACCAGCCCCAGACCGCCGATCAGGGCCAGGGCGCTGATCACCGGCTGATAATCGCGCAGGGCCGCCTTCAGCGGATAGGATAATAGCAGAACGCTTTTCTGATCGGCGCCCAGGGTTTGCAGGCGGGCGGCGAAGGCGATCGCCTGACCGTTATGGCCCGACACCGGCCCGGCTGCGCCGGTGCGCAGGCTGTTATCGACAAAGAAGCTGAGCGCGTCGGCGGCGTAGCCGCTCCCCTGCCCGCTTCCGTCCATCCACAGGCCGCCGCGCGTCTGGGTCAGGATCGTGGCCGTCGCCGACACCGGGGCCAACTTCTGCAGAGCCTGCACCTCCACCGCATCAAGTTGCGACACGAAGACGACCCAACCCAGCCGGTCGGGGCCGTTATAGGTTTTCAGAACCGGCATGGCGACGACCTGATAGGGCCGCGACGCAACCGTGATCACGCCAGTTCGGTTTTTCGTATCGCGCGCGTTCTGCAAGGCGGCGGCGACCGCCATGGCGACCGGGTCGCTGCGGCCCTGCATCGGCTGGCCGTCGGCGCCGATGACAAAGCCCATATCCGCCTTAACGCGCTTTTGCAGCACGGCGAAGTCCTCGCTGACCGTGGCGGCGTCCTGCTGAAGCATAGCCTGGCGAAAATCCGTATCGTGCGCCAGCAACAGGGCGCCCGCTGACTGAACCTCGTCGCGATCGGACCAGACGCGCTGAAAGACGCGCGCCGAAGCCTGCAACTCGTTCTGGGCGGTTTGACGGGCGTTGTTGACCACACTGATATAGCCGGTCAGGGCGGTCATCAGCAGACCAAAGGCGAACAAGGCGCCGTAAAGGACCGATAATCGGGTGCTGAGCCGTTTGAAAACCATGAAACGCCGGAAATCTGTTCTGGACGATCCTGCGTCGAACTGACGGGATGTGACCATTCGGTCTGGCGTATCACGCGATATGATAAGACAGAGTTAAATGGTTTGCAGCGCTTCCAGCCGCGCTGAAATTTTTTGCGCAAAGTTGACGTCATTGTAAAAAAACCGCAAATCGTCAGCGACTGGACGCCGCCGCGCCGCGCCGCTATGACACCCCTGGACGCTCCACCCTATCGAGGCTTTCATGGCCAGTTTCGCCAGCGACAACGCCGCCTTCGTGCATCCCGCCGTATTGGCCGCCATTGCCGCCGCCAATGAGGGGTTCGCGCCCGCCTATGGCGGCGATCCCGTCACCGCCGCCATGCGCGAGGCGTTCCGCGCCACCTTTGAGGCGCCCGACGCGCAGATCTGGCCAGTGTTCAACGGCTCGGCCTGCAACGGTCTAGCGCTGGCGGCGATGATCCGGCCCTATGAGTCGGTGCTGGCGCACCGCATCGCCCATATCAATAACGACGCATGCGGCCTGCCGGAGTTTTTCACCGGCGGCAAGATCGTCGCGCTGGACGGCGCGCACGGCAAGCTGACGCCCAATGGTTTTGCGAATCTGGTCGCCACGACGCTGGAGCACGCCCCGCACACTTCGCGCCCGCGCGCGCTCAGCCTGACGCAATCGACGGAGTTGGGAACCGTCTACACGCCGCAGGAGGTCCGCGCCTTGTGCGCCGTCGCCCATCAGCACGGCCTTTACGTCCATATGGACGGCGCGCGTCTGGCCAATGCCGTGGCCTCGCTCGGCTGCCGACCGGCGGAAGTCACCTCGGAAGCGGGCGTCGATATCCTGTCCTTCGGCGCGACCAAGAACGGCGCCCTGGCCGCCGAGGCGGTCGTGATCTTCAACCCGGAGCTGGCGCGCGATTTTCCCTATATCCACAAGCGCGGCGGCCAGTTGCCGTCCAAGGCGCGCTTCATCTCGGCGCAGTTGCTGGCCCTGTTGCAGGACGGTCTGTGGCTCGATCTGGCGGCGCACGCCAACCGGATGGCGCGGTCTTTGCGCGACGGTCTTGAGGCGCTAAACGGCGTGAGCGTGCTGCATCCCGTCGAGGCCAATGAGCTGTTCGTCACCCTGCCGCGCGCCGTGGCCGATCGGCTCGCCAGCGCCGGACACCGCTTCTATCCGTGGCCCAATTCCGGCCCCGACGCCTATCGCCTCGTGACCAGCTTTCAGACAACGGACGAAGATATCGCCGCTTTTCTGAAAGACGCAAATCAGGAAGGCTGGCATGTCTAAGACCACGCCCGGCACCCTGTTTCTGTCAAAGCTGGGCGTGGCCTTCGACCTGCACCCTTACGCCTATGACCCGGACGCGCCGCGCGTCGGCTTGCAGGCGGCGGAAGCTCTGGGCGTCGATCCCGACCAGACCTTCAAAACCCTGATGGCCGAGGTGGACGCAAAACCCGTCTGCGTCGTCGTCCCCTCGCCGCAGGAGGTCAGCATGAAGAAGCTGGCGGCGGCCTTTCACGGCAAATCCGCGCACATGATGAAGATCCCCGACGCCGAACGCCTGACCGGCTATAAGGTCGGCGGCATTTCGCCCTCCGGCCAGCGCAAACTGACGACCACCGCCATCGACGAAACCGCGCAACTCTTCGACCGCATCTATATTAACGCCGGACAGCGCGGGCTTCTCTTGTCCATCGCGCCCGACGACGCCGCCCGCGTCCTGAACGCGCCGTTTGCGGACCTGATGGCTTAACCGATAACAGCAAGGGCGTGGCGAAGAACCGCTTCAAACCATGACCTTTCGTTATGACGCCATGTAAAAGCACACTGAGCGCAGCGAGGAACTTTTACATGGCGCGTCCTAACTGCCGCCGAACCAGTTATATCCCTTGTCCTCCCAATAGCCGCCGGGGAAGATATTGGTGACGAAGATGTCGGTGATGTGCTTGGGGTTCTTGTAGCCGAGCTTGGTCGGCATGCGCAGCTTCATCGGAAAGCCGTACCACGCGGGCAGTTCATGATCGCGGAAGGTCAGGGTCAGCAGGGTCTGGGCGTGCAGGGCCGTCGGCATGTCGATCGAGGTGTAATAGCCGTCGGCGCACTTGAAGCCGACATATTTGCACATCGTATCCGCGCCGATCCGCTTCAGAAAGTCGGAAAAGCGCACCCCGCCCCACTTGCCGATGGCGCTCCAGCCCTCGACGCAGATATGCCGCGTAATCTGCGAGGTCTGCGGCAGGGCGCGCAACGACTCCAGCGTCCACGGGCGCTTGTCCGCGATCTGGCCGGACAGTTGCAGCCGATAACTGGCCGCATCGACGTGCGGAACCTGCTTGATGCCGTAAAAGGCGTTGAAAGGAAACGGATTGGCGATGTCGGCTTCGCTATATTCCGGCGCCATCAGCTTTGGATTGAACAGGGCCCATTGCGCCGCGTCATTAAAGCGCGAAATGCGGCGCAGGATCTCATCGACGGAGTGGTAATTCTTGATGATCACCCCGGTCGCCAGCGACAGCCCGCCCAGCGTCAGGATATTGCCAAGCAGACGCCGCCTTGACGGGTCTTTGAGCAAACCCTCCGCCTCTTTCAGAATGGCGCCCTTATCGGATTGGATATCGTCAGGAAGCTTATCCATGACTCAGCGCCCCCACAGCATGGCCTTGATCGTCTTCGGCACCAGCAGCGCCATAACGACATGGACGAGAATGAACGCCACCATGAAGCTCATGGCCGCGAAGTGGACATAACGCGCGCCCTCATAGCCGCCGACCAGCACGCGCAGATACGGAAACTGCACCGACTTCCACAGCACAAGGCCCGACACGATCAGCACGACCACATCCAGCATGGCGAACAGATAGGCGACGCGCTGCACGGTATTATAGACGCTGAGGTCTTCGTGGCCCAGCTTGCCGCGCAGGGCTGCAAGGAGATCGCTGACAAAGGCGCGCGGCGTGACCGGAAAGAATTTGCGCGGAATGCGCTGTGTCGCAAGACCGAGGATCAGGTACAAAAGCGCCGCGGCGAACACCACCCAGATAGCGGCGAAATGCCACTGAATCGCCCCGCCCAGCCAGCCGCCCAGCGTATAGTGCGGCGGAATGCGAAAGCCGAGAAAGCGCGTGGCGTCATAAATGCGCCAGCCGCTCAGGATCAGAACGACAATGGCGATCGCGTTCGACCAGTGGATCAGCCGCAGCCACAAAGGATGGATGCTCTTTTTGTCCATGCGCGCCTCCCGTTTGATCGTAACCTAACATGATACGCGCGTAAGCGCATCCGGGTTACAGCCACTTGCCAGATCGCCCCGATGCGCGCACAAGGATGACGTTAACGGAAAGATTTGGAACGGAAAGATTTGGAAGGGAAAGATTTTACCGCATGCCCCTCTCCGCCCGCAGGCGTTTTGAACTGATCAACTGGTATCCGCCCTTTATCGGCGCCGGCATCCGCGTGATCGGCATCGACGACGCCTTCACCACCGTCACGGTCGAGATGAAGCTGCGCTGGTGGAACAAAAACATCTTCGGCACGCAGTTCGGCGGCGCGCTCTACATGATGTGCGACCCGTTCTTCGTCGCCATCCTGATGCAGAACATCGGGCGCGACTACATTGTCTGGGACAAGGCGGCCTCGATCAAATTCCTGAAGCCTGGCCGCTCAGATGTGCGCGCCGTCTTCCATATTCCGCGCGCCGAGATCGCGCGCGTCAAGGCCGAGACCGACGCGCGCGGCAAGTATGAACCTGAGTACGAGGCGGACATTATCGACAAGGACGGCGTTGTCGTCGCCAAGGTCCACAAGACCATCTATGTCCGCCGCAAAAAAGCTTAAGGCAGCTTCATCCCGGCGATAACCGCGGGCCGCGCGCCGACCTTGTCGAGCCAGGCCAGGATATGCGGGCGTTCCTGCAACAGAGGCTCGATATAGTCCTTCACGCGCACGCGATACTGCGCGATCCAGGGATAGATGGCCATGTCGGCGATGCTGTAGTCGTCGCCCGCGACATAAGGATGCTGCGACAACTGCTTTTCCAGCACGTTGAACAGCCGCGCCGTCTCCTTGGCGTAGCGTTCGACTCCAACCGGCGTCGCCTCCTTGTCGGACACCACGAACCAGCCCAGTTGCCCCATCATCGGCCCAAGCCCGCCCATCTGCCACATCAGCCACTGGATCGCCGTGTGGCGGTCCTTGCCCTCAGGGAGGAATTTGCCGAACTTTTCCGCCAGATAGATCAGGATAGCGCCCGATTCGAACAGGCTCAATCCCGCCTCGTCATCGACTAAAGCCGGAATCTTGTTGTTCGGAGAAATCTTCAGAAATTCGGGATCGAACTGCTCGTCCTTGCCGATATTGACCGGATGCGACTCATAAGGAACGCCCAGTTCCTCCAGCATAATAAAGATTTTGCGCCCGTTCGGCGTGCCCCAGGAATAGAGATGCAGCATGTGTTCTCCTCAATTTGGCGTCGTCACCATCAGCCAGAAGATGGTGACGACCGCCGGAAACGCCAGACACCCCAATACGAACCAGAACCTAAAATAGCGATGATAAATATCCGGCAGCGCAGCTCCCTGCGTCTCCGCCTGCGCGGCCAGATCGCGCATCCGTAATTGCAACCAGACCACGGGCAGCCAGCAGGCGCCTGCGAAGACATAGAGGATCAGGGCCGCGACCAGCCAGGCTGCGGTCATCGGATAATGCGCCAGATGAACCAGCATCAGCCCGCTCAGCGGCTGGAAAATCACAGACGGCGTGGTGAACAGCCAGTCGGCCAGAACCACGGTCCGCGTCGCCCAGGCGATAGCGCGCACATCGCCGGAACGGTGCGCCATCAGCATGAAGAAGGCCGTGCCGACGCCCGTGCCGAACAGCACGGTCGAGGACAGGATGTGCAGCCA
Organism: Asticcacaulis sp.; assembly: GCF_051956075.1. Lineage (GTDB taxonomy): Bacteria > Pseudomonadota > Alphaproteobacteria > Caulobacterales > Caulobacteraceae > Asticcacaulis. The sequence goes on along the minus strand of NZ_JBQCGA010000060.1, from coordinate 77,569 downwards.
TTTGATCGTCAGATACAGCATTGCAAGCCCGCCCCGCCGTGGTATGCCTTGCCCGACTATAGCCGCCGGAAACGCCATGTCCACGCTTCCTGAGCCTGTCGTTCTTGTTTATGACGGCGCCTGCCCGTTCTGCGCGGCGGCGGCGCAGACCGTGCGCATCCGCGAGGCGGTCGGGGCGCTGCGCATCGTCAATGCGCGCGAAACGAAGGATGCGCCGCTTCTGGCACAAATCCACGCGCAGAAGCTCGATCTGAACACCGGTATTATGGTGAAGTTCGAGGACCGTCTGTGGCATGGCGTGGACGCCCTGCATCTGCTGGCGATGATCGGCTCCGAACACGGCTGGCTGAACCGGCTGAACGTCGCCCTGTTCCGCCATCGCCGTCTGGCCGTCATCGCCTATCCGCTAATGAAGGCGGTGCGCAATCTCAGCCTGTTCATTCTGCGCAGGCCGCAGATATGAGTGGCCCCATCTTCGCGCCGGTTTTCGGCCTGCCTTGGGCCGACCTGCCGCCCGCGATTCAACGGCACTACGCCAATCGTCCGTTCACGCATGACCGCGTCACGGTGACGGGACAGCTTGACATCCGCATGGGCTGGATGATGCGGCTTGTAGCGCCGCTGATGGGCGCTCTGGGTATGTTGACGCCTGTGGGAGGCGAGGCGATTCCGTGTACGGTGCAATTCCTCTCCGAGCCGGACAACAAGGCCTTCATCTTCGAGCGGCGCTTTCTGTTTCCGGGCCGCAAGCCCTATGTCTTCCGCTCGCGTCTGGTCCCGAAAAGCGGCGCGCGCGTGGTCGAATATATGGCTTGTGGTGTGGGTTGGGATTGCGCCTACAGCTTCGAGGGGGACGAGGTGCGACTGCGCCACCTTGGCTATGTCTGGCGGCTGTTCGGCGCCGACCTGCCGATTGGCTGGCTGGCGACGCCGCTGCTGGGACGCGGCGAGGCGGTCGAGCGCGCGACGGGCGAGGACAGTTTCGCCATGTCGATGCGCCTCAGCGGCGGCCTGTTCGGCGCGGCGATGGCCTACGGCTATGCCGGAAGCTTCACCGTGACGGAGATGGCGCTCGATGGCTGACGTCCTCATCCTGGGCGGTTATGGCAATTTCGGCAAGCGCATCGCACTTGCCTTAAGCGCGCGCGGCGTCCCTGTCATCGTCGCCGGACGCGATCCCGGAAAGGCCGAGGCTTTGGCCGCCCAACTGCCGCGCGCCAGAGCGGCGCGGATCGACATCCACAACGGATTAGACGCCGCCCTGCGCGATCTGCAACCCGCCGTCGTCATCCATACCTGCGGCCCCTATCAGGGCAGCGACTATGCGGTGGCGCGCGCCTGCCTGCGCGCCGGATGTCATTATGTCGACCTGGCCGACGCGCGCGATTTCGTCCGCGACTTTTCTGCGCTCGACGCCGAAGCCCGCGCCGCAGGCGTGACCCTGATCAGCGGCGCCTCGACGGTGCCGGGCCTGTCCTCCGCCGTCATCGAACGCTTCCGGCCCGACTTCGCCCGACTCGACGCGCTCGATTTTGGCATTTCGCCAGGCCAGAAGGCCGAGCGCGGCCTGGCCACGACGCGCGCCATTATGAGCTATGTCGGTCGCGCCTTACGCCCCTTTGCCGGTCATCCAAAAGCCTATGGCTGGCAGGATATCCGCCGCCAGACCTATCCAGTCATGGGCAAACGCTGGCTGGCCAATTGCGAAATTCCCGATCTTGACCTGTTACCGTCCGCCTACGGACTATCCGATATCCGCTTCGGCGCAGGGCTGGAGCTGGCGCCGCTGCATCTGGGCCTATGGGCGGCGTCGTGGCTGGTGCGTTGCGGCCTGCCTCTCCCGTTGGAAAGGCTGTCCGCGCCGCTGTTGCGTCTCAGCGACGCTTTCAACGCCTTCGGCTCCGATATCGGCGGCATGCACATGATCCTGCGCGGCGAAGGTCACAACGGCGCCCCGCTGGAAAAGCGCTGGTTCATCATCGCCGAAGCGGGCGACGGGCCGCAGATTCCGTGCGTTCCGGCTATCCTTCTGGCGCAGCGCCTGTACGAAAAAGGCCCCGGTCTGAGAACCGGAGCCTATTCCTGCGTCGGCCTTGTGCGCCTTGAAGATTATCTCAAAGCGCTCGAACCGTTCGCCATTTCGGTGTTTTAACCACCCAGAAAATCGGTCTTGCCCAGCGGCACGCCGCAATGGCGCAGTATGGCGTAGGCCGTGGTGACATGGAAGAACAGGTTGGGAATCGCAAAGCCGGTCAGGTAGTTGAGGCCGGTGAATTCAATCGTGCGGGAGGGAAATTTCAGCACGATGTCGCGCGTTTCGGCGCCGGCAAAGCCCGCCGCATCGACTGACGAGATGAAGTCGATGGTTTTTTGCAGACGCTGATGCAGTTCGGCAAACGTCGCTTCGTCATCGGCATAGGACGGCACCTCAACCCCACCGAGGCGCGCCGCCGCGCCCTTGGCGGTGTCGGTCGCCAGTTGGATCTGTTTGACGAAGGGCAGCATGTCCAGGGCCAGCCGCGCATTCAGCACGACCTTTTCATCGATCTTCTTTTCCTCCGCCCAGGCCTCGGCCTTGGACAGGATGGCTTTGAGATTGCTCAGCGCGCGCACCATGATCGGCGCCGACGCCTGATACATATTTATCGACGAAGCTTCCTGAGACATATGTTATCATCCTCTGATGTCAGATTGAAACCGACATATGGGGCGGCGCGTATAGGTTGGAAGTGGGCCTTTGCAAAAAGATGCGGCAAAATGACGCCGCGCCCTCTTGCAGGACTCAACAGTAACCATTATTGTTACGTTTAGGCGCTGACGCGCCCCTCAGATGGAGATTTTAGACATGAACCGCGTCCTTTCCCCGCTCTTCGGCGCCACAGCTCTGGCGCTGGCCCTGTTCGCCGCGCCCTCGTTCGCCGCCGACACCTACACGCTGGAGCCCACCCATACCTCGGTGACCTTCCAGTACACCCATTTCGGCTATTCGCATCCGACGGGCAAGTTCATGAACGCCAAGGGTTCGGTGACGCTCGACGACGCCAATCCGGCCAATTCGTCGGTTGAGGTCTCGTTTGACATCAGCGGAATCAATACCGGCGTTCCGGCGCTGGACGAACACCTCAAGAGCGCCGATTTCTTCGATGCGGCTCAGTTCCCAACCGCCACCTTCAAAAGCACCAAGGTCGAAGTGACCGGCAAGGACACGGCCAAGGTCACGGGCGATCTGACGATCCACGGCATAACCAAGCCGGTCGTGCTGAACGTCAAGCTCAACAAGGAAGGCGTCAACCCGATGATCAACAAGAAGGCTGTCGGCTTCACCGCTACCGGCACGATCAATCGTTCCGACTTTGGCATGGGCAAATATGTGCCGATGGTCAGCGATCAGGTTGATCTCTACATCGAAGCTGAAGCCAACTAATTCAGGGAGGCGGCCGCGAACCGACCGCCTTTTCACATGCGCCGCCTTATCATCGCCCTTGGCCTGCTGATCGCGCCCGTCCCCGCTATGGCGGCGCAAACCCTGCATTTTGAACCTGATCACACCTCGGTGATTTTTCAGTACCCGCATTTTGGCCTGTCGCACCCAACGGGTAAGATTATGGGCGCTCAAGGCGCGCTTGTTCTGGACACGGACGATCCGAGCCAGTCCAGCCTCGACATCACGCTGGATATGGCGACCCTGACCACGGCCCTGCCACAGTTTGACGCCATGCTGAAAGGCGAGAAATATTTTGACGTGACGCAGTATCCCGACGCGCATTTCGTCAGCACACAGATTACCCTTACGGGCGACAAGACCGCCGATGTCACGGGCGATCTGACCCTGCACGGCATCACTCAGCCGGTGACGCTGCATATGACCTTCAACGCCAAGGCCTTCAACCCAGCCCTGTTCAAGACCGGTTATGGCTTCTCCGGAACCGCCCGCATCAGCCGCAAGGCGTTCGGGCTTGGAAATTACGAGCCGATTGTCGGCGACGACATCGACCTGATCATAGATGCGGAAGCTTATTGAAATGACGCCTACCTTGTACATTCCGCACGGCGGCGGCCCATGCTTTTTCATGGACTGGTCGCCCGCCGATATGTGGGACGAGATGGGCGCCTATCTGAAGCGCCTGCCTGCCGATGTCGGGGAAAAGCCCAAGGCGCTGCTGATCGTCTCGGCGCACTGGGAAGAGGCCGAGTTCACCGTCCAGACCAAGCCCAATCCCGGTCTTCTGTTCGACTATTATGGCTTTCCGCCGCATACCTATGAGCTGTCCTGGCCTGCGCCGGGCGCGCCGGAGCTGGCCGCGCGCGTTCAGGCGCTGGCGGCGGCGGCGGGCATCGCCGTGCGCGCCGACGCTCAGCGTGATTTCGACCATGGCGTCTTTATCCCGATGTTGCTGGCCTGGCCGGAGGCCGACATTCCGACGTTCCAGCTATCGCTGAAGGCCGGACTGGACCCCGCGGCGCATCTGGCCCTGGGCCGCGCCCTGGCGCCCCTGCGAGAGGAGGGCGTGCTGATCATCGGCTCGGGCATGAGCTATCACAATCTGCGCCGCCTGATGCAGCGCGACATGAACGGCGATATGCGCCACGCCTCGCATGACTTCGATCAGTGGCTGCAAGAGGCTGTGCAGGGCGACCGCGACGCCCTGCTCCGCTGGACCGAAGCGCCGAACGCGCGCCTGTGCCATCCGCGCGAGGAGCATCTGCTGCCGCTGATGGTGGCGGCGGGCGCAGGCGCAGATGACCCGGCGCGCATGACCTATCACGAAGACAGCCTCGGCCCGACCGGGGCCGCCATCAGCGCGTTTCAGTTCGGCTAAACGCAAACCGCAGCCCGGCTTAACGCAATAGGCCGTCTAAGCGTTTGGCGCAGAATTTCCCTCTGGCGTTTTTATATCGTCTGCGCGACACAGGTGCGGCCATTCGCAAGCCAAGGAGCGCCCGATGTACGACCTGCATATCGCCAACAAGAACTACTCGTCCTGGTCCTTGCGTCCGTGGATTTTGCTCAAAGCGTTGAATATTCCGTTTACGGAGCATATGCATTATTTTGCGCCGGATAACTCCGCCTTCAAGGCGTTTTCGCCATCGTCCCTGGTTCCTTGCCTTGTCGATGGCGCGGTGACGGTCTGGGATTCGCTGGCCATTGTCGAATATGTCGCCGAAGACCATAAACTGGTCTGGCCGGATCGCCGTGAAGCGCGCGCCTATGCGCGTTCGGCGGCGGCGGAGATGCATTCTGGCTTCTCCACCCTGCGCTCCATCTGCTCGATGACGGTCGGCGTGCGTATCAAACTGTTCGACACGCCGCCTGCTCTGATCCGGGATCTGGCGCGCATCGACGAAATCTGGCGCTACGGCCTCGCCAATTTCGGCGGTCCCTATCTGGCGGGCGGGCGCTTTACGGCGGTGGACGCCTTTTACGCGCCGGTCGTCTTCCGTATCCAGACCTATGGACTTGGCTTCGACCTCAGCGCGGAGGCGCGCGCCTATGTTGACCGCATGCTGGCTGAACCGGCCATGCAGGCCTGGTACATGGCCGGCATTGCCGAAACCCAGCGCGACGCCAGCCATGACGACGAAATGGCGCGCGTCGGGACCGTTATTGAAGACCTAAGAGCGAAATAGCCACGATCACGCCGCCGCGCCTGTTGGAAAGAAACGGTAATAGCTCTTGCGCGGCGGCGCTCTCCTCGCCTCTCGCCACAGCGGCGGAAACCGCCTATAGGCTGCGGCAGTATGTCCGCTCCCGCCGCCCTGCTTGATCCCGCGCCGCAACCGGTCGCCACGCCGCCCGCGTCCAAGGCGCCGCGCTTCGCCGAGTTCGTCGCCCTGATCGCGTCAATGATGGCGCTGGGCGCGCTCGGCATCGATTCCATGCTGCCCGCCCTGCCGGTGATTGGCCGCGACCTGCATGTCGCCAACGAGAACAGCCTGCAATGGATCATTTCGATCTATTTCATGGGGCTGGGCGTCGGTCAGTTGATCTTCGGCATCTTGTCCGACTGGCTGGGCCGCAAGCGCGTTTTGTTGTTCGGCATCGCGCTCTATGTGCTGCTCGGCGTGCTGGCCGGATTGAGCCAGAACTTCGCCATCCTACTGGTTCTGCGTCTGGTGCAGGGCGTGTGCGCCGCGACCTCGAATGTGGTCAGCCGCTCAATCATCCGCGACCTCTATTCCGGCCGCACCATGGCCAAGGTGACCTCGCTCAGCGTCATGGTGTTTCTGCTGGCGCCGGTGCTGGCGCCCAGTTTCGGCCAAGCCATCCTGAGCTTTGCGCCATGGAGAACCATCTTCTTCGCCCTGTCGCTGATCGGGACGGCGACCGGTCTGTGGGCGTGGCTGCGCATGCCCGAAACCCTGCCGCAGGAGCGCCGCCACCGCCCCGATCCCGGCCATTTGAAGCGCGTGAGCTGGTTCATCATCACTGAGCCATCGTCGCTGTTCTACACGCTGGCGGTCATGGTGCTGACGGGCTCTCTGCTGGCCTATGTCGCGCTGATGCCGCAGATCTTCACCGACGTGTTTCACAAACCGTCCCTGATGGCGCTGGTGTTCGCGGGCTGCGCCGGGACCATGGGCGTCGCCTCGCTGGTCAACGCCTCGCTGGTCGAACGGCTGGGCATGAAGCGGATTTCGCACACCACCCTGACGGCCTTTATCGTCTTCACCCTGCTGCACACGATCTGGGCGCTGCTGGGGTTCGAGACCATAATGAGCTTCCTGATTTTGCAGGCTCTGACCATGGGCGCGATGAACCTGTCGAATTCCAACTTCAACGCTGTGTCGATGGAGAAGATGGGCCATGTCGCCGGGACCGCCGCCTCGCTGCAAGGCGTGGTCACCACCGTCGGTGGCGGGCTGCTGGCCTCGCTGATCGGTCAGGGCTGGACCGGCCATGTCTGGATCCTGCCCTTCGGCGCGCTTCTGTGCGGCGTTGTGTCAATGAGCCTGATCGTGCTGGCGGAACGCGGCAAGATGTACCGCAACTAGGCGCGCGCCAACTCCGCCTCCATCCATCCCATATCGTCGTCGCTAAGACCGAAATGGTGCCCGGCTTCGTGGATCAGGATATGGGCGACCAGAGCTTCGAGCGTGACGCCGGACGCCGCCCATTCATCGAGGATCGGACGACGAAACAGATGGATCATTGGCGGCATATCGCCGGTCATGGCCTCCATTTCGACAGGCCGCCCGGTGTAGAGCCCGGTCAGTTCAAACGGGTCGTCGATCTCAAGCTGATCCAGCATGTCTTGCGGCGGGAAGTCCTCGACCACCAGCACCACGCCGTCCAGATAGCCGGCGAACGGCTGCGGCAGCTTCTCCAGCGTCGCCCGCGCGAGGGTTTCGATATCGCCTAAAGACGGTGGAAGGCCGAAGCTCATTCGGCGGCGGTTTTGGAATGATCGCCAGGATGAATTTCGACAGGCTTTTCGCCGTCCCATACAACCCAGTACTGGCCTAGCCTGCGTTTGCGTTCGATGGCCTCCACTACGGCATCCTGGAGTGCGTTCAACGCATCGTGCGACTCCTCCTCAGCCATTTGGAGGGCTGGCTTTGAGATGGATGTCATTGCGTAGCCTTCCGCACGATCAAATTGAAAAGCTCTTTATTCCCGATTAAACGAACTTCGCCGATGTTTGTGAACGCAAGCCAGCTATCTGCGGAACTTCGCTTCTCAAGAGGCAAGTCATTTATATAGCAAAAGCATCTGTCGACCTTCATGCTGTATCTATATAAGAGATTTCGCAAACTTTTACCATAACGGCGATCAATGGCGTCATTCGGAATAGCGTGACCGCCTGCCTGAACGCGTTCTTTCACACGCGCTCTGGAGACTTCGACGTCATGCAAAGCAAGATAATAAAGCCCAACTTCCCAGCCATCACATTGGAGCCGTTCAATGAGTGCGAAGATAACTCAAGCCTGACAAGGTCGTTTCGAAGGCGAAATCCTCTCTCGCCTCGATAAAATCTTCTATTTGCTGAAGATATAAACGGCCAGCCTTGCCTTGGGCTCGTGATACGTCGAGCGGCGACAAAACCACGCGCAATCTCATCCGCATTGGCAAAATTGTGAATTCCCAAAATAGGCAGGTATTTCAGCGCAAACGTCGTCTTGCCTGCGCCGTTCGGTCCCGCGATGATCAGACATCGCGGCATAACCTAACCTTCGATGTCTTCCGGCAGGCCGACGACATGGAAGCCCGCATCGACATGGACGACTTCGCCGGTCGTGGACAGGCCAAGGTCCGAGGCCAGCCACAGGGCCGCGCCAGCGACGCCCTCCATTGAGGTTTCTTCCTTGAGCAGAGAGAACTGGCCCGACTTGGCGTGCAGCGAGCGGCCGCCGGAAATCCCCGCCAGCGACAAGGTGCGCATGGCGCCCGCCGAAATGGCGTTGACGCGGATCTTCTTAGGGCCGAGGTCGCGCGCAATATAGCGCGTCGAGGCTTCGAGCGCGGCCTTGGCGACGCCCATGGTGTTGTAGTTCGGAATCACGCGCTCCGAGCCAAGATAGCTGAGCGTGACCAGCGAGCCGCCGTTCGGCATCAGCTCGGCGGCGCGACGCGACACATCGACGAAGGAGAAGGCCGAGACGTTCATGGCCAGCAAAAAGCCTTCGCGTGAGGTGTTCTCGACGAACGAGCCCTGCAGCTCGTTCTTGTTGGCGAAGGCGACCGAATGGATGACGAAGTCGATCTCGCCATAAATCTCTTTCAGCTTCGCAAACGCAGCGTCCATCGAGGCGTCGTCGGTGACGTCGCATTCGATCAGATGCTTGACGCCGATCGATTCGGCCAGCGGCCCGACGCGACGCAGCAGGCTTTCGCCCAGATAGGAAAACGCCATGTCCGCGCCCTGCGCCGCCAGTTGCGAGGCGATGCCCCAGGCGATGGACTTGTCATTGGCGACGCCCATGACCAGGCCCTTCTTGCCCTTCATCAGCTCGCCCTTGGGGAAATTCCAGTCGTCGGACATGCGTGTCTCTCTTATTTTAAAGGTCTTCTTTACAGGTCTTCTTGTTTACAGGTCTTCCTGGGACAGGATCAGCGTGCCGTTGGTGCCGCCGAAGCCGAATGAGTTCGACATCACGGTGCCCAGCGGCCCGTCATGGCGCTGACGCAGGATGTTCATGCCGTCGAAGGCCGGATCGAGATTCTCGATATGCGCGCTCTCAGCGGCGAAGCCGTTCTGCATCATCAACAGGCAGTAGATGGCCTCCTGCGCGCCCGCCGCGCCGAGGCTGTGGCCGGTCAGCGACTTGGTCGATGAGATCATCGGCGTCTGATCGCCGAAAACCGCGCGCACTGCGCCCATCTCCTTTTCATCGCCCACCGGGGTCGAGGTGCCGTGCGGGTTGAGATAGTCGATCCGGCGCCCGCCCGCCTCTTTCAAGGCGATCTTCATGCAGCGCTCGGCGCCCTCGCCCGACGGGGCCACCATGTCATAGCCGTCCGAATTGGCCGCATAGCCGACGATTTCGGCGATGATGTTGGCGCCGCGCGCCTTGGCGTGCTCGTAGTCTTCGACCACGACCATGCCCGCCCCGCCCGCGATGACGAAGCCGTCGCGGTCGCGGTCATAGGCGCGTGAAGCCACGGCGGGGCTGTCGTTGAAATGGGTGGACATGGCGCCCATGGCGTCGAACATGTCCGACAAGGTCCAGTCCAGCTCCTCGGTGCCGCCGGCAAAGACCATGTCCTGCTTGCCCAGCATGATCTGTTCCGCCGCCGCGCCGATGCAATGCACCGAGGTCGCGCAGGCTGATGAGATCGAATAGTTGACGCCCTTGATCTCGAACCAGGTGGCGAGCGTCGCGGAGGGGCCGGAACACATGGCCTTGGGCACGGCGAACGGGCCAATGCGCTTGGGCGAGGTTTTTTCGCGCGTGACATCCGCCGCCGCCACAATGGCGCTGGTCGAAGGACCGCCTGCGCCGAAAATAATGCCGGTGCGGTCATTGGAAATCAGGTCTTTTTCCAGCCCGGCGGAAGCGATCGCCTGCTCCATGGCGATATGGCCATAGGCGAGACCCGGCGACAGGAAGCGCGCCGCGCGGCGATCCACCAGCTCCGTCCAGTCGCCGAGCGTCGGCGCGGCGTGGACCTGACATTTAAAGCCCAGACGCGCATAATCCTCGGCAAAAACGACGCCGGAACGCGCATCCCGCAGCGACCGGGTGACTTCGTCAGCGCCCGTTCCGATGGAAGATACGATCCCCAAGCCCGTAATGACGACTCTACGCATATAAACGTCCTAATTCAGTTCCCTGTGGTGATCCCGCGCCGTCTTGAGCGGCTTACAGGCTTTTGGCGTCGAACAAACCGACGCGCAGGCCCGACGCCTGATAGATGGGTTTGCCGTCGGCTTCAACAACCCCGTCGCCGATGCCCATGATCAATTTACCGGCCATGACGCGCTTCATGTCGATCTTGTAGGTGACGAGCTTCACGTCCGGCGTGACCTGACCTGTGAACTTGACCTCGCCGACGCCGAGCGCGCGACCGCGGCCCGGATGGCCGAGCCAGCCGAGGTAAAAACCAACCAGTTGCCACATGGCGTCGAGGCCAAGGCAGCCCGGCATGACCGGATCGCCGATGAAGTGGCAGGCGAAGAACCATTGTTCCGGCGAAATGTCGAGTTCGGCCTCGATATAGCCCTTGTGATGACTGCCGCCCGTCTGGTCGATCATATTGATGCGATCCATCATCAGCATGGGCGGCGCAGGCAATTGCGCATTGCCGGGGCCGTACATCTCGCCCCGGCCGCAGGCCAGCAGGTCTTCGTAGGAGAAGGAGGAAGGACGATCGCTCATGCGGTTTTCAAGGCTCCAGGCATCCCGGCGCCGCCGCGTCGTCGATGCGTCAATACGTAATTTCAAGGAAGGATGCGTTACACGAGGCGGGCCTTCGGCTCAACCCCTTTGCGGCGTTTGTAACGATTTCGGCGCGCTGTCAGGACGCTGGCGGCGGGCCGAGGCCTGTCAGCAGGTCGGGGCGCTGACAGACCTGACCGTCCTGCGCGCCCCAGAGCCGGGCCTGTGGCAGCCAGCCGGTAACGCCGTCAATGGAAACACGGCACCAGGCCTTGTCGCACTTGTCGAGGCCAACAAGAGCACGCGGTTGCACCACCGCCTTGACGACGGAGGTTTCGTTCGGATCGGCGCGTATCTGCACCTTTTGCCCCGCGGGCGTCAGCACCTGCTTGCGATTGGTCAGAAGCGTGCGGCTCACCCAGGCGACGCCGCCCGATGGATCGCAGATCAGCCGCCAGTCGCGGGTCTCGGAAATGATCTGCACCGGCAGACCCGGCTGCTTGTAGGTCCACAGCACGGCGTTATCGGTGCTGGGGCCGTTGCGGGCGTTGACCTCCTTGGCGCGCAGGGCCGCCCAGCGCGGCACGGGCAGGCCGGAGGGCGTGTCGTAACTCTGTTCGGCGTCGGCGTGCGCCTTGCAGCCGCTCAGACTCAGCGAACCCGCGATCAGCAACAGCGCAAAGCCGATCGCCGCCATCCCGCTTTGGACTTGAAAACGCGTCGGCAAACCGCTTATGTGCGCGGAAGACTCTGATGATGAACGGGCTTCGGACATGAGCGCGAAAACTGTAACGATGACGATGAGGACGGCGCGCCGTCGCGACCGTTCCGCAGCATCCGCACCAAGCGTTCAGATTTGGTAAACAGAAGACTAATTTTCAGGGCGCCGCTTCGGTAAAGGGAAGACCGGGGCGATCGCGACAAGACCATAAAGGCGCGCATGAGCAATGCTAAACTCAAGGTCGTTCTGACCATCAAACTGCCCGATGCGGTCGAAACCCGCATGCGCGAGCTGTTCAACACAACGCTTTGGTTCGACCTTTCGCCCATGCCGCGCGACAAGCTGCTGGCGGCGGCGCAGGATACGGACGTGCTGGTGACCTCGCTCAACGACCGGCTCGACGCGGACTTTTTCGACGCTGCGCCCGAGCGGTTGAAAATGATCGCCAATTTCGGCGTCGGTTACGACCATATCGACATCGTCAAGGCGGCGGAAAAGGGGATTATCGTCACCAATACGCCAGGCGTGCTGACCGAAGACACGGCGGAAATGACCATGGGGCTGATTCTGGCCGTGTCGCGCCGCTTCGTCGAAGGCGCCGAACTGGTGCAGAAGGGCGAATTCTCCGTCTGGTCGCCGACCTTCATGCTGGGGCGGCGCATCTATGGCAAGCGGCTGGGCATTGTCGGCATGGGCCGGATCGGTCAGGCCCTGGCCCGACGCGCGCGCGCTTTCGGCATGAGCGTGCATTACCATAACCGCAAACCGGTCTCGCCGCGCATTTCCGATGAACTGGGCGCAACCTACTGGGACGATCTCGACCAGATGCTGTCGCGCATGGACGTGGTGTCGATCAACTGTCCGGGCGGCCCCGGCACGCATCACCTGCTCAGCGGCGAGCGCCTGTCGAAGCTGCAACCGCACGCCATCCTCGTCAATACGGCGCGCGGCCAGATCGTCGACGAAAAAACGCTGGCCGCCATGCTGCGCGAAAAGCGCATCGCGGGCGTCGGCCTCGACGTCTATGAGCGCGAACCGGCGATCAACCCCGAACTGATCGGCCTGCCCAACGCCATCCTGCTGCCGCACATGGCCTCATCGACCATCGAGGCGCGTCAGGATATGGGCGATCGCGTCATTCTCAACGTCAAGACCTTCCAGGACGGCCACCGCCCGCCGGACCGGGTCATACCGGCGATGCTGTAAGGCGGCGCAGATCGGATCGCACATAAGACGCGGCTAAATCGAGTTGCGAACAGCGTCGAAAAGTTGGATGTTCTCTCAACAATAAAACACCACAATAGAGAGGATACCATGACTGAGATCAACAGACGGCGACTGGGACAGGGTTTTGCGGCGGCCTTGGCGGCGGCGGGCCTGGCGCCTGCGGCGGCGAAAGCCGCGCCCATGGATTTGAGCTTCCCCAAGGATTTTCGCTGGGGCGTCGCCACCGCCGCCTATCAGATCGAGGGCGCGGTCCATGAGGATGGACGCGGCCAGACCAACTGGGACGTGTTCAGCCATACGCCGGGTAAGATCGCCAATGGCGACAACGGCGACGTCGCCTGCGACAGCTATCACCTGTACCCCGAAGACGTGAAGCTGATGCAGAATCTCGGCGTCGGAACCTATCGCATGTCGCTGGCCTGGTCGCGCATCTTCCCCGAAGGCCGCGGCCAGCCGAATCAGAAGGGCATCGACTACTATAACAAGGTCGTCGATACGCTGCTGGCGGCGGGGATCGATCCCTATGTCACCCTGTTCCACTGGGATCTGCCGCAGGCCCTGCCGGGCGGCTGGCAGAACCGCGACACCGCCTACGCCTTTGCCGACTATGCCGGCTTTATGGCCGACAAGCTGTCCGACCGCGTGCATAATATCATGACGGTCAATGAGCTGCGCTGCTTTACCGATCTTGGCCATCAGGTCGGCATTCACGCGCCGGGCCTGAAGCTGGACCCGGCAGGCGTCAATCAGGTCCGCCACCACGGCGTGCTGGCGCACGGCCTCGGCGTGCAGGCGATCCGCGCCCATGCCAGGGCCGGAACCCAGGTCGGGCTGGCCGACAACACCACCTTCTATTGTCCGGTCATGGATACCCCCGAACACGTCGCCGCCGCCAAAAAGGCGACGTGCGAAATGAACGCCATGTTCCTGACCGCGATCATGGAAGGGCATTATCTGGACACCTATCTGAGCGAACAGGGCAAGGCCGCGCCGAAGGTGAAGGACGGCGATATGGCGATTATCGCAAGCCCGCTCGATTTCGTCGCGCTCAACATCTACACCCCGGAATGGGTGCGCGCCGACGACGGCCCCAAAGGCTATGCGGTCATCCCGCACAATGCCGATTCGCCGCGCATGGCCTCGCCCTGGCTGGTGGTCGGGCCGGAGGTCGCCTATTGGGGGCCGCGCATGGTCAGCGAGCTGTGGAGCCCGAAGACGCTTTACATCTCCGAAAACGGCGCCTCGGCGGACGACGCCATCGTCAACGGCCATATCGACGACGCCGACCGCGTCATGTACCTGCGCAACTATTTCGAAAATGTCCGTCGCGCTGTCGTGGAGGATTACCCGCTCAAGGGCTATTTCCTGTGGAGCCTGATGGACAATTTCGAGTGGGCCGACGGCTACGGCAAGCGTTTCGGCATTCACTATGTCGATTTCGCCACCCAGAAGCGCACGCCGAAACTGAGCGCCCTCTGGTACAAGGAGGTGATCCGTCAGGGGCGGATCGTATAGTTACCCGGCGCGTTCGGGCGTCATCTGCACGGGAATCGTTATTGCGAAGCTTGTGCCGACGCCCGGCGCGCTCTCGACGCGCATCTGGCCCTGCATCGCGTCCACCAGATGCCGCACGATGCTCAGACCCAGTCCCGTGCCGTCTTGCCGGGTCGCCCCGACGCCATGAATCTGAGTGTACGGCTCAAACACGTCGGTCAGGCGCTCCGGCGCGATGCCAATGCCTGTGTCGCTGACCGAAAGATGCAGGACGCCGGACCTGTCGTCCGTGATCGTAAGAACGGCTGTAATACCAATTTCGCCGTGCGAGGTGAATTTCACCGCATTCGCCGCCAGGTTCATGACGACCTGCTGCAGGCGGCGCGCATCGCCGACGGGCAGGCGTTGCGCCGGTTCGACGCAGTCAACGCGCAGGCGCACAGCGTCGCCATTGAGTCGCGCTTTGATAAGGGTTTCGACCTGCCGCAGCATGTCCGACAGCCGGAAAGGCGCCGCCTCAAGCGCCAGCCGTCCGGCCTCGATCTTTGAAATGTCGAGAAAGTCGTTGAGCAGGGCCAGCAGGCTGTCCGCGCCCGCCTTCAGCGTCTCGACCAGCTTGCGGCTCTGCGGCGACAGTTCCGGCGCGCGGCCCAGCAGATAGGCGGCGCCTGTGATGGAGCTGAGCGGCGTGCGCATTTCGTGGCTCATCACGGCCAGAAAGTCGGATTTGGCGCGGCTGGCGCGCTCGGCGGCTTCGGCGCGGCGGATCGCCTCGGCCAGTTCGGCCCCGTCTTTTGTCATGTTTGCGTCGTTGAGCATGGCGTCATGGTGTGGCGCGGAGCGCAGCTCCGTCTCCTTCAATGCCGTTTTGCAACGGCCAAGTGGCTGGAAAGGCGAAATTTTATGGAAAAGAAAGCGCTCTTCTGCCGGAGGCCCATCGCAATCATATCCAGTTTTCTCCAGCCTGTATGTCCAACAGTGTACGCACGCGACGGAGAGCCTTATGCCCTTGCGGATACAGAGACAGGCGCACATCCAAACCCTGATGCGCGATAACAGCTTGTTGAGTCTTCTGGACGAGGGCGTCAGCGCGAAGCTGGCCGCCGATATGGAGGCCGTGCATCTGGATCGCGGCGACATTCTGGTCGATGTCGGCGAAACCGTGAAATACGCCTACTTTCCGTGCAACGGGACCATGGTGTCCTATCTGGTCGTGCTGCCGAACGGATCGACGGTCGAAACCGGCCTGATCGGTCGTGAAGGCGCGGTCAGCGGCGTTGTTTCGCACGGCAGCCTGCCCGCCTTTGCGCGTTGTGAGGCGCAGACGCCGGGGCCGTCCTTACGCATTTCGGTGGCGGATCTCGACAAGGCGCGCGCCGCCTGGCCGCAACTGGACAAGGTTCTGGTCTGCTATTCGGACTGTCTGATGGCCCAGGTGTTTCAGTCGGTCGCCTGCAACGCTTCGCACACGATCGAACAAAGGGCGGCCAAGTGGCTGATTGCGGTCGCCGAACGCACGGGATCGCCCGATATCGGCCTGGAGCAGGAGCAGTTCGCCAGCATGCTGGGCGTTGGGCGCAGCTATGTCACGCGCGTTCTCAGCCGCCTGCGCAAGGCCGGGCTGTTGTCCAACCGCCGCCGCCTGATCTGCATCAGCGATATGAAGGGGCTGCGGCGCACCGCCTGCGCCTGCAACGACATAACGCGCGCGCACTTCAAAACCGTGCTGGGCGCCTACCCGACCGGCCCGGATTGAATTTAAAGGGAAGAATTGGAGCGGGCGAAGAGGATCGAACTCTCGACATCCACCTTGGCAAGGTGGCGCTCTACCGCTGAGCTACGCCCGCTCATCTGATTTCAGGCGCAAACAGACCTGAACACGAAGGATTGGAGCGGGCGAAGAGGATCGAACTCTCGACATCCACCTTGGCAAGGTGGCGCTCTACCGCTGAGCTACGCCCGCTCATAATCCAATACGGAAAGAGACTTCCCGCCGGTGAGGCGGGCCTTATAGACGTAAGCCCGAAAGCTTGGCAAGGCCCATTTCGCCGAATCCTGTGAAAATTTAGCGGCTACTGTCGCGGCGCAACCTCCAGCCGGATGGCGTCATACATGATCTGGCCGGGGTTCTTCGTTCCCGGCTTTGCATCATCGTCGTCGTTCTCGTTCGACGGCGCATAGGCGCTGGCGGGCGGGAAGGGCTGGGCGCTGGCGAAGCCTAAGGTCAGATCGTTCTCGCCCGCCCTGATCAGCGCCGCGTCGAAGGTCAAGCGCACGACATTGTACGGCGAATCCTGATTGCCGCCGCGATAGCCCGCCGTGCCGGTCTTAGGCAGGGCAATGACGCCGATGGGCTGGCCATTGAGCATGACCTGCACATCGGTCAGCCTGCCGTGCGCGGGCTGGGCCGAGGCGACGCCGATGGTCAGAGTCGCCTGCCCGGTCTGCGCGGGCGCGTCGAAGCGCAGGCGCCAGACAGGGTTCTGCGCGTACCAGGACCATTGCGCATAGTTCCAGTCGGTCTTCGGATTGTTCTTACCGATGGTGAAATCGACATCGTGCGGGAACTGCTCAGGATAGCGCGCGAACATCTGATAGCCGCGCGCGTCGTCGCCATTGCGGAACTCGCCCGCCGTGCGGTCGAAAACGCCAAGCTGCCACAGGGTCTTGCCGTGGGTTTCGCTGCGCCAGTCGATCGGCGGCAGGATCGCGCTCTGACCGGCGGCGACGGTTATGCCGGTCTGGATATAATCATCCGGCTGATCGGCGCCATCGACATACAAGGTGTAGCGGCCCGGAACGATATTGCTGATCGCAAAGCTGCCGTCGGCCTTGACGTTCGACCAATAGTTATAACCCTTGGCCTGTGCGGTCCAGACCACCTTCGGA
Source organism: Asticcacaulis sp. (assembly GCF_051956075.1). Taxonomy (GTDB): domain Bacteria; phylum Pseudomonadota; class Alphaproteobacteria; order Caulobacterales; family Caulobacteraceae; genus Asticcacaulis. Next base: position 60,420 of record NZ_JBQCGA010000060.1, on the reverse strand, counting down.
TCGGGATCGGACAGGATGACCTGCGCATGATCCGGGACATGGCCGTCCAGCGCGACCTTACCCGTCAGGGCCCCGCGCGCCTTGACGTAGTCGGGCGCGGTAACGAAGCCGTAGGGCCATTGCGCACGCTCCGCCGCCAGTTGATGTTCGGCGTCGTCCCACAAGGCGTTCGGATCGGCGGCGCGGTCGGCATAGATCAGGAACGGGCCATAGACCTTGCTCCAGGTCTCGCCCGCCGCAACCTTGACCGGCGAGGAGCCGAAATGCGTGTCCTGCACCACGCGCAGCAGCACGTCGTCATGCACGGTCTGGCCCTGACGGCTGGGGCCGCCATTATGATAGTCGCCGAACGGTTCGATCATCCAGATTCCGTGACTGCCTGACGGTTCGACGCCCAGCGTGCCGTAGATGGGCGTTTTGGCGAAATAGACCGAGTTCAGGTACTTGGTCTTGACCGTGCCGTCCGACAGAAGCCAGGTCGCATCGGTGACCTTGCTGACGATCCCGGCGCGCGGGATGCGGATCGTCTTGCCGCGTCCGACGGTCCAGTAGTTGAAGACCGCGTCGTCCGAGGCGGTGCGGAAGACGAAGCGCGTCTGATACAGGGTCGCGGCGGGCTGATCCGCCGGATGGCGCAGCGCGGCATAGGCGTAAAGCCCGGACAGGCCCTTCTTCATGACAAAATGATATTCGACCGCGAACGGAAAGGCGGGCGTCGGAGGCGCCTCGACCTCGACATCGGCCAGATCGGGCGTCGCCGAGGCCAGTTTCGCCAGCCCCTCATGCTGTGGCGGGCGGTAGTAGCCTTTTTTCGGCACATCCACCCCGGCAGGCGGCGCGTCCGGCTCGCCATTGGCGTCCCAATACAGCGACTGGCCCTTGGCGATCAGCTCTGTGGGCTTATCTAACATCTGTTGGAACGATGTAACCTGTCCGGTGTTTGAGTCCACAACGACGTGGATCAGGCCATTGTCGAGCGTGATCGTCCCGGCGCCTTGCGTCGCTGTGACCGGCGCTTCGGCGTGAGCGGAAGCAGCGAAGACCGCCAGGGCGGCGATGGTGAAGGCGCGAAACATGATGGCGTCCCCTGAAGCATTGCGCATAAATAAGCATTTATGCGCAATTACACGCCTCAGCAATCACCTTCCTGTCGCAGAAGGTCGTCGGAAAATCACAAATATGCAGATTTTCGTTCCCATCAGGGACGATTACGCCCTACGCTTTACGCAGGCTCAGCGCCCCTTGGCCAGATCGTCGAACGCGCGCAAGACGCCGATCAGTTCTTTCATCTTGCCGATCGGGATCATGTTCGGGCCGTCGGACGGCGCATTGTCCGGGTCTTCGTGGGTTTCGATGAAGACAGCCGACACCCCGACCGCGCAGGCGGCGCGCGCCAGCACCGGCGCGAATTCGCGCTGGCCGCCCGAGGTCGCCCCCTGCCCGCCCGGCTGCTGCACGGAATGGGTGGCGTCGAACATCACCGGATAGCCGGTCTGCGCCATGGTCGGCACCCCACGGAAATCGGTCACCAGCGTATTGTAGCCAAAGCTGGTGCCGCGATCACACAGAATGATGCGCTCATTGCCCGTGCTGGCGATCTTGGCGGCGACATTCTTCATGTCCCACGGCGCCAGAAACTGGCCCTTCTTGACATTGATGGCGCGCATGGTCTTGCCCGCCGCCAGCAGCAGGTCGGTCTGGCGGCACAGGAAGGCCGGGATCTGGATCACATCGACCACATCCTTGACCGCCTCGCAGTGCGAAGCTTCATGCACGTCGGTCAGCACCGGACAGCCGAAGCGATTCTTGACCGCCTGAAGGATGCTGAGGCCCTCCTCCATGCCGACGCCGCGCGCCGTGCCGATCGAGGAGCGGTTCGCCTTGTCGTAGCTCGACTTATAGATGAATTTCGTCCCCGTCGGCGCGCAGGCTTCGGCGATCTTCTCCGCCATCATCAGGGCGTGATCGAGGCTTTCGATCTGGCACGGACCGGCCACCAGGGCGAACGGCTCGTCGCCGCCGATTTTAATATCGCCGACCTCGATGACGCGGGTTTTGACGTGTTGGGGCGCAATGGACATTAAAGGACACTCTCAATTCTGGCCACATCGACCGGGTTGTTCAGTTCCCAGAACACACGGCCGCGCGCATCGACCTCGACACAGCGGATCGGCATACCGTTTTCCAGAAACCGCAATTGCTCCAGCCCCTCATGCTGCTCCAGCGGCCCGACCGGCCAGCTTCCGTAGGCGCGCAGCGCCTCGGCGCGATAGGCATAGACGCCGACATGGTGAAACACCGGGATCACGTCGTTTTCGCTAAAAGTCTTGCCGGTATAGGGGATGACTTCCTTGGAGAAATAGAGCGCGTTCATATGCTTGTCGAACGCCGCCGTGGTGCCGCCGACGCGGCCATGCTGACGGTCCTCGACGAAGTTGGCGTAGGTCTGGGCGTCACAGCGCAGCACCGGCGTCGCCATTTCGACATCCTCATCGTCGCGCATCTCATGGATCAGCGCTTCGATGAACCAGGACGGGGTCAGAGGCGCATCGCCCTGCAGATTGACATAAAGATCGGCGCCTTCGGGCAGCTTGCTCATCGCGTCGGCGCAGCGCTCGGTGCCGTTGGCGCAGGATTCCGCCGTCATGATCACCTTGGCGCCGAAGCTTTCCGCGGCGGCCCGGATACGATCGTCGTCTGTGCAGACATAGACGCTATGCGCATCCGGCACGGCTTTGGCCGCCTCCCAGGAGCGCTGGATCAGCGACTTGGCCACGCCGTCGCGGCCCGTCAGCATGACCAGCGGCTTGCCGGGATAGCGCGACGACGCATAGCGCGCCGGGATCAGAATAATGGTCTTCATGCTACGCCCGCCCGCAAACAATCGTGGATATGGATCAGCCCTACCGGCGCCCTGTCGTCATCGACCACAAACAGGCAGGTGATCTTCTTGTCATTCATCACGCCCAGCGCCTCGGCGGCCAGAGCGTCGGGACGCACGCTGAGCGGCCCCTTGTGCATGACCTGAGCGGCGGTATGGCTCATCAGCCCGTCCATATTGCGGCGCAGGTCGCCGTCGGTGATGATGCCGCTGAGCTTGCCGTGCGCATCGACAATGCCGACCACGCCGAAGCTCTTGGCGGTCATGACCAGCAGGGCCTCGCCCATCGGCGTGTCTTCCGCGATCAGCGGCAGGGCGTCGCCTGTATGCATCAAGGCCGAGACGCTGAGCAATTGCGCGCCCAGCTTGCCGCCCGGATGGTAGGTCTTGAAATCGGAGGGCTGGAAGCCGCGCTTCTCCATGATCGCCACGGCCAGGGCGTCGCCGAGCGCCAGAGTCATGGTGGTCGAGGTCGTCGGCGCCATGCCGATGGCGCAGGCTTCGGGCGCGGCGGGCAGAACCAGCGCGATATCGGCGGCCTTGAGCAGGGTCGAATCGGGCCGCGACGCCACGCCTATCAGCGGAATCGCAAACCGGCGCGTATGGGCGATGATATCGGACAGCTCCGAGGTCTCGCCGGAATTGCTGAGCATGACCACGACATCGTCGCGCGTAATCATGCCGAGGTCGCCGTGCGAGGCCTCCGCCGGATGCACGAACTGGGCGGGTGTGCCGGTCGAGGCCAAGGTCGCGGCGATCTTGGCGGCGATATGGCCCGACTTGCCCATGCCGGACATGATGATGCGGCCTTTGACCGCGTACATCGTCTCGACCGCCTGCACGAAACGCTCGTCCAGCGAGGCGGCGAACAGCAACAAGGCCTCGCCCTCGGTGCGCATCACGCGCGCGCCGGTCGCCAATATACTGGTGCGGGTATTGATATCGTCAGCGGGCGCCAGCCTGGTCATACGCGATCATCTTCCATTTCCGCCCTATATGGCGGGTCGCGCGGTCATAGCAAGATTGCACGGCGCGGACAATGCGGCATCCCCTTCGCGACCGGGGCCAAGTGTGTTAATCGAGGCGCGAAGGGGTGATCACCATGGGCGAAGTTAATCTTACTGGCGTCTGGCACGGCCTTTACACCTACCCTGACCACCCGCACTTGCCGGAAAGTCACTATGTTTGTGTAATGCTTGACAATGGCGGTCATCTCACTGGCTCGGTCCACGAAACGATGAATCATTATCGCGACACACCTACTGAAGAACGCGCGGACATTACAGGCGTGCGCGAGGCGTCCTCCGTCAGCTTTCTGAAGATTTACAACGGACACGGCACGCAAAGTCACACTGTTTTTTATGAAGGCGCTTTAGCCGACACCCAAGATGAAATTGAAGGGCGCTGGACCGTAAACGGACGCTACGGCTCTTTTTCAGGCCGCTTCCTGATGATCCGCAAACGCGCGTCGAAGGTGTCGCAAACTGTCGAAGCCTTTGAAAAGGCATGACGCCTCAGGCCCACCCCCTCGCGCCCTTCCTGCAACCTGCCCGACGGTGGATTCGCACCACCTTGCGCCGTCTGCCCGCGCCTTTGGCGGAGTTCGTGCTGTTCGGGCTGAAGATGGCGTGGGCGTGCCTGTTCGGCGCCGCCATGCTTTGTCTGATGATCGTCACGCATTTTGTGTGGCCGCAGCACCCGCTCATCTACCGCTACGATTTTCTGCTGTTCGCGGCTCTGGTCATTCAGGCGCTGATGTTGTGGACGCGGCTGGAAACGTGGGACGAGATGAAGGTGATCGCCCTCTATCACCTGACAGGCACCGCGATGGAGGTGTTCAAGACCCATATGGGCTCGTGGATCTATCCGGAGCCGTCCCTGTTCCATATCGGCGGCGTGCCTCTGTTCACCGGCTTCATGTATGGCAGCGTCGGCTCGTTCATCGTGCGCGCCATCCGCGTCTTCGACATGCGCTTTTCGCACTATCCGAAGATATGGATCACCTGGCTGGTCGCGGGCGCCATCTATCTCAACTTTTTCAGCCACCATTATATCTGGGATTTTCGCGGCCTGATCTTCATCGCCATCGCCTGCGTGTGGTTCAGAAGCTTCATCTTCTTCCGCGTCGATAAAAAGACGCGCGCCATGCCCTTCCTGCTGGCCAATTGTCTCAGCGCCTTCTTTTTATGGATCGCCGAGAATATCGGCACCTATACCCACACATGGCGCTATCCGGGCCGCGAATGGCACATCGTCACCTGGCAGAAGATGGGCGCCTGGGCGCTGCTTCTGGTGCTGGCCTTCGTGACGGTGACGCTGGTGGTCAAACCGCAACCGCCGAACACCGAGGCCGAACGCGCGGGCGGGTATCGCGCATGGTGGCGCGGTCTTTACCGCCGCTCCACCAGTTTCGACAGCGCTTCCAGATAGGCGGCGAAGGCCTTGCGGCCCGCGGGCGTAATTTGGGCGCGGGTCAGGGGTTTGCGGTCCTTGAAGCTCTTGACGATCTCGACATAGCCCGCCTCCTCCAGCTTGCGCAGGTGGACGCTGAGATTGCCCTGCGTCGCCTCCAGCACCGCCTTCAGCTCATTGAAATCTGCGCCTTCCGCATCGGCCAGATAGGCCATGATGCCGAGGCGCAGACGTCCGTGAATGGCGTCATCGAGCTTATTGACGTCGAAAGCGGACATGGCCCTACTTCTGCGCCGTCCGCTGCATGTACCAGCCGCCCCCGCCCATCAGGACGATCAGCGCCACGCTCAGCACCAGCAGATAGTCGGGCGCATTATGGATCAGCGCGCCGAGCGCCAGCGAGGTCAGGAACCATCCCGCCGAAATGACAGCCAGCCACAGCTTGCGCCGGATCACCCAGGCCACGTACCAGACCGCGCCCTGAAACACGCAGATCACCGCGGGATAGAGCAGCCACAGGGTCATGCTCTTTTCCTGTATGGCGTTGTAGCCGAAGATGGCGACGACAAACAGATTGGCCAGCCCCGCCGAAGTGTAGGTGGCGTTGAGCGCGCGCGCCGCCACCCCCTCCACCCGGTTGCGGCGGTCACGCCAGATGATCACCGCCAAAGCCAGCAGGAACAGGGCGGTCGGACCGAAGCCAACCAGCAGCCATACCGGCGGCGACCAGTCGAGCTTAAAGGCGACGCCCAGCCAGTTGAGCAGGCATTGCACGCCATAAAGCAGACCGGCGATCATGAAGACCTGCCCTGCTGTGGCCTGCGCCCTGGGGCCTTCGGAGACCAGCGATTTCAGAAAGCTGAGATCGCCGGAAGTCAGGTTGGGGGCGGCGTCGTCATTCATGCGAAGTCCTCCTGCGGCTGGCCGTCCGTGCGACGGGCGCGGCGCTTGCGACCGTTGAGAATCGCGCCGATGAAACTGTAGCGCACCAGCAGCGCATAGCTCAACAGCGACACGCCGAAGGTGGCGAAAACGACCAGCGCATACTTGGCTTCGGCGGGCCATTCGAGGCTGCGGACCATGAGCTGCATGGCCAGGATCAGCGGCAGATGCACGATGTAGATCCAGTAGGACGCATCGGACAGATAACGTATGGCCGGGTTTTCCGCATGCAGGAAGGTCCGCGCCGCGCCAATCAGCGCAAAGCTCCACGACCAGCCGGTCAGCAGGTAGCACAGGAGGTAGAGCGGATGCTCATGGCCCGTGGTCGGCGTCAGCACCGGCGTCATGCCGACCATATTCAGACACAGAACCGTCCCCAGGATCGCGCTCAGACCATAGACCCACCAGCGGCGCGCGATACGGTCGATCAATTCCGGCGCGCGGTGCAACTGCCAGCCGAAGGCGAAGGCTGTCCCATAGGCGACCAGGGCCGGCAGGTTGGGCACAAGGCCGGTATCCGGCGTCGGCACGCCGAACCACATCGACCACGACGGCGCCAGATAGAGCGCGGCGGCGGCGGGCAGGATCAGCACGCCGCTGATCAGGTCGAGCCGCGTCAGAAGACGGGTCGCGCCGTCCAGCAACCTGCCCAAAGGTCCGCCCAGCCGCGTCAGTTCGCCCGCGCCCTTCAGCAACAGGGCGGCGGCGTAGAAGATCAGCAGCACATAGAGGAACCACAAGTGCGTCAGCGGGAAGGTCGCCGCGGTAAGGGGCGGCGTCGGCGGCGGAGTCGCCCCCGGCGGCAGCGGATTGGCGATGATCAGCGCCGCGATGATGGCGCTGAAGACCGGAACCCAGAAGACGACCAGCGGCAGGGCGATGCGCATCAGGCGGTTGCGCGCAAAACCAAACGCGCCGCGCTTCTGCATCAGCAGGCGCGCAAAAAAGCCCGCCAGCACGAAAAAGGTCGTCATGCGGAACATGTGCAGGACGTAGAAGACGATGTTCAGTCCCGCCGAATGCTGGGGATCGTCGATGATCCAGATGCGCGGCGTCATAAAGGACATCGCGCCGTGAAAGGCGATCCCTAAGATCAGGGCGAAGGCGCGCACGGCGTCAAGATCATGCCAGCGATCTGGCCAGCGATCTGGCGAGCGTTGAAGGGTTTGGGCGTCCATAAGGCTCTCCCGAAAATGGCGGCGTTACGCCGAATGGGGAAAGCTATATATCAACAAGTTTGTTTTGTAAACTGGTTTAACGAAACCGGAGGCGCCGCCTTGCTTTTCTACGCGAACCGCGAATTATGAAATTGACGAATTGGGAGGGGATTTTATGTCGGAAAATACGGCTTACAGCGAGCCACGCATATTTATGCGGCTGTTACAGATTTTACTGATCGTTCAGACCGCCGCAGCCGCTTTTGTTGGAAGCGTGGTTCTTATAAGCGTGACGGCGGGACACAAATTACTGCTCCCGCCCATCCTGTTTGAAAGCTTCAAGGCGTCTCAACAGGTCTGCACATTTATTAGCTTGCCGGTTCTCATCGTTATGATGATCTGGCTGTACCGGATCAATAAGAACACCCATACGCTTACGCCTAAGGCGATGGAATTTTCGCCGGGCTGGGCGGTCGGTTGGTGGTTCATTCCCTTCGCAAGCCTTGTTCAGCCGTTGCGTGTCGTCGCAGAGTTATATAACGCCAATCGCAATCCAGAAAACTGGCGCATGAACATACCCGTCCTGGTTGGTCTATGGTGGACCCTCATTATAGCGGGGATGCTCTTAGGCGCGGGCGTAACGGTCGCTCGTCTGTCCCACGACAATATTCCGCAAGCCGTCTCAGCCATCCTCCTGCTCAATCTGGCGCTTCACCAGTTTCTGGCCTTGATGATCTATACCCGTATAGGGCGTTGGCAACGACAGGCCCGGCTGTCACCCAGCCTTGAAGAGGTGTTCTGACCTCAGCCCCCCAGCGCCTTGAGGCGGTTCATATCGACGCTGGCGACCAGGGTTTTGAGTTTGTCCATATCGACATTGTCGCCCTCGGCGGAGATGCTGTAGCGGCCATCGGCGATCACCGCATATTCGCCGTGATGGGCGTTGGAATCGTATTTCTCGCTGACCATTTCGCCATTCTGCGTCGTCAGCTTGTCATAGCCGCCCGCGCTGCTGTTGCTGACATTCATATTGGCCGCCGCCATCATGCCGCCCAGCCCGCCAAGCCCGCCGGAATCGCTGATCTTGAGGCGGATCGTCCCGCCATTGACCGGATAGGTGGTCTCCGCCGTGGCGACATTGACGCCGCCCGCGCCGCCGGACGAGGTCGAAGGGTCGATCGCCGCCGCGCCCATATAGCTGGCGGGCATCAGCGCCGCCATGGCGGTGGCGTCGACGACCTTGACCGGGGCCGCCGTCCCGTTCTTCATCGCCTCGGCCTGTTTCGACATCTGATCGGCGGCCTTTTGCAGCTTGCCGAGATCGACGCCGCCGACCGGCGTGGTCACCGTGCCGTCGGCCACCGGCTGGGTCAGCGCCGCACCGCCCATGCCCATCATCGCCGCGCCGCCAATCGCCCCGCCGACGGCGGCGACGATGATCCACAGCACGATCGACACGATGATGACCACCACCGTATAGCCCAGCCCCTTGTCGGCGGGCGCCTGCATCAGCTTGGGCAGGCCCAGATACAGGAGATAGAAGCTGTAAAAACCGAGCAGACCCAAAATCGCCAGCGCAGGTATCAGGCCGAACACGCCCGCAACCCAGGCGGCGGTCGAGGAATAGGCCGCGACCTTGAAGGCCGACAGCATGTCCTTGCGCCCGCCGAAACTGGGCGCCAGGGCGTCGATGATCAGGGCCAGCACATAGACCATGCCCAGATTGAGCGCGTACCCGACAATCGCCCCGGCCACCGCCGCCAGCGGCGGCGTGTGCAGCACCATCAGACCCGGTATGCCGCGCCCGAACACCATCGAGCCAATGGCGGCGCAGACAGGGCCGATGGCGGCCAGAAACAGCACATAACCCATATAGATGGATTTGACGCTGGCGCTTTCGCTCGCGATCGTCTCCCAGGTCGGGGCGGGACGCAGGATGATGTTGACGGCGCGCTCGATCAGGCCCGGCGGCAGGCCCGCCGATGGACCGCGCGAAACCGAAGGCGGCGTGGGTTCAGTGTCGGACATGGAGGTTCCCCGGAAAAGATAAAGCGGATGTAATACGCATACCGGTACAGGCGTCAGTCATCGCAGACCGCGCAGATGGCGAAAATTGGCGAAAAAAAGGCGTCCGGTCAATGCGCCCGGACGCCCTTCCACTCACATTTGCGAGACCGGCCCGTTACGGGTCCGCTTTTATTTGGCCGACTTCAGCGCCGCGGCCAGATTCGCGCTTTCGGCGGATTTGAGCGCGCCGCAATCGCGGATGTCCTCCAGCATGCGGTCGAAGGACAGCGTGCCACGCCCGGCGGCCTCGACCTTGGCGCGCATGACCCGGTCGATCTCGTCGGCGCGCTCCGCCGAACAATAGCCCGAGGGCAAAGCCGCCACGCGACCGGCGGTGAAGATGCCCGCCCCGGCGGTCAGGTCGTCGAAATGCGCCTTGACCCAGTCGAAAGTCATGTCGCGCGTTTGCGGGCTGCGCATCAGGCCGCCGATCAGGGCCAGCTTTTCCGAAGACCGCAGACGCTTGTCGTCGAGCGCGCCGAGCAGCCAGTCAGCCGTCTCCGGCGTCGCGCCCGCCGTCACCGCGCCGCGCGCCGCGCTGCGGAAGTCTTCCGTATCGGCGTTTAACATACGTTCATACATATCCTTGGCCGCTGCGAGGCCATGCGTCTGGACATGCACAGCCAGGGCGCGGTTCACGAAGGCCTGATCCAGCGCGTCCTTATTCCCGGCCAGATAAGCGGTGGCGGCGACATCGAGCTGATGCAGCAGGGCGCTGTCCTTGGCTTCTGTAGCGACCAGGGTGACCAGTTCCTGACGCAGCTTCTGCCGGTCGGGATCTTCCGACAGGTAAAGGCCCGCCTTCGGATCAAAGCCCATCGCCGCCAGACGCGGCTGATAGATTTCCTCCATCACGCGCTGATAATCGGCCTTGGCGTCGTCGCCGATGACGCCGCGATGGCGCAGATCGGACAACTTGTCGCCGCCATCGACCGCGACATTGGAGTCCTTATTGTTCACGAAGACGCGCGCGGCTTCGATCAGTTGCGCGGCGTCGCCCTTACCGGCGTAGAACTGCCCCCACAGGCTGTCGTCGGCGGCCAATCCCTCGCCCGCCGACAGGCTGGCCCCGCTGGCGATCAGGGCGTCCCAGTCCTTAGGATCGAGCGTGAAGCGGTAATATCCAGTGCCGCCCGCATTGGGCATGATCACGCCGTCGCCTGGCGCGTCAATGGTCTGGCTGGCCTGATCGACCAGCGTACAGGTGCGCGACACGCCATGACGCACGCACAGGGGAATGGTCCACATCTGCGGATCGAGTTGCGTGCCGAGTCGCGCATAGCGCGCCTGCGTCGCCACCAGCTTGTCGCCGTCATGCGAGATGGCGACGGTGGGGAAGCCCTGCTGATCGACAAAGCTCTTCATCGCGGTCAGCACGCGCGGATCCTTGGCCGCATCGGCCAGAGCGCCGAAGAACTGTTCGGAATCGGCGTTGCCGTAAGGGTGACGCGACATATGCAGGCGCACGCCCTCTTTGAACTTTTCATCGCCGAGATAGGCGGCGATCATGGCCACGACCTGGCCGCCCTTGCCATAGGTGACGCCGTCAAAGGCCGCGTCGATCTGGCTGTTGGAGGTGATCGGCTGGTGGATCGGACGCCCGACCTTGAGCGCGTCGGTGTCCATGACGCCAAAGGCTTCGTCGATGGCGCCGACGCCGATATTCAGCTCAGGCCGCCACTCATTGCCGATGCGATAGCCCATCCAGTTGGCGAAGCTTTCGTTCAGCCAGATGTCGCTCCACCAGGCGGGCGTCACATAGTCGCCGAACCACTGGTGCGACAGTTCGTGCGCCACCACCATGCCGAAGACCTGCTTCTGCGTGGTCGGCGCGCCCTTGTCGAGCAGGATGATGTCGTCGCCATAGACGTCCGCGCCAGCGTTCTCCATCGCGCCCGGCATGACCGGCGAAGCGATCTGATCCAGCTTGGGGAACGGGAAGGGCATGCCGAAATAGGCTTCGAGATGCTGCACGATCGACGGGGTCTCATTGATCACATAGTCGAGCTTGTCGGCGTTCGGCTTGGTGGCGATCACCCGCAGCGGCAACGGATAGGACCGCTCCGGCGAGGGCGGCACCACGCCGGTCTTGGTCACGAACGGCCCGACGACGAAGGCGACCAGATAGGTCGGCAGCGGCTTGGTCTGTTCGAACGTATGTTTGACCAGATCGCCGACCTGGACCTGACCGGTCTCCGGCGCATTGGAGGCGGCGACATAGCCGGGCTTTGTGGTCAGCGACACGGTGAACGGCGTCTTGTAGCCCGGCTGGTCGAAGGAGGGATAGGCGTCGCGCGCGTCGATGGATTCGAACTGCGTCCAGGCGTACCAGTCGTCGCCGACCTTGATATGGTAGAGCCCGGCCGGACCGTTCTGGAACGGCGCGTCATAGTCGAAGATCAAAGTCGCCTTGCCCTTGGGCAGCTTCGATTGGAAATCCAGTCGCGCCACGCCGAGCGGATCGACCTGGGTGAAGGTCGCGGCGATTGTCCTGCCCCCGACCTTCGCGACCGCATGGCTGATCTTGAGGTCGCGACCGTGCATATAAAGGTAGCTCGCCGCGTCCTTGAGGTCGATATCGATCTCGGTATGGCCGGAAAACCGTTCCTGATCGGGCAGTATGGTCAGGTCAAGCCGGTAGGCCAGAGGCGTCGCCACGTCCGGCAGCAGGCCCTGCGGCGCAGGCGCGACCGGCGCGGCGAAGCTTGTGGCGGGCAGGGCCGCGATGGCGGCGGCGGGCGTCAGAAACAGGCAGGCGGCCAGCAGGGCCTTGCGCAGGGATCGCATGAGGGTCGTCCGATACAATTGCAACAATCATCAAGGGCTAGCATGACGCCGCTCAGGACGGGGATTAACTTTTCGTAATCCGATGCCAGTCCCCGCAAAGGTATCGCATGAAACGGTCGTAATTTCGGAGGTTCGCGCTATATAGGCCCTAAGTACGACGAGCCTAAGTACGACGAGGATGTTTCCAATGGACGATCACAGCCGCCAATCGCTTGAGCACCTGATGACCGGTATGGCCGAAAAGGCCAGACTCGGCGCCGAGGCCTTGCGGCTGGTGACGCCGGAGACGCGCACCAAGGCCATACTGGAAGCCGCCAAAGCCATCCGGGCGCGTGAGGCTGACATTCTGGCCGCCAATGAAAAAGACCAGTCGTTTGCGCGCGACAAGGGCCTGACCGAGGCGATGATCGAGCGCCTGATCCTCAATCCGGCGCGCGTCGAGGCGATGGCGAAAGGTCTGGAGGAAGTCGCAAATCTGCCCGATCCGATCGGACGCGAACTGGCGCGCTGGACGCGGCCCAACGGGCTCGACATCGCGCGCGTGGCCACGCCGATCGGCGTGATCGCCATCATCTATGAAAGCCGCCCCAATGTGACGGCGGACGCGGCGGCCCTGTGCATCCGCTCCAGCAACGCGGCGATCCTGCGCACGGGGTCTGAGGCGCTCAATTCGGCGCTGGCCATCTATACAGCGTTTCAGGACGGTTTCCACGCGGCGGGGCTGCCGGACTATTGCGTGCAGCTGGTGCCGACCTCGGATCGCGATGCGGTGGGACTGATCCTTGGCGGACTGAACGGCACGATCAATCTGATCATTCCACGCGGCGGGCGCTCGCTGGTCGAGCGCGTGCAGAAGGAGGCGCGCGCCCCGGTGCTGGCGCATCTCGAAGGCCTCAACCACACCTATGTCCATTCCGCCGCCGATCCGAAAAAGGCGGTCGAGATCGTGACCAACGCCAAGATGCGCCGCGTCTCGGTCTGCGGCGCGACCGAAACCCTGCTGATTGACGAGGCCGCAGCGGCGCAGCTCCTGCCCGACATCGCCGCCGCCCTCATCGCCAAGGGCTGCGAACTGCGCGGCGACGAGAAGGCGCGCGCGCTCGTGCCGTCGATGACGCCCGCGACCGAGGACGACTGGCGCACCGAATATCTGCTGCCGATCCTGTCGGTGAAGGTGGTTGCGGACGAGGCCAAGGCGATCCAGCATATCCGCACCTATGGCTCCGGCCATACCGAAGCGATCATCACCGAAGACGCGATGGCCGCCGAAACCTTCCTCAACGCGGTCGATTCCGCCATCGTGATCTGGAACGCCTCGACCCAGTACGCCGACGGCGGCGAGTTCGGCCTCGGCGCCGAGATCGGCATCTCGACCGACCGCCTGCACGCGCGCGGCCCCGTGGGCGCCGAACAGCTCACCACCTTCAAATACGTGGTCCGAGGCGACGGCCAGACGCGACCGTAACGTCGGGTGGTCCGCAGACTTGTTAATCCCGCCTTTACAACCGCGTCACACAATCTTCGCCGAAGCGCGGTAATCACGCCGTTCTTGAAGGTTTAAAGTTCGGCGTGTGTTATTATGCCCATGATGGATAAGCGGCTCTCTTTCTGGGACATGATTCCGCTCGGCACGCTGATTGGCGTGGCGGCGCTGGTCGGCATGGCGTTTGTGCCGGATCTGCGCCCGCTGGAAGTCTTCGTGGCGCTGCTGACCATCGTCTATACCTTGTTCCGCACCGTGGTGAAGCTGTCCGACGCCGAGGACCGCATCGCCGCGCTGAAAGCCCCCGAAAAGCAGGTCAAGGTGCAGCCGCAGGGGCCGAGCTTTCAGGAGGTGCTGCGCGCCATTCCCGAACCGGTGATGATCGTCGCGGGCTATGAGCCCGACGACATCGCCGCGCGCTGGGTGGTGTTCGCCAATACGGCGGCGCAGGCGACCTTTCACATGCGCGGTGAAGGCGGCAGTCTGGTCAGCGCCATCCGTAATCCCGAAGTGCTGGAATGCGTCGATGAGGCCCTGTTCGGTCAGGTGACGCGCTCAGTCGATTTCGAAACCACCGGCGGCGCGCGCGACCAGTTCTGGCGCGCCTTCGCCGCCCCCCTGCCGGTCGAAGGGACGATGCAGCGCTTGGCCTTGCTGGTCATCCGCGACGAAACCGACATCCGCCGCATGGAGAAGATGCGCGCCGACTTCCTGGCCAATGCCTCGCATGAGCTGCGCACGCCGCTGGCCTCGATTTCCGGCTTTATCGAAACCCTGCGCGGTCCGGCGCGCGAAGACGAGGGCGCGCGCGACAGGTTCCTCGGCATTATGGGCGCGCAGGCCGAGCGCATGGGGCGGCTGATCAACGACCTTCTATCCCTGTCGCGCATCGAGATGAGCGAACACGTCCCGCCGTCGGGCGAGGCCGATCTGGGGCAGGCGGTCAGCGATGTGGTGGACAGTCTGAACGTGCTGGCGCAGCAGAAGGGCGTCAAACTCAGGCTGGACGCGCCACAGGGCCGCACCCTGCTCTATCCCGTGATCGGCGACCGCGACCAGATCGTGCAGGTGGTGCAGAACCTGATCGACAACGCGCTGAAATATGCGCCCAAGGGCAGCATGGTCAGTATCGAGCTGCGTTTCGACCTGCGCCTTCAGGACGCCGCCGCCGTCGCCGATCCGCAGGCGTCGCGCCTGGTGCTGCTGCGCCCCGACCGCAATCTGCACGACTGGTACGCGCGCGTCACCGTGCGCGACGAAGGCCCCGGCATCCGGCGCGAACACCTGCCGCGTCTGGCCGAGCGCTTCTACCGCGTCGAGGGCCAGAAATCCGGCGACCGTCTCGGCACCGGGCTGGGCCTCGCCATCGTCAAGCACATCGTCAACCGCCATCGCGGCGGGCTGGTGGTCGAAAGCATCGGCGCGCAGGGCTATTCGGACGAAGACCTCGCCCATCTGGAGCGCACCAACATCACCAACCTGCCGTCCGCGGCGCCGCCCGCCACCTTCACCGCCTTTTCGGTCTGGCTGCCGCAAAAGGGCTTTTACGGCGTCGCCGACGCCGGACCGCGCCTGATCGAATCGCCTGCGCAGCCCGATAGCCGTCCAGACACGCGCAACGCCGGTTGAACTGTCACACTTTTCGCGTCGTCATAATAAAACTGTCACAGAAAATCCGTAATGGGGGCTTGGATTTAGCGGCGCGCTGGCCCCATTATAGCTGTAACGCCGACCTCAATCTGCAAGGATGCAACCGTGGCTCTGAACATGAACCCGCATATCGTCAAAACCTATGGCGAAGAACTGGACCAGCTTTCAGCCGAGGTCGTGCTGATGGGCGGTCTGGCTGAGGCGCAGGTCGCCGACGCCGTCGAAGCCGTCGCGCGCCGCGATGTCGGCCTGGCGCAGAGCGTGGTCGGCCGCGACCACCGCCTCGACGAGCTGGAAAAGGACATCGAACGCAAGTGCATCCGTCTGATCGCCCTGCGTCAGCCGATGGCCGACGATCTGCGCAAGACGGTCGCCGCCATGAAGATCTCCACCTCGCTGGAGCGAATCGGCGATCTGGCCAAGAACATCGCCAAGCGCGCCGTCGTCATCTCCGAAGCCGAGCCGATGACGCCGCTGACCCGCTCGATCGAGCGCATGGGCAAGCTGGTGTCTTCACGCCTGCGCGACGTGCTGGACGCCTACAAGTCGGGCAAGGCGGACCTCGCCCAGACCGTCTGGGCGTCGGACACCGAGGTCGATGAGCATTACAACGCCATG
Source organism: Asticcacaulis sp. (assembly GCF_051956075.1). GTDB lineage: Bacteria > Pseudomonadota > Alphaproteobacteria > Caulobacterales > Caulobacteraceae > Asticcacaulis. The sequence continues at coordinate 44,423 of NZ_JBQCGA010000060.1, read as the reverse complement.
TTCCGCGAACTGCTGACCTATATGATGGGCGATCCGCGCACCATCTCGGCCTGCACGCACCTTCTGTTCATGGCCAAGAATCTGGAGCGCATCGGCGACCACGCCACCAATATGGCCGAACATATCCATTACGAGCTGACGGGCGAAGACTATGTCGAAGACCGCCCGAAAGGCGATACGCTCAGCCCGACCTGACCCCCGTAACCTGCCGGAATTTTCATGAAGCCCTATATCATCATCGCCGAAGACGAAGACGCCCTGGCGACGCTGCTGAGCTATAATCTCGAAAAGGAAGGCTATGAGGTCGGGGTCGCCACCGATGGCGACGAGGCCCTGGTCATGGTCAAGGAGCGCCAGCCGGACCTTCTGGTCTGCGACTGGATGATGCCCAAGGTGTCGGGCATAGAGGTGTGCCGCCGTCTGCGTCAGGTTCCGGCCTCGCGCAACCTGCCGATCGTCATGCTGACCGCGCGCTCGGAAGAAAGCGACCGCATCCGCGGCCTCGACACCGGCGCCGACGACTATGTGGTCAAGCCGTTCTCGATGACCGAGCTGATGGCGCGCATCCGTGCCGTGCTGCGCCGCATCCGCCCCGGCCTGTCCGAGGATCGCGTCGAATTCGGTGAGATCGTCGTCGATCGCATGTCGCACCGCGTGCAGCGCGGCGGACGCGACATCCATCTGGGGCCGACCGAATACAAGCTGCTCGACTATCTGATGCAGTACCCCAAGCGCGTCTTCTCGCGCGAACAACTGCTCGATGCGGTCTGGGGCAATGACGTCTATGTCGAGGCGCGCACCGTCGATGTGCATATCGGTCGCCTTCGCAAGGCGCTCAACGACAAGAACGACGTCGATCCGATCCGCACCGTGCGCTCGGCGGGCTACGCGCTCGACATGGGCTGATCTCAGCCCATCTGTTCGATGCGGACCGTCGGGGTCGGGCGCGGCGTGATGTCGGCGAGGTTGAAGCGCATTTCCTGATGGCGATAGTCAATCGTCACAGACGCGAACTGGCGCAGATAATCCAGCCCGATCAGCAAGGCCGGATGGTTGTCGAGCTTCCACGTCGCAAAGTCCGGCGGATCGGCGATCACCAGCGTACAGTCGCTGAACAGAATGTCCTGTAAATGGATGCGTTGAACCGGGATGACGACGCCTGGCAACTGACCGCCGGTCACCCCGCTCAACATGAGGGCGCCAAGTTCGACAAGCGCCGGGTTGCGCGCCTTCAACGCCGCATAAAGCGCCGGATTGCCCACCGAAACCTCGGCGCCGGTATCGATAAAGGCGGTCGCGGCCACGCCATCGACGCGGCTATCGCCAATGCGCAAATGGCCGCGCCGCCCATCCGCCCGCACCCTGGCGCTGGAGTCGCCGCGCATGACGGCGTACTGGCTGCTGTCGTCGATGCGCACTATCCTGCGCGCGAAATCGAAGGTCACCTGCGTTCCGTCGATCGCGTCCAGCCCCAGATAACCATCCGCCAGCAGATTGGCGCGCGACAGCACCGGCAAATTCAGCCGTTTGCGCGAAAACGGCCCGAATTCGAGCCGTTCGACGTGAACGCTGGGCGCAATGATCCGGCTGGATATGCCGTCCACCGTCACGTTCGGTCCCGCAGGCAGGCCCAGGGCGGCGGCGACATTATCGGCGATCACCGAGCGTTCGGCGCCGGTATCGACGACAAAAGAAAACGGGCCTTCGCCATTGATATGCGCCGCCACCTTCAGATGGCTGGCCGCGTCCACCCTTGCCGCCAGCGAAGCGGCGTCGCTATTGTTTTGGGCTTCTGTCTGGGCCAGAGCCGGTCCGACCAACGGCCAGCCCAGCAGGCCAAGACCCGCGCCCGCAAAAACGCGCCGCGTCAGGCGCGCGTCCTTGTCTCTCATCAGCCTCTCCCCAAATATTCTTGTTATGAATAATCTTGTTATGTGGGGAAAGGCTATGCGGTTTGCCGGCCGTCTTCAAGTCCGGGAGCGCGCCCGGTCAGCCGCAACCGCCATTATAGATGGCGCCGCCGCCGGTCTGGTAATCGCGCAGCACCTGCGCAGCGTCATCGCGATGCAGGTCGCACAGCACGGCGACGCCGCGCCGCTCCAGACAGGCCCGCCAGTCGTCGCGCTTATCGCCTTCGTCAAAACCGACGGCGCGCGCGTCTTCATCGCGGGCGCAGCAGATCAGCCGTTTGACGCCCGACCACGGAATGGCGCCATAGCACATGGCGCACGGCTCGCAGCTTGTCACCAGCTCCAGCGCGTGCGGCCCGGCGCCGAGATCGTAATGTCTGAGCCGCGCCTGCGCCGTCATCAGGGCCACCATTTCGGCATGCAGGACCGAACAGCGCGCCGTGGCGACCAGATTGACGCCCGCGGCGAGCATCCGCCCGGTATCGCGCTCGAACACCGCCGCCCCGAACGGCCCGCCAGTGCCCGCCTCCACATTGCGCCGCGCCAGATCGACCGCGAAGGCGGCGCGCGCCCCGACCTCCGGCAATACGATATCCGCCGCGTTCAACGCATCAAACCAGGCTGGCAGCGCGAAGCCGAGCGTCGTCATCAGGCCAGAAAGGTCTTGGAGCAGTATTCGCAGGTGATATGCACCTTGCCGTCGGCCTCGCGCATATCGCTCTGCTCCTCAGCGGAAAAGGAGGAGACCAGCTCCTCGACGCGATCCTGAGTGCAGCGGCACAGCTTGAACACCGGCTTGGCGGGCGACAGGCGCACGCCGTCCTCGTGGAACAGGCGGTACAGTAGCCGTTCGGCGCTCAGCTCGAAATCGGTCAGCTCCTCCTCGCCCAGCGTCTCGAACAGGGCGCGGATGTGCTGGAAGGATTCGCGCGTGTCGCCGCGCGCCTCGTCGCTGGCTATGGCCTGAATCATCATACCCGCCGCGCGCCAGCGCCCTTCGTCTTGCGTGACCGCCAGTTTGACCTGGGTTGGCACCTGTTCGGACTGGGCGAAATAGTGTTCGGCGCACAGGCTCAAGGACTCGCCCTCGATCGGGGTCACGCCCTGATAACGCTCCATCTGGCCTTCCGGGTCGATGGTCATGATAAACGTCCCCTTACCCAGCAGGGCGCGCGCGCCGAGGCTCTTGAAGCCGCCCTCATTGGCCAGGATCAGCGCGTTCAGCTCGCCCTCGTCGAAGCGGCAGAAACCGCGCACGCCGCCGCGCGTGTCGTAATCGGCCACGACATAGCGCACCGGCCCGTCGCCCTGCGCCTGCAAGATCAGACGCCCCTCGAACTTCAACGCCGCCCCGACCAGCACGGCCAGCACGCAGGCCTCGCCAAGCAGATTGGCGATCGGCTCGGGATAGGCGTGGGCATTGAGGATCTGATCCAGCGTGTCGCCCAGCCGCACCAGACGGCCATGAACCGGGTGAGCCTCGATCACGAAGCGGGCGGAGTAGTCTTCAGAAAAAGGGGCGGAATCGGACATATAGACACACAGATGACGACGGAATTTGTTACAGAATTTACGGCTTTCGCCAAGTTTTAAAGAATTCGCCCGCGGCTTGCCAGAATAAACGACAAAGGCGGTTGTGCCTGGGCGTCTTTTGGCCTATCCGCTACCCGAATTCTCAGGGCGCAGCGGCCCACAGGCCGTCGGCTCCCGTAAATAGGCGTGACCGACATGAATGCAAGCTTCCCGCAACCGAACCTCGCCACCCTGGTGCTCGACTTCGATTCGACCTTCACCCAGGTCGAGGCGCTCGATGTGCTGGCCGAGCTTCTGTCCGCCGCCGATCCGGCGCGCCCTGATGCTGAAAGATTGGCCGATGTCGCCCATATCAAGACCCTGACCGATCAGGCCATGTCGGGCGAGATCAGCTTCGCCGAAGCCCTGCAACGCCGCGTGCAGATCCTGAAACCGACGCGCGAGGACATCGCCGCCCTGACCGAGGTGCTCAAGGGCCGCGTCTCGGCCTCGGTGGAGCGCAACCGCGCCGTGTTCGCCGAAAACCCCGGCAAGTTCCGCATCATTTCCGGCGGCTTTCATGAGTTCATCGACCCGGTCGTGGCCGAACTCGGCATCGAGGCCGAATACGTGCTGGCCAACCGGCTGATCTTCGACGCCAACGGCGTGGCCACCGGCGTCGATCAGACCAATCCCTGTTCGCAGGACGGCGGCAAGATCGTCGCCGTGCGCAATTTGAGCCTGTCGGGCGATGTCGTGATGATCGGCGACGGCTGGACCGATTACGAGGTCTATAAGGGCGGCGCGGCCAATCGCTTCTACGCCTTTACCGAAAATGTGACGCGCCCCAAGGTGGTCGCCACGGCGGACGGCGCTTCGGTGCAGGTCGCCGCGACGCTGGACGAGGTGCTGCACGCCGAAGGCTATGAGGGCCGCTATTCGTTTCCGCGCTCCAAGCTGAAAGTGCTGCTGCTGGAAAACGTCCACCCCGACGCGGTGCGCGCCTTCCGCGAGGAAGGCTATGACGTCACGACCGTCAAGGGCGCGCTCGACGAGGACGCGCTGATTGAGGCGATCCAGGGCGTGCATATCTTAGGCCTGCGCTCCAAGACCAATGTGACGGCGAAAGTTCTGGAGCACGCCGACAAGCTGCTGGCCGTCGGCGCCTTCTGCATCGGCACCAATCAGATCGACCTGAAAGCCTGCTCGCAAAAGGGCATTGCGGTCTTCAACGCGCCCTATTCCAACACGCGCTCGGTGGTCGAGATGGTCATGGGCCTGACCGTCATCCTGACGCGCTCGATCTACGACAAGTCGGTCTCGATGCATCAGGGCAAGTGGGACAAGTCGGCCACCGGCGCGCTTGATGTGCGCGGCAAGACGCTCGGCATTATCGGCTATGGCGCCATCGGCTCGCAATTGTCGGTGCTGGCCGAGGCCTTCGGCATGCGCGTCATCTATTACGATCTGGCCGAGAAGCTGACGCTGGGCAATGCGCGCCGCTACCGCTCGCTCGACGCCCTGCTGGCCGAAGCGGACGTGATCTCACTGCACGTCGATGGCCGCCCGGAAAACAAGAACCTGATCGGCGCAGCGCAGTTCGCGCGCATGAAGGATGGCGTGCTGTTCATCAACCTGTCGCGCGGCCATGTCGTCGAGATCGACGCCCTGGCCAAGGCGCTCGCATCGGGCAAGGTCTATGGCGCCGCTATCGACGTCTTCCCGGAGGAGCCGCGCACCAATGACGATCCGTTCGTCTCCTCGCTGATCGGGCTGAAGAACCTGATCCTGACCCCGCACATTGGCGGCTCGACGGAAGAAGCGCAGGAGGCCATCGGCCAGTTCGCCTCGGAGCGCCTGCTCAACTTCCTCAATCGCGGCGACACCACCTTCAGCGTGAACATGCCGCATGTGCAACTGTCCGAGGTCGAGGGCCGTCACCGCTTCCTGCACCTGCACCGCAACGTGCCGGGCGTCATGGCGGCGATCAACCAGATCATGGCCAAGTACGACCTCAATGTGCTGGGCCAGCACTTAAAGACCAATGAGACGCTCGGCTATGTCATTGTCGATGTCGATAAGGGCTATCCGAAGGAAGCGCTTGAGGAGTTGAAGGCCGTCAACGGCACGCTGAAGTTCCGTTCCCTGATGTAGGCTTTCCTTTTGCAGGCAGGCGTTCTACAACGCCCGCAAAAAGGGAAATCACGCCATGTCCAACACCTTCGTCGCCTTTGGCAAACTGCTGATCCGCCTGAGCGCCACCGGTGGCAAACTGCTGGAGAGCCTGCCCGACCTCGCCCTGCATGTCGGCGGCGCCGAGGCCAATGTCTGCGTCGGACTGGCGCGTCTGGGCCATGAGACGCGCATGATCAGCGTGGTTCCCGACAATGCCCTGGGCATAGCCGCGCGCGACGAACTGCGCCGCTGGGGCGTCGATGTGTCCGGCGTGACGCAAGTTCCAGGCCGCATGGGCCTCTATTTCCTCACCCCCGGCGCCATTCATCGCCCGTCCGACATCGTCTATGACCGCGCCGGTTCGGCCTTTGCCGCGGCGGATTTCGCGGACTATGACTGGCGCGCGGCGCTTGAGGGCGCGGGCTGGCTGCACGTGTCGGGCGTGACTGCGGCCCTGGGCGAGGCCAGTTTCAACGCCGCTTTAGCGGCGGTGCGGGCGGCCAGAGCGGCGGGCGTTGCGGTGTCGTTCGACTGCAATTATCGCCCGAAACTGTGGGCGGCCTGGGGCGGCGATCCGGTGCATATGATCCCGCAACTGATGGCGGAGGCCGACCTGATCTTCGGCGGCCATCGCGATATCGAACTGGTGTCGGGGCAAAAATTCGCCGATGCGCGCGCCGCCGCCGACCACGCCTTCCTGACCTTCCCGCGCCTGCAACGTCTGGTCTGCACACGCCGCGAACAGGTCAGCGCCGACCATAACCGGCTGGCCGGACTGATGTACACGCGCGACGATACGCTGGAGACGCAGATGTACGAGGTCGCGGGCATTGTGGACCGCATCGGCGGCGGCGACGCCTTCGCAGCGGGCGTGCTGCACGGGCTGATCAAGGGCGAAACGGACGCGAAGGCGCTCGATTACGGCATCGCCTGCGGCTGCCTCAAACACGCCCAGCCCGGCGACCTGTCGCTGGCCACCGCATCCGATCTCGACGGTTTCCTCAGCGACGGCGGTTTCGACGTCCGGCGGTAGGTTTTTACTACGAAACGAAGTTAAAAACACGAAATCCGCATGTAACGCCCCGTCGCTTGTGGTCGCTTGATGGTCGTTTTTTAACCACGGAAAGCACGGAAAGCACGGAAACGCCGCTTCGCGGCGTCAGAAGATTTATTATTTCCGTGTTTTCCGTGTTTTCCGTGGTTCCAATAAATCCGTTTCGGATGACAGAGAGCGCTACGCGCGGATTTCGCGCCTTTCGTGGTCAAATCTCTACAACCGCTCCAGCGGCAGAATCTCCACCCGCGACCCGGCGTTCATCGGCAGGGCGTCGGCGGGCAGGCGGATGAGGGCGTCGGCCTGAGCGAAGACGTTGACCAGCGAGGAATCCTGATCGGAAAAGGCCTCGACCTGCAATTGTCCGTGTAAGGACGAACTCAGCCTACCGCGCAGGAACGCCTCGCGCGGCCCGGCGGCGGACACCGGCCCCTGCAATACGGCGTTGACGAATTTCGGCCCCGCCGCCATGCCGAGCGCGGCTTCCATCCAGGTTTTCAGCAGCAGTTGCGCCATCACCAGCGCCGAGGCCGGATTGCCGGGCAGCATCAGCGCCTGCGCGCCATCGCTCAGACGTCCGAAGGCGGTCGGCTTGCCGGGACGAACCTTGACGCTGTCGAAATCGGCCTCAAAACCCAGTTGTTCGAGCGCCGGACGCACCAGATCGAAATCGCCGACGCTGGCGCCGCCCAGGGTGACGATCAGATCGGGTGCATCGTCTTTCAGAACGCCTTTCAACGCCTTGACAATCGCCTTGAGATCGTCGCCCTGAACGCCGACATAATCGGCCTTGCCGCCCCACGCCTTGATCAGGGGAATAAGGGCCGAAGACCCGGATTCGTAGATCTGATCCGGCCCCGGCGCTTGACCCGGCGCGACCAGCTCATTGCCGGTGCAAAGCACGACGATCCGGGGCCGACGGCGCGCGCTGACACCATCGCGGCCCGCCGCCGCGACCAGGGCCAGCCGCCACGCATCGAGTCTTTGCCCTTCGCTCAATAAAACGTCGCCCGCCTTGAAATCCTGCCCCGCCGGACGGATATGACGCGGCGCCGTGTTGCGGCCATCGGGAAGCACTTCGATGCGCTCACCGTCGCGCCGGACGTTTTCCTGAAGAATGATCGTGTCGGCGCCCGCCGGAACCGGCGCGCCGGTGAAGATGCGCACCGCATCGCCCACGCCGATCTGACCCTTAAAGCCGCTTCCCGCCTGGCTTTCACCGATCACGCGCAACACGGGCGCCTCGACATGCAGGCTGTCGGTGTGCGCGGCGTAGCCGTCCATGGCCGAGGCTGCGAACGGCGGCTGATCGCGCGTCGCGGCGATCGCCTCGGCCAGCACGCGCCCCGCCGCCTTATCCAGCCGCACATCCTGCATCGGCATGAGCGGCGCAGCGGCGCGCACAGCGGCGACGGCCTCGGCGACAGGAACGAGCTTGGGCATATTACGTCTCTTTGAGTCTTATTTCTCTTTTAGTCTGGGCATCAGCTCAACCATGTTGCATGGCCCGTGCCGGCTGTCGAGCTGCCAGCGGATCACCTTGTCCCAGCCGTCCTTGACCGCGCCGTTCGAGCCGGGCAGGCAGAAGACGAACACGCCGTCGATAATCCCGGCCAAGGCGCGCGATTGCAGCGTCGAAAGACCAACCGTCTGATAGCTGAGCATATGGAAAATCGTCGAAAAGCCTTCGATACGCTTGTCCAGCAAGGGCTCGACCGCTTCGGGCGTGACATCGCGGCCGGTAATGCCGGTGCCGCCGGTCGAGACGATCGCGTCCACTTCGCCCGACGCCACCCAGGATTTAATCCGTGTACGGATGGCCTCGATGTCGTCGCGGACAATGGCGCGTCCAGCCAGGGTGTGACCGGCGGCCTCGACGCGCGCCGCCAAAACGTCGCCGGAGGTGTCATTGCTTTCATCGCGTGTGTCGGACACGGTCAGCACAGCGATCTGCACCGGCGTGAAGGCGCGGTCCTCATGCAGGCGTCCGCCGCCCAGCCATGCCTTTTCCGTATCCGAAATCGCCGTCATATCGCGCTCCTGCTGATCGGGCAGGTTTAGCCCGTACGGGCGGACGGCTCAAGCGGCGTCAGTCGAAATAGACCACATCGTCGCCATCGTCCTGCGGCGGCTCATCCTGACCACTCAGCTTAAGCCAGGCGGCGAACACGTCTTCGGGCACCTTGGCCGGACGCGGCTGGCCCTCAGCCAGCTTCTGCACGAAGTTGAACTTCAGCCCCATGCGATTGGCCATGCTCCAGGCGGCGGAGCCGCGCCGGACGGTGTGCGTGTCGAGGTCGATCAGCCACAGCTCCGACGGAATCTTGTCCATTTCGCCGATGGAGACGCGGGCGCCGGACGCGCTCTGATCCAGGATGCGGCACGGCACGGTGCGACCTTCGGCCAGCAGCAGCGCGCCGCGATTGTCGCAATCGAAGCGCGGCTCGGCGCGCCGATCCGCATATTGCGACGGCATGATGATCTCGACCTTATTGTCCTCTGCATGACCTGCAGAAGGCGCAGGCTTTGTGGGCGCGGGGCGGCGTAGCGGGTCGGTCATAACAAATCGGTCCTGCAAATCGGCGACCCTCCGCCTTCTGGCGGGGGCCTTATTTCTATACGCGGAAGCAAGGATACTGGATGGCGCCGCGCCAGCCTTTATAAGGCGCGCGGACGTCGTTTATGACGAACAGCCTAGCCCCTTTTCGTTTATAAAGCGTTGTGCCGCGCGGAACTGTCCACAGGCGCATTTTGCAGGCCTATAATACCATCGCTTGACTTTTCATGGCTTTGCGTACATTTAGGCGGCTTCGCAGCTGCGAAACCTTTAGTGGCTCACCCTGAGCCCTGCTGGCCGCGTGAAATATGTCCGCATCGCATGCGGGTCCATATTTGCCAGCCTCCAAGATCGTCATTGAACGGTCTGACGCCTTATCATCCGACGCGCCCCACGCGAACGCTTCGCCCATCCATCGCCCGCTCCGAACGTCGGAGACGGGCGCGGCGCGTTTTGCGCTGTTTATTTAAGAAAGTTCGCGCGTGTCGCAAAACTTCAAAGATCTGGGCCTGTCGCCCGTCCTCCTGAACACCCTCGCCAAAGAGGGCTACACCCAGCCGACGCCGATTCAGGCGCAGGCCATCCCCATCCTTCTGGATAAGCACGACCTTTTGGGCATCGCCCAGACCGGCACCGGCAAGACGGCGGCCTTCGCCCTGCCGATCCTGCAACACATTCTGACCGACCGGCAGATTCCTGAGCCGAAAAGCGTGCGCGTGCTGGTGCTGTCGCCGACGCGCGAACTGGCCTCGCAGATCGCCGACGCCTTCAAAACCTATTCCGCCGGTCTTGGCCTTAGCATCGCCACCATCTATGGCGGTATGAAGTACGGCCCGCAGTACAAGGCGCTGGCCAAGGGCCTCGACATCCTCGTCGCGACGCCGGGCCGCCTGATCGACCATATCGACCAGAAGACCATCGACCTGCGCGGCGTCGGCTTCTTCGTGCTGGACGAGGCCGATCAGATGCTCGACATGGGCTTCGTCAAGCCGATCCGCCAGATCGCCCAGCGCCTGCCGCACAAACGCCAGAACCTGTTCTTCTCGGCCACCATGCCCAAGGAGATCGGCGTGCTGGCCTCCGAACTGCTGACCGATCCGAAAAAGGTCGAGATCACCCCCGAAGCCACGACCGCCGAAAAGGTCGAGCAGAGCGTGATCTTCGTCGAGGCGCAGCGCAAGCGCGCCCTGCTCAGCGAGCTCTATGCCGATGGCGCGCTGGACCGCACCCTGGTCTTCACCCGCACCAAACGCGGCGCCGACCGCGTGGCGGCCTATCTGCAAGCCGGGGGCGTTGAAGCCGCCGCCATCCACGGCGACAAGAACCAGAGCCAGCGCGAACGCGCCCTGCAGGCCTTCCGCGCCGGCAAGGTGCGCGCCCTGGTCGCCACCGACATCGCCGCCCGCGGCATCGACGTCGATAATGTGTCGCACGTCATCAATTATGAACTGCCTCTGGTGGCGGACGCTTACGTCCACCGCATTGGCCGCACCGCGCGCGCCGGTCGCTCGGGCATTTCCATCACCTTCTGCGCCGATGACGAGCGCCGCCTGCTCAAGGATATCGAGCGCAAGACGCGCCAGCGCATCCCGTTCGCCGACCGCCGCAAGGACAACGCCCTGCGCCTGCTCGACGAGGCCATTCTGGCCTCCGGCAACACCGAAAAACCGAAGACGCCGGACCGCCTGCCCGAACATAAGAAGCCCGACCAGAAGCGTCCCAATCAAAAGCATAATGAGGCGCGCCACAGCGACCCGGACGCCGAATTCGTGCATAAGCGCCAGCGCAAGCGTCCCGCCAATAAGGCAAACGCGAACAGAAGCGGGGCCGGTCGCCCCGAACGTCCTGAGCGTTACGATCCGATGACCGCCGAGCGCGCCCCCTCTCATGTCGCGTCTCAGGACCGCAAGGCTCACCGCGCCGACAAGGCGCGCCGGGTCGAGCAGGTTCGCGACATGGACCCGGCGGGCGTCTTCGAGCCGCGCGCCGACGGCCCGCGCAAGGGCCGCGGCGGCAAGCCCTTTGGTCCAAAGGGCGGCCAGAAGCCGCAGAAGTTCGGCGGCCCCAAGCCTCACAAGCCTGCGTTCGCGAAGGGCAACGCCGTCAAAGGCAATACGGCCAAACCCTCCGAGGGCGCGCAGTTCAAGCGTAAGGCCCGCGCCTAAAGCGTTTCCCCAAAAAGTGGCTCCCCTTTTTGGATAAGGAAAAAGCGACACAACAAAAACTGAGAGCGCCGATATGATGTCATCAGATCGGCGCTCTGCACACCGCCGCATCGCCGCGTCCCGGCGATGCGGCATTTTCACAGTTGTGTGATGAGGCGGATTGCTTTTAAATAGATGGCGCACACCTGCCCGTGCGCGCTTCAGTCAGGAATATGCCCGCCTATGACCGCCGCCCCCAAGACTTCATCCGCCGGGACGCGCCTTGGCTCAGGCCTGTTCGCACGGTTGGCGGGACTGGCGGCGCCCTTGCTGGCGATCGGTATGCTGATGACGAACTGCACCTCGCATGAGGCGCAGAACAACGATCCGCAGGCCATTGTCGCGCGCACCATCGACGATCATTCCTGGGCGCGGCCGCAGGAGGCGCGGGTCACCCATGTCGATCTCGACCTGACCGCCGACTTCAACAAGAAAATCCTATCCGGCGCCGCGACCCTGACCCTGGCGACCGAGGCCAACGCCAAGCAGGTGATCCTCGACACCAAGGCGCTGGACATTCAGAGCGTCACCGACGCCGCCGGCGCCCCGCTCAAATACACTTTGGGCAAGGGCAATGAGATGATGGGCAAGCCGCTCACCATCGAACTGCCGCAGGGCGCGCAAACCGTGGTCGTGCATTACGCAACGCAGGAAGGCGGCACGGCGCTGCAATGGCTCGATCCGTCGCAGACCGCCGGCAAGAAGCTGCCCTTCCTGTTCAGCCAGGGCGAAGAGATCAATACCCGGAGCTGGATCCCGACGCAGGATTCGCCCGCCATCCGCCAGACCTACACCGCCCGCATCGTCGTCCCGTCAAATCTGGTCGCCGTCATGAGCGCCGAGCGCCTGACGCCCAAGGGCGAGCCGGTCGAGGGCCACCCCTCGCAGCGCGCCTTCCGCTTCGACATGAAGCAGCCGATCGCCCCTTACCTGATCGCCATCGCCATCGGCGATATCGGCTTCAAATCCGAAGGCCCCGACACCGGCGTCTATGCCGAGCGCGCCATTCTGGACAAGGCGGCCTACGAATTCGCCGACATGCAGTCCATGCTGGACGCCGCTTCAAAACTCTATGGCCCGTATCAGTGGGGCCGCTATGACGTGCTGGTCCTGCCGCCCTCCTTCCCGTTCGGCGGCATGGAGAATCCGACCCTGACCTTCGCCACCCCGACCGTGATCGCGGGCGACCGCTCGCTCGTGTCGCTGGTCGCGCATGAGCTGGCCCATTCCTGGTCCGGCAATCTGGTCACCAATGCGACCTGGGAGGATTTCTGGCTCAACGAAGGCTTCACCGTCTATTTCGAGAACCGCATCATGGAGCAGGTCTATGGCAAGGACCGCGCCGACATGCTGAAGGTTCTCGGCTGGCAGGACTTGCAGGCCACGCTGAAAGACCTTGACGACGCCAAGCAGCCGGAGTTCACCAAGCTGCATCCCGATCTGAACGGCGTCGATCCCGACGACTATTTCAGCGACGTGCCGTATGAAAAAGGCGCGGCCTTCCTGCGCATGCTGGAGGCGCATTTCGGGCGCAAGAAGCTCGACGCCTATCTGAAAGGCTATTTCCACCGCTACGCCTTCCAGAGCATGACCACCGACGCCTTCGTCGTCGATTTGCGCGAAAACCTGCTGCACAACGACGCCGATCTGGAAAAGTCGCTGAAAATCCATCAATGGCTCTATGACAAGGGCCTGCCCGACAACGCCGTGGCGCCGACCTCGGCCCTGCTCGATCAGGTCAAGGGTCAGGCGGTCGCCTTCATGAACGGCGCCGCGCCCGCCGATCTGCAAACCCAGGACTGGTCGCCGCTGCAATTCCAGTATTTCCTGACGCAATTGCCCGATACCCTGACGGTCGATCAGATGGCGGCGCTGGACAAGGCCTACGGCTTCACCGCCTCGCACAATGACGAAATTCTGTCCAACTGGCTGTTGCTGGCGGTCAAACACCACTACCAGCCCGCCATGCCGGTGCTGCACGACTTCCTGATCTCGGTCGGGCGCATGAAGTACGTGACCCCGCTCTACAAGGCGCTGATGGCGCAGGCGGGCTGGGGGCCGGAGATGGCCAGGTCGATCTACGCCGAGGCCGAACCCGGCTATCACGAAATCACCCGCGCCAGCATCGCCAAGGTGCTGCCGCAATAGCGGACGCGCAAAAAAGCCACGCTGTCAGGTAATGTTTACGCTGCGGCGATGCGGGCATTTACGAACGCCATAACCTCGTTCACAAAGTCGGTATGGCCGCTCCTGCAACCTCCCGTCTTGTCATCGCCTCCGGTTACGCCACCGATATCGGTAAGCGCGACGACAATCAGGACTTCGCCGCCATCTATCTCGACGAGGAGGCCGGACGCCATCATGGCGCCGTCGCGGCTCTGGCCGACGGGGTCGGCGGACGCAAGGGCGGGCGCGTCGCCGCCGAGCTGTCGGTGCGCACCTTTATCGACGATTATCTCGGCCAGAGCGAAATCCTGTCGCCGCGCAAGACGGCGGCGCGCGCGCTGGAGAGCATCAATTACTGGCTCTATCGCGAAGGCCAGAAGAACGAAAACCTCAAGGGCATGGCCTGCGCCTTCACCGGCGTGGTGCTGAAGGGCCGTCGGCTGCACAGCTTCCATGTCGGCGACACCCGGCTCTACCGGCTGCGCGACGGCCAGCTTGAGCTGCTGACCCAGGATCACCGCCCAGACAATGCCGGTCCCGACACGACGCTGTTGAGCCGCGCGGTCGGCGCCGAAGAAGCGGTGCGCATCGACTATGGCGTCGCCGATCTGGCCCCGCACGACCGGCTGATGCTGTGTTCGGACGGCGTGCATGGCATGTTGAGCGACACCGATATCGGCCTGATCCTCGACGCGCGCGCCGCAACCGAAGAAACCGCGCACCGGCTGGTGGCGACCGCCATCGCGCGCGGCGGCGACGACAATACCACCGTCCTGGTCATCGACATCATCGACCTGCCCCCCGCCTCGATCGAAGACCTCGACGCCGCCATCGCCAAATTGCCGATGATCGAGCCGCCGAAGGTCGGCGAGGTCATCGACGGCTTCCGGCTGGAAAAGACGCTGGCCGACGGCCTCTATTCGCGCGTCTTCCGCGCCCGCGACACGCGCGAGACCCGTCTGGCGCATCAGCAAGTGCTGCTGAAATTCCCCAAGCCGCACACCATCGGCGCCGAATCCTCGGCGCGCTCGGCCTTCATGCGTGAAGCCTGGGTGGCGTCGCGCGTGCAGCACATCTGGGTCGGCTCGGTGCTGCAACTGGCGCCGGGGCGGCAGACCTGCCTCTATATCGCCCAGCCCTTCTATGTCGGCGAGACGCTGGAGCATCGCCTGACCCACCCGCCGAAGATCGGCCTGAAGGAAGGGGTCGGCATCGCCGCTAAACTGGCCAAGGCGCTGGGCTCGCTGCACCGCGCGGGCGTCATCCACCGCGACGTCAAGCCGGAGAACATCATCCTGATGCCCGACGGCGGCTTCAAGCTGGTGGATCTGGGCGTGTCGCGCATCCCGAACATGGACAAGGACACGGTCTTCATCCCCGGCACGCCCAGCTACAAGGCGCCGGAGCAGTTCAAGGGCCAGCCGGGCGACGAGCGCTCGGACATCTTCGCCATGGGCGTGACCCTCTACCGCATGTTCACCGGCGCCTATCCGTTCGGCGAGATCGAAACCGGCCAGACGCCGGTGTTCGCGCGCCCGGTTCCGCTGACCGAACGGCGCCCGGACCTGCCCGCCTGGCTCGACAGCGTGATCCTGCAAGCCCTGGCCCCCGACCCGGACGAGCGCATTCAGGATGGCTTCGAAATGGCGTTCAAGCTGGAGACCGGCGCCCACGGCGCGGCCCCCGACTTCTTCCGCCGCCATTCGTGGTTCGCACGCCATCAGGTCGGGCTGTGGCGCGGCGTCAGCGCCGTGCTTACGGCCCTGCTGGTCTTCTTCATCTGGGCGTGGCATAGCCACTGGTCGCCGCCGGACTGGCTGCTGCGCCTGCTCGACCGTCTCGCCAATCCGAACGGATAGAGCGTTTCCCCAAAAAGTGGCTCCACTTTTTGGATAAGGAAGAGCGACACAACAAAGACCTAGAGCCCCGATCTGATTCCATCAGATCGGCGCTCTAGCTGGACGTACTACATCAACACCATATCGTCGCGATGAATGACCTCATCGCCGGAGGTGTAGCCGAGGATCGCCTCGATATCCTTTGACGTCCGCCCGCGGATCAGGCGGATGGCGTCGGCGGAATAGGTGACGACGCCGCGCGCGATCTCCGCGCCCGTCGGGGTCAGGATCGAGACGCTGTCGCCCTTTTCAAACCCGCCCGCCACCTCGACAATGCCGGACGGCAGGAGCGACTTGCCGGTCTTCAACGCCCGCACCGCGCCTTCGTCGAGCGTCAGATGACCCGCCGGCGCGACCGTCCCCGCAATCCACGCCTTATAGGCCGCCGCCGTGGTCGATTGCGGGCGGATCAGGGTGAAGCGCCGGTCCTCGGACAGGGGCCGCGCCACATCGCCGAACGCGATCAGGGTCGCGCAACCGGCGGACCCGGCGATGCGCGCGGCGGCGATCTTGGTCGCCATGCCGCCGGTGCCGACGCCCGCCTCGGCATTGGCGCCGCCCGCCATCGCCTCGATCTGCGCGTCGAGCTTTTCGACCACCGCCATATGCCGCGCCGCCGGGTTGCGACGTGGATCTTCCGTGTACAGACCATCTATATCGGACAGAAGCAGCAGCGTCTCCGCCCGCGCCAGTTGCGCCGTGCGCGCCGCTAATCTGTCATTGTCGCCGTAACGGATTTCCTCGGTCGCCAGCGTGTCGTTCTCATTGACGATCGGCACGCAGCCCAGCCCCAGCAGCGTGTCCACCGTGGCGCGCGCATTGAGCCAGCGGCGGCGCTTTTCGGTGTCTTCGCGCGTCAGCAATACCTGCGCGGTCTTCAGCCCGACCCCCGCAAAGGCCGCCTCCCAGGCGCTCATGAGTTTGGGTTGTCCGGCGGCGGCGGCGGCCTGCTTTTCATCGAGCTTCAGCTTTGCGCGCGTCAGCCCCAGATAGCGCCGCCCCAGCGCCACCGCGCCCGACGACACCAGCACCACCGCCTTGCCCTGCGCGCGCAGGGCGGCGACATCGGCGGCCAGTCCCGCCATCCAGTCATCGCGCGTCCGACCGGTCTGCGCGTCGACCACCAGGGCCGAGCCGACCTTGACCGTCAGACGCGCACCCTGTCTCAACACTTGCGGCAATTTTGCGCTGTCGGACATCTAAACTCTTTTCCCCACGGGCATAAGGTGCTAGGCCGCGCCCTGAAATCTGTGCGCTATTAAGGGTAAAGCTGCGGCGCGCGCAAGTCCTTATCCGGTCAGGGAATTTGGTAACAAAATGAACTATGTCGGCACCCGAGGTTTTCACGAACCGCGCAGCTTCGCCGGAGCGCTGCTGGACGGTCTGGCGCCCGACGGCGGCCTCTATGTGCCCGAACAGTATCCTGTAGATCCAACCGGGTCTGATTTATTTGCGGCCTCGCAAGGGCCGTACGAGGATCTGACATATCAGCTTTTGCATATGTTTGGCGTGGTTGACTCGCTTGGCTTTGATGCTGCCCACACCGCCGCTCAACGCACTTCGACAGCCTTCCTGCGCGATGGCGCAACCCCGCTGACCCAACTCGACGACAATCTGTGGCTGCTGGAGCTGTATCACGGCCCTACCCTCGCCTTCAAAGATATGGCCATGCAGATGATCGCGCCGCTGACCGATGCGGCGCTGGCGCAGAACGGCGAGAAGCTGACGCTTGTGACCGCCACCTCCGGCGACACCGGCGCGGCGGCGGTGCGGGCCTTTGCGGGCTCAAAACATGTGCGTCTGGTGGTCTTCCATCCGCTCGGCCGCGTCTCGCCCGTGCAGCGCCTGCAAATGACCACGATGGAAGCCGACAATGTGCTCAATGTCGGCGTCGAGGGCGATTTCGACGACTGCCAGCGCATCGTCAAGCGCCTGCTCGGCGAAGCGTCCTTAAAAGAGCGCGGCCTGATCTCCAGCGTCAACTCGATCAACTGGGGCCGCCTCTTGGGTCAGGTTCCCTATTATCTCGCCGCCAGCGCGGCCAGCGGCGCGGACCGGCCCGACTTCGTGGTGCCGACCGGCAATTTCGGCGACGCCTTCGCCGGCTGGGTGGCGCGCAAGATCGGCGGCGACATTGGCGACCTGCATGCGGCGGTCAACAGCAATGACGCCCTGGCCCTCGCCGTCAATACCGGCCATTACCTGCGCCGTCCGGCGGTCGAAACCGCCTCGGTGTCGATGGACGTGCAGGCCCCGTCCAATTTCGAGCGCCTGGTCTATGAGGCCTCCGGTCGCCACGCCTCGGGCACGCAAGCCCTGTTCAACGATTTCAACGCCACCGGCGATGTGCATCTGTCGCCCGATCTGCAAAGCGCCCTGCAAGCCGAGGTCTCGGCCAGCCGCGTCGATGAGGCGACCACCAAGGCGACGATCAAGACGGTGTATGAACGCTACGGCAAGGTCATCTGCCCGCACACCGCCGTGGCCGTCGCGGCGGCGTTTGAACGGGGTCTCGATAAGCCCCAGATCGCCCTTGCCACCGCCCATCCCGCCAAGTTCCCGGCCTTCGTCACCGATGCGCTCGGCTTCGCCCCCGACGTCCCCGACGCCATCGCGCAACTGCACGGCCAGAAGGAAACCATCCGCGAGATCCGCAATGACGAATTTGCGGCGCTGGAAGTCGTCAAGGCGTTTGCGCACTGATGTCGCAGGTTTCCGAACGCCTCGATGAGCTGCTCGAAGAATTCGACCTGTTCGATGACTGGGAGGAGCGCTACCGCTACATTATCGACCTCGGCAAGGAGCTTGCGCCCCTGTCGGACGACGAGAAGACCGAGGCGACGCGCGTGCGCGGCTGCGCCTCTCAGGTCTGGCTGGTCATGGACCCGGCGCCCGAAGGGATGTTGAAATTCCGCGGCGATTCCGACGCCTTTATCGTGCGCGGTCTGATCGCGGTGCTGATCCGCCTGCTCAACGACCTGCCCTACAGCGAAATTCAGGGCTTCTCGATCCGCGACGCCCTGACCCGGCTCGGCCTCGACGAAGCCCTGTCCTCGCAACGCACCAACGGCCTGATGTCGATGGTCGAACGCCTCAAGCGCGCGACGGCTTAAACAGTTTCGACAACGAAAAACTTCACGCGCTTCAAAAGCGGCTGCAAAAGGCTTTCACCGCAGATTTACACAGATTTGCGCAGATTTTGCATCGCTTACGCGCCCAGCTCGTTCAGCATTGACGCGCTTCGCGCATCATCAGGATTGCGAAAAGCACATAAAAAATCTCCGTAAAAAATCTGCGTAAATCTGCGTAAATCTGTGGTTCCCCTTCAATACCCATAAAACCGCGCCAGCCGGTCGAGCCCCTCGCGCACCTTATCCTTCGCCGTGCGGCGCGGCAGGCGCAGGGCTTTTTCGATCACGCCCAGAGTCACGCCTTCGAGGCAGACGCGCGCGATCACGATGCGCAAATCGGCGTCGAGACAGGCCAGCGCCCGATGGCAGCGGTCGCGTGCGTGCAGGCGCGCCACGGACGCATCGTCGCCGCTGCGCACGCCGCCCGAACCGCCCGCGCCATAACGCTCCCAATTGCTGCTCAGCCCCGCCTGCGCATAGCCGCGCGCATGATCGTCGCGCAGGGACTCCAGCGCCGCGACATGGCGCTTTTGCAGGAAGGGCAGACCGTCGCGGTCCGCATGACGCAGCAGGAAGGCGATCGGCGATTCCGCCGTATTGACGCTGCGGCGTTCCCAGCCGGCGTCGCCGACCTGCCAGACCTCGGCGATCTCACGGCTTTCACCCGGCCCCTCGGCCAGCCGCCAGATATCCCCGTCACGGCGCAGAGGCAGATCGAGCGCCGTCACTTGCGACTTGGCTAACCGCATCAGCGCCGGACGGCGCCGGTCGCGCCCCTGCCGCAGGGCGAAATCGCTCCCCTCGCGCTCCAGATGCGCGCCGTTGCGCAGGCGGCGCAAGACCTTCTCCCTCACGACGCCATCTCCATCAGATTGGCGTATAACAGCTTGACCGCCCTGGGCGACGGCGCCGCCTGCAAACAGGCTTCGAGACGCTCCAGCCGGGCGTCGAACGCTTCGTCGTCGCGCATGTCCTCGATCAGGCGGCAGGCGTGGCCCGCCGTCGTGCGGTCGCGTCCGAAGGCCCGCCCGACGCGCGCCAGCGGCCAGCGCCAGCCGATATAGGTCAGATACATGGCCATCTGACGCGCCCGCGCGGCGCGGGCGTGGTTGCGCGTATCGCAGGCGATCTGCGCCGCCGGCACGCCCGTCGC
Organism: Asticcacaulis sp.; assembly: GCF_051956075.1. GTDB lineage: Bacteria > Pseudomonadota > Alphaproteobacteria > Caulobacterales > Caulobacteraceae > Asticcacaulis. The sequence goes on along the minus strand of NZ_JBQCGA010000060.1, from coordinate 24,663 downwards.
CAGCGCCACCAGCTCCATGACGAACGCCGCGCGCTCGCGATCTTCCGGCGGCGCCTTTTTCGCCGTGCGGCCAACGGTAACCTGTGCCTTGCCCATGGTGTGAACCCTGCCTTCCCCGCGTCCTTACAACAACACTGAGATCATAACCGCGTCGCAGGGATGGAGGATAACTTTCCTATTAGCGCCTTTTAAGCGGAAAATAATCCTATTTTAACCTCACCTTAAGTAGCAAATTAAATTCATATTATTCTGAGTTTATGTAACGTCACAGTGTAACCGCCCCCTGATGACAAGAGGCGTCAGCGCGTTCAAATTGGCGGTGAAAAAATCAGGAGGCCGAGCGGATGCCCGAATGGGCCAGATCGACCTTGCCGATCAGGGCGTCGTGACCCAGGATCATGTCGACGTTCTCGCCATCGCTGGCCAGCGGCAGGCGCAGCCAGAACAGGCTAAGCGCAGGGGCGCCGCGCCACGCCATCGAATGCAGGCCGACATTGGGCTTGCGGTGCGAGACGACGAAGCTGAGATGCTCGGCCCAGTATTGCGCCTCGTCTTCGGTATAGATGGCGTCCAGCGTCTTGCCGGTGATTTCGGCGCCATAGGCGGCGAACAGTTCGGTGCCGGCCAGTCTTTGCCGGAAGCACGAGGCGCGATCTTCGGGCGCCGGGTCCAGCACGTCGATCAGGCTGATGGTCGGCAGACGCAGTTTAATGGCGGAAGGGTCGAAATCGGCGCGCGACGGCAGACGACCGCGACGGCGCAGGCTTTTCCAGTAGCGGAAAACGGCTTCATGCGCATGCAGCGCCGCCAGCATATCGGAAGCCAAACCCGCCATATGAAGAAAGCGCTACTGCCCCAGCGTAAACATTATACCGAATCACCCAAATTCACCTTCTCTTAACTGGCGAGTCCCTGGCAAGCAAAAAAGGGTTAACGCGGCTTTACATCCTGTGCGGAAGCTGTGGATTCTTATGGCGGAATCCCGATCATGAAAAAAGCTCCGGGCTTGCGACCGGAGCTTTTCAAAACGCTATAAGACGTCGGCTTACGCCTTGGCGCGGCTCTTGCGCGCGACCTGACGTCCGCCCTGACCGAGGCCCATCTGCTTGGCCAGGTCCGAACGCGCCTTGGCGTAGTTCGGGGCGACCATCGGGTAATCCTTGGGCAGGTTCCACTTGGCGCGGTATTCTTCCGGGCTCATGCCGTACTTGGTGCGCAGGTGACGCTTCAGCGACTTGAACTTACGTCCGTCTTCCAGACAGATGATGTAATCAGAAGAAATCGACTTCTTGACAGAAACGGCAGGCTCCTTGGGAGCTTCAACCTTGGTTTCCTCGCCTGTCGAAATGGCGTTGAGCGCCTGATATACACTCTGGATCAACGCGGGCAACTCGCCTGCCGGCACGGAATTGTTGCCGACAAAAGCGGAAACGATGTCCGCCGTCATATCCAGGGTATCGGTTTTATTTTCCATTACGCTTATCCCTTGAGAACCTAAAGCTTTCACTAATCCAGTTGCGGCAAGTGTTCAAGTCGTGATCTCAAAAAAAGCGGTAATCCACCTGTAAAAGCTGATATTTACTTACCCTAAATAGCAAAATGCAGGAGATCAGGACTTCAAATCCTGCGCAAAAGCCAGCATGGCGGCGCGTTCAGGCACGCTCAGCGATTCGTAATCGACATCGACGCCGGAGGCGATGGCGCGCAACATGGCGTGGGTCAGGGCCGACGACAAAGACCAGTTCCAGTAACGCAGCACCGTCTGGGCGCGATCGGTCGCCATAATGTCATAGGTGACCAGCACATTGGCCAGGTCGGGGTGGGTCTTGCCGTCCTCATCGCGCATCGGCCGCCGCAAAGCCTTCCACAGCGCGCGCAGCGCCTTGCGCGACAGCCCCGTCGCCTTGCACATCACGGCCAGCCCCTCGCCGCCCGCGTCGCGCATCAGCTTGGCGCCGGTGGCGGGCTTGAGCCCGGCCATATAGGCGATCTCCTCGGCCAGGGTGCGCGTCATGCCGGTCTTGGCCGCCTCGGCGATGGCGGCTTCCAGCGAATCGTAAGGGCTTTTGGCGACCGCCTCGCGATTGCGCTGGCGGCGCTCGATGAATTGCAGCGCCTTGCGCGCCAGCGGGTCTTGCCACTTCTCCTTCGCCATCATGGCGAAGACGTCGCTGGCCATGTCCTGCATGATCTCGCGATTGACGGCGAAGCGGGTCAGGATGATGCGGCGGCATTCGGCATTGGCCCACCAGAACACCACATAGGCCGAGGACGGACGCAATTCAGAACGCTTCAACAACAACGGGATCAGATGCGTATGCGCCTGACTCAGGGCGGCGACCGCTTCAATGGCGGGCTGGGACAGGCGCGCGCGCATGTTTTTCAGCAGGATTTCAATAACGGCGGGGCCGCCGCTCTCGACCAGGCTTTCCGCGATCAGCGGCGGCAGATCCTTGCGCGCGGCCAGCAGCAGATGGTGCGCCTCTTCGCCATGTTTGACGCAATAGTGCAGATCGGCGTCGCTGAGCGCTTCGCAGTCCTCGATCAGGCAGCGCGCCGCCTCCGGCGCATCGACGATCAGCAGACGCACCAACGACCAGGGCGGCTCGGACAGGATGCTGATGCGGCGCGCGGCGCGCACGCGCTCGGCCAGATCGGCGGCGGCCAGCATCTCGACCAGCAGGTCGGAGGTCACCGCGCGCTCAAAGGCGTTGATGCGGCTTTCCGGCAGGCAGACCACGTCGGCCAGACGACGGGTCAGCGTGGTGCGCGCCTGTCGTTTCGGCGGCGCCTCGGAACCGGACGCCTCCGTCACGGCGCCGCCCTCCGCACCCGTATCGGGCTCGGCGCGGACAGCAGCGGACGCGGCGTGATTCGACATGAACGCGATCTTGCCCGCCATCCGTTAATCTTTGGTGAGTTTTGATTAACGCGGCGATTTAGCGCGAAAGCGCAAATATAATAACCGGCTGAGGCGCCTTTACAGGTTCTCGAACAAGGCGGTTGACAGATAACGCTCGGCGAAGGACGGAATAATCGCCACGATGGTCTTGCCCGCATACTCGTCCCGCGCCGCCAGGCGGAAGGCGACTTCCAGCGCCGCGCCGGACGAGATGCCGACCGGCAGGCCTTCCAGACTGGCCGATTTGCGCGCCATGGCGAAGGCGGCTTCGCTGGAGACGGTTTCGACGCCGTCGATCACCGCGCGGTCGAGAATGGCGGGCACGAAACCGGCGCCAATGCCCTGAATCTTGTGCGGTCCCGGCTCGCCGCCCGACAGGATGGGCGAGGAATCCGGCTCAATGGCGATCATCTTCACAGACGGCTTCCTGGCCTTCAGCACCTCGCCGACGCCGGAAATCGTCCCGCCGGTGCCGACGCCGGAGACGACGACATCGACCGCGCCGTCGGTGTCGTTCCAGATTTCCTCGGCGGTCGAGATGCGGTGAATATAGGGATTGGCGGCATTCTCGAACTGAGCCGGAATGATCGCGCCCGGCGTCTCGGCCAGCAATTCCTGCGCGCGGTTGATGGCGCCGCGCATCCCCTTCTCCGCCGGGGTCAGCTCAAGCCGGGCGCCGAGCAGCAGCAGCATCTTGCGGCGCTCGATCGACATGGATTCGGGCATGCACAGGATGCACTTATAGCCCTTGGCGGCGGAGACGAAGGCCAGGGCGATGCCGGTATTGCCGGAGGTCGCCTCGATAATGGTCCCGCCGGGCTTGAGCTTGCCCGCCTGCTCAGCGGCTTCGATCATGGCGATGCCGATACGATCCTTGACCGAGGCCAGCGGGTTGAAGAATTCCAGCTTGGCCAGCACGGTGGCCCCAAGACCTTTTTCGCCGCCCATGGCCGCGGACAGGCGCGGCAGACGCACCAGCGGCGTGTCGCCCATGGTGTCGAGGATCGAATCGAAGATCTTGCCGCGACCGGCGCGGGCGAAACGGGGCGTGTCTGTCATGAGCTGTCTCCGATGTGGGTCTTTTATTATGGAACCGGCGCTTGCGGCGCAGGCGGCATAAGGCTTATTCCGCATTAACGCCTTCTTAAAGGATATTATTACGTCTTGGCTTCAAGTTTAAGGCAAATCACCTCACATTAAAGATAAGCCGCGCTAAACACAGGACCGATATGAACATGGACGATCTGGCCTCCCCTCTGGCTTCCCCTCTGGCTCAAACGGAAACGTCAACGCAGGACCAGACGTCTGAGCAGGGTCTTGAAATGGGCGCGCACGAACTGGCCACGCAACTGGTCGCCAAGCTGTGCCACGATTTCATCTCCCCGGCGGGCGCGATCATTTCCGGTCTCGACCTGCTCGAAGACCCGTCGGCGCAGGATATGCGTCAGGAGGCGCTCAACCTGATCTCGGCCTCGGCGAAAAAGATGGTGACCCTGGTGCATTTCGCGCGCGTCGCCTTCGGCGCGGCGACCTCGGCGGAATCGTTCAATGGCGCGCAATTGCAGAAAATTCTCGACGACGTGTTTGCGACCATGCGCGCCGAACTGGTCTTCGACATTCCGGGCGACGAGGTTTTTTCCAAACCCGCCGCGCGCGCCCTGCTCAATCTCGGCCTGATCGCGGGCAATTCGCTGCCGGTCGGCGGCGTGGCGACCTTGAACGCCGCACATGAGGACGACGCCCTGATTCTGAGAGCCGACGCCAAGGGCGCGCGCGCGCGTCTCAAGCCCGAAGCCATAGAAGGGCTGAAAGGTCTGCCGCTGGGCGACGGCCTGTCCGGCCAGTGGATTCAGCCGCACTGGCTCTACAGCGTCGTGCATGAGGCCAGGGGACAGCTCGACTTCGTCTCCGAGCCCGACGCGTTGAGCTTCACCATCCGCCTTCCGGCCTGATCGCAAACGCATTTTCCCGAAAAACACGCCCGAAACGGCGCGCCGGATGCGCTGCGACATTAAACCGCAGCGCGTCAAACTCAGCGTTTTTCACGAAAACGCTGCAAACGGTAAGATTTTCAGATTTTGTCAATATCTTGCCAACCCTCTCTTAACCAAACCCCGTGATAGTGAGCCGGAACAGGCCCGCCCGTCGTGTATCTGCGACACGTGTATCTGCGGTCAGGCCTTCAACGAGCCATGAGTACGGGGTTGCGCTGTGGACGATCTAATTGCCGAATTCCTGACGGAGACCGCCGAAAGTCTTGAGGTGGTCGATTCCGAACTGGTGAAGTTCGAGGCCAATCCGAATGAGCGCAAGACGCTCGACAATATTTTCCGGCTGGTCCACACCATCAAGGGCACCTGCGGCTTTCTGGGCCTTGGCCGCCTCGAAGCGGTGGCGCATGCGGGCGAGACCCTGCTGGGCCGCTTCCGCGACGGCAAGCTGGAGGTCACGCCCGACGCCGTGACCCTGGTGCTGCACTCGATCGACCGCATCAAGGTGATCCTGGCGGGTCTGGAAGCCACCGGCAATGAACCGGACGGCGACGATCACGATCTGATTGCGCAGCTCGAAGCCATGGCCGAAGGTCAGGCGGTCGATCTGGGCGCCGTGCAGAAGGTCGATGTGCCGGACCGTCCGATCGGCGGCGAGATCGAGCCCGCCGAACTGAACATTCCCGCCCTGTCCACCGCCGCCGCCGCAGAAGCCGCCGCCACCTTGCAGGCGGGCGACGTCGATCCGGCCACGGGCCGCGTGCTTCGCGTCGGCGAAGTCTCCGAAGCCGAGCTGGAGGCCGCCTTCGCCGCCGCCGACGGACCCGAAGACGCTACGGATGGCGCTGCTGGCCTGAAACCGGGCGATGTCGATCCGGCGACGGGCCGGACCTTGCGCCCCGGCGAAGTCTCCGAAGCCGATCTCGAAGCCGCCTTCGCCGCCGCCGAGGCGCCCGACTGGATGGACGAACCGGCGCCCGCCGCCGAACTCAAGACCGAGCCCAAGCCCGAACCCAGGACCGAATCCAAGCCCGAACCCGTCGTCGAAAAGGCGCCGGAGCCGGTCAAGGCCGCTGCGCCCGCGCCGAAGCCCGAAGCCGCCCCGATGGCGATGAGCGACGATCCGCAGGGCATCGCCACCACCCAGTCGATCCGCGTCTCGGTCGACGTGCTGGAAGGGCTGATGACCCTGGTGTCGGAAATGGTGCTGACCCGCAACCAACTGCTCCAGATTTCCAGAAACCGCGAAGACTCCGCCTTCGCCACGCCGTTGCAGCGCCTTTCGACCCTGACCGGCGAATTGCAGGACAGCGTGATGAAGACGCGCATGCAGCCGATCGGCGCGGCGTGGAAGAAGCTGCCGCGCCTGGTGCGCGACCTGTCCTACGAACTGGGCAAGAAGATCGACCTGGTCATGGAGGGCGAAGGCACCGAGCTTGACCGTCAGGTGCTGGAGCTGATCCGCGATCCGCTCACCCATATGGTGCGCAACTCCGCCGACCACGGCCTGGAATCGACCGATGAGCGCGTCCAGCTCGGCAAGCCCGCCAACGGCCAGATCAAGCTGGCGGCCTTCCACGAAGGCGGCTACATCGTCATCCGCATCTCCGATAACGGGCGCGGCCTGAATACGGGCCGCATCCGCGAAAAGATCATCGAAAAGGGCCTGGCCTCGCGCAGCGAAGTCGAGGGCATGAGCGATCAGCAGATTCATCGCTTCATCTTCGCCCCCGGCTTCTCGACCGCCGCCAAGGTGACCAACCTGTCGGGCCGCGGCGTCGGCATGGACGTGGTGCGCACCAATATCGAGCAGATCGGCGGCCAGATCGACCTGACCTCCATTGTCGGCCAGGGCACCACCTTCACCATCAAAATTCCGCTGACCCTGGCCATCGTTTCGGCCCTGATCGTCGGCGCGGGCGGGCAGAAGTTCGCCGTGCCGCAGACCTCGGTGCTGGAGCTGTTGCGCACCGGCGCCAACGCCGAACACCGCATCGAAAAGATCAACGACTCGCTGGTCCTGCGCCTGCGCGACAAGCTTCTGCCGCTGGTGCAGCTTGGCCCGACCCTGCAACTCGAAGCCGCTGTCGATGAGGACGCCACCTTCGTCATGGTCATCCAGGTCGGCGAGCGCCGCTACGGCCTCGTGGTCGCGGACGTGCTCGACACCGAGGAAATCGTCGTCAAACCGCTGGCCACCATCCTGCGCGACGTCGATGTCTTCTCCGGCGCCACCATTCTGGGCGACGGCAGCGTCGTGCTGATCCTCGATCCGAACGCGCTTTCCGAGCGCGCGGGCAATATGCTGGAGGAAAAGCAGGCCGAGGATGGCGAGGAGGTCGTCGAGACCGGCGATTCCGCCAAGGTCGCCATGCTCCTGTTCAAGGCCGGAAGCGGCGCGCCCAAGGCGGTCGAGCTGGAGCATATCACCCGCCTCGAACACGTCGAGGTCGAAAAGATCGAGCGTATGGACGGCCGCGCCGCTCTGCAATATCGCGGCAAGCTGATGCCGATCCTGGGGCTCAACGGCGTCCACGACATTATGAGCGAGGGCATTCAGCCGCTGCTGGTCTTCACCGGCGAAGGCTATGCGATGGGCCTGGCCGTCGATGAGATCGTCGATGTCGTCGAGGACCGCCTGCAGATCGAACTGTCGGCGGACCGCCCCGGCGTGCGCGGCACGGCGGTGGTGTCCAGCCGCGCCTGCGAAATCCTCGATGTCGATTACTACCATCTGCAAGGTCTGGCCGAGCATCAGCGCAAGCCGGGCGCCTCCAGTGAAAGGGCCGTGGCATGAGCCTGCGTGATTATGTGACCCTCCGCGTCGGCGGTCAGTTGTTCGGGGTGGACGCCGCCCGCGTCCACGACGTCTTCCATCCGCGCGGGCTGACGCCCGTGCCGCTCTCGCGCTCCGAAATCGCGGGCGTTCTGAACCTGCGCGGCCGCATCGTCACCGCCGTCTGCGCGCGTCAGCGCCTCGGCCTGCCGCCGCGCCCCGCCGACGCGCCGGAGCCGCTGGCCATCGGGCTTGAGGTGCAGGGCGATTCCTACGGTCTGGTCATCGATTCGGTCGATGAGGTGCTGAAACTGGACGACGAAAAGTTCCACGCCGCGCCCGGCAATCTGCCGCCGCGCTGGAGCGATATTATTGTCGGCGTTTATCAATTGGAAAAGGAACTTCTGATAGTGTTGGACCCGCATACGCTGCTGGACAATTCGCATCTGAAGGCGGCCTGATTTTTGTATCCTAAGGAATAAAACAGGATGAAAACCTGTCTCGTCGTCGATGATAGCCGCGTGATCCGCAAGGTCGCCCGCCGCATCCTGGAAAACCTGTCCTTTGAAGTCTCCGAAGCCGGGGACGGCCTTGAGGCGCTCAAGGCGTGCAAGGAAAAAATGCCCTCGGCCATCCTGCTCGACTGGAACATGCCGGTCATGGACGGCATCACCTTCCTGCGCCAGTTGCGCAAGGAGGATGGCGGCAAATCGCCCGTCGTGGTGTTCTGCACCACCGAAAACGACCTGGCCCACATCACCGAAGCCCTGACCGAAGGCGCGTCGGAATACATTATGAAGCCTTTTGACGGCGAGATCCTGGAAGCCAAGTTCTCGGAAGTCGGCCTTATTTAAACCCCAGTACCGGGCTGTTCCGCATGGCGCTTAATCCGCACACCGCCGCCTCTTTAAGACCGCTCAAGGTCATGATCGTCGACGATTCGGCGGTCGTGCGCGGCCTGATCTCGCGCTGGCTTGAACAGGAGCCGGACATGGTTCTGGCGGGTCTGGCCATCGACGGCGCCAAGGGCGTCGAAAAGGTGCGCGAAATTCAGCCGGACGTGCTGATCCTCGACATCGAGATGCCGAATATGGGTGGGCTCGAAGCCCTGCCCAAGCTGCTGGCCGCCAAGCCGGGGCTGAAGGTGCTGATGGCCTCGACCCTGACGACGCGCGGGGCCAATGTCACCATCCGCGCTCTGGAGCTGGGCGCCGCGGACTATATCCCCAAGCCCGATTCGACGCGCATCGGCGGCGCCGACGGCTTCCGCACCGAACTTCTGACCAAGATCCGCGCGCTGTGCGGTCGCACGCGGCAGTGGCCGACCCCGCCGGGGGCCGCTGCGCCCGCGCCCGAAAAGCCCGCGACGCTGGAGCGTCCCGCGTCTGCGCCATCGGCCTTCACGCCCGCCCCGCGCCCGGTCGCCGCGCCCGCCGCGCCGGTGGTTTTGCGTCCGCGCAGCACCGGCCCCAAGCGCATCGACGCCCTGTTCGTCGGCGCCTCGACCGGCGGCCCGCCCGCCCTGCGCAACTTCCTGATGGGCCTCGGCCCGGACTGGAAGCTGCCGGTCCTGATCGTGCAGCACATGCCGGCCACCTTCACCGCCATCCTGGCCGAACATCTCGACAAGGCCCTGCCGCAAAGGGTTGTCGAGGCGAAGGACGGCATGAATATCGAATCGCGCACAATCTATATTGCGCCCGGCGACTGGCACATGACCGTCAAAGGCCCGCTGGGCCTGCCGACGATAAAGCTGGATCAGGGGCCGCAGATCAACTGGTGCCGCCCGGCGGTCGATCCCCTGTTCCGCTCCGCCGCTGACATCTACGGCAATCACGCGCTTGGCGTCGTGCTGACCGGCATGGGCCATGACGGCCGCGACGGCGCCAAGGCGCTTGTCGATGTCAACGCCAGCGTCTTGGCGCAGGACGAAGCCACCAGCGTCGTCTGGGGCATGCCCGGCGCCGTCGCCGAGGCGGGCCTTGCCGAACTCATAAAACCCATCCCTGCCCTGTCGGCGGCCTGCAAGGCCTTCGCACGAGGAGAACGCCCGCAATGAGCCCTGAAGATATCGACCACCTTGCTTCGACGCTCAAGGCGCGCTCAGGTCTGATCCTCGGCGCCGACAAGACCTATCTGATCGAAAGCCGGTTATCGCCCGTCGCCCGCCGCGAAGGCTTCTCCAATGTCGCCGCGCTTTTGACCTCGCTGCGCGCCAAGCGCGACGAAAAGCTGATGACCGCCGTCACCGACGCGATGACGACCAATGAGACCTTCTTCTTCCGCGACAAGACCCCGTTCGACCAGTTCAAGTCCGACGTCTTGCCAGCTTTGGCCAAGTCGCGCCTGAACGGCGAGATCAAGGTGTGGTGCGCGGCCTGCTCGACCGGTCAGGAGCCCTATTCGCTGGCCATGCTGATGGACGAGCTGCGCATGCAGTATCCGCGCGTCACGCTCGATATTCTGGCCACTGACATTTCCGACCGCTGCCTGGAAAAGGCGCAAGCCGGCCTCTACACCCAGTTCGAAGTGCAGCGCGGCCTGCCCATCACCATGATGGTCAAGCATTTCGAGAAGGTCGATGAGATGTGGCGCATCTCGCCCAAGATACGCGCCTCGGTGCGCTATAAGAAGATGAACCTGCTCGACGATCTGCGCATGATCGGTCGTCAGGATGTGATCTACTGCCGCAATGTGCTGATCTATTTCGATCTGGAAACCAAGAAGCGCGTACTGGAGCAGATGGCGACGCTTCTGCCCGACGACGGCTATCTGCTGCTCGGCGCGGCGGAGACCGTGCTGGGCATTACCGACGCCTTCAAGCCCATGCCGGGCATGCGCGGCCTGTACGTCAAGAACCAGGCCGTCGCCACGCCCGCGCGCCGCATCGCCTAAGCCCTAACCGCGCCCCGCCTTATCCAGCGCGGCGAAATCCGCGTCGCTGAGCGCAATCTCCGCCGCCGCGACATTTTCCTCCAGATGCCTGACCTTGCTTGTGCCGGGGATGGGCAGCATGACCTTTGAACGCTTCAGCACCCAGGCCAGGGCGATCTGGCCCGCCGTGGCGTTGTAGGTCTGCGCGATCGTATCGACCGCGCCGCCGGGCCGCGCCAGCTCGCCCGCCGCCAGCGGATACCACGGGATAAAGCCGATGCCGTTCGCCTCGCAATAGTCGAGCACGGCCTCGCTCTGGCGTTCGACCAGATTGTACTTGTTCTGCACGGTGGCGACCGGAAAGACCTTGCGCGCCGCCTCGATCTCCTCCACCGACACTTCCGACAGGCCCGCATGGCGGATCACGCCGTCGTCCAGCAGCGTCTTGACCGCCGCAAACTGTTCGTCGCGCGGCGTCTTCGGGTCGATGCGGTGCAACTGCCACAGGTCGATGCGCTCGACGCCCAACTGCTCGCGGCTCTTATGCGCCTGTCTGATCAGATAGTCGGGATCGCCATTCGGAATCCAGATATTCGGCCCCTTGCGCGTCAGTCCGCCCTTGGTCGCGATAATGAGGCCGTCATAGGGATGCAGCGCCTCGCGGATCAGTTGCTCGGACACGTCCGGCCCGTAGGAGTCCGCCGTGTCGATAAAATCGACCCCCAGCTCCGGCAGGCGCTTCAAGGTGCGGATCGCCTCGGCCCGGTCGTGCGGCGGCCCCCAGACGCCCGGCCCGGTGATGCGCATGGCGCCATAGCCGAGGCGGTTGACCTTCAGATCGCCGCCAATCGCAAATTGTCCCGCTGCCGATGCGTTCATAATGATGCTCCTGTCTTGCTGTCGCCCAGCCCGCCCCCTTAAATAGGCGCGAACCGGCGGCGTAACACCCGCCCGCATACAGAAAAGACATCATGTACGGACATCGCGACTATATCATCTGGCTATTCTGGGTCGGCAGCAGCGAACTGGCCGCCTTTCTGGTCTGTCTGTGGGCGCTGTGGCGCGGCGGACGCAGCGAGCAGATGTATGCGGGCATTATGGGCAGCGGCTGGATTTTGAGCGCCGTGGCCCAGAGCGGACATCACGGCCCCAATATCGCTTTCGTCCTGCTCGATATCGCGACCCTGATCGGCTTTTTGCTGCTCAGCCTGTACGACCGCCGCCTCTGGATCGCCTTCGCCGCCGCCTGCCAGATCAATGAGGTGGTCACGGTTTTCGTCGGTAAGGCGATCCATCTGAACGGCTACGCCTATGTCACCATGCTGGGCGTATGGGCGGGCTGGGCGCAGATCGTCTGCCTGTTCATCGGCATGATCCAGTACGAGCGCAGATTAAAGCGGTTTAGGCCCGCTCCTTCGTCCGCAGGAATTTTACCTCCGGGAAGCGCTCCGCCACATAGTTGATCTCCCAGCCGGACTTGCCCAAAAACACCGGCGCCTCGTCGATATCGGCGCCCATCTGCGCGCGGTACTTGCCCGCGAAGTCCTCAATCTTCGCCGCCTCGCCGCCCAGCCAGCGCGCCTCGGCGTAAGGCGACGGCTCGAACTGGCATTCCAGTCCGTATTCATTGGCCAGCCGGTCGGCCATGACCTCGAACTGAAGCTGGCCCACCGCCCCGACAATGAAATCCGCCCCGATCGACGGACGAAACAATTGAGTCACCCCCTCCTCGGCCAGCGATTCCAGCGCCTTTTTCAGGTGCTTGGCCTTGAGCGGATCCTTGACGCGCACCCGTTGCAGGATTTCCGGCGCGAAGTTGGGCAGGCCCGCAAAACGCACCAGACCGCTTTCCGACAGGGAATCCCCGACGCGCAGCACGCCGTGGTTCGGAATGCCGATCACGTCGCCGCCAAAGGCGTTTTCCGCCAGTTCGCGGTCCGAAGCGAAGAACATGATCGGCGCATTGACCGAAATCTGCTTGCCAGTGTTCTGAACCTTGAGCTTCATGCCGCGCGTGAACTTGCCGGAGGTCAGTTTCAGCATGGCGATGCGGTCGCGGTGGTTCGGGTCCATATTGGCCTGCACCTTGAACACAAAGCCGGTGACCTCCTTTTCGGTCGGCTCGATTTCGGCCTCGGTCCCGCCGCGCGTGGCTGCGATTGTCTTCGGCGCGGGCGCGTAAGCCGCAATGGCGGCCAGAAGCTGATTGACGCCATAGTGGCGCAGGGCCGAGCCGAAAATCACCGGCGTCATATGGCCTTCGAGGAAGCTTTCGACATCGAACGGCTTGAAACCCGCCGAGATCAGCTCCGCCGTCTCCTGCAATTCGTCGCTTTCCGCGGCGTCGAGCCAGCCGTTTGTCACCGCGTCGTTCAGCGAAGCCGGACCGTCATGGCCCTGATCGTACTCCGCGCCCGACTCGCGGCGCGTGAACGGATAGAATTGCCCCGACGCCAATTCGACCATCCCCCGGAAACGGTTGCCGGACCCGGCGGGCCAGTAGAGCGGCGACGGGTCCAGTTGCAGCTTGGCCGCCACCTCGTCGAGCAGGGCCAGCGGGTCTTCAGCCTCGCGGTCCATCTTGTTGATGAAGGTGATGATCGGAATGTCGCGCAGGCGGCACACCTCGAACAGTTTGAGCGTCTGCGGCTCGATGCCCTTGGCGGCGTCCAGCACCATGATGGCCGCGTCGGCGGCGGTCAGGGTGCGGTAGGTGTCTTCGGAAAAGTCCTCGTGGCCCGGCGTGTCCAGCAGATTGAACATCTTGTCGTCATGCTCGAAGGTCATGACCGAGGACGACACCGAAATGCCGCGCTCGCGCTCGATCTTCATCCAGTCCGAGCGCGTGCGCCGGTTCTCGCCGCGCGCCCGCACCTGCCCGGCGGCCCGGATCGACCCGCCCGCCAGCAGCAGATGCTCGGTCAGGGTCGTCTTACCGGCGTCCGGGTGCGAGATAATGGCGAAGGTTCTGCGCCGCGGCGCTTCGGTCTCAGGCGTATTGCTCATGGCCGCAGCCGATAAGGCCTCGCCGGGTAAAAGTCAAAGGGTGGCGGACGCGCCACGGCGGAACAGGCCCCAATGCAGAGCCCGGCCCATGAACGCCGCGGTCATGCAGATTCCTAAAAACAGCAGTTCGCCGATAACCGGCGGCATATCATTGAAATGCAGATAGCTGAACGTCCTGCCTGCCAGCAAGGCGAGTCCATAGGTTGAAGTAAAGAAAAGTCCCGTCATCAGCACGGCGCTGACATATCCGTAGCGCGGCCTCCACAGACTGAGAGCCATACAGGCAAGCACGGTCGGCATATCGGCCACGACGTAAATCAGTGGTCGCCAGACAGGCTCATGACGCGAATGTAGCATGAGCAGTATGAGGCTCACCGGATTCAAAATGAAAGCCGTCACAATGAAAGCCGACACCACGCCCATCAGATATCCCGTGCCCGACTTCATCCGCCAGCCTGTCGCCGTCATTAGGCAGCCCAGCGACCACGAAAGTCTTCCTCGATCCATGACCTGATATTCCGCCTGCATGGCGGCGCGCCATTCAGCTCGTGCTGACGGCGTGATGACAAAGGCTAAGCGCATCAGCAGGAACGACAGGCGCATTCAGGCCTCCTTGGGTGTGAACGATAAAGCGGTCGCCTGACGACGGTTCGCGGCAAGGGCTTCGCGTCCGGCGTTAGTCAACCGATAGCCGTGGCGGGCCGGACGCCCAGGGCGCTGCGGCGCCAACCACTGGCTTTCGAGCAGGCCGCGCTCGTGCAGCCGGATCAGCAGCGGGTACAGGCTGCCCGATTTAAGGCCGGTCTCGCCTGAAATCTCCAGCCCATAACTCCAGTCGTCACGATGACGATGAAGCACAGCCAGCACATTTATAGCCTGATCCGATAGGCGTCGTGAGCGTGTCATGCGCTAAATATACATATGTAGATTTATTGCGCAAGAACTTATCGCGCCCTTGCCTCCCCTGCCACTATCCGAACCCGTCTCTTATCCACCCGGCGTTATACTGAACGCCATAAAGGAGGCGCTCCCATGCCCAATCCCGTTCATGAAGGCCAGAAGGTGTTTTCGCCCGACCAGCTCAATCAGGCCGGCGAGGACAAGGAATATTTCCACCCGGAAAAAGACCACAAGCTCGACGTCCCCAAGGACGCCAACCAGCACGCGCTGAAGCCCGATGTCGAAGCCGCGCCGGGCAATACGGTCAAGACAGTCAAGGAAAAATAGCTGGCGGTCGCGGCGGCTGGCGCGCTATGACGCGTCATGCTCAAGCCCGGCTCGCCGCTCGCTCAACTGATCAACGCGCCGATGCGCCCCGGTCGCATCGCGTGGATTGGCGTGCGTCCCGCCCGCCGCGCCGCCATGCAGCCGCGAGATGAAGCCACGCTCACCCCCGACAACGGCCTGATCGGCGATCGCTACAGTGGTCGTTCCGGCGAACGCCACCTGACTCTGATCGGCGCGTCTGACCTTGCCGCCATCGCCGAGTTTCTCGGCTTAGAAACCGTCGCGCCGGACCAGCTTCGCCGCAATATCGTCGTGTCCGGCGTCAATCTGCTGGCGCTCAAGGACAAGCGTTTCCGGCTCGGCGGCGCCCTGTTGCAGACCACCGGCGAATGTCACCCCTGTTCCCGCATGGAAGAGACCTTCGGTCCCGGCGGCTACAACGCCGTGCGCGGCCACGGCGGCGTCACGGCGCGGGTGCTGGAAGGCGGCCTGATCCGCCTCGGCGACGCGCTGGAGGTCGCATGAAGCGCCTTCTGCCGCTGCTGCTCGTCCTGACCGCCTGCCAGCCGAAACCCGCCGCCCTGCACGCGCCCGACCTCGCCAACGGCCAGCGCCAGTTCGCCGCCTGCGCAGGCTGCCATTCCCTGCAAAAGAACGTCACCGTCTTCGGCCCAAGCCTTTATTCCGTGTACGGACGAAAGGCTGGCAGCCTGCCGGGGTATGACTACAGCCCCGCCCTGCGCGCCTATGGTCAGACCTGGGATGACGCTACGCTCAATGCGTTTCTGGCCTCGCCCGGCAAGGCGGTTCCGGGCACGCGCATGGGCTTTTGGGGGATGAACGACGCCCAGGACCGGCGCGACCTGATCGCCTGGCTCAAACAGACGCGCTGAACTCGCGGCCCATCTCGCCGCGCTTCACCGCGCCATACCACGCCCAGAGCAGGTGCGCCGCCACCGACCGATACGGCGACCACAGCAAGGCCCGCTCCGCGCAATAGCTTTCATCCGGGCGCGCCTCCAGCCCATCCAGCCAGCCGACCGCTTCACGCAGGGCCACGTCCCCGACCGGAAACAGGTCGAGCCTGCCTTCGGAAAACATCAGATAAACCTCGGCGGTCCAGCGGCCTATGCCTTTGAGCTTTAAAAGCGTCTGCGCCGCCGTCTCGATATCCATGACCAGCAGGGACGCCGCATCGAACTCGCCGCGCAATATCGCCTCGGCCAGCGCCTTCATATAGGCGATCTTGGGCCGCGACAGGCCATAGGACCGCAGCGCCTCGTCGGGGTGATCGCGCACCGTCTGCGGCGTCAGCTCCCCCACCCCCGCCACAACGCGCGCCAGAATCGTATCCGCCGCCTTGACCGACAATTGCTGTTCGACGATCAGCCGCAGCAGCGCCTCGAACCCGCCGGGCCTCAGGCGATACTGGATATGCGCAAACCGTGCGCACAGATGCGACAGACGCGGATCGGCAACGGCCAGGTGGGCGAGATGTTCGGGATCGAGCGCATTGCGGGTCATGCCGCCCGACGCGCCGCCAGCGCGGCCCTGGCCGCATCGTTGAGAAACTGCGACCGGTTGTCGGCGACGCGCTCGATCGCCGCCAGCACGTCCTCGTCCATCATGATATTGACCCGCACCTTGCGACCCGGCAATTCAGCGCGGACCAGAATGCGGCAGACCTCGTCAATATCCGGGTCGCGTTCAATGGCGTCCATATCAGACGGAGTCGGAACAGGCTCCCCGTCCTCGGCCATGCCGGACAGGTGCAGGAACAAGGCTTCTTCCGCCTGGCGCGCCGTCGCCTGAAGCGTGGCCCCTGCGCTGACGCAACCGGGCAGGTCAGGAAAAAAAACGCCAAACCCTTCGACGCCGCGCTCGATAATGGCTGGAAAATAAAGATTCGTCATCGGCCGGTATCCTATCTGAGACTCAATCCGCTCTGTTTCTCTATGCTCTTCAATGTGCCGGTGGGCAGGTCAGCCTTGGGGTGCGGGACCGTCACCACGCCTTTGATGTCCGGGTGGCGAAATTGTTTATGGCTCCCTGACTGGCGAACCTCTTTCCATCCGTTCGCCTCAAGTTTCCGAATAACCTCACGGCTTTTCATCTTCTTGTCCCCCCAGCGCATCATAGCTGCGGGAGTCGTCGTTTGCAATAAAAGTGTGTATAAATGTGTAATTTTAAGCCGTTACGACTTGATGCAGCCCACCTGAGCCACCCGGTATTCACGCCTTAGCGTATCCGCCACAATGCCGTAATTGCGCTTGGTGACGATAGCTTCGGACTCATAGTCCGGCGTGCGCTCGGGCGGATTGGCGATGGCCAGCACGGTCTGCGGCGTCGAGGTGTAGATGCGGCCCCGGCGCGGCGATTCCTTCAGGGTGATCCCGACCACGCGCGACGTATCGTCAATGGCCGGACCGCCGAGAAGCTGATTCAGATCGCCCTTGAGGTCGTGCGTCTGGCCCGCCTTGGCCCAGGCCAGCACGGTTTCATTATGCCCGCCGCGTTTGGAGCGCTCGATCAGGGTCTGACCGATCAGCCGCGCCGTCGCCTCGCCGACCACGCCGCCGGGAAAACCCGGCATGAAGGCGCGCATGCCCGGCTTGACATCCTTCGGATCGACCAGAGGCAGCGGACGCCCGGCGCCGTCGGTCACGCCCATCACATAATTATCGACGCCCTTGATGGCTTTCACCGTCATCGGCGCGGCCAGATTGCCGCCGATATTGATAAACGGATGCGTGCAGTCGCGCACCGAGGCGCTGGCCACGATCCACTCGCCGGACTTCGCGACCGAAAAGGCCGTGCCGGTCATCACCTTGGTGTTGTCGACCGGCAGGTTGATGATCGACATGGCGTTGAACGGAGTATAGGTGGCGAACAGCGACATCTCGCCAATGCCCGGCGGCGGCGGCGCGGGCGGCGCGTCGGAGCGCTCATGCCACTTGCCGGGAACCGCCACCAGGGCGATCAGCGCCGCGCCATAAAGAAGCCAGTCGGCCTTCATCTCTAGCCCGCCACCGCCGCGGCCAGCACCAGAGCCGCCGCCAGCTTGGCCGCGACCAGCAGCACCGCCGCCGACACCTCGCCCTCATTGATGCGCGCGGGCAGGCCGGTGAGCAGGAAATCGACCAGACGGAAGACGAACAGTTGCAGGATGATGGTCGCCCCGCCCCACAGCAGAATTTCGCGCAAACTCGTCGAGGCCGCCATCGACGCCGCCAGCGGAATCGCCAGACCGATGATCACCCCGCCATAGGCGACGGCGGCGGCGGAATTACCCTCGCGGATCTGATGGATTTCCTTATAGGGGGTCAGGATGGAATAGATGGTGGCGCCGATCAGCAGCAGCAGCAGGGTCACGCCCGCATGCAGCAGGGTCACCGGAAAACCGGCGGCGAAGGCCTGCATTTCCGGGCGCAGCACTTCGGGCGACAGGAAATTAAAGTTGAAATCCGACGTCATCACTTACCCCTGGGTCACGCGAACCATGCGCCGTTTGCGGGACGGCGACAGTCTTGGAGCAGACCCTGTGCAAGATCAAGTCCACCCGCGACGCCTGTGGATAAATTTATTATGACAGACGCAAACCCCTTAGCGGTAAAGGGTTAGCCGATCATGCCCGCCGCAAGGTGCGCATAGGGCAGATGGTCTTCAGCCTCGCCCGTGTCCTGTTCTGAAGCAGTCTCAGCGGCAACTTCCGCCGCCGCTTTGGCTTCACGGCGCACGACGCTGGCGCGCTTCTTCTCGCTCTCGGACTTGAGCTGACCACACGCCGCCAGAATGTCGCGCCCGCGCGGCGTGCGGATCGGCGAGGCGTAACCGGCCTTGTTGAGAATGGCGGCGAAGGCCTCGATCGTCTTCCAGTCCGAACACTGATAATCCGTCCCCGGCCACGGATTGAACGGGATCAGATTGATCTTGGCCGGTATGCCCTTCAAAAGGCGGATCAGCTCACGCGCCTCGGCGGGTGAGTCATTGACGCCCTTGAGCATGACATATTCAAACGTCACGCGGCGCGCATTGGACAGGCCCGGATAGGCGCGGATGCCCGCCATCAACTGTTCAATCGGATACTTCTTGTTGAGCGGCACCAGCACATCGCGCAAATCATCATTCGTGGCGTGCAGGCTGATCGCCAGCATGGCCGCCGTGCGCTCGCCCAGAGCTGGCAGTTCCGGCACGACGCCGGAGGTCGAAACCGTGATGCGGCGGCGCGACAGGGCGATGCCTTCATGGTCGGAAATGATGGCGATCGCATCGGCGACATTGTCGAGATTATAGAGCGGCTCGCCCATGCCCATGAAGACGATATTGCTCAGGCGGCGGTCTTCCTTGGGCGACGGCCATTCGCCCAGATCGTCGCGCGCCACCTGCACCTGCGCCACGATTTCGGCGGCGGTCAGATTGCGCACCAGCTTCTGCGTGCCGGTGTGGCAGAA
Source organism: Asticcacaulis sp. (assembly GCF_051956075.1). GTDB lineage: Bacteria > Pseudomonadota > Alphaproteobacteria > Caulobacterales > Caulobacteraceae > Asticcacaulis. The sequence goes on along the minus strand of NZ_JBQCGA010000060.1, from coordinate 5,436 downwards.
CGAGCAGTTGAGCGTGCAACCGACCTGCGACGACACGCACAGGGCGCCCGCCCGGCCGACATCGGGAATATAGACGCTCTCGACCTCGATGCCGGGGGCCATGCGGATCAGATATTTGCGCGTGCCGTCGCGCGAAATCTGCCGCTCGACGATCTCAGGCCGCGCCAAAGTAAAGTGGTCCTTAAACAGCGCCCGCTGATCCTTGGCGATATCGGTCATCAGGTCGAAATCGGTGACGCCGTAATGGTGAATCCAGCGCCAGACCTGTTGCATCCGCATCTTCGCCTTGCGCGGCTCCACGCTTCCCGACGCGATCAGCGCCTCGACCAGCCCCTCGCGCGTCAGGCCCGTAATGTTCACAGGCGACGAAGAAGGCTTTGCAGACAGGTCAAGCGTATGGGCCACAGCGGGATACTCAATTTGCGGAGAAGCCGCGTCCTATACAGGAAGCGGGCGCGAAAGTCCAACCAGCGCCACGGACGCCGAGAATTCACCTCTGAATTGTGAATTTTTTATGACACAACCCAATGCAAATCTCTGATTTACTTGAGTTCCAAGCTTTAACGCCAGGGAAGCGGCCCCGGATATTAAACCGCCATTAAGCCTCATCGGGCAGCAAATGGAAGCAGTGCAGCATAGTTTTTGAGGATCGTCTGAACATGAACGCCCTGTTTGCCCGCATCCGGCTTGCCCATCTGATCGGGCTTTTAACCGTCGCGCTTGTAGGGCTGACGGCTGCGGCCCTGATCGTCGTGGTCAGTTTTCAGGTTCAGGCGGACGCCACCCGCACCGCGATCCGCTTTCAGAACGCCGCCATGCGCATCGACGCGTCTATCCTGCAGGGCCAGTTTGGCGACGCGCTCGTGGATTGGACGCCGGATGGCAATGTCAGGAAGGTGACGCTGGATCAGTTGCCCGAAGCCTCGGCGAACGACCTCGTCGATCAGATGGCGCGCGTATCGGGTCAGGCGGCGACCCTGTTCACCTATGACGCGGCCAGCGACGACTTCGTGCGCGCCGCGACCTCGATCAAAAAGCCGGACGGAACGCGCGCGACCGGAACCAAGCTCGGCCATGACAGCCAGGCCTGGAGCGATGTTCGCGCTGGCAAAACCTATATCGGCAAGGCCAAAATCCTGGGCAAGCCCTATTACACCATCTATCAGCCGGTCGTGAACACGCAAGGCAAGGTGATCGGCATCCTGTTCTCCGGCACCGCCGCTCACGACATTTCCGGCGCCGCCGCCCGGCTGATGGTCAAGATCAGCATCATGGGCGTCGCGCTCATCCTGCTGTTCGCCGCCGCCGCCTTTTTCGCGTCGCAGCGCCTGATGGCGCCCTTGCAGCGGCTGGAGCAGAGCGTCGTCGCCATTGCCGACGGCCGCTACGACGAGGAGGCGCCCTATACCGACTGGCGCAACGAAATCGGCAGCATGGCGCGGGCGCTGGAGCAGTTTCGCATTCAGGGCGTCGAACGTCTGCAACTGGCGCAGGCGCGCGCACAGGATGAGGCGGGCAAGGCTGAGCGTCAGCAAAAACTGGAAACCTTGGTCGCGGCGTTTCAGGCGGAGATCGCGCAGGCCCTCGACGGCGTCGCCGTGGCCAGTGACGATATTCTCACGGCCAGCGACACCTTGAGCCGCGCCAGCCAGCACACCGCCGACAACGCCGCCCGCGCCGGTCAGGCGGCCTTCGACGCCTCCGACAATGTCCAGACCGTCGCCAGCGCCACCGAGGAGCTGACCGCCTCGATCCACGACATCGGCGAGCAGGTGACGCGCGCCAATGCCGCGGTCGGCGAGGCCACACGCGTCACCTCGGACACCAACGCCAAGGTGGCCAGCCTGGCCGAGGCCGCCGGTCGCATTGGCGAAGTGGTCGGGCTGATCCAGGCCGTCGCCGCCCAGACCAATCTGCTGGCGCTCAACGCCACCATCGAAGCGGCGCGCGCGGGCGAGGCGGGCAAGGGCTTCGCCGTCGTCGCCTCCGAGGTCAAGTCGCTGGCCCAGCAGACGGCGAAGGCCACCGCCGACATCTCGACCCAGATCGCCGCCATCCAAAGCTCGACCCAGGCGACGGTCGCCGCCATCGGCGACATTACCGGCGCCATGGGCGACGTCACCGCCTTCACCTCGGCCATCGCAGCCGCCGTCACCCAGCAGGGCGCGGCGACACAGGACATTTCGCGCAATGTCGCCAGCGCTTCCGGCGGCGCGCAGGCGGTCAGCGAGACCGTCGCGCGCATGCAGTCGGAAACCGCGCACACCGCGCAGGCCGCCGGACAGGTGGCGCAGGCCTCGCGCGAAATTTCCGAACGCAATACGCGCATCCGCACCCTGATCGCCACCTTTCTGAGCGAAGCTGACGCGGCCTGATCCTGACGCGCTTTAAACGCACCGCGCCGGTGTCCGGCATCGCGTCCTGATCCCTGACGCGGTTATGCTTCCTTCTGAAAGGAGAGCCGCCATGACCCAGAAAAATGCAACACAGAAGAAATGGTCGCAGGAAGTCACCGAGCATTCCAATGCGATGGACACCAAGAAGGACATCTTCACCTCGCACAGCCCGAAGAAGATCGCCGAGTCGCTGAAACACTCGGCGGAGCAGAGCCACCGCCGCAAGTCGAGCCCCTACCGCTCAGCCATGTCGATGCTGACCTTCTACATCAATCGCGCGGGCGATAATCTGTCCAAGCGCCAGCGCGGCGTGCTGGAAAGGGCCAAGGACGAGCTGCGCGAAGCCTTCGGCAGGCCGCAGAAAACCTAAACCTATCTGCCGATATAACGCTCCGGCTTGTGAAAGCCGATCAAAACGCCGCTCATGGCGATAGCCGACATGAGCGAGAACAGCACCTGATGCGGTTGCAGGACCAGAATCGAGGCCGACAGGATCAGGGCGTCGCAGGTCATCTGCGTCTTGCCCGCATTGATCCCTTTGCGCTTTTGTAAGAACAGCGCCAGCACGCCCGTGCCGCCTGCCCCCGCGCCGTGCCGCGCCAGGGCCAGAATCCCCATGCCGATGATGGTGCCGCCGAACAGGGCGGCGAAGATCGCGTTGACGCCGGACAGGTGAAACGCCAATGGCGCGCCCTGCGCCGCGCCCATAATGGCCAGATTGACCAGCACGGTCTTGATCATGAAGCGCCTGCCCATGGCGGGCCAGGAGAACAGGAAGAACGGAATATTGATCAGGGTGAACAGCACCCCGACCGGCAGCGGCACGATGTAGGACACCAAAAGCGCAATCCCGGCCACGCCGCCGGTGACCAGACCGACCGCCTTCAGAAAGATCATCCCCAGCACGATGAACGAGACGCCGATCGCAAAGGCGTACACATCCTCGATCAGCGTATGTTTGGCGACCGGATAAAGTTCCGTCTCGCCGGGCGCGAGTTGCGCGGCGGCCTGTTCAAGGGTGGTCGGCGACATGGGGAGCGCTCCGCAGATTATGCGGTTGCAAAATATACTATGTTGCAGCGCAACTCAACTGCCGCCCTCAGCCCTGCTGGCATACCGGGCAGGCCGGATCGGCGGCCAGTCTGACGATGCGGCTGTCAAAACTCAGCCCATCAAAGATCATCAACCGCCCTTTGAGCGTCTCGCCCGCCCCGGTGATCCATTTCACGGCCTCCAGCGCCGCCAGCGTCCCCATCACCCCGGCCAGCGCCCCGACCACGCCGACGCGCTCGCAGGTTTCGGCGTCGGGCGGAACCTCCGGCACGAGGCACTGATAACATGGCGAGCCGTCAAACGTCGCCAACTGCCCGGAAAAGCGCCCGATCGCCGCCGAGATCAGCGGCACTTTCAACCCGTGACAGACCCGGTTGACCAGCAGCCGCGTCGGAAAATTGTCGCAGCCGTCGATGACCAGATCATAACCGCCCAGCACCTCCGCCGCATTACCCTCATCGAGCCGCAGCCGGTGAATGCGGCAATCGCAGTACGGATTAAGATCGTTGAGATGGGTCGCCGCGCTTTCCGCCTTGGACGCGCCCGCATCGCGCGTCGCATACAGCACCTGCCTTTGCAGATTGCTCAGGGAGACATGATCGTCGTCGATCAGGCCCAGCGTCCCAACCCCTGCCGCCGCCAGATAGAGCGCCGCCGGCGCGCCGATCCCGCCCATGCCGACCAGCGCGACCCTGGCGGCCCTGAGCTTCATCTGCCCCTGACCGCCAATCTCGCGCAACACAATATGCCGCGCATAACGGTCCAGTTCATCGTCGGTGAGATCGGGAGAATTTGTCATCGGATCAGGCTCCTTCCCTCTCCCCATGACATGGGGAGAGGACGACAGGCAAGGCGAAGCCGCAGATTGTCGGGTGAGGGGCCGCCCGCCGTTTGAACAAAGGAGCGTGACATCCCCTCACCCGGTCGCCTGCGCCGCAGTCGCGGCTTGTTTCCCGTCCTCTCCCCGTGAACGGGGAGAGGGAAAGACAAACCTAGCCCAGCCCCTTCGCACCTTCAACGAGGTCAGCCACCACCGACGGATCGGCCAGGGTCGAGATATCGCCGAGCGCTTCGGGCTGGCCCTCGGCGATCTTGCGCAGGATGCGGCGCATGATCTTGCCGGAGCGTGTCTTGGGCAGACCCGGCGCCCACTGGATCACGTCGGGCGAGGCGATCGGCCCGATCTCCTGCCGCACATGGTCGCGCAGCTCTTTTTTCAGCGCGTCCGTGCCGACAACGCCCGATTTCAGCGTGACATAGCACCAGATGCCCTGCCCCTTGATGTCGTGCGGATAGCCGACCACCGCCGCTTCGGTGACGCCCGAATGGCCGACCAGCGCGCTTTCGATTTCCGCCGTGCCGATGCGGTGGCCGGAGACGTTCAGCACGTCATCGACGCGGCCGGTGATCCAGTAATAGCCGTCCTCATCGCGGCGGCAGCCGTCGCCAGTGAAATACTTGCCCGGATAGGTCGAAAAATAGGTGTCGAGGAAGCGCTGATGGTCGCCATAGACGCTGCGCATCTGGCCGGGCCACGAATCGACAATGCACAGATTGCCTTCGGTCGCACCGTGCAATTCCTTGCCCTCGGCATCGACCAGCATCGGCACGACGCCCGGCAGGGGTTGCGTGGCCGAGCCGGGCTTGAGCGGCGTCGCGCCCGGAACCGGCGTGATCAGGTGGCCGCCGGTCTCGGTCTGCCACCAGGTATCGACGATCGGGCAGCGCTCATTACCGACAACGCGGTGATACCACAGCCAGGCTTCGGGATTGATCGGCTCGCCGACCGTGCCGAGCACGCGAAGGCTGGCGCGCGAGGTCGCTTTCACCGGCGCCTCGCCTTCGCGCATCAGGGCGCGGATGGCGGTCGGGGCGGTATAGAAGGTGGTGACCTTGTGCTTATCGACCACCTGCCAGAAACGCGAAGAGTCGGGATAGTTGGGCACGCCCTCAAAGATCAGCGAGGCGCCGCCGTTCGACAGCGGGC
>NZ_JBQCGA010000059.1:0-27062 GCF_051956075.1 Asticcacaulis sp. | reverse complement strand
ACCTAACAAAACGCCCGGCCCTTAGGGGGGGTTTTTTTTTTTCGTTTGGCACACGCGAAAAACCCGATGGTTCGCATTATTGGGTCTTGGGGGGGGGGGGGACATTTGGCCCCCGCATACCTTACTCCACCGCCTCGGCTTTGGTCGCCTTGTCGGAGCCCTTTTGCGAGGGCGTCAGGTCGAAGGCGATCTTGCCGTCGGTCAGCTTGACGAGGACGTGGCCGCCCTTGACCAGCTTGCCGAACAGGATTTCGTCGGCCAGGGGCTTCTTGATGTTCTCCTGAATGACGCGGGCCAGCGGGCGGGCGCCATAGAGTTCGTCATAGCCGTTTTCGGCCAGCCACTTGGCCGCATCGTCGGTCAGTTCGATCGAGATGTGGCGGTCGGCCAGTTGCATTTCCAGTTGCAGGATGAACTTCTGGACGACCTGACTGATCACCTCAGGCTTCAGTTGCTTGAAGGTGACGATGGCGTCGAGGCGGTTGCGGAATTCCGGCGTGAACAGGCGCTTGATGGCCTGTTCGTCCTCGCCCGAAACCTTTTCGCGACCGAAGCCGATCGAGTTCTTCTGGTTGTCGGACGCGCCCGCATTGGTCGTCATGATCAGCACGACATTGCGGAAATCGACCTTCTTGCCGACCGCGTCGGTGAGCTGGCCGTGGTCCATGACCTGCAACAGGATGTTGTAGATGTCCTGGTGCGCCTTCTCGATTTCGTCGAGCAGCACGACCGCGTGCGGCTGCTGATCGACGGCGTCGGTCAGGAGGCCGCCCTGATCGTGGCCGACATAGCCCGGAGGCGCGCCGATCAGGCGGCTGACCGTGTGACGCTCCATATATTCGGACATGTCGAAACGCAGCAGTTCTATGCCGAGGGTCGCCGCCAGTTGCTTGGCGACCTCGGTTTTGCCGACGCCGGTGGGGCCGGAGAACAGGTAGCAGCCGATCGGCTTTTGCGGATCGCGCAGGCCCGCCCGCGACAGCTTGATCGCGGTCGAAAGCTGTTCGATGGCCTCGTCCTGACCATAGACGACGCGTTGCAGATCGGCGTTGAGGTCGCGCAGAGCCTGGGTGTCGTCGCGCGACACCGACTTGGACGGCACGCGGGCGATCTTGGAGATCACATGTTCGATCTCCTTGGGGCCGATGACCTTCTTCCGCTTCGATTCCGGCACGACCATCTGCAGGGCCCCGGCCTCGTCGATCACGTCGATCGCCTTGTCGGGCAGCTTGCGATCGGTGATGTAGCGCGCCGACAGCTCAACGGCGGTCTTGATGGCCGCGTCGGTATATTTCAGATGGTGGAAGGTCTCATAATAGGGCTTGAGGCCTTTCAGAATCTTGATGGTGTCGTCCAGAGTCGGCTCATTAACGTCGATCTTCTGGAAGCGACGGACCAGCGCCCGGTCCTTCTCGAAGTGCTGGCGGTACTCCTTGTAGGTGGTCGAGCCCATGCAGCGCAGCGTGCCCGCCGCCAGGGCCGGTTTCAGCAGGTTGGAGGCGTCCATGGCGCCGCCGGAGGTCGCGCCCGCGCCGATCACCGTGTGGATTTCGTCGATGAACAGAACCGCGTTCGGATGCGCCTCCAGTTCCTTGACCACCTGCTTGACGCGTTCTTCGAAGTCGCCGCGATAACGGGTGCCGGCCAGCAGCGTGCCCATGTCGAGCGAATGGATGGTGGCGCCCGCCAGGACTTCAGGCACTTCGCCATCGACGATCTTCTTGGCCAGACCTTCGGCGATGGCGGTCTTGCCGACGCCCGGATCGCCGACCAGCAGCGGATTATTCTTGGTGCGGCGGCACAGGATCTGGATGCAGCGCTCGACCTCGGCGGAGCGGCCGATCAGCGGATCGACCTTGCCGTGACGCGATTTTTCGTTGAGATCGACGCAGTAGGTCGAGAGCGCGTCGGTCGAGCCGCCCTTGGCCTTGTCGTCGCCGGAAGCGCTGTCCTCGGTGGCGCCGCGCACGACGCGCGGCTCTGAGGCGCCCGGCTTCTTGGCGATGCCGTGGGCGATATAGTTGACCGCGTCGTAGCGCGTCATTTCCTGCTCCTGCAGGAAGAAGGCGGCGTGCGATTCGCGTTCCGAGAAGATGGCGACCAGCACATTGGCGCCGGTGACCTCATCGCGACCGGAGGACTGAACGTGGATGACGGCGCGCTGGATCACGCGCTGGAAGCCCGCGGTCGGCTTGGCCTCCTCGGAATTGGGCTCGACCAGGGATTTCAGGTCGGTCTCGATATAGGCGTCCAGAGCGGTGCGCAGCTTGGCCAGATCGACATTGCAGGCGTTCATCACCGCCGCCGCGTCGACATCGTCGATCAGGGCCAACAGCAGGTGCTCAAGCGTCGCATACTCGTGATGATGCGCATTGGCCTGGGCCACGGCGCGGTGCAGAGTTTCCTCTAAAGCGCTGGAAAAAGACGGCATGACGACCTCCTGAGGCTGAAAACGCGATACTCAATAAAACAGTGTTCGGCAAAACCTCTAAATTATGGTTTAGGTCGTTTTACCATCGGCGGGGTGAATGACGGCTGAACCGTCGCTTCACCGGTAGTTTCCCTCCCTCAGTCTTTCTCCCCGTCAATCCTTTTCCATCGTGCATTGCAAAGGGTGCTGATGCCGACGGGCCATATCGACAACCAAGGCCACCTTTGTTTCGGCGACCTCATAGGTATATACGCCGCACACCCCCACACCGGTTTGGTGCACATGCAACATGATGCGAGTCGCATCCTCGCGCGACTTGTTGAAGAAGCGCTCCAATACGTACACGACGAACTCCATCGGCGTGTAATCGTCGTTGAGGATCAGCACCCGGTAAAGGGAAGGCTTCTGCGGCTTGGGCCGCGCCTCCACCACCGCCAGCGGCGAGCCTGCCGGACGCGTCCCCGCCATGCCTTTATCCGCCGACGTGATGACGTCATTTTGAGCGTCGTGACGCAAAACCTACCTCTTGCTGCGCGCTGCGATCAAACCACTCCCCATAGATATGTCGGAGTCGCGATAAGACAAGATAGTGCAAACCATGAAGCTGTTAAGAGGGTAAATGCGCCCCGCCATCACAAGACGATCACAGATTCTTTTGTGATGTAAAATCGCATGCAAAAAGGCCCCGCGCCATCACGCGCGGGGCCTTTGCAGTCAGATCAGATCGACCGATTAACGGTAGCTTTGGAACTTTTCAACCGTAGCGGTGACGCGCGCGTTGATCGGCTTGCCAAGCGCGCGGCGCATCCGCTCCGACGCCGATTAACGGTAGCTCTGGAACTTCTCGACGGTCGCAGTGACGCGCGCGTTGATCGGCTTGCCAAGCGCGCGGCGCATCCGCTCCGACGCCGATTAACGGTAGCTCTGGAACTTCTCGACGGTCGCAGTGACGCGCGCGTTGATCGGCTTGAACGTATCCTTGAACGAGGCCGACAGGGTTTCGGCCATCTGGTTCATTTCGGAGACGTAGGCTTCCATCGACGACTTGGCGTACTTGGATTGCAGTTCGATCACTTCCTGCACGCTCTTGGCGCCCGACAAGGTCTTAGCGGCGGCGACGGCGTCGTCCCAGGACTTCTTGGAGTAGGCCATGGCCTGCGCGCCGACAGTTTCCGCGCCCTTGGTGGCGGCGGTCATGCTTTCGACGACAGCTTCGACATTGCTCTTGGACAGGGCGCTGACTTCGTTGAGCGCGGTCAGGGTCTTTTCGACCGAATCCTTGTACGCCTGATTGCCAGCGGCGGACATTTTTTCAACGGTCGTCTTCAGGGTTTCAGCAGCTTCTACCATGGGAAGGCTCCTTGAGGTTAAATAAGGTTGGACAAGCCGGGACTTGGGGAACTTCTGTTGCGTTCCTTACCGCCGGACATCCTGCCCGGATGAACGGCGTTATATCGCACTCGCAGCAGCCGGTCAAGAATTATGTTGCGCTGCACAAAAAGCTAACGCATTCGTGATGTCGCAAATTCCCCTCCGGTGGGAGTTTTTTAGCCAGACCGTCCGGTTAGTGATTTGCTGTTCTCGCCTTACGCCGCCAATATGACGTTCGTATCGCGGCGGCCTTCACAATAAGGTGTGATTAAAGTTTGATTAAGAAAATCCCGTGACATACTTGCCACATAGATCATGCGGTCCATAATGGGACCACATTGATCTTTTAGAGGTCAGTCGCGCGGCGGGCGGCAGTATCAGCGGATTGAGTTAGGGATCAGGCTTCGATGCGTAATTTCGGGCGTTCATTCGGGCGTAAAATCGCGCCCCTCACCTCCGGCGCCCTGAGCGCGCTGCTTATCGCCTCCGGCGTCGGCGCAGCGGCGCACGCTCAGGATTTGAGCGACAACGCCAAATATGCGGGCATCGTCGTTGACGCGCAGACCGGCGAGGTTCTGTACGGCATGCGCGCCGATGCGGCGCGCTATCCGGCGTCGCTGACCAAGATCATGACGCTCTATCTGGTCTTCGACGCCCTGTCGCATGGCCAGATCAAGCCCGACGACCAGATCGTCATCAGCCAGCACGCTGCGTCGCAGGCGCCGGTCAAGGTCTATATGAAGCCCGGTCAGACCATCGACGTCGATACCGCCATGCGTCTGGCCGCCATGTATTCGGCCAACGACATGGCTGTGGCGCTGGCCGAAAAGGTCGGCGGCACAGAGGAGCGCTTCGCCGCCATGATGACGATCAAGGCGCAGGAGTTGGGCATGACCGAGACGCGCTTCGTCAACGCCAACGGCCTGCCCGACCCCCGCCAGATCACCTCGGCGCGCGATCTGGCCATTCTGGCCCGCGCGGTCTTGCGCGACTACCCGCAATATTACAGCTATTTCGACCTGCCGAGCGTAACTTTCCGCGGCCGCACCTATTACAACCACAATCCGCTGCACGGCATTCCCGGCGTGGACGGCATGAAGACCGGCTTCACCAACGCGGCGGGCCTTACGCTGGTGGCGTCGCAGGTCAAGGACGGCCATCGCCTGATCGCGGTGATCATGGGCGCCACGTCGAGCCGCCAGCGTCGCGAGCATGGGGAAGAACTGCTCAATATCGGCTTCGATGTCGAGTCGCGCCGCGACCACGGCGAGACGCTCGTGGCGCAGGCCGAGTTCGACAAGGCCTTCGCCAATGGCGGCGTGATCCCGTCCGCGCCGCAACCCTATCAGGTTTCGACGCCCGACGGCCCCGTGCCGTACACGGTTCTGGCCAGCGCCGACAAGCCGCTCAGCGATCAGCAACTGCGTGATGCGCTCGAAGGCAGCGAGCAGGCCAACGCCACCGACAGCAATGTGCAGCGCGCCAGCGCAGTCGTGAAGGCGCCCGACGTGGTCGCCGCGCTCAACGCTGCGCCGACCGCCGCCGACCTGCCGGTCGCCAAGCCGGAGGCGAAGCCTGCAACGAAGGCGGCTTCGGCCAAGCCTGCGGTCAGGACTCGCCTGGCCGAGGCCGACACGAAGAAGAGCCGCAAGAAGGCGCGCGCCGACGCCGTCTGGTCGATCCAGGTCGGCGCCTTCCGCGATCACTCTCTGGCGCGCGACTGGGTGAAGAAGGTGCAGGAACGCTTTGACGACTCGCTCAGCAAGGGCAAGTCGCAGATCACCAAGTCCGACGCCGGCTGGTACCGCACCCGCTTCGCCGCCCTGACCAGGACCGAAGCGCAAACGGCCTGCAAGTCCATGAGCGCCAAGCACCTCGACTGCATGGTCATCAAGCCGGACGCTTAAACCCTGATCCGGTAGTGATAGGCGTAAGCGTCAGTGAAACCGCATCCGGCGTAGAGCCTTCGCGCGGCTGAGTTGACCTCGCGAACCTGTAGATAGGCGTGGCGCGCGCCCTGCGCGAAGCCCCACGCCATCAAGCCCTTCAACAACCGCTTTCCGTACCCCTTGCCGCGGAAATCGGGCGCGATCACCAGATCGAACAGGCCGAGCCATGCATCGTCGCGAACCGCCAGTCCATAACCGATAAATCGCCCCTCCTGCGTCAGACGCGCAAAACCCGTCTTCGCGACAATCCGCTTTATAATCCCGTCATGCAGGTGACGCGACGCAGCAGGGACGGAATTCGCCGCCGCGAAGCCGTCGAGCCAGTCTTTCGTCGCAACGTCGCCGATCTCCAGTTCCGCCGTCGGCCCTGCCACATCCCCCAGCGCCGCGATCATGACGCGCGACGGGTCGTCCTTCATGTAGCCCGCCATAGCCAGCGCATCATCCGTATCGACCGGCGCCAAGGGCGTCAGGCGGAAGATCGTCGGCAAGCCGCGCGCGTCGTAAAAGGCTTCGGCGGCTTCGCGCGCGATTACGAACGCGCCTTGCGGCACCATCGCATTGGCGGAATTGGCCCGCTTGGTAAAGCCCTGGGTCGCGCGCATCGCCCAGCCGCCCAGCCATACCGTTTCCTCGGCGGGCCATGCCGCCAGAGCCAGCTTTTCCAGATGGGTTATCAGCGCCGCGTCCACAATCACCGCCGTTTCAGCAGCAGATCCTTGGCGGCGTTGAGGGTTTGGGTGCGCTCCAGCGAGCCGCCCTGATCGGGGTGCGCCTGCTTGATCAGGCGCTTCCACGCCGTCTTGATGGCGTTGCGGTCGGCGCCGACGGCGAGGTCGAGCGTGCGGTAGGCGCGGATTTCGGCCTCGGTATAGGCCGCCGCGACCTGAGGCTCAGGGCGGCGAAAGGCCGCCTGCACGCGCACCGTACCCATCATGCCGATGCCCAGAACAATCGCGGCCACGCCTTCCCAGACCAGGCCGCGCACCGACAGGCTGATTCCGAACACGCACAGGGCCAGGCCGATCAGGCTGCGCGCGGCGCGGAACTGGCGAATCCACGGTCCGGGCCGCAGTTTTCCCAGCCGCGACTGCCGCCCGACATAGACCAGCAGCAGAAAAACCGCGGCGATCACAGCCAGCCACATGGCCTTTACGCCTCCTCGGTTTCGAGGTCGGCGGGCAGGACCGCATCGGCGTCGATCTGATCGAGGCCCAGCGAAGCCATCAGGGCGCGCAGCTCCTGCCGCGCCGAGACGTGGCTGAGCGACATGGCGACCGGATTGACCTCCTCGGACAGGTCGGCCACGGTCAGACCGAACGGGAACAGTTCGCGGTAGATGACCCGGTCGCGCAGGCCCGCCAGCACCTCAAAACCGACGCGGCGGCCCAGCGCCTGCACGCGCTCATCGACGCGGCGGCGGTTGCGCGCTTCAAGCTGGGCCAAACGGTTGCGCAGCACGATCCAGCGGATCGACTTGCCGTCCCAGACCGCGCGCGTCTTGCGCGAATTCCACACCGTCTCGGCATAGATGGACGGGCGTTTGACGTCGAGCGTGACCGGATCGACCTCGCCCAGCAGGTCGAAATCGATGAAGCTGTCATTCATCGGGGTGACGATCATGTGGGCGGCGGCGTGGGCGCGGCGCGACAGGACATGGTCGCCGCCCGGCGTGTCGATCAGCACATAGTCGGCGCCGTCCAGCGCCTCTTCCAGCGCGCGGTCGAAGGCGGCCTTGGCCTCGGCCTCCGGCACATGCAGCAGATCGGCGGGTTTGGCGTGCAAGAACGGCTCGAAGGCCTGCGGCAGGGCCTTTTCGTTGGCGGCGGCCCATTTTTGGCGATTGGAGAAGAAGCGCGCCAGCGATCTTTGCCGCAGGTCGAGGTCGAGAAAGGCGACGCGATGGCCCTGATGCAGCAGATGCACGCCGACGTGCATCGCGCCGGTCGATTTGCCCGCCCCGCCTTTTTCATTACCAAACACCAGAATACGCGGCTGCGACATCAACGCCCACTCCCGACTCATATCTCTTGCAGATGTAAGCCGTCTTGTCGCCGCCCGCCAGAGCGCGTCAATCTTTCGTTAAGATTATACGGTGGGTAAATGGCGCGCGCTTAGAGCGCGTTTCGATCTGATAGACTCAGATCGGCGCTCTAAGTTTTTATTTTGTCGCTCTTTCTTATCCAAAAAGTGGAGCCACTTTTTGGAAAAACGCGCCGGGCGGCGCAAACCGTCCGTCCGCTGATCTTCGCATGTGCAAAAATTTGTGATTTCCCAGACACGCGGATCGGGCGCACAGTCGCAGTCTCATTCATGAGGGAGATCCGATGATGGACCCTGCTGCGGAACGGATGAAGTGCGTGATGGAGGCCATTGATCACGGCCTGACGGTCAGCGAGGCGCTGGAGGAATGTCCGCATTGTGCGCCGCAACCAGAAAGCGCCGGACTGCATCAGGAACGCTGGGATTTCTGGGCGCCGACTTCGTTTTCCGAGACGCTGTAATCCGTCGTCCGGGCGGCGCTCAACCTCACGGCGGCGGCGGGTCGAGGCCGAGTTCGACGCGCCAGGCGGCGATGGCGTCGGTATAGTCCACGTAAGTGACTTCGGGGGCGACCTTCGGCGGGTTCGCGGTCTCAGTTTTGGGCGCGGTTTCAGTCTCGGTTTTAGGCTCGGTTTTCGGCGCGACCTTAGGCATTTGGGGCGTTTCGACGGGCTTTGCCGCCGCAGGGCTGACGGCGGCGGGCGCGGCGGCTTTTTCGGCGGCGGCGTCCCACCACGGGCCAAGATTGCGGCGGCGCTCCTCGCCCCATTTGAGCGTGTCGGCCAGCGAGACCTGCGCTCTGATCGCCTCGGATTCGTTGCGGGCGCGTTCGGCGCGTAATTTTCGCGGATCGTCATCGCCGCGCTCGGCGCGGTCGCAGCGGCTGTAGAGGCGCTCGACAACAGAGGCGGCGCGCACGGCGCGTTCGACGCCGGGCAGGTCTTCGGGATCATCCATCGCCGCGAGTTTCAGCAGCATGCGGTCGGCGAAGGCGCGCAGATAGGCGCGGCGTTCTTCCGGCGTGAGTTGCGGCTGGGCGATGGGCGCGTGCGATGACATGGGGATAGGATGCGCCTGAAATTTCGGGCGGGGATAGATTTGTTGAGGTCGCGGTATTTATGCGCGACGGATTGCCCCTCCCACCGCTTCCTTGCGCTTGCCAAAGCCGTGCTTTGGCGGCGCTCACCCGGCCCTCCCCGCTCCGCAGGGAGGGATGAAGGGCGTATTTTCTTCATGCTCTGGATATATGCGTCTCGTGCGGCTATATTGGCGGGATGACGACAGATTCCGATTTTATGACCCGTTCCGATACGATCCGCATCCATACGGACGAGGATTTCGAGGGTATGCGCAAGGCGGGCCGGATTGCGGCGGATTGCCTCGACATGTTGATCCCGCATGTGCAGCCGGGCGTGGCGACGCAAGCGCTCGACGATCTGGCGCGCGAATTCATTTTCGACCACGGCGCCCTGCCCGCCTGCGTATTTTATCGCGGCTATCAGAACACGGTCTGCATCTCGCCCAACCATGTCGTCTGTCACGGCATCCCGTCGGAAAAGGCGCTGCGCGACGGGGATATCATCAATATCGACGTCACCTGCGTGGCCGATGGCTGGCACGGCGACACCTCGCGCATGTACGAGGTCGGTCAGGTCGCGCCCAAGGCGAAGCGGCTGATCGACGTGACCTATGAGGCGATGCGTCTCGGCCTTGAACAGATCAAACCCGGCAACACCTTCGGCGACATCGCCGCAGCGATCCAGCGCTATGCGGAAGGCCAACGCTGCTCGGTGGTGCGCGACTTCTGCGGCCACGGCCTCGGCAAGGTGTTCCACGATACGCCCAATGTGCTGCATTTCGGCAAGCCGGGGACCGGGCCGGTGCTGCAAAAGGGCATGTTCTTCACCGTCGAACCGATGATCAATCTGGGGCGCTATGAGGTCAAGGTGCTGAACGACGGCTGGACCGCCGTGACGCGCGACAAGACGCTGAGCGCGCAGTGCGAGCATAGTTGCGGCGTCACCGATGACGGGGTCGAGCTGTTCACCGCCTCGCGCACCGGGCAGTTCCGGCCAGAGCCGGTCGCGGGATAGGCGGTCATCTGGGGGGAACGGATGGGGGCGGACACGGAAAGCGACATCTTGCTTCCCCAGCATGGCGGGCATCGCCAGAGGCTGCGCGACCGCGCGCGCAAGGGCGGCGTGTCGGCCCTGCCCGATTATGAACTTTTGGAGCTGTTTCTGTTCCGCTCGATCCCGCAACGGGACGTGAAGCCGCTGGCGAAAGCCTTGCTGGCGCGGTTCGGCTCCCTGCCCGCCGCCCTGTCGGCGCCGCTGGAGGACATGTTGCAGGTGTCGGCGCTCGACAATCACGGCAAGGCGCTGAAGATGACGGCGGATATTGCGCTCGACCTGTCGCTGATGTTCGAGGCGACGCGGCGGCTGGTGGCCGACCCGCTGCGCCGCACCACGGTGATCGCCTCATGGTCGGCGCTGATCGCCTATCTCAAGGTGACGCTGGCGCACGAGCCGCGCGAGCAGTTCCGCGTACTGTTTCTCGATAAAAAGCACCAGTTGATCGCCGACGAGGTGATGAATTACGGCACAGTCGATCACGCCCCCGCCTATCCGCGCGAGATCATGCGCCGCGCGCTGGAACTGTCGGCCAGCCACATCATTTTAGTTCACAACCACCCGTCCGGCGATCCGATGCCGAGCCAGGGCGATATCGAGATGACGAAACAGATCGTCGCAGCGGGCCGACCGCTCAAGATCGGCGTCCATGACCACCTGATCGTCGGACGCGAAGGCGTGGCCTCGCTCAAGCAGATCGGGGCGATGTAGCTGCAATTGTGTATGGATATCGCTTCTGCGCTCTGCCGGAGCGCGGCTTTTATACGAAAATATTAGCCACGAAAAACACGAATGGACACGAAAGCCTTTCGTGCCTGTTCGTGTTTTTCGTGGCTAAAATCTCTTATGCCGTCGCCTGATCGGCGATCTCGCCCGGCGCGCGCCACGGGGCTGTGAAGCAGCCGGGGTTAAGCTTAATCGCCACGCTGGCCGGTTTCAGCCCATCCGCAGAGGCCGTTAGCGTGAGGGCGCCCGCCGTCGCGCCCGCCTGCACGATGACCTGCGCCAGGCCGTTGAACAGGGAGCGCTGGCTGCCCTTTTCCGGCTCCAGACACGTCGGGTCGCCATTGCCGAGCCCGATGATCGTCCCGCCCTCAATGGCGAACGTCACCCTGTCCTGCGCCAGAGGCACATTACGCCCTTTGGCGTCGATGGCTTCGACCTTCACCGGCGCAGCGTCGCGGCCATTGGCGGTCAGGGCGTCGAGATCGGGCGTCAGGCGCAAGGCCACCGCCTTGCCGGTCGTCTCGTTGCGCGCCTTCGCCACCAGCTTGCCGCCCTTATAGGCGCGCGCCTCGATAAAGCCCGGCGCGTAATCAAGCGTCCAGTAATTCATGCGCAGCCGATCGCCCTTTTGCCTACCTGCCGATTGTCCATTGACGAACAGCTCCACTTCGTCGGCATTGGTGCAGGCCATGACGCGCACCTTATTCCCTGCCTGCCAGTTCCAGTGCGGGACAAGGCCAAGCTGCGGCGTATCGTCGATCCACTGGGCGCGGTGGATGAAGGCGGCGGCCTTGTCGAAGCCGCACAGGTCGAGAATACCGAAATAGGATGAATTGGACGGCCATGTGAAGGGCGACGGCTCGCCGTGATAATCAAGGCCCGTCCAGACGAACTGGCCGCCGACAAAGGGGCGCTCCACCACCGCCTGCCAGGCGTCGCGCTGGGTTTCGCCCCAGGGCGCCGCCTCGTCATCATAGGAGGCCATGATGTGTTTGTCCTGATCGCTCTTGTATTCGCCGCGCGTCATAAAGGCCGAGGTGTCTTCTGACGAGAACATCGGCTTATCCGGGTGCGCCTTGTGGAACAGGTCGTACTTGTCCTGCTGGTAGTTGATGCCGACCACATCGACCGCTTCGGCGACGCTGATCGCCGCGTCCAGTCCGCCATTCATCGCCGCCGTCACCGGCCGCGTCGCGTCGAGCGCCTTGACCGCCGCGCTCATGCGCCGGACCATCTCATAGCCCTGTTCGGTGGCCTGCATCGGCTCCTCGTTGAAGACCGACCACAGATAGATGCTGGGGTGGTTGCGGTCGCGGCGCACCAGCCACTGCAACTGGGCGATATAGTCGGGCGAGGCGTCGAAATTGCGGTTCTCGGCCATGACCAGAAAGCCCATCCGGTCGCAGGCGTGCATCAGATAGGTATTCTGGGCGTTGTGCGAAAAACGGATGGCGTTGCAGCCGAGCGTTTTCAGCCGCTTCAGCCGGTAGTCAATGACATTTTCCGGTATGGCCGTGCCGACCCCGGCATGATCCTGATGCAGGCACACGCCCTTGATCTTGACGTGCCGGTCATTGAGGAAAAAGCCCTGATCGGCGTCCCAGCGCGTGGTGCGGAAACCGCAAGGCGTGGTCACTTCGTCCAGTACCCGCCCGCCCTGTTCGATGCGCGTGGCGACGCTGTATATGACCGGCGTTTCCGGCGACCACAGGTCGGGCGTGAAGCTGATGGGCAGGGTCATGTTGACCACGCCCTGCCCCAGCGGATCGCAGGCCGCCTGCGCGCGGACCGTGGCCAGCGCCTTGCCGCCCGCGTCGCGCAGTTCGCTGGTGACCGTCACCTGCGCCGTCTTGTCGCCGGAATTGTTGAGCGTCACTTCGACCGGAATGGTCCATGTATCGCCAGTCTTGACCGGATGGGCGAACACGCCGTCGGTGACGATATGCACCGGATCGCGTTTCACGATCCAGGCGTGACGGTAAAGACCCGCCCCTTCGTACCACCAGCCCTCCATCGCCGTGGCGTCCACCCGGATGGCGAGCTGGTTGGGCTTGTCGTAATAGGCATAGGGGGTCAGGTCGATATAGGCCGATTGATAGCCGGACCAGTTACGATCCACCAGCGTGCCGTTGAACCAGACCGTGGCGAAAGTGGCCATGCCGTCCAGTTGCAGCTCGATATGCCTGCCGTGGTCAGCCTGCGTGAACAGGAGCGTGTTGCGGTACCAGGCGACGCCGCGCGGGCGATAGGCTTGATCGACATTGGCGTTCTTGTCAAAGGGCTGCGCGATGGCGAAATCGTGCGGCAGGGTCACCCGCGGCCACGCACTGTCGTCATATTTGACGTCGGCGGCGCCCGGCCCCTTGCCCGCCTTGGCCGCCTCATAGGTTTCCTGATGCGTCACCAGCAGCGGCATGGGAATATCGCCTTCGTGGAAACGCCAGCCCTTATCGAGCGACAGAACCTGCCGTGGCGAGGCGGTCGGCGTCGCGACTTGCGCGCGCGCGATACCCGAAAAGCCGCTGACAAACGCCGTGGCGCTGATGGTCTTGAAGAGTTCGCGGCGATTCATGTCCTGCCCCTGTTCTGTTTTGACAGGAGTTAGACACGGAAACGGCGCGCTTTGAAGCCCAAAACGCGCCGCCATCCGATATATGTATGACTTTTAGCGATGCAGCAGGTCGATGCCGAGGGCCTGGACGGCTTCGACGGAGACCTGGCCTTGCGGCAGGCCCTGATCGGCCTGGAATTTCTGCATGGCGGAGGCGGTCTGCGAACCGAGGTGGCCGTCGATGGCGCCGGGTTGATAGCCGCGCGCGGCCAGGGCGCGCTGGATCGACATGATCACCTTGGGCGTGGCGTTCTTCGAACACAGGACTTCGCGCCAGACAGCTTTCGGCTGGCCGACGACGCGCTGCTTCTGCACGTCCTGATAGACAGCGGGAACCTCATAGGATTCGGTGTGTTCTGGCGTGACGACCTCGGTGACCTGACGGTGTTCGGTCACGGCGGGGACTACGTCTTCGACGACGTGTTCGGGCTGATCGACGACCGTGTGTTCGACCTGACGGGTGACGGCGGGAATCTCGACGCGGCGCACCGATTCCGGCCGCGTCACCACGCGCTCGGTGCGTTCGGCGTACTGGCCCGGCTGCTGATTCAGGCACCAGACGTCCTGCGCCGAGCCCTGCGCCAGATAGTCGGCCGCATCCTGATCGACCGGTACGGACTGATCGTCGCCATACTTGCCCGGCCATTGCAGCGTGCCATCGGCGCGGTATGGCACGGGTTGGTGATCGTCGGGCGTCACGAGGGCGGCGCCGGTGGCGATTCCACGGCTGCGCGTCCAGACCTGTTGCGGCGCTTCGGTCATGACGTGGGTGGTGCGCGTCTCGTACTGCGCCTCGACGCGCTCCTCGCGCACGCTGGCCGGACGGACGACTTCGGTGACCATTTCGGTATGGGTAACGGCGGGGACGACGCGGCGCACCGTATGTTCGGGCGCGACCACGACCTCCTGATCGACCATGCGGGTGACGGCGGGGACGACCCGCGTTTCAGTATGGGCGGGGGTGACGACGACGTGATCCATATAGGTTTCGACCTGCGGGGCGACCAGCAGGCGCGAATAGCACTGGCCCGGCTTGGCGATGCGGCGCAGTTCCTCCGGCACGACATGCCAGTCCGCCGAATCGGTCGGGCCGTTCGGGCACTGCACGTCGGGCGTAGCGTCGCCCCACACCTGAGCGTCGTCCTGAGACGCCGTTCCCGTCTGGACGATCTTCACCGTACGCTGCGCCGTCGTCTCCGACGCCTGCTGGAAGGCGTGCGAGACCACCGGACGCATATCGTGCGCGGCGGCCGGCAAGGCTGCGAACAGAGCCAGGGCGGCGACGCTCGTTTTCAGGAGATGCGTATGCACAGCAGTAACCTCGGAATTTCGGACGACATAGGATTCTGGCCAAAATTAACCCTTTATAAACCTTCGCGCCAAGCGCGCACACCTGTAACGGGTAAATTAACCTTGTTGTGAAGCCGTAAGGTGAAGGCGGTTTTCCCGCATTAGGGCTTGACATTGCCGCCCGCGCTTTCCATTGCCAGCGGCGAACCTCCACCCCCGTCCGAAGGCCCTGCCCATGATCTCCCGTTACGCCCGCAAAGACGCCGCCGCCATCTGGGATGCGGCGACCAAGTACAAGATCTGGTTCGAGATCGAAGCCCACGCCGCCACCAAGATGGCCGAGCTGGGGGTGATTCCGGTCGAGGCGGCGCAAACCCTGTGGGAAAAGGGCAAGGACGCCGAGTTCGACGCGGACCGCATCGACGAGATCGAACGCACGGTCAAGCACGACGTCATCGCCTTCCTGACCCATGTGTCCGAGATTGTCGGCCCGGAGGCGCGCTTCCTGCATCAGGGCATGACCTCGTCGGACGTGCTGGACACCTGTTTTGCGGTGCAGTTGCAGCGCTCCTCCGATCTGCTGATCGAAGGCGTGGACCTTGTTCTGGCCGCCATCAAGCGCCGCGCACTGGAGCACAAGTTTACGCCGACGGTTGGCCGCTCGCACGGCATCCACGCCGAGCCCGTGACCTTCGGGCTGAAACTGGCCGGTTACTATGCCGAATTCACGCGCGCGCGGCAGCGCCTCGTGGTGGCGCGCGAGGAGATCTCGACCTGCGCCAGTTCCGGCGCGGTCGGCACCTTCGCCAATGTCTCGCCGGAGGTTGAGGCCTATGTGGCGGACAAGATGGGCCTCGCCGTCGAGCCGGTCTCGACCCAGGTGATTCCGCGCGACCGCCACGCCGCCTTCTTCGCGGCGCTGGGCGTGGTCGCCTCGTCGATCGAACGTCTGGCGGTGGAAATCCGCCACCTGCAACGCACCGAGGTGCTGGAGGCTGAGGAGTTCTTCTCGGCGGGCCAGAAGGGCTCGTCGGCCATGCCGCACAAGCGCAATCCGGTGCTGACCGAGAACCTGACCGGGCTGGCGCGCCTCGTGCGTTCGGCGGTCGTCCCGGCCATGGAGAATGTCGCCCTGTGGCATGAGCGCGATATTTCGCATTCGTCTGTCGAGCGCGGCATCGCGCCGGACGCCTGCGTGCATCTCGACTTCGCGCTGCGCCGTCTGGCCAATGTCATGGAGAATCTGGTCGTCTATCCAGAGAATATGCAGAAGAATATGGATCGCCTCGGCGGGCTCGTGCATTCGCAGCGCGTGCTGCTGGCCCTGACCCAGAAGGGCATGTCGCGTGAGGACAGCTATTCCGCCGTGCAGCGCAACGCCATGAAGGTGTGGCGTGGCGAGGGCAATTTCCTCGATTTTCTTAGCGAGGACGAGGATGTGTCGAAATTCTTTACGCGCGAGCAGTTGGAGCCGTTCTTCAGCCTCGACTATCACACCAAGCACGTCGATACGATCTTCGCGCGCGTGTTCGGCGCATAAGCGTCTTCTCATCCTTCCCCGTTCACGGGGAAGGTGGCATTGAGCGTAGCGAAATGACGGAAGGGGGAAACCCTGCCGTCCGCCCCCCTTCCGTCGCGGACAAGCCGCGCCACCTTCCCCGTGAACGGGGAAGGATGAAAGGTGATTTATGCAACTCAACGACAACTTCGATTTCGCCGGCTATGTCAGCCGCTTCAACGGCAAGGGGCGTATCCGGCTGGAGGGCGCGCTGTCCGACGCCGATGCGCTGAACGTGCATCAGGCGCTGGAGCGGCGCACGCCGTGGGAGCTGCAACTGGTCAGCGCCGAGGGCCAGCCGCAGGTGATTTCGCGCTTCGAGCTGGAGCAATTGCCGCCGGACGTGATCCAGAGCCGCTTACAGGACGCCGCTGTGCGCGCGCAGTCGGGGCTGTCCTACCTGCGGCTCGGCTTCGACCTGATGGCGCATTCGGAACCGGCGCTGAAGGACATATCCGACCTGCTGAAATCGCCAGCCTTTGCGGCGCTCTGCGAGAAGCTGACCGGCCTGTCAGGGCTGGTGCTGACGCAGTTGTCCGCGGTTTGCTACCGCAACGGCGACTTCTTCACCCGCCATACCGACACGCAGGCGCGGCTCGGTTTTGAGTGGAGTTTTACGCAAAACTGGCGCTCGGACTGGGGCGGGCAGATGCTGTTCCATTCGCCGTCGGGCGATCTGGAAGGCGGGATCATGCCGCGCATGAACGATCTGGCTTTGTTTGCGGGCGATCAGCCGCGCTCCATCGCCAGCGTCGCGCCCTATGCGGCGGGACCGCGCTTCTCGATCATGGGCCGGTTTGGCTGATTAACTTCCGCTAACCGGCGGCGGGGGCGGCGGGGCGTCGATCGGCTGCGTCGGGAGCGGCGTCTTGTCGGTTTCCGCAGGCGGCGGCGGGGGCGGCGCGTCGATGGATTGCGTTGGCAGCGGTTCGCGCGTCAGGTCGGATGTGGTGGCGCAGGCCGATAACAGGACCAGAGCGCCCAAGGCCAGCCAGATTTGCGCCTTGATCATCCGCCTATCCCCGTAATGCGGCCCGCGCCTGGGCCAGAAATTCCTCGGCCTTGCTGCGCACTTCCGATTCGCGCACCGGCAGCTTGGAAGCGACCAGATCACCCAGCACCTTGCGAATCACGTCTTCCTCGGACGGCGCGCCGCCCGCCATGTTTTCAACGGCGACGGCGTAGTTTTCGCTGGAGGCGCCGTTCAGCCCCATCTTTTCCGCGCCCCATAGGGCCAGCATACGATTGCGCATGCCCGACGCCTGAAATTCAAGCTGTTCGGCGGGATCAGAAAGACTGTCCGACGCGGCCTCTGAGCCGGGGGTACGCTGGTGTGACGTTGACATATAGGAGAACCTCGCAGGGTCTTTTGGTTGTAATTCTCCTTTTGGTTTTAGGCAACCGTATCCGTCATGTCCGGCGCGTTTTCCTGACGCGGCGTCAGTCTGCAACAAACTGTCGGGAAAAATGCTCAGGGCGCGGCGTTTTTATCCGGGACGCGGCCTGTACTTTTGCATGGATTTTGTATATTGGCGGCGGCGAAACGCATCCCCATATCCGATGCGCGCCGCAAACCCAGCTTTTACGCGCCCCACACGCGCCTTTCGGCGCCCGCTGGCGTAAAGCGCCTTAACCGGGACACCATGATGACCACCCGCCGCAAGAAGATCTACGAAGGCAAGGCCAAGATTCTGTACGAAGGCCCTGAGCCCGGCACGCTGGTGCAGTATTTCAAGGACGACGCCACCGCCTTCAACGGCGAGAAGAAGGCGCAGCTTGAAGGCAAGGGCGTCATCAACAACCGCATCTCCGAATTCGTCATGACCAAGCTGACGAACATCGGCGTGCAGAACCACTTCATCAAACGCCTGAACCTGCGCGAACAGCTGATCCGCGAAGTCGAGATCATCCCGCTCGAAGTCGTGTGCCGCAATGTGGTGGCGGGCTCCATGGCCAAGCGCTTCGGCCTGCCGGAAGGGCAGCAACTGCCGCGTTCGATCGTGGAGTTCTACTACAAGAACGACGCCCTCAACGATCCGATGATCACCGAGGAGCATATCACCGCCTTCAACTGGGCCAATACCCAGGAGATCGACGACATTCTGGCCATGACCCTGCGCGTCAACGACTTCCTGTGCGGCATGTTCGCGGCGGTCGGCATCACCCTGGTCGATTTCAAGATCGAATATGGCCGCCTGTTCGAGGGCGAGTTCTCGCGCGTCATCCTGGCCGACGAGATCAGCCCCGATTCCTGCCGCCTGTGGGATACGGCCTCGGGCGAAAAGCTCGACAAGGACCGCTTCCGCCGCGATATGGGCAATGTGATTGAATCCTATACCGAGGTCGCCAAGCGTCTCGGCATCATGGGCGATATGCCCAAAGTCATCGAAGGCGGTATCAACTAAGATGAAAGCAAAAGTTCACGTTTTCCTGAAACCCGGCGTGCTGGACGTGCAGGGCAAGGCGGTCGAAGGCGCGCTGCATGGCCTCGGCTGGAACGGCGTCAACAATGTCCGCGTCGGCAAGCTGCTGGAGTTCGACATGGACGGCGCCGACCCGGAGGCGGCCAGGGCCGAGCTCAAGGCCATGTGCGAAAAGCTGCTGGCCAATACGGTCATCGAATCCTACCGCGTCGAGGTGGCCTGACATGGGTTTCAAGGCGGCCGTTCTGGTTTTCCCCGGCTCCAACTGCGACCGCGACTGCAAGACGGCGGTTGAAACGACGATTGGCGGCCATGTCGATATGGTCTGGCACGAGGAGAGCGCCCTGCCCTCCGGCCTCGACCTAATCGTGATTCCGGGCGGCTTCTCCTATGGCGATTATCTGCGTTGCGGCGCGATGGCGTCGCAGTCGCCGGTCATGCAGGCGGTCAAGGCCGAGGCCGCGCGCGGCGTGTCGGTGCTGGGCATCTGCAACGGCTTTCAGATCCTGTGCGAGGCGGGTCTGCTGCCCGGCGCGCTGTTGCGCAACGCGCAACTGAAATATGTCTGCAAGCCGATCGAACTGACGATCGCCAACCGCAGGACGCGCTTCACCACCGCCTATGGCGATCAGGAAACCGTCTGGATGACGCAGGGCAATGGCGATGGCAATTTCTTCGCCGACGCCGAGACGCTGAAGCGCATCGAGGACAAGGATCAGGTCGTGTTCCGCTATGTCGAGAACCCGAACGGTTCGGTCAACGACATTGCCGGGATTATCAATGAAGCGGGCAATGTGCTGGGCATGATGCCGCACCCCGACCGGGCGTTTGAACCGGCGCTCGGCTCCGCCGACGGCGCGCCCCTGTTCAGAAGCCTGGTCGGCGCGCTGCAATCGGCGTAAAGAAATCCCCTGCCGATACAGCGGGATTATTGTTTCCCCTTCTTATGGTCCCTAAATATGGGGCTGTATTCGGCCAACACGCTCCGTAGCGATTCTTATTGCTTCTTTAAGAATCCTGTGCAAAGCATGGCCTATATCCGCTACGCCCGTAGGCGGGCTTTTATGGAACCCTCCGGATGGCGACATTCGGGGGGTTTTTATCATTGAAAGTATCCGTGCTCATTGACGGCGGCCATTTGCGCGTTCTGACCAAGAAGCAGAAAATCGCTTACAATCCTGACTATATCGAAAAAGTGGCTCACGCTTGCCTGCAAGCTGATGAGACGCTGCTGCGCGTCCTCTATTACGATTGCGCGCCGTACAATGGAAAGGCCAAGCTCCCCATTTCTGGCTCTGAACATATTTTTACGGGAAAGGACGACTGGTTAAAGGAACTGGCAGCGAAAGATTATTTCGCTATTCGTCTTGGTGTTCTCAAATTTCGCGGATTCAAGCCGATCCGGAAACCTGCTCCTGGTAAAAATCTGACTGACGCGGATTTTAAACCGGATTTTGAGCAGAAAGGCGTCGATATGCGCATCGGCTTGGACATAGCGACCTATTCCAACCAAAACAGCGTCGAACGCGTAATCCTAATTTCAGGTGATACAGACTGTATTCCGGCTATGAAATATGCACGCACCAAAGGCTTGCAAATTGTTCTTGTCGGCTTTCCCCAACAACGGCTTGCTCCAGAATTGTTGCAACATTCGGATTTGCGTCGCGATGTGGCTTGGCCGCAACCGTAACCCTGCATTTTCGGCTGACATTCGCCCCTGAATCCCCTATATGCGCGGGCATGAGCACCACAGCCCCCGCACCGCAGAAATCCATGGCCGACAAGGCCGCCGAGTACGGCCTCAAGCCGGAGGAATACGACGTCATTCTCGACCGTCTTGGGCGTGAGCCGAACGATGTCGAGCTGGGCGTCTTCTCGGTCATGTGGTCGGAGCATTGCTCTTACAAATCCTCGCGCAAGCACCTGCGCAAATTCCCGGTCACCGGCCCGCGCGTTATCTGCGGCCCCGGCGAGAATGCGGGCGTTATCGACATTGATGACGGTCAGGCGTGTATCTTCAAGATGGAGAGCCATAACCACCCGTCCTATATCGAGCCCTATCAGGGCGCGGCCACGGGCGTCGGCGGCATCATGCGCGACGTCTTCACCATGGGCGCGCGCCCGGTGGCGCTGCTCAACGCGCTGCGTTTCGGCGAGCCGGGCCATCCGAAGACGCGTCGTCTGGTCGAGGGCGTCGTGTCGGGCATTGGCGGCTACGGCAACTGCGTCGGCGTGCCGACCGTGGCGGGCGAGACCAATTTCCACGCGGGTTATAATGGCAATATCCTGGTCAACGCCATGTGCGTGGGCCTGGCTGACGCCGACAAGATCTTCTATTCCGCTGCGCCGGAACCCGGCCTGCCGGTGGTCTATTTCGGCTCCAAGACCGGCCGCGACGGCATCCACGGCGCCACCATGTCGTCGGCGGAGTTTTCCGAGGATTCCGAAGAAAAGCGCCCGACCGTGCAGGTCGGCGATCCGTTCGCGGAAAAGCTGCTGATCGAAGCGACGCTTGAGCTGATGGCGTCCGGCGCGGTCGCCGCCATTCAGGACATGGGCGCGGCGGGCCTGACCTCGTCCTCCGTCGAAATGGCGGGCAAGGGCGGCCTCGGCATCACGCTCGACCTCGACAAGGTGCCGCAGCGCGAGACCGGCATGTCGGCCTATGAGATGATGCTGTCGGAATCGCAGGAGCGCATGCTGGCCATCCTGAAGCCGGGCCGCGAGGAAGACGGCTATCGCATCTTCAAAAAGTGGGGCCTCGACGCCGCCGTGATCGGCGAGACCAACACGTCCGGCCATATCGTGCTGAAGCACAAGGGCGAGGTCGTGTGCGACCTGCCGTTGGCGCCGCTCTCGGACGATGCGCCGCTCTACGACCGCCCGTGGGTCGAGCCCGCGATGGAAGCGCCCTATGGCGCGACGCCCGCGCACGACCTGAATGAGGCGCTGCTGAAGATTATCTCCTGCCCGGACGAGGCCTCCAAGCGTTGGCTGTGGGAGCAGTATGACCGCCACGTCATGGCCGACACCCTGGCCGATTCCTCGACCGGCCACGATGCGGGCATGGTGCGCGTGCATGGCACGAAAAAGGCGCTGGCCGTCACTTCGGACTGCACCCCGCGTTACGTCAAGGCCAACCCCTATGAGGGCGGCAAGCAGGCCGTGGCCGAGGCGTGGCGCAACCTGATCGCCGTCGGTTCGGAGCCGATCGCCATCACCGACAATCTCAACTTCGGCAATCCCGAAAAGCCGGAGATTATGGGCCAGATCGTGCGCGCCATCGACGGCATGGCCGAGGCCTGCCGCAAGCTCGACTTCCCGGTCGTGTCGGGCAATGTCTCGCTCTATAACGAAACCAATGGTCAGGCGATCCCGCCGACGCCGACAGTCGGCGCGGTCGGCCTGCTCAAGGACTACGACCAGCGCGTCGGTTTCAACAGCGTCAAGGCCGGACAGGTGCTGATCCTGATCGGCGAAACCGAGGGCGAGATGGGCTCGTCGCTTTACTTACGCGAAGTCTGCGGCGTCGAGGCGGGCGCGCCGCCTAAGGTCGATCTCGACGTGGAGAAGGCCAATGGCCTATTCGTGCGCGAGCTGATCCTGTCGGGCGTGGCGCGCGGCGTCCACGACCTCAGCGACGGCGGCCTCTTGAGCGCGGCGGTCGATATGGCCCTGGCCTCGAAGATCGGTCTGGCGCTGAAGAATGTCTCCGACCTCAACGACCATGTGTTCGGCTTCGCCGAGGATCAGGCGCGTTATCTGATCGCGGTCGAGGAGGCGTCGGCGCACCTCGTCATCGCCCAGGCGGCGGAGGCCGATGTTGCGGCGGCGGTGATCGGCGTGGCGGGCGGCTCAGACCTGACCTATGCGCATCTGTCCCTAAGCGTGGAGCGTCTGCGCAGCGTCCATGAGGCGTGGCTGCCGGCCTATATGGCGGGCAAGGCTTAGTACCCCGCCTCCTTCTGGTGTCGGAACGCCAGAATATAGACGGTGTCGGTGTGCGCGACATACCGATAGAGGGCGAGATAGCCTGAATCGCCAAAGTCGATGATCAGTTCTCGCATGTCATCAGCTTCGGGAACGGGGCGACCGATATCGGGCGAATCGCGCAGAATTTGCAATTGCGTTCGTATCGCCAACATGGCGCGTCGGGCGGCGAGCGGCGCGCTCTCATGCAGGAAGCGGCGGCAAATTTCCATGCGCGCCAAGGCCGAGGGCGTTATGACTAGCTGTGGCATTCGGGCGGTTGGGTTTCCTCATCCGTTCCCCAGCTTTCCATCCAGGCGAACAATTCTTCGCCTGTCACATGCTGACCTGTCGCCTGATAAGCCTGCCACGACGCCTCGGCTTCGGCCACAAAACGTCGCCGTTTTTCCTCGCGCTCGACATATTGCTGGATAGCCTCGCGCATGATCCAGTGCGCAGAGCGTTGTTTATGCTCAGCCAGGGTCTGGACGCGCGCCTTGAGCGCATCATCTATTTTGACAGAGGTCGCCATCTTTGTGCCTGCCGATAGGTATTACCTTTGAATACCCGTACCACAAAGGCCACGCCTCGGCAATTCACGGCGCCGCGATTCCGTTCAGCTCCCAGCGGCAGGACGGGCTGAGTTTGTAGCTGAGGTCCAGTTCGTCATTGCTGTTCGCGTTGATGAAGACCGAGGCCAGACCGTGTTTTGTATCGACGCTTTTGTCGATATGGCCCATGACGAACAGGCGGTGCAGCGGGCCTTCGGCGCCGTTGCAGGCGAACAGGTCGCAGTAGCGTCCATCGCGGCGGGCGAATTGCGCGCGCAGTTCGGCCAGCGACACGACCTCGCCTTCGGGACCGAAGCTGACGCCTTCGGCGCTCATCTGGTTCAGCAGGGCCTGCGGGTCATCGCCGCGCACGGCGCCGAGGGTGACGGCCAGAGCCGCGTCGAAGCCCGCCGCCGGATCGCGCACGCAGCCTTGCGCCTGCGCCATTGGGGCCGCCAGAGCCAAAATCAGTATCAGACCCAGCCGCTTCATTGCGCGCCTCCTGTTTCAGGACAGCATAACCCAGGCGCCCGCAACCGCCAAATCGCCTTGCGCGACAACGGCCTTAAAGCTCTCTTAACCGGTTTTCCGCCAAAACTTGACGGTATTTCGCGACGCGGAATGCGCGACCCTTATCCTGGCGAAGCGAGCATGATCACCGACCGACCCGCGAAAGCGAACGTCGCCTGCGCGGCCTGTTCAGGCCGGGAGGGTTAGGCCATGCGCTATCGCCCCTTCGGTCATTCCGGTCTGGCGCTCTCGACCATCGGCCTGAAACTGTCGCGGTTGAAGATCGGCGGCAATGTCGGCCTGCTGACCAAGCTGATCGTGGCCGGGCTGGAAAACGGCGTCAACACCTATCATTTCGACACGACTGCGCCGGAATTCCTGCGCGCGGCGGCGCAGGCCTTTTCCGTGGTCGAGCGGCGGCTTCTGTTCATCAGCGTCGATGCGCAGGAGGCCGGACAGGCCTGCGACAGCATCGGCTACGCCCTGCGTCCCTTACGTGAGCGGCTGCGCGCCGCCATCAAGGAGTCCGGTCTGAAAGCGCTCGATCTGCTGATGTTTTCGCCACCCGGAACCTTGAGCCTGCCCGCCGACACCCTGTCCTTTCTGGAGAGCCTGAAACAGGCGCGCATGCTGCGCTATACCGGCGCGCGCGGCGAGACCGCGGACCTGCCGCTGCTGATCGCGGGCGGGCATTTCAACGTCATCGAGACCAGTTTCGACATCGACTCGACCTGGGACAAGCGCCGCCAGATCGACAAGGCCGTTCACAGCGAGATGAACGTCATCGGCGCCAACTTCTTCCCCGACGCTTATCGCAAGGCGTCCGACGTCGTGCCGAAGGCGGCGCGGCGCGGCTGGTTTGGCGGCAAGCCGGAAAACCCGCTGGCGGGCGCAGGTACGCACGCCTTCCTGCACCAGACGCCCGACTGGACGCCGGAGGAGTTGTGCCTCGGCTATGCGCTGTCGCAACCGAGCCTGTCCTGCGTCTTTATCGACGCCGAAAGCCCGCAGCAGATCGAAGCCCTGTGCGCGGTGTCCGAACGCGTCCTGCCCTCCTCCGTCCCCGCCCAGATCGAGATGGCGCGCTTCAACCATCAGATCGCGGCGGGCGGGCATTAAGCTCCGGCCTCTGGATTTTCGCGGCGGCCTCGCCTATATGCGGTGCAAGCCATCTCAGGAGAGTTCCGCGTGAGCGACGACGTCAACGCCTTTATCGACACCACCATCAAGACCCACGACGTCGTGCTGTTCATGAAAGGCACGCCCGAACAGCCGCGCTGCGGCTTCTCTGGTCTGGTCGTGCAGGTGCTGGATCATTTGGGCGTCGAATATGTCGGCGTCGATGTGCTGCAGGACAACGATTTGCGCGAAGGCATCAAGGTCTATTCCGACTGGCCGACCATACCGCAGCTCTACATCAAGGGCGAATTTATCGGCGGCGCCGATATCGTCCGTGAGATGTTCCAGTCCGGCGAACTGAAAACCGCCCTGGCCGGTCAGGGCTTGATAGAGGCGTAACTCGACCCGTCAAATGGCCGCAAAGGCTGCCATGTTTTGTGACACAAACAAAACCCCGGAAGATCGCTCTTCCGGGGTTTGATTCTACATCGTAGCTCGGATTACGAGGAGTAATATTCGACGATCAGGTTCGGTTCCATCTTGACCGGGTACGGCACTTCGGCCAGTTCCGGCATACGGACGAAACGGGCCTTCATGCCCTTGGCGTCCAGTTCGATATAGTCCGGCACGTCGCGCTCGGGCGATTGCAGGGCTTCGAGAACCAGGGCCATGTTGCGCGAACGCTCACGGACTTCGACGACGTCGTCCGGCTTCACGCGGTAGGAAGCGATGTTGACGCGCTTGCCGTTCACCAGGACGTGGCCGTGGTTGACGAACTGACGAGCCGCCCAGACGGTCGGCACGAACTTGGCGCGGTAGACAACGGCGTCCAGGCGCGATTCCAGCAGGCCCACCAGGTTTTCCGAGGTGTTGCCCTTGCGGCGATCAGCCTCTTCATAGGTGCGCAGGAACTGCTTTTCGGTGATGTTACCGTAGTAACCCTTCAGCTTCTGCTTGGCGCGGAGCTGGGTGCCGAAATCGGAGATCTTGGACTTGCGGCGCTGGCCGTGCTGGCCGGGGCCATAGGAGCGCTTGTTGACGGGGGACTTGGGACGGCCCCACAGGTTTTCACCCATGACGCGGTCGAGTTTGTACTTGGCGCTGTGGCGCTTCGACATATCGTACCTTCGATATCTAACCCTGACCGGCTTCCCGCGAGAGTGCGGAAGGCGATTGCAACGGCGGCTCAGGATCAACCCGTAGTGACGCTGTTCCTTATCGGAAAGCGTGGAAGTGGCGGCTTATGTCGGAAAGGTGAGCGGGAGTCAAGCGCCATAAGGCGTTTTAATCGCAATCAAGGCTTGCGCCCAAGCGTGCGGGAGACTTAACTGATCCGCCTGTTCATGCAAGACTGGAGCTATCCATGCCGGCAGATACCTCCGTTTCCGAGCCTGTTATCGATGTCCGCACCCGAGAGGAACTGATCTTCCTGCTGGCCGAGGCGGCGGAAATCGAGCACAACCTGATGTGCTGCTACCTGTTCGCGGCCTTTTCCCTGAAAACCGAAGCCGACGGCCTGACACCCGAACAGACGAAAGTGGTGGCCGGCTGGCGGCGCGACATCATTGCCATCGCCGTGGAGGAAATGGGTCATCTGGCCCTGGTCGCCAATATCACCATCGCGGTTGGCGGCACGCCGCACTTCGGCCGGCCGAATTTCCCCATTGCCGCCGGCTATCATCCCTCCGGCGTGGTGGTCGAACTGCACCCCTTCAACAAGTCGACACTCGATCACTTCATCTATCTCGAACGCCCCGAAGGCGACACCCGGCCCGATGGCGCCGGTTTCGAGGCCGTCAGGCAGACCTATGACCGCAACATGGATGGCGACCGCCTGATGCCGAACGGTCAGGACTATGCCACGGTCGGGCATCTCTATCGCGGCATCCGCAAGGGACTGGCCGATCTCAGTGCGCGTCTGGGTGAGGAACATCTGTTCATCGGCGATATGTCGCTTCAGGTCGGCCCCGACCTGACGCCCCTGCCCGGCCTGAAGATCGTCAAGTGCCTGAAGACGGCGCTGGCCGCCTGCGACACTATTGTCGACCAGGGCGAAGGCGCCGCCGGGGAGAACGCGCGCTCGCACTATAACCGCTTCATGGCCATGTGCGACAGCTATCACCAGATGGAGGCCGTCGATCCGGCTTTTGCGCCGGCTCGTCCGGTGGCGAAGAACCCGCTGATGCGCAAGGGCCCGGAACGCAGCCATGCCGTGTGGGTCGATGCGCCGGAAGCCGCGGCGGTGATGGACCTGGCCAATGCCATCTATAACGTGATGCTGCGCGCGCTTTCCCAGGGCTTTGCCGACAATGATCCGGTGCGCAAGCGCGCCTTCATCGATGTCTCGATCGACGGCATGTACGCCCTGTCGCCCGTGGC
>NZ_JBQCGA010000058.1:0-13838 GCF_051956075.1 Asticcacaulis sp. | reverse complement strand
TGAATCGCGCCCCGGACAGCGCGCGGCTTTATCCGGGTCAGTTCGAGACCGGTCTGTGCCCCTTGAGCGATTTCGACCAGAACCCGATCTATCAGGACGGCTTTGCGCCGGATGAGGCCGAGATCGCCGAGCGCCGCGACCGATACTGGCGTCCCTATCACGACAAGATGCGCACCACGCTTGACGCGATCAGGGCGCGGCACGGTTACGCCCTGCTGATTGACGCCCATTCGATCCGACCGCAGATTCCCAGCCTGTTCGAGGGCCGCCTGCCCGATCTGAATTTCGGGACGGATTCGGGCCGCACCCTTCCGCCACGCCTCATGACTGCGCTCAATGACTGGCGCCAAGGCGAATCGCGCTGGTCGCACATCGTGGACGGACGCTTCCGGGGCGGCTACACGACGCGTCATTATGGCCAGCCACAGGCCAATATTTTCACGCTGCAAATCGAGATCGTGCAGGACGCCTATCTGGACTTAAAGCAACCGCGCCTGTATGACGCCGCCATCGCCCAGCCTTTGAGTCTGGCCCTGCGCGCGCTCACCGAGGCGCTGCTGCGGGCCTTGTGAAAGAGCCCTCTCATGACGACATCCCGCGGCAACATCATTGACGGCGCCGGTTACGCGGCGCAGCTTCGCGAACGGCTGAAACGCCACGTCGCCGACCTGAAGGCCGCGCACGGCCTGACGCCCTGCCTCGTCGTGGTCATCGTCGGCGAAGACCCGGCCAGTCAGGTCTATGTCAGGAGCAAGGGCGAGCAGACCCTGGCCATCGGCATGGAGTCGCGGACCATCCGCCTGCCATATACGACGTCCGAGGCCGAACTGCTCAACCTGATCGCGGACCTGAACGCCGAGCGCGCCGTCAACGGCATCCTCGTACAGTTGCCGCTGCCGAAACATATGTCGTCGCTCAAGGTGATCGACGCTATCGACCCTGACAAGGATGTCGATGGCTTCCACGTCGCCAATGCCGGACGTCTGGCCGTAGGCCTGCCTGGCATCGTGCCGTGTACGCCGCTCGGCTCGCTGATGCTGCTTCAGGACGCCATGCAGACCTATGGCGACAGTTTTGCCGGTAAGCACGCGGTCATCGTCGGGCGCTCCAATATTGTCGGTAAGCCGATGGCGCAACTGCTGCTGCAACAGGACTGCACCGTCACCATCGCCCATTCCAAGACGCGCGACCTGCCCGCCGTCTGCCGCGAGGCCGATATTCTGGTCGCCGCCGTCGGTCGTCCGAAGTTCGTGCAGGGTGATTGGGTCAAGGACGGCGCCTATGTGATCGATGTCGGCATCAACCGGATCGAGATCGACGGCCCGGAAGGCAAGAAGAACAAGCTGGTCGGCGATGTCGATTTCGACGCCGCGAAAGCGCATGCCCTGGCCATCACCCCAGTGCCGAAAGGCGTCGGTCCGATGACCATAGCCTGCCTGCTGAACAACACGCTCAAGGCCTTCTGCCTGCAAAACAATCTGCCTGTACCGGAAGGCGTCTGATGGCGGGCGGGGTCGTCATTATCGGCGCTGGCCATGCGGGTGGAGCGGCGGCGGGATTTCTGCGCCAATATGGCTTTGACGGTCCGATTGCCCTGATCGGCGCGGAAGCCTATCCGCCCTATCAGCGTCCGCCCCTGTCCAAGGCCTGGCTGAAGGGCGAGGCCGGGCTGGACGATCTTTACCTGCGCGGCGACAGCTTCTATGCCGATCAGGGCATGGTGACGCGCTTCAGTACGCAGGCCACCGCCATCGACCGCGCCAACAAGATTGTCACGCTCAGCGACGGCGAAGCCCTGCCCTATGAGCATCTGATCATCGCCACCGGTTCGCGCGCGCGGCCCTATCCGGGCGCGGAGCGCGTACCGCACCATACCTTACGCACGCTCGATGACGCCGAAGCGCTGAAGAACGCCCTGCGTCCGGGCCAGCATATCGGCCTGATCGGCGCCGGCTATGTCGGCCTTGAAGTCGCCGCCTCGGCGCGTCATCTCGGTTGCGAGGTGACGATTTTCGAGAAAGAACCGCGCATACTGGCGCGCGTCGCCTCTGCGGACCTGTCCGGTTTTTTCACCGATATGCACAGAGCGCGTGGCGCGGAGATTGTCACCGATTGTACGATCACTGAACTCAGCCTGGGCGACGGCGATAAGAAACGCGTGCATCTGAGCGATGGATCAAGGCGCGACTTCGACCTGCTGCTGGTCGGAATCGGCGGCCTCGCCAATACGGAACTGGCCGAGGCTGCGGGGCTTGACGTCGCCAATGGCGTCGTCGTTGATGACGAAGCGCGCGCCTCTGATCCGGCCATCTTCGCCATCGGCGACGTCACCTCGCGCACCCTGCCCTTTTACGAGGGCCGTTTCCGGCTGGAGAGCGTACCCAATGCGCTGGAGCAGGCCAAGCAGGCCGCCGCAGCCATTACCGGCCATAAACCGCCCGTGGTTGAGACCCCGTGGTTCTGGTCCGATCAGTACGACTTCAAGCTGCAAATCGCCGGACTATTGCAAGCCGATACGCGCGCCATCCTGCGCGGCGATCCGGCTTCGGGCGCGTTCAGCGTCTATCATCTCGATACGCAGGGCCGCCTGCGCACCGCAGAATGCGTTAATCGCCCCGCCGACTTCAGGGCCGCCAAGCTTCTGATCGCCCGTGGTCCGGCGCTGGACGAAGCTGTGATCCGCGATCCCGACGCGCCTTTAAAGCCGTTCCTGACCGCGCCGCCCGTCGCATAATTCGTATCGCAAGATACGGTCGTGCAACGCACAAATTTGAAGTGACACAGCGCCGTCATTGCGCTTAGGTGACGCAGAAGAATCCCGCGCAGGAGGCACGCCTTGTCTGAAAACCTCAAGCCCGAAAACCCCAAAGTCTATCCCGACGCAAAGACCGCCCTTGCAGGTCTGACCTTCGACACTATGACGGTGATGTCCGGCGGCTTCGGCCTCTGCGGCATTCCCGAAAACCTGATCGCGGCCCTTCGCGATTCCGGCGTCAAGGGCCTGACCGTGATCTCCAACAATGCTGGCGTCGATGGCTTCGGCCTCGGCCAGTTGCTGGAGACGCGCCAGATCAAAAAGATGATCAGTTCTTATGTCGGCGAGAACAAGGAGTTCGAGCGGCAATATCTGGCGGGCGAACTGGAGCTGGAGTTCAACCCGCAGGGCACGCTGGCCGAGCGCATCCGCGCCGGCGGCGCAGGCATTCCCGGCTTTTACACGGCTACCGGCGTCGGCACGGTCGTGGCGGAAGGCAAGGAGCTTAAAGAGTTCAACGGCAAGACCTATGTGCTGGAAACCGGCCTGATCGCCGACCTTTCTATCGTCAAGGCCTGGAAGGGCGATGCGCGCGGCAATCTCGTATTCCGCAAGACGGCGCGCAATTTCAACCCGATGATGGCGACAGCGGGCAATATCTGCGTCGCCGAGGTCGAGGAGATCGTCCCCGTCGGTTCACTCGACCCCGACCATATCCACACCCCCGGCATCTATGTCGACCGCATCGTTCAAGGGACGTTCGAGAAGCGCATCGAACAACGCACCGTGCGTTCAAGGGAGAGTGCATAATGGCCTGGACACGCGACGACTTAGCCAAGCGCGCTTCGCAGGAACTGAAGGACGGCTTCTATGTCAATCTTGGCATCGGTATTCCAACCCTGGTGGCCAACTACATCCCTGACGGCATGATGGTCACCTTCCAGTCGGAAAACGGCATGCTGGGCATGGGACCGTTCCCCTATGACGACGAGGTCGATCCCGACCTGATCAATGCGGGCAAGCAGACCGTCACCGCCCTGCCGGAGACATCGTTCTTCTCCTCGGCGGACAGCTTCGCCATGAT
Organism: Asticcacaulis sp.; assembly: GCF_051956075.1. GTDB lineage: Bacteria > Pseudomonadota > Alphaproteobacteria > Caulobacterales > Caulobacteraceae > Asticcacaulis. Next base: position 9,999 of record NZ_JBQCGA010000058.1, on the reverse strand, counting down.
CCGCGGCGGCCATATCGACCTGACCATCTTAGGGGCGATGGAGGTGGCCGAAAACGGCGACATCGCCAACTGGATGATCCCCGGCAAGCTGGTCAAAGGCATGGGCGGCGCGATGGACCTTGTGGCGGGCGTCAAACGCGTCGTCGTGGTCATGGAGCACGCCAACAAGCATGGCGAGTCGAAAGTGCTGAAGGCCTGTGCGCTGCCCCTGACCGGTACGCGCGTGGTCGATGTGATCATATCGACGCTCGGCGTGTTCGAAGTCAAGCCAGACGGCTCCGGTCTGATCCTGACCGAACTTGCCCCCGGCGTCACGCTCGACGAGATCGCCGCCAAAACCGAAGCCGCTTACGACGTGGCGCTGACATAAGAAAAAGGCGGCTCATCTGAGCCGCCTTTATTGTTACAAACCTTCGACCGACTGCCCCTTGCCTGGAGAAGTCGGAGTCGGCGGCGGCGCGACATTGTGCAGATTGGCGTCAACGAAGCTGATCAAGCCCGCAACCACCTCGGTCGTCGCCTGATCGAAACCCTGCGAGATCAGCGTCATATCATTCTTGCGCACCGATTCCGTTGCGGAAATATAGCGCTGCGCCAGCACTGAGCGGTCCGACAGCCGCAGAATGCGCGCGTCGACGCCGATATAGACGGTTGGGCGACCGTGGCTGTAATTGGCCTCGAAACGGCGCACGCTGATGTCGAGTCGGTAATCCGCCGCCGTCGGGCCGCGCGGCACCAGCATCACTGTATCATCGGAGCGCGCAAAGCCTTCCGACACCGCCGCCGTGAACAGGGATTGCGCCGACGACGCCCAGCGCGCCTGCGCGACATAGGACACTTCGTTATTCTCGGTGGTCATAACCTGATCGCCAGAACTGGCGGGCGGGAAGCTGATCACACCCAGCATCAGCGGCGTCGGACCATTTGCCGCTACGGATGATGCGGAGTCGCTATCCTTCTTGTCCAGCAGGTCGGGATGATAGCCGAAGCGATAAAGCTGCACCGGCTTGACCTTGGGCAGCACATTGACGCAGCCCGTCAAACCTACGGCCAGCCCCGCCGCCATGATGGCGAATAAGCGCGCGTATTTCATTGGCTGACCTTTCTTTCCTTGGCTTCTGGACGGGCGATCAGGCCGCGCGGGCTCGACTGCACCGAATCGACCAGAGTCTTGACCGAACTGGCGGCCTCGTTGAGGTTTTGCAGGCTCTCCTCCAGCGCAGGCAGTGTGCTGTTATTGACCTGATCGACCGGTTTCTGAATCTCAGCCGCCGTGCGGCTGACCTGATCGGCGGCGGCCGCCAGTTTCTGCGTCGCCATATTGATCTGGTCCATGGTGGCGGGCAGTTTTTCGCTCATCACGCCATTGGTTGAATGCGCCAGTTGTGTGACCGCGTCGGCGGCCTGCCCGGCGCTGACGATCGCCTCGTGCGCGTCGTCGAGCAGTTGCTGACGGTGTTTGAGATCGTCGGTCACAGCCTCGATATTGTTCATCGTATTGGTGAAGGAGCGGATGTTTTCGTCGCTGAGCAGCCTATTGACGCGATCAAGGCTCTCATAGGTCTTCTCGACCACCGAACCGGAGCCGGACAGCAGCTTCTGCAGCGGGCTTTCGACCGAGTGGATCACCGGAACCGGCTCGCCAAGCTTGCGGCGCAGCAGCGGCGCCTTCACCGTGCCGGGCGAAATCTGCATGTAGAGCAGGCCGGTAATGCCCTGCGGCATCAGGGTGGCGACCGAGTCGGCGCGCACCGGCGTGCCCTCATCAAGCTGGACGCGGGCGAACACCTGGTGCGTGCCAGGCTTGCCGAGGCGCAAGGACGTCACCTCGCCGACCTTGATGCCGTTGAAATGCACCTCGGCGCCCTTGTTCAGCCAATCCACCGGTTGATTGAATTCGACGTCATAGACGCCGTAATCCTTATTGAAATCGAACTTGATGAACCAGAAGGCGAACCCCAGCAGGATGGCCGCCAGCACAAGAGTGACCAGTCCGACCGCAGCATAATGGGCCTGACGTTCCATAATCTATCCCTACCCTTCCACACGGTGGCCCAGACGACTTCTGGGACCGTGAAAATATTCGTGGATCCACGGATGGTCCGACTTTTCGAGGTTTTCGACCGTATCCTTGGCGGCGACATGCTTGTCGGCCAGCACCGCGATCTCGTCGCAGACCGTGTAAAGGCTGTCGAGATCGTGGGTGATCATGAAGACGGTCAGATCGAGGCTGTCGGCCAGATCCTTGATAAGCTGATCGAAGGCGGCGGCGCCGATCGGGTCCAGACCCGCCGTCGGCTCGTCGAGAAACAGAAGCTCGGCGTCCAGCGCCAGAGCCCGCGCCAGGGCCGTGCGCTTGACCATGCCGCCGGACAGCTCCGACGGCGCCAGTTCCGCCGCGCGCAGCGGCAGGCCGACCAGGGCCAGTTTCAGCAGCGCTATTTCGTGCGCCTCTTTCGGGCTGAGATGCGTGAACTCCAGGATCGGCGCCATGATGTTCTCGGCCACGCTCAGGGTCGAGAACAGGGCGCCGCCCTGAAACAGCACGCCGGTCTTGGCGCGGATGGTCTGCGCCTCCGCCTCGCTGGCGTCGTTGAGGCTCTTGCCGAAGATGCGGATCTTGCCCGCCACCGGCCTTTGCAGGCCGAGGATCGAGTTGAGCAACACCGTCTTGCCTGCGCCGGAGCCGCCGACAATGCCCAGCACCTCGCCGCGCTTGACCGTCAGGCTGAGATCGTCATGCACGACGTGCGCCCCGAAACGGTTGGTCAAGCCCTCGATAACGATGGCGTCCGCCATCTTGTCGGTTTCATGATCCGTCACCTGTGTCATCCGAAATCGAACCCGTTGAACAGAATGGCGAACATGGCGTCCAGCATGAAGACGAGAAAGATCGACTGCACAACGGCGGTCGTCACCTGACGGCCCAGGCTCAACACATCGTCCTTGACGTTCAGGCCCTGCCAGCAGCCGACGATCGCGATAGTGGCGGCGAAAAACGGCGGACGCACGATACCGACGAAGAAATCCACGAACGGCACATAATCATGCAACCGCTGCACGAAGGTCGCAGGCCCCGCGCCAAGACTGGACCAGATGGCCAGCATGCCGCCGAACATCGAAGCCAGCGCCGCGATCATGGTGATGAAGGGCGACATAATCACCAGACCCAGGATGCGCGGCACGACCAGCGCGCCGTAAGGCTCGATGCCCATGACGCGCATAGCGTCGATCTCCTGATTCATCTTCATCGATCCGACTTCGGCGGCGAAGGCCGAGGCCGAGCGTCCGGCCAGAAGAATGGCGGTGATCAGCGGCGCGAATTCGCGCAAGGAGAACACCGCCACCATATCGATAGCGAAGATGCCGCCGCCGTACTGCTGCAATTGCAGTACGCCGATAAAGCCGATGACCGCGCCGATGAACAGGCTTGTCAAGGTGACGATGGGTATCGCGTCGATGCCTGCACGCTGCATGATATTGATCACAGCGGCCCAGCGGATTCTGCCCGGCTTGAAGAAGCTGCTCAGCCCCACGGTGACGACGTGGCCGAGAAACGCCGTCTGCGCCATGAAGCCGCGCCCGAACCGCGCCACCCAGCCGCCGGTCCACACCAGCAGGGCGTAAAATGGCGTCCACCACGGACGATGCGTGGTCGGTTTGTCCTTATCCCACGTCACCAGATCCGGCGCGCGCTCGCCAACCAGATCGAAAAGGCGCCTGAACTTGCTGTCATCCGCAAAAGCCACGCCATCAAGCCGACCGTCCAGCGCCAGATGCAGGGCCAGCGCGCCTGCGCTGTCCAGCGCCTCCAGATTTTCGGCGTCGATCCGCACCTTGTCGTGCTTGCGCACGGCCGCGCGCAATCGGTCCGGCACGCCGCCAAGCCGGGCGATCACCCAACGCCCTTTCAGGCGCAGAACCGCGCTGTCCGAATCCGATGACGCATCATCCACCGCGAACTCGGCTCTTGGGGTCTTCGAGATACTCAGCATGTGCGCTGTTTTGCCTGCCTTGCTTCGGTATTATGCCGCAGCATAGATCGGGCTAATTGATAAAATGGCAATAGCGAACGCAAAAAAAGCGTACCGGAGTGTTCACTTTTTCCGGCGCAATATGTCATTCTTCCGCTAAGGGCTTGCGGATGCGATAGATTCCGCGAACCTCTTCCGGCTCCGTCGCACGTCCCTTACGCAACATTTCCAGCCGTCCCTGCCGCGTCATGCCGACGATGACGGCGCGGATTTTCGGCAGTTCACGCCGCCAGCCTTCGGGGTTCAAAAGCTTGGCGACGTCATTCGGGCTTATGGACTCGCCCTCTCGCACCTGCGATAAGAGCGCCGCGATCGTTTCCTCGATCAACTGAGACATGTGATTTTCCTGGAGCGCAAGATGACAGAACGCCAGATCGAAACCCTGACCGAAGGCGAATTCGCCGGCTGGTCGCGTGAGGTCAACCGCGAAGGTTTCAACGGTCTGGTCGGGGCCTATTACTATCAGGCCGACGACATCGCCAACATGAAAGTCGCCTTCAAGGCTGGAAAAGAGCATCTGAACGGCGGCGGCACCGTACATGGCGGCTGCCTTCTGACCCTGGCCGACACCTCGATGTTTATCTTCTCGCTGCCGCACCTGAACGACGGCGGCGCGGTGACGGTGCAACTCGACGCGCAATTCCTGTCGCCGGGCCATGAGGGCGACATTATCGTCGCCACCGGCGAGGTGACGCGCGCAGGCAAGACCCTGATCTATGTGCGCGGCCAGTTGACCTGCGGTGAGCGGCTGATCCTCAGCTATTCCGGCGTCATGGCGCGCAAGGCCGCCCGCCCCAGCGGGGACGGCTAAAGCGCCTTCATGTAGGTCACGAAGTCGTTTTTCTCCGCTACGCGATCATAGAGGGCGCGCGCTGCGATATTATCCTCCTGCGTTACCCAGTAGAGGCGCTCGCAACCGCGCGAGCGCGCCGCATCGGCGACCGCTTCGATCAAGGCGCGCCCCGCCCCTTTGCCGCGCGCCGCCTCGCTGACGAACAAATCTTCAAGATAACAATAGCCGATGCGCGCCCAGCTCGACGGATGAAACACACAAAGCGCGAAACCAACCGCATCGTCATCGGCCAAAGCCAGCCGCAGTTCCATGCCTGACGCCGGATCGAGGCAGCGCGCAAAGGTCGCATCCGTCACCTCATCCGGCAGAGGCTGACGGTAAAAGTCCAGATAGGTCCGCCACAGGGGCAGCCATTCCGTCTTGTCCGCCGCTTTAGCTGCGACAATCTGCATCAGCCCAATCCTCCGCCTGCGACCCGCCGTCGCATCCCGCCACGGTTAGCGCGCGCCTAGACTGTTCGCAATCGCAAAAGCATGGAAGCCGAAAAGGAACACATCATGCGCAGTTGGCAGGATCAGGACGTGATGGCCTTTCTCGGTCGCGAAGCGCCGCGCTACACCAGCTATCCGTCGGCGCACCATTTCGGGCCGCTCGACGCCGCAACCTACGCCGCCTGGTTAAGCCATGCGCCACGCGATCAGTCCCTGGCCCTCTATCTGCATATTCCGTTTTGCCAGCAGCTTTGTCATTTCTGCGGCTGCAATACGCGCGCGACGCGACGGTATGAGCCGGTCGCCGATTACGTGGACGCCCTGTGCAGGGAAATCCAGATGACGCGCATGACGCTGGGTTTTACGCCGCGCGTCCACGCCATCCATTTCGGCGGCGGCTCGCCCTCCATGCTGGAGCCCGCCGATATGGGCCGCGTCTTCGATGCGATTGACGCGGCTTTCGATATCTTGCCGGACGCGGAAATCTCCATCGAACTCGATCCGCGCCACGTCACCGAACGCAAGGTCGCCGCCTATAAGGCGTTCGGCGTCAACCGCGTCAGCCTCGGCGTTCAGGACACCGATCCCGGCGTGCAGGTCGCCATAGGCCGCGTACAACCGCTGGAGCAGATTGAGGCCGCGATCCGCCTGCTGCGCGAACACGATCTCGGCGCAATCGGCGTCGATCTCGTCTATGGCCTGCCGCTGCAAACCCCGGACAGCCTGGCGCGGACCCTGACCGACATCATCGCGCTCGCGCCATCGCGCATCGCCGCCTTCTCCTACGCGCATGTGCCGTGGGTGAAGAAACATCAGAACCTGATCGACACGGACGCCCTGCCCGACACGCCCGCCAAGGCCGCCATGTTCCTGCAGATCAGCGAAGCCCTGACGGCGCACGGCTACGAAGCCATCGGCATCGACCATTTCGCCCGGCCCGAAGACGAACTGACCCGCTGTTTCCACGCCGGAACGATGCGCCGCAACTTCATGGGCTATTCCACCCTGCCCAACGATCTGCTGATCGGTCTGGGCGCCTCGTCCCTGGGCGAACTGCCGGGCGGCATTGCACAGAACATTCCGCAATCGACAAGTTACGCCAACCGCATCCGCGCCGGAGAACTGGCGACCGTGCGCGGCTGGCGCTACCGCGACGATGACAAGGCGCGCAAGGCGGTGATCAGCGCGCTGATGTGCTATTTCAAGGCTGATATCGGCGACATCCTTGTGCGATACGGCTTTGAGCCGGACCATCTCGATGTCGAGATCGCCGCGCTCAAACCGTTTATCGAAGCCGGGCTGGTCAGCGTGGACAAGCGCGTCGTCGTCTTTTACTCGCCATTGAAAATGCTGGTGCGCCCGGTGGCGGCCTGCTTCGACGCCTATATGTGCGAAGACGGCGAAAACCGCTATTCGCGCGTCGCCTGACCGCCCATAAAAAAGCCTCCATCGCGCATGCGAATGGAGGCTTTTCCGCCCTCTCACAAGGCGTTGTCAATCTCTGCAATAGCCCTCATTGGCGTCAACGACCAGGCAATCCGATTTGTCGGCCAGCCATTTCATCCCGGTGGCCGCGCCGTCGCCCGGGTGGATGATCAGAGCCTTGCCGTCGCGGTTGAAATGCAGGCCGTCCGTGCGCAGATCACCGGTAAAATCGCGCGGCCCGTCCAGATCGCGAATCTCAATCGCGTAGCGGTCACCCGACGGCGTAATGGTCAAGCTCGTCCCTTCCGGGCCGCGCCACTGGCCGACATAGTCGCCGACCGTCGCGGCCACATTCAGGCTACCTGACAGTCCTGACGCATCTTCAGACGCCATAAGTGACGACGCCTCCGCCGCCGTCATCGACGGCGCGGCGCTCTCCGCTGAACCACCGCCCTGGTCCGCCGCGGGCGAACACGCGGCCAAGGTCAGCACCATCATACCTGCTAGCGGCAGGATTTTCATACACATCTCCATGGCGACGACCGCCTGATCACAGGCTTACGCCTTTCATCGCTACAGAACCATGCCGGTTCTATGGCGAAGATATAAAATCACAGTTAGACTTCAGGTTTTCAGCGTTTTATCCATCTTAAAGCTTATGCCCAGCCTCCGCCAGATCGACTTCGACTCGCCCGACTACACCACCGCTGTCGCTTTACGCCGCGCCGTGCTGCGCGCCCCGCTGGGGCTGAATTTTACGTCGGAACAGCTTGCAGCGGAGCATGGTGACCTGCATCTGGGAGCCTTTGATAAGGACGCGCTGATCGGCGCCGTTATCCTGACCACCTATGGCGACGGCGTCTTCAAGCTCAGACAGATGGCGGTCAGTGACGGTGCGCGCGGCAAGGGCGTCGGCGCCGCTCTGCTCCTTTTCGCCGAAACCGAGGCCCGGCGTCGCGGCGGCGTCCGCATCGTGCTGGAAGCCCGCCTGACAGCGCAGGCTTTTTACGCCCGCTACGGCTATGAACCCAAAGGCGAAGTCTTCACCCAGGTCACCCTGCCGCATATCCTGATGACAAAAGCGATATAGGCTTGCCAGCCGCCGGAAATGCCAGTATCAGACCCGCTCTCATCTGCAACCGCAGCGCCCCTGTGGTGGAATTGGTAGACGCGCTCGACTCAAAATCGAGTACCGCAAGGTGTGTCGGTTCGAGTCCGACCGGGGGCACCAAAACTTCAAAAAATCACGAAAACTCCATACAATACAGTCCCTTAAACGCTCATTCAGCGAGCGTACCTGCGCATTGTGCCATCAGTTTGTGCCATTTTCCGCCTTCGAAATGGCCGTTTTCAATAATGAAAACAGATGGCTGCGTTGAAACTATCTGTGCCATCACTTTGTGCCATCACGGGGAACCCAATCCTCGTGTCCATGCTCCTCAAAAGGGTGGTCAACGATCATCGAAAAGACGGGGGGCAAAGGGTCGTCAGTCATCTGATTCAGCGTCGAAAGGGATGGTTGGCGCGCGTTCTCTTCGTGGACGACGAGGCTTTATCGTCCGAGGCAGAACGATCTATGTGAAATGGTCCATACCCAGACCACTACAAGCCATCGTGGGAAAGACGCACTTCGTCAGATCGTTGAGGACTGGACGATGGGAAGAAGCTGTCCGGCAAGCCCGCGTAGTGGGTGTCGAGTTTGAACAATGGCTGAGACAGGCTGAGGGACGTCCTCCCCAACCCATCGTCATCAACCCTGCAACACAAGCATTAGCGCAGGATAAGGGTAAGACCTTCGAAGAGGTGTTCACGCTCTTCATCAATGATCCAGCAAAGAAACGGACTCCCAAGACCGTCGGCAGATATCATGAAATGGTCAGCGTCCTTTTCGACATCGTAGGCAAGGACACGGCCGTGAAGGACATCGACCGGGAGACGTGCCGAAAGCTTCTGGACACGCTGCGCTGGCTGCCTGCCAACGCCCGGAAGAGGTATCCGAAGCTGTCAGCAAAAGCCGCTGCAAAGATGGCCAAGTCCGAAGGCACACCAGACCTACTCGGCCCCGTGTCCGTGAATGGCTACATGATAGTGATGTCAACCATCATGACCTATGCCGTTGACGAAGGGCTGATTGATCGCAACCATACCCGTGGTTTGCGCGTCAATGATCCCGTCAAAAAACGCGATAAGCGTCATCCCTACACAGTTGCACATCTGAATGCGATCTTCCGGGGAAAGGTTCATCAGGATACATCGATGGCCAATAGAATGACCGCAAAGTGGTTCGTGCCGCTGATTGCGCTGTTCACCGGGATGAGGCTCAACGAGATTTGCTCTCTGGAACCGCAGGACATCGTTGAGGTAGATGGCGTTCCCTGCTTCTCCGTCAGTGATGGCGCTGATAAGCACTTGAAAACAGAAGCCAGCCGAAGGTTGATCCCCATTCACCAAGCCCTTTTGAGGATGGGCCTGCTTAGGGTGGTCAACATCCGACAAAGAGACGGTTCAAAAAAGCTGTTCCCGGAACTGGCCCGGTCCAAGAACGGGCATTACTCAGTCGAGTTCTCGAAGTGGTATGGCCGTTACAGTCGCCCGCTGATCAACGAACGAAGCAATTATAGGCTTTTTGTCTTTCACTCCTACCGCCATTGCTTCCGCGATGCCCTGCGCGACGCAAAAATCGATGAGCAGCTTGCCGTGGCTCTTGGGGGCTGGGCTTCTGCCAGTAAACATGAGGTGCATCAGCATTACGGACGTGGACATAACGCACGACATTTGAAGGAAGCCATCGACCTGATTTCATATCACAGCCTGAACTTAGATCATCTGATGATGTAGCGTGCTGTTGGATGCTGTTCCTTCCCATTCACGACCCTTTGCCCCCCGTCTTTTCGATGATCGTTGACCACCCTTTTGAGGAGCATGGACACGAGGATTGGGTTCCCCGTGATGGCACAAAGTGATGGCACAGATAGTTTCAACGCAACCATCTGTTTTCATTATTGAAAACGGCCATTTCGAAGGCGGAAAATGGCACAAACTGATGGCGCAGTGCACAGGGACGCTCGCTGAATGAGCGTTTAAGGGACTGTATTGTATGGAGTTTTCGTGATTTTTTGAAGTTTTGGTGCCCCCGGTCGGAGGGGATGGCTCTGTTTCGCTGATGGCCAGTTCGAGTCCTTCATAGCTCGTTTCAGCACGACTGATATTATTGGCCTTTTCCCGGCCGATGGCGAAGTTCATTTCGAGTCCCCCG
>NZ_JBQCGA010000057.1:0-60503 GCF_051956075.1 Asticcacaulis sp. | reverse complement strand
TGTCAGGGCCGCCTTTGCAATCGTCCCAGAAGCGGTCTGCGTCGTCACCCTATAGTTGCCGCCGCTGTTGCCGTCATTGACCGTGTAGCCGGCGCCAACCGACAGGGTGCGCGAACCGGCGTTCTTGGAGTCGTACGACTGCGTCAGCCCCGTCACCGTGTCGGAGCCCTGCAGACCCGTCACGCCAACCGAGGCGGTTGAACTGGTGGTCGCGTCATAGGTCTTCGTATCCGTCGCAGCCGCCAGTGTCAGGGCCGCCTTTGCAATCGTCCCAGAAGCGGTCTGCGTCGTCACCGTATAGTTGCCGCCGCTATTGCCGTCATTGACGCTGTAGCCGCCGCCAACCGACAGGGTGCGCGATCCGGCGTTCCTGGAGTCGAACGATTGCGTCAGCCCCGTCACCGTGTCCGAGCCTTGAAGACCCGTCACGCCGACAGTACCGGTTGAACTGGTCGTCGCGTCATAGGTCTTCGTGTCCGTTGCCGCCGCCAGGGTCAGGGCCGCCTTGTTGATCGTCCCAGAAGCATCTTGCGTCGTCACCGTATAGTTGCCGCCGCTATTGCCGTCATTGACGCTGTAGCCGCCACCCACCGACAGGGTGCGCGAACCGGCGTTCTTCGAATCGAACGATTGCGTCAGGCCCGTCACCGTGTCCGAGCCCTGCAGGCCCGTCACGTTTACCGAACCGGTCGAGCTGGTGCTGGCGTCATAGGTCTTCGTGTCCGTCACAGCCGCCAGGGTCAGGGCCGCCTTGGTGATCGTCCCCGAAGCATCTTGCGTCGTCACCGTATAGTTGCCGCCGCTATTGCCGTCATTGACCGTATAGCCAGCGTTGACGCCAAGCGTCCGACCGCCAGCATTCTTCGAGTCGAACGACTGGCTAAGACCCGTCACCGTGTCGGAGCCCTGCAGATCCGTTACGCCGACAGCGCTCGTCGAGGTCGTCGTCGCGTCATAGGTCTTCGTATCCGTCGCCGCCGCCAGGGTCAGGGCCGCCTTGTTGATGACGCCGATGGCCGCCGCTGCTGTCGTGCTGCTCAGCGTGTAGTTATTGGGATTGCTGGCGAAGGCGACATCCGCCGTGACCGTCTTGCCGGTTCCGGCATTCTTGTCGCTGTAGCTGGCGCCGCTGATGCTCAGGGTGACGCTGTCACCCGCCGACAACAGCGTTCCGGGGTCGAGGCTCAGGCCGCTGGTATCCGCCGTCAGCCCGGCATCGTAAGTCTTGCTGGTCGAACCCGACAGGGTCGGCGTCAGGCTGGCCGCATAGGCGTAGACGAAGTGATTGCCCGTCGGCACGGCGCTGGCGAAGGTTCCGGCGCTGAAATCGTAGGCGTCGTTATAATAGTTGGTCGCGCTCAAGCCGCCTAAGCTGTTGGTCGGCATGGTTCCGGTCGGGTCGGCCGCGTCCTGGGTGTAGACGGTGAAAGCCCCGCCGGGATTCAGCGCCGAAGCGCCCGCCGTATTGGTAAAGCCGCCATTGGCCGCCAGCACAATGTCACCCGTCGTCGTGATCTGGCCGCCAACGGCGATGCCGCCCAACGTCGCCGTGCCGGTCAGCGAGGTCAGGTGCGAGCTTGCGCCGACTGGGCCGCCGAAAGTCAGGCTCGCACCCTTTGCGTTAAGACTGTGCGCGCCATCAATGGTCGATGCGAAAGTTAGGGCTCCGACGCCGCTATTTATGCTGACATCCGCGCCTAGCGTTACAGCGCTATTAAAGCGGGTCGCACCCGCAGTTGTCAGATTTTGGCTAAAAGTGATTCCTCCTCCAGCCGTCACGTCGAGCCCGGCGCTGAAGGAGGCCGACTGATCGAAGTTGAGCGCGCCTGCAGCATTAATTTTATAATTTGGTGAGCCGATACCAGTAGAAATTGCGCTCAAAGCCGTGTTGCCGAAGGTGTTACTCAGAGCCGTCTGCAGGCCGCCATAGCTGGTTGCGGTCGTCGCTGCGTCAACCAGACCCGCCTGCGCGTTCAGGTCGGACACGTTGCCGTTCGTCAGGCTTCGGGCGTCATTATAAACCACACCTGACGCATTGGCGGACCCGCTCAAGGTCAGAGCTCCACCTAAGTTCGACGTCGTCGTCACGCTCCCTGACGCGACCGAAAGATAATAGACGCCGTTGGCGCCACTGAATCCTGTGGCTAGAAGTCCGCCCCCCTGATAGACGTCGATCTTAGCCCCAGCTGCGCTGGCTGCGCCATTATCCGTCAAAGCCCCGGTGATCGCCTGCTCGCCGTTGGGGTAAAACGTTTTAAGATACGGATAAAGGCCGGCTCCCGTCGCCCAGACCGATGATGAGAAGCCAGACGGAAGCGCGCCCTGCAACTGCGCCGTCGTCTGCGATGAGCCCAGAGCATTGCCGCCGCCTGTGGTGGCGACATCGTAATAGCTGTTATTGATCGCGCCGCCTATGGCGTTGCCAGCTAGACCGCCTTTGCCGCCGCCGCCGGTTACATAGCCAGTGGCGAAGCTGTCGGCAATCGAACCTCCATTATTAATGCCGACCAGACCGCCGCTTTGGGCGCTGGCGGATACCGGCCCCGTGGCGAAGCTGTTGGTGATCACGCCACTGGAATTGTAGTTAGCGGCGACCAGGCCACCCGAGGTCGAAGCGCCGGACACGGAGCCCGTGGCGAAACTGTTGGTGAGTGTTCCAGAATTAACTTCAACCAAGCCGCCCGCGCTGCCCCCCAGGCTGCTCTTAACAGTGGCGGAACTGTAGGCATTCTTGATCACGCCGCCGTAATTATATCCGACCAGACTGCCCACATACTGTCCCTGCACCAGTCCGCCGATAAGGCCGATGTCGCGCACAGTGCCGAAATTGAAGCCGAACAGACCAGTGTTGCTACTGCCGCCAACGGTGATTTTCAGGTTGCTGATTGTATTGCCGAGGCCGGAGAAAATGCCGCCGTGATTGCTATTCGAACTGAAATTGGCGATGACCGAAGCCGTGTAGCTGTTGGAGGAAGCGTCCAGCGACTTGGCCAGAGCGAACTTGCCTGTCGAATTGTTCATGCTCGGCAGGTCGGCCATGGCGTACAGCAGAGTATAGGCCGAACCATTGATGTTCAGGCTGGCGCCGGAGCCGGTGAAGCTCAAGGAATCGCCGAGCGCAAAATAATAGTCGCCCGAACCGCCGTCTGAGGTCGTCAGGCTGACCGCGTCGGCGCCGGACGCGGTCAGGTTGGCGTTGACATAGAGATTGTCATGCGCATCCAATGTCAGGGCCTTCGAGCCGCTGACCGTGACCGGATTGGCGATGGTCAGGTCACCGCCGCTCTTGATCGAAACCGCCCCGCCACCGGTCAGGTCGCTGTCCAGTGTGAACGCGCCGGAAGCGTCGATCTTGTAATCGAGGGAGCCGATATTGGCCGAGATCGCGCTCAGGGTCGTGCTGCCGAACGCGCTGCTGAGCGCGGATTGCAGGCCGCTGTAGCTGGTGGCGGCGGTTGTCGCGTCGATCAGACCGGACCGGATATCAAAACCGGTCACATTGCCGCTGCTGAGCGCAGGCGCATCGGTATAGCTCAGACCGGTGACGTCTGAGGCGCCTTTTAAGGTCAAGGCCGCGCCCAGACCGGTGGACGAGGTCACCGTGCCCGGCTCAGTGATCAGGTAATAATAGCCATTGACGCCGCTGGAACCATTGCCCAGCAGAGCGCCACCCGCATACACCCCTATGCCTGCGGCCGCCACGGCGCTGCCGCTCGTGTCCGTCGCCGTGCCGCTGATCGCCTGCACGCCATTGGGGTAGAAGGTCTTCAGATACGGATAGAGACCGGCGCCGGTGCTCCAGACGGATGACGAGAAACCGGAAGGCAGGGCGCCTTGCAGTTGGGCTGTCGTCTGGCTGGTGGCGTGCGTATCCGACATGCCGCTGGTGTTGCTGTCATAATAGCCATTCGTCACCGAACTGCTCGATAACCCGCCCGCCAGGCCGCCGGCATTGGCGCTGCCGCCATTATTGATAACCGCACCCGTAGCGAAACTGTTATTGATGCTCGTCGAGGTATAGCTGCTGCCGACCAGACCACCCAGGCTGGCGGCGCCGCCACTGCCCGTCACCACGCCAGTGGCATAGGTGTTTTTGACGGTTGAGCCGTTGGCCGTCCCGATCAGGCCGCCCACGCTGTTTGTGGCGCCGGTGACGGCCCCAGTGGCGAAGCTGTTCTGAATCGTAGAATAATCGCTGTAACCCACCAGTCCGCCGACATTACCATTGGTGCCGGTTACGGTGGCCGTGCTGAAGTTGTTGTAGGCATAGCCGGACAGCATATGGCCCACCAATCCGCCGACATAGGCGCCGGAATGCGTGCCCGTGACCGAACCGCCAACCACGCCTGTATCGCGGATGGTGCCATGAACCTGACCAAACAGCCCCACCATGGTGCTGCTACTGTTACTGATCACCAGATTGCTGATGCTGTGGCCCAGCCCCGTAAAGGTGTCCGAGGCGCTGCTGCCAAATGATCCGATGACTGAGCCGCTTTGTGTACCGGCCGATGCGGCGTCAATATCGCCTGCCAGCGCATAATAGCCCGTTGCGCCATTCAGCGTGGCCAGACCGCTTAAGCCCGATACCAGCGTATAGGTGTTGCCATTGATGTTCAGGCTGGCGCCGGAGCCGGTGAAGCTCAAGGAATCGCCGAGCGCGAAATAATAGTCGCCCGAACCGCCGTCTGAGGTTGTCAGGCTGACCGCGTCAGCGCCGGACGCGGTCAGGTTGGCGTTGACATAGAGATTGTCATGGGCATCCAGTGTCAGGGCCTTCGAGCCGCTGACCGTGACCGGATTGGCGATGGTCAGGTCGCCGCCGCTCTTGATCGAAACCGCCCCGCCGCCGGTCAGATTGCCGTCCAGCGTGAACGCGCCGGACGCGGTAATTTTGTAATCGGGATTGCTGATCGCCGCCAGGGCGCTACTGAGGTTCGAGCTTCCGAACGTCGTGTTCAGCAGGCTTTGCAGAGCTATGTACCCGGACGCGCCGGTGGTGAGGTCGATCAGACCGGCGTGGAGGTCAAACCCCGCCACATTGCCGCCTGTCAGCGTGGGTGCATTGGTGTAAATCAGCCCCGACACGCTCGATGCGCCGCTTAAGGTCAGCAGGCCGCCAAGCGCCGTCGATGAGGTGATCGTGCCGTCGGCCAGAGATACGGAATAGGTTCCGTCCGAAGCACTGGCCGCCGACGTGCCGATCAGGCTTCCACCCGAATAAAGCGTCACCGTCGCGCCCGAAGCCGCCGAACCATTGCTGGCATAAATTGTACCGCCGACCGTCTGAGAGGGAACGACCGGGACGATGAAGCTCGACAATTGCGGATAGGCCCCGCTGCTTACCGTCCAGACCGAAGACGAAAAGCCGGTCGGCAAGCTGCCATTCTGAAGCTGACTGGTGGTCATCCCCGTGCCGCCGGCGCTGCTGCTCTGGCCGCTGGTCGTCGTGTTCCAGTAACTGTTAGTGATCGTGCCGGAGGCATAGTAGCTGCTGTTGGCGCCAGTAAGCCCGCCCGCCCTCATACCGCTCACGGCCCCCGTCGCATAACTGTACGTGATAAGGCCGCTATTGGCGCCAGAACCATCGGCGCCATAGCTATCGTTTCCATCATCGCCGACCAATCCGCCGGACGTATGGCCTCCGTGAACCGAACCTGTGGCGTAGGTGTTGCTTATAACGCCGTAATTCTCTCCCGAAAGGCCGCCTGCGTCACCGGAACCCGTGACAGTTACTGCGCTGTAGCTTGTATAGATATAGCCGTCATTATCACCGACAAGCCCGCCTATATCACCGCCACTGACCGTCCCCGTCGCCCAGACGTTACGGATCACAGCATTAGGCGCATTATAACCCGCAATGGCTCCGGTAGCATCGCCGCCATTTGTGATCGTGAAGCTGACATTGGTCATGCCAAGATCGCGGATGGTGCCGTCGTTCTCGCCGACGAGACCAAAATTGTTGTTTCCGCTACTATTATTAATCGCCAAGGCGTTAATTGTGTGGCCCAATCCGGTCAAGACGCCACGAAATACTGATGTCAGCGCATTGCTGTAAGAACCGCCCGTCAGATTCGTGGACAGCGCGTAATTACCCGACCCCAAACTCGTCAATCCCGACATGCTGTTGATCAGGGAGTAACTGGCCCCATTGATGCTCAGACTACCGCTGGTGGTCAGCGACAGGCTCTTGCCCTGCGCAAACGTGTAGTCGCCGCCGGAGCCACCATCATTGGTCTTGATCACCGCGCCGCCGGAACCCGTGGCCGTGACATTGGCGTTGAAGGCCACCGAACGATAAGCGTCGAGCGTAAGGCTGTTGCCGCTCGACCACGAGATGTCGGAATTGACGAAGATGTCGCCATTGCCCGATGCATTGGCCGTGCCCGGCCCGGACGTGCCTGACGCCGTGGTCTGCAAGGTGACATTGGTGGTGGCTAGGTTGCTCGAAATGGTCGAGGCGGCGCTGGCGTTGACGGTAAGGTCGTAAGGATCGACCAGCCAGTCGCCGCTCAGCCCGTTGCGCGCCGAAGTGTCGATGCGCGCGCCGTCGAAATTGACGCTGGCGCCGGAGGTTTCCACCTGACCGCCCGCCAGATCGCCTCTGGCTAGCGCGGTTCCGGCGAAGCTCAGATCACCGCCCGTCTTGTCGGCGATGACGCTGATCGCGCCCCCCCTGCCCCCGTCTTTCGTCGCAGAGGCGTCAAGCCTTGCATCCGCCGCCACCTGCACATGACCGCCGGTCACGGTGATCGCGCCGCCATTGCCCGCGCCATCCGCCGCCGTCAGTGCGCTGCCCGACACGGCGACCGAGCCTGCATCGCCCGCCGTCAGCCAGATTTTGCCACCCTTATCAGCCACGCCCGTGGCGCGGATCACGCCATGGGTGTTCCCCGCCAGCGCATAGACATTGCCGCCCTCGGCGCGCAGCTCGGCCGCCGCCGCCGCGATGTCGCCGTCATTCGTCGCCGCCGTGTCCGCGCCGCCGGTGACGATCAGGAACCTGCCGTCATTGACCGAGGAATCGCGCAGGATGATGTCGTGGCCCGCAATCAGCCCCGCCGCGCCATTGGCGGCGTCGATCTCGCCGCTGTTGCGCACATTGACGGCCATCAGCGACACATCACCGCCCAGCGCGCCGATCTTGCCGAGATTGACCACCGAAGCCAGGGACGGCCCCGAAAAGGTCAGATCGCCGCCGCTCAGAAAATTCGCATTGCTGACATCCAGCGCCGAGGCGACGAAATCGCCGCCGACCCTGACCTGACCGGTCTTGCCGATGATGACGCCGTTCGGATTGATTAGATAGACCGAGCCCGTCGCCTTGAGAAGCCCGTCAATGCTGGAGAGGTTCTTGCCGGTGACGCGGTTCAGCGTCGCGCCGGAACCGTTGTTGAAATCGACCTCGCCGCCCTGGCCGATGGAAAAGTCCGTCCAGTCGACAATGGCCTTGCCGGACGACTGGCTGATGACCGTCTTGCCACCCGAAGCACTGATCGTCGCCTGACCGGCCACCACCTGACCGCCCGATGGCGCTGCCTGGACAACGCCCGCCAAAGCTGGCGCCGCTGCGACCGCGCCGCCGATAAGCATGGTTGTAACAAGGAGTTTGACTCTGAGAACACGTTGCGGCGAAGCCATTAAATCAGTCAAAATACGCACGACCACGCCCTCCAGGCAGCACAAAAGCGTCAAAGCGGATTCTACCTCGACGCCGCGACATCCAGCCTGAGATTGCTTAATAAGACATTTCTGTACTGAGTTTTAAAACCTGTGCTGCGGACATAATATTGTTACCAATTACAGCGAGACGCGGCTTCAGCTTCGGGCGCGGCGGAAGCGCCAGATGAGGGCGGGCAGGACGATCAGGCTTAACAGGGTCGAGGTGATCAGGCCGCCGAGGATGGCAATCGCCATAGGGCCTTGAATTTCACGGCCCGCCTGCCCTGTCTCCAGCGTGGCCAAGCGCCGCCGCGACCTGACCCGCCACCGCTTCAAGTGTGTCAGCGTCCGCGCCATAGATGTTGATGGCCAGATTCGCCGCCCGCCACGACGCGCTGTTGCAGCGCCGCCTCCAACGCCAGACGCTGATTCAGCAGGTCTTTGGCCGCGATTGCGACAACGCGGGCATCGGCCAGATGCGCCTGCGCCGAGCGCAAGCCTTGTCGCGCCCGCCACACCGCCTCGGCCAGATCGGCGCGCGCCTTCGCCACATCGACGTCCGCCGTCGTCACACGCGCGTCTCGCCGAGCGCCATAGCCGAGCGGCAGGTCCGCCGCGCGCGCGTCGGCGCAAGCGGCTACGGCGCATAGCTTGCGCAAGCGGTTAGAAGGAGACCGGAACCGGCGAGAAGGAGACAGACGCGCTTCATGTCGGCGCCCTTAGCAGACAAGAATGAGCCTTAAATGAAGCCATCCGCAGAAAAGACGATACGGACGCCGAGGCCGGGTCCATCCGGCGGCGTGAACAGCGCGATCCGGCACCCGGCCTGAGTGGCGGCGATCCGCACGATCGCAAGTCCCAGCCCGCTGCCAGGCGCCTGCGCCCCCTTGAGACGGTAAAAACGCGCAAACACTTTTTCCCGCTCGTCTTCAGGAATACCGGGACCGCGATCGCGTATCTCGATCCGGTCGGGCGCGATGGCGATGTCAATATCGCTGCCCTCCGGCGCATATTTGATGGCATTTTCGATCAGGTTGCGCAGCACGACGCCCAACAGCAGCGGATTGGCCTGCGCGCGCGCATCGGATTCGCCCGTGATATTAAAGCCGATCGAGCGCCGTTCGGCTTCCAGATAAAGGTCGCGCACCGCCGAAGCGACCGCGTCGCGCAAAACCGCCTCGCCCGCCGGCAAGACGCGTTGACGTAAGCGCGCCAGAGTCAAAAGCTGGTCCATCAGACGCGCAGCGCGGTCCACGCCTTTTTGCAGCTCGGCCAGCGCCGTCTTGCGCTCGCCTGCATTGCGCGCGCCGCTCAAGACCTCGGTCTGCGCCCGCACCGCCGCCAGCGGCGTGCGCAGTTCATGCGCGGCGTTGTCGGTGAACAGACGTTCCTGATCCAGCGAGGTTTCAAGGCGGCTCAAAAGGGTGTTGATCGACCCGGACAGCGCCTGCAATTCGGCGGGCGCCGCGCGCGCGTCCAGAGGTTCGAGATGCTCCGCCGAGCGCTCCCCTACAGAATCGGCGAAGCCGCGCAAGGCTTTCAGACCCCAGACGATGCCGCGCCACACCACCAGCGCCATCAGAGGCAGGGCCAGGGTCAGCGGCAGAATCAGGCCCCAGAAGATGCGGTTGATCAGTTCCTCGCGCGCCTTGGTGTTTTCGCCCGCTTCGATGATCTCGCCGGTTTCCGGCACGTTCAGCGTAAAAAAGCGCCAGACGCCGTCTGCATACCGGACATAGTGATAGCCTGGCGGCAAGGGCGCCGAGGCCGTGACGCCGTTTTCCGACGCCAGCACAAGCTGGCCGTCGCGCCAGATGCGAAAACGTCGCCAGCGGGTATATTCCGCCAGACCGTCGCGCGAGCGCTTGTCGAGATTCGGCGCCGTGACGCCGATCCCCCGATGCGGCGGATTGCGCATATCGCCGCCATAATAGCGTAGGAAGCTGGCGGCGGTGACGAGTTGGGCGTCGTAAACCTCGTCAATCTCGAAACGCGCGCTTTGATAGCCCAGAAGCGCAATGACGATAAGCAGCAGCAGCAGGGGCGCGCCGACGCCGATCAGCAGACGGCGGGTCAGGGACGGCTGGCGCAAACGCTTAAATAATCCAGGCATGATCAATCGGGGATCACATAGCCTACGCCGCGCACATTGCTGATCAGCGTCTTGCCCAGTTTTTTGCGGATCGTGTAGATCGCCGCCTCGATGGTGTTGCTCTCGACGTCGCCGTCCCAGCTATAGATCTGCTCCTCGATCTCGCTGCGGCTCATGATCCGGCCGATGCGCGCCATCAAAAGCGCCAGAATCTGGTATTCGCGCGCGGTCAGCTTCACCCATTTTCCCGCCTTTCGCACAGTGCGCGAACTGGTGTCCAGCTCAATGTCGCCGTGCTGGATAACCGACTGAGTCAGGCCCTGTGTGCGGCGGACGACGGCGCGGATGCGGGCCAGAAGTTCGATCAGCTTGAAAGGTTTGACCAGATAGTCGTCGGCGCCGAGGTCGAGGCCCTCCACACGCTGCTCCAGCGCATCGCGCGCCGTCATGATGACGATAGGCAGGGCGCTCGGCAGGTTCGGGCTCTGGCGCACGCTTTTCAGCACGTCTATGCCAGACATGCGCGGCAGGTTTAGGTCCAGGGCCATGACGGTGAACGGACTGGCGCGCAACGCCTCCAGCGCGGTTTCTCCGTCCAGAACCCATTCCGGCGTATAGCCCGCCTGCTCCAGCCCGGTCTTTAGCGCCCGTCCAAGCAGCTCATCGTCTTCCACCAGCAGCACGCGCATCGCGTCACCTCAGTCTTGCGTCTGCGCCCGCCCCTATCACGCCTTGCTGAAGCGAAACTGAAAGGGATGATGACGCAAAGGACACAGCTATCATCCGCCTTTACCACGCCGCCGCGATGTCGCCAAACCGTCATCAAAGCGAAGCGCAACCGTCACTCTCCCTCGTCATGAGCGCCGTCATTCCCGATCCTGTCACACGGGATTCATAAACCACCAAGGGGCTGACGACATGACCACCTTCTCACGCGCCGCGCGCCGCCATGGCCTGCTGGCTTCCACCATGCTGCTGACTTTGGCGGCAAGCGCGCTGACCACCGCCGCTTTCGCTCAGGATACGCAGACCGACCAGCCGGACGTTTCGGACAGCGCCATCAAGACAGTGATCGTCAAGGCCGAACGCTCCAAGGCCGCCGCGACCGCGCCGACCAAGGCCAGCGTGGACGCCACCCAGCCGCAGTCGATCATTTCGCGCCCCTATATCGACCTGGTCGTGCCGGAAACCGGCGACTTCACCAGCGTCGCTCAGATCGCGCCGAGCGTGTCGGGCACGCAGGGCAATGGCGCCGGTTATGGCGACGCCAAGCTGGTGCTGCGCGGTTTCCAGGACGGCGAATACAATGTCACCTATGACGGCGTCGCCTATGGCGACACCAATGATCCGTCGCACCACTCCAACACCTTCTTCCCGGCTTCGACCATCGGCGCGCTGGTGGTGGACCGCGGCCCCGGCATGGCGGGCGATCTCGGCCAGGCCAATTTCGGCGGCGCCATCCATATGTATTCCAACAAGGTGACCGACGACGCCAGCTTCACGCAGAAGCTGTCCTACGGCTCGTTCAACTCGTATCAGGCGGTCTCGATCATCCAGACCGGCGTGATCCCCGACACGGGCGGCATGAAGGCCCTCGTCAACCTGCAAACCCGCAAGACCGACGGCGCGCTCAGCTATTTCGGCCTCAAGAGCGACAACTGGGAAGTCAAGGCGGAAAAGCCGTTCGGCGATCACTGGAAGCTGACCTTCCTGGCGACGCACAACCAGAATTTCAGCTACTCGCCGGATAATGACGGCGCGACCCTGGCTCAGGTCGCCATGTACGGCAAGAATTTCGACATGACCAATGATCCGTCGAGCCCGACCTATTATAAATATAACCGCATCCTGAAGAACACCGCCTTCGCCTACGCCAGACTGGAAGGTGATCTGGGCGGCGGCTGGACGCTGGATGACACGGTCTATACCTACTATTATTCCAATAAGACCCTGTCGGCGCTGGATACGACCGGCTATACCGCGCCAGGCGTCTATCGCTATCCGACAGGCGTCGATCCGTACACGACGACGACCAATCCGGTGAACGACAAGACCACGCTCAGCGGCTACGACAAGTTCAACTATTACGACGTCAATGGCGACATCCTGCGCATCAACAAGCAATTCAGCTTCGGTACGCTGAAGATGGGCGGTCTGGCGGAAACCTCGGACACCTTGCGCCACCGCTATGACTACGCGATCAACCAGAACGATCCCTACGACACCAGCACGCCGGACTATCGCGAGAAGAACTGCGTGACCGAAGAAACCGTCGCCCTGGCCAAGCCGACCCGCTGCGCTGTCAACGACCGTTCGGTGCAGTATCAGGAACGCTCCTGGTGGACACAGTATCAGCTTTTTGCAGACTTCATCTGGACGCCCACCGACAATCTGACCGTCACGCCGGGCGTCAAGTCCCTCCAGTTCACGCGTAACCTGGCCGGCAAGATCAAGGCTAAGCCGAACCTGGCCCTGATCACGACGCCGGAATCGGAAACCTTCCGCAAGACCCTGCCCTTCCTGACCGTGAACTATAAGCTGCGGAAGAACTGGTCGCTGTACGGCCAGTACGCGCAAGGCTTCCTCGTACCGCCGCTCAAGGATCTCTATGTTAACGACCTCAGCAGCGCGAGCAATGTTGTAGCCCCTGAGCAAACAACGAATTATCAGTTCGGTTCTGTCTATAATGGCGGCCACGTTTCGCTGGACGGCGATGTCTACCAGATCGACTTCAAGAACAAGTTCTCGTGCAATAATAACTATTGCTACAATCAGGGCGGCGTGACCTATAAGGGCATCGAAGGTCAGGCGGCCTATGCCTTCGACTTCGGCCTGACGGTCTTCGCCAATGCCTCGATGAACTCAGCCAAGTCGAACACGACTCACCTGACCATCAAAGAGGCGCCGAAATCGACCCTCGGCTTCGGCGGCATTTTCCGCTCCGGTCCGGTCAAGGCGGCCCTGACCTTCAAACAGGTCGGCGAGCAGTGGGCGGCCGACGGCGAGCCCGCCGATTACAAGATCAAGGCGTATAACAATGTCAATCTGGCCGTGTCTTACGACTTTGCCGAGCGTTACACCGTCAAGCTGCAAGTGGATAATCTGATCGACAGCCGCAACGTGACCAAGATCAGCGTCAATGATGGACCGATCGACGACCAATACTACTTCCAGGCCCCGACCAACGCCATGCTGACCCTGTCGGCCAAGTTCTAGGCCTTTAAAAATATCCCAGTAACTGGCGGAACGGTTGGACAGCCGTTCCGCCCCTTTTTCATTTTGCGAGGTCGCCATGAAGCTGCTGAAAATCGCCCTTAGCCTGATCGCGCTCAGCGCCCTCGCCGCCTCCGCGCAAGCCGAAACCGCCTATGTCGTATTGGGCGAAGGCCGAACCGCCGAGGCGCGCGTCATCACCCATGCCGATCACTGCCCGGACATCACGATCGACGGTCGCACCCGCCAGATGCAGGCGCGCGCCCTGCCCGCCACAGAGCCGTTGCGACCGACGCAATCCAAACCTGAACTTTCCAAACCCTCTGTGTTTAATGTCCTGACCTGCGAGGCCCCGCTACCGGCCGGAACGCGCTCGGCCTCAATCGGTCGTCAGCGCCTGCCGGTGCGTAAACGCCGGCTCGACCGCCTCGTGGTGATCGGCGACACCGGCTGCCGCCTCAAGGCCGCCGATGACGCCTGGCAGGCCTGTGACGATCCCAAGGCCTATCCGTTTGCGCAGGTCGCCCGCGCCGTCGCCGCCTGGCGTCCAGACGCCATCATCCATGTCGGCGATTACAATTACCGCGAAAACCCCTGCCCGGCCGATCAAACCGGCTGCAAGGGATCGCCCTGGGGCTATGGCTGGGACACCTGGAACGCCGACTTCTTCACGCCGGGCGCGCCCATGCTGAAGGCCGCGCCGCTCATCCTGGCGCGCGGCAATCACGAAAACTGCTCGCGCGCGGGTCAGGGCTGGTGGCGCTTCCTCGATCCGCGTCCGCTGGAGCTGCATCGCGACTGCAACGATCCGGTCTATGACGCGACCGGCGACTATAGCCAACCCTACGCTGTCGATTTCGGCGGCGGCGCGCAGATCGCCGTCATGGATTTATCGCATGCCGGCGGCGCGCCTATAGCCAGCAACGATCCGCGCTTTGCCGACTACACGGATACCTATGACCGGGTGGACGCGATGACGAAACAGGCCCGCTTCACCTTCGCCGTCGATCACTATCCCTTCCTGGCGGTGTCGGCGGATGAAAAGACGCACGCCATTGTCGCGGGCAACAAGGCCCTGGCCTCAAGCTTTGGCGCACGCAATCCGCGCCTGATGCCAGAAGGCGTCGATGTGCTGCTGTCCGGGCACGTGCATCTGTGGGAGCAGGTCAGCTTCGCCAAGGATTTTCCGTCCCAGTTCGTCGCCGGATTTTCCGGCACGCAGGAGGACATCGTGCCGCTACCCGCGAAGGTTCCCGCCGGTCTGGAGCCGGTTCCCGGCGCCGCCATCGCGCATTTCAGCTCCTGGATCGACGGCTTCGGCTTCATGACGCTGGAGCGCATCCGTTCTGACCGCTGGCGCGCCGAAGTGCATGATGGACAGGGCCGCGTGGTCAATGTGTGCCATATCGTCGGTCGGACATCGACATGCGACAAAGCTGTCGTGAAACGCCTCGATAGGTAAGCCGGATCCGCGCCACCCGGTTTGCTTCTCATTTGGCCAGATCGGGGGTGCAGTCAGGTCGGGATGAACTGCCCCCAGGATAGACAGCCTCCTGCAAGCTCTCAGTTTTTGTGGGTCGCTTTTTCTTATCCAAAAAGGGGAGCCAATTTTTGAGAAAACGGATACGCTCACTTGAAGGGCGCCGCCGCCCTTCAAGGAGCCGGTTATGGATCGAAATCCGTTCAGATATCTGAGCCCATTTGACGAAGACGGTCGCCTGCAGGCGGTCATCGACACGCCCAAGGGCAGCCGGGCCAAGTACAAGCTGGAATCCGGCGACGGTCTGTTGCGTCTCAGCAAGCTCTTGCCGCGCGGCTGCGTCTTTCCCTTTAATTTCGGCTTCATTCCGGGCGCGCAGGGCGAGGACGGCGACGCGCTCGACATCCTGGTGCTGGGCGACGAGCCCTTATGGCCCGGCTGTGTGTTGAGCGTCCGTGCTATCGGCGCCGTGCGCGCCCTGCAGACCGAAACAGACGGGACAAGGGTGCGTAATGACCGCCTGATCGGCGTGGTCGAAAACGACTTCAATCCCGCCGAGTTTCACGATATCAGCCAGTTGCATCCTTCGATCCTCGAACAGATCGAGGGCTTTTTCATCCATTACAATCAGGCGCAGGGACGCCGTTTTGAGCCGGATGAACGCGTCGGCGCCGAGGCGGCTTTGAGCCTTGTCCGAAGCGCCGTCGGCCCGGCCTAAAACCATGCCCATCGTCTCCACGATCGGATCAGGTCGGTCGAACGGCCCTTCGCGCTGATCGCCATCGCGGTCACGGCGGCCTTCCTGCGTCAGCGACAGACCCCACTGCTTTCTTACTTTTTTCTGCGTATCTGCTTGATACGGCTCCTGATCGGGGCTTGATCGGAGAACGAGCTTAGCGGGCGAAGACGGTGGATAAGGACCAGAGCGATCGCGAGATAGCGCAAAGCGGCGCCATTGTCGGCTCATCGGACGACGCCATCATCGGCAAATCGCCGGATGGGCGCATTACGTCCTGGAACCGCTCGGCGGAAACCCTGTTCGGCTATACGCGCGTCGAGGCCGTCGGCCAGCCGATCCGGCTGATCGTGCCGGACGACCGCATGGACGAAGACGAGGCGCTTTTGTCCAGATTGCAGGCCGGGGAGCGTATCGAACATTTTGAAACTGTGCGCAAACACAGAACCGGCGGGCGGCTTGACGTCACCCTCAGCGCATCCCCCATCCACGATCAGCGTGGCGAGGTGTCAGGCGTGTCCGAAACCATTCGCAGCCTGAGCCGCGCGCGTCACGCCGAGCGCGCGGGCGCCTTGCTGGCGGCGATTGTCGATTCCTCCGACGACGCTGTCGTCAGCAAGAATCTCAACAGCGTCATCACCTCCTGGAATAAGGGCGCGGAGCGTATTTTCGGCTGGTCCGCCGATGAGGCGGTTGGCCAGTCCATTCTGTTGCTCATCCCGCCCGAACTGCACAGTCAGGAAGATGAGATCATCTCCAAAATAAAGGTGGGCGAACGCATCCAGCATTTCGTCACCGAGCGCGTGCGCAAGGACGGCGCGCGCGTCAATGTGTCGATTACTATCTCGCCGGTGCGCAATCCGCAGGGCGAGATTGTCGGCGCGTCAAAAATCGCCCGCGACGTCACCGAGGAGACAAAAGGCGAAGCGCGCCGCGCAGGCCTGATCCGGCTGACCGACGCGATTCGCGATCTGGAAGACGCCGATGAGATCGCCTATCAGGCGGCGCGCATTCTGGGCGAGACTTTAAAGGTCAGCCGGGCCGGTTACGGGCTGATCGACGTGGCGCGCGAAACCATCACCATCGAGCGCGACTGGAACGCGCCGGGCATCAGGAGCCTGGCCGGCACGTTGCGCTTTCGCGATTACGGCTCCTACATCGAGGATCTGGCGCGCGGCGAAACCGTAGTCTTCGCCGATGCGGAAAAGGATCCACGCACCATGGCCAGCGCCGACGCGCTGAAGGCGATCAGCGCGCAGGCCGTGGTCAATATGCCGGTCACCGAACGCGGCGAGTTCGTCGCCCTGCTCTATCTCAATCATGAAACGGCGCGTCTCTGGCCTGAAGGGGAGCTGGCCTTTATCCGCGAGGTGGCCGAGCGCACGCGCACGGCGACGGAAAGGGCGCGCGTGACGAAAGCCCTGCGCGAACTGAACGAGCAGCTTGAAACCCGCGTCGCCGAGGCTCTGGCCGAACAAAGATTGCTGGCCGATATTCTGGAATCGACCGACGCCTTCGTGCAGGTCGCCGATCCGAACTTCATCTGGCTGGCCGTCAACCGGGCCGGCGCCGATGAATTTGCGCGCATCTACGGCGTGCGGCCTAGGGTAGGCGAGAACATGCTGGCCATGCTGGCGCACCTGCCGGAAGAACAGGCGGCGTTGCGCCAAGTCTGGTCGCGGGCCTTGCGCGGCGAAGCCTTTACCGAGATCGCAGAGTTCGGAACGACGGACGAGGACCGGCGCTATCACGAAATGAAATTCAACCCGCTCTACAACGATCAGGGACAGGTGATCGGCGCTTATCAGTTCGTCTTCGACGTCACGGATCGCGTTCAGGACCAGATCCGCCTGCAACAGGCCGAGGCGCAGTTGCGTCAGGCGCAGAAGATGGAGGCCGTCGGCCAGCTCACTGGCGGCGTGGCGCACGATTTCAACAATATGCTGGCGGTGATTTCCGGGGCGCTGCAACTGCTGGACCGCCGCGTCAGTCAGGACGACGCGCGGGCGAAGACGCTGATCGCCTCCGCGTCCGACGCCGCCAGACGCGCAGGCAGTCTGACGCAACGTCTGTTGGCGTTTTCGCGGCAACAGCCCCTGAAGCCGGAGGTCATTGACCCCAACAAACTGGTGGCGGGCATGACAGAGCTGTTCCGGCATTCGCTTGGCGCCAATATAAACCTGGAGACTGTGCTGGCGGGCGGACTGTGGCGCATCTGCGCCGATCAGAACCAGCTTGAGAACGTGCTGCTCAATCTGGCGGTCAATGCGCGCGACGCCATGCCGGATCACGGCAGGCTAACCATCGAGACGCAGAACGCCGCGCTCGATTCGCGCTATGTCGCCGCCGAGGCCGGGCTGAAGCCTGGACAATATGTGCTGATCGCCGTCACCGACACCGGCTGCGGCATGCCGCCGGAGGTGATCGCCAAGGCGTTCGATCCCTTCTTCACCACCAAGGCGGTCGGCAAGGGCACGGGGCTCGGCCTCAGCCAGGTCTATGGCTTTATCAAGCAGTCGGGCGGCCATATCCGCATCTATTCAGAGCCCGGTCAGGGCACGAGCGTCAAACTCTACCTGCCGCGCCATATCGGCGATGCCAGCGCCGACGCTGACGAGTCCGTTGAGGCGGCGCTGCCCCAGGGCGAGGACCAGGAGCTGATTCTGGTCGTCGATGACGAGGATCTGGTGCGCCAGATGTCGGTCGCCGCCCTGACCGAGCTGGGCTATCGCGTCCTTGAGGCGGGCAGCGCGCTGGCGGCCCTGACCTTACTGGCCGAGCGAGACGATATTGATCTCCTGTTCACCGACATCGTCATGCCCGATATGGATGGTCGCCGACTGGTTGACGCCATGCGCGAAACACGGCCCGACCTGCCGGTCATCTACACCACCGGCTATACGCGCAACGCCGTCGTGCATAATGGCGTGCTCGATCCCGGCGTCGAGCTGATCGGCAAGCCCTTCACCCTGGAGGATCTGGCCCTGCGCGTGCGCGCGGTGCTGGACCGGCGGACGAACAAGGGGTGAGCGGCGAACGCCAGCTATTGCTGGCCGCCCACCGCCAACCTGACGATCCGGCTGAGCGTGGAGACTCCGCTCTCGTTGAACGCCTCGACAGCGATATAGTAGGTCTGGCCGACGTCCAAAGCTCTAAGATTGAGCGCGTGGCCATGTTGGCGGCCGCCAAATTCCGCGTCATCGTCCTGGGCGAACAGTTGCCATGTCAGGTTCAGCCGGTCCGGACGGATGCCCCAACGCACATTGTAGCCGACTGCGCCCTTGACCGGCTTCCACGCGATGCGGGCGTTGCGGGAATCGGCGTCGCGCACAGCGGTCACGTCCGAAGGCGCGGCGGGCGGCGAGCCATTGGCGGAGCCGAAGACGCGCAGGTCGCTGATCGCCAGATGGGCGGCGCCGACATGACCGTGAACATAGCGCACATAACGCGCCTTGACGGGCTTTGGCAGCTCGAAATAGGCGTTTGGGCGGTCGCGACGCTCATCGCCCGTCGATGCCAGCGGCGTCCAGGTTGCGCCGTCCAGCGAAGATTGCAGGTCGAAGGCGGTATAGATGTCGGGCGCGTCACCGTAGCGGCCTGACTTGTAATCGGCAAAATCGACCTGCACGGCGCGCAAGGTGTCAACCCTGCCCAGATCAAGCGTCAGGGTCTGGCCGGGCGTGTTCTGCGCCGCCACCCAGAAGGTGCGGGGGTTTTCATCGGTCACGCGATCGGCGGCGAAGTCGCCAAGGGTCGATGAAGCCACCACCGGTTTACGGTAGGATAATAACATCCAGCCGGTGAACAGGCTGTCGGGGTCGCTGACCTTGTCCGTCGGCATATAGTGCGGGAAATCGCCGAAGCGCGTCGAGACCGCCATCTGGCCGTCATCATAGAATTTGGCCGGGAACAGGGCGATGCGGCGCTCGAAGGTCCAGTTATAGCCAATCCACGGCGTGCCGGTGTTCCAGTAATTGCCGTGCAGATCCTCAAAGGTCGAACCGTGCCCGGCGCCTTCGACGAAGCCGCCAGGCTTATAAGCGACAGGATTATAGGCGGCGTAGGTGAACGGTCCCAGCGGCGATGAACTGACATAGGTTCCGTTGGCGTAGGCGTTATATTCGGTGCCCGGCGCGCCATATTGCAGGTAATAGCGGCCATTGACCTTGTTCATCCACGCGCCTTCGACAAAGGGCTTGATCGGCGTTCCATCGGGAAGGCCGCCGGAATTGTCCTGCCCGAAACGCTCCCAGCCATGATGTTCGGGATCGAGCGCGAACAGGGGTTTGGGCTTGCCGATATAGGCGAGCTTCTTCCTGGGATCGAGTTCGATGCCGTAAATCGGATAGATATTAGACGAATCCCAGTAGAGATAGACCTTGCCGTCGTCATCTTTGAACAGGCCCGGATCCCACGGTCCTGAGGGAATTTCGCCCGATTTCGGCTCCTGACCGTCATAGGCCGCGCCCGGCAAAGACTGGGTGCGGCGCGTGTAGAAGTCGAGCTGGCCGCTGGCGGGATCGCGGCTCGATAATAGGGCTTGTGGTCGCATAGAGGCGGGCATGATGATCAGTTGGTCATCGTCCACCAGGGTCGCCGGGGCGACGATGGAGTCGAACGGCCAGCGACTGGGCGTGACAAAATTCCAGTGGATCAGGTCCGGCGAGCGCCAATAGCCGTCAGCGAGAGTCTCGAACAGATAATACTGGCCCTTGAACACGACCACGGCGGGATCGGCGCCGGTGCGGTAGGAAATCCCATCGGTCATCTGCTCGAAATTGTAGCGATAGTCGATGTCGATGGGATTGGCGTAGGTGGTCTCTTGCTCCGCCTGCGCGGC
Source organism: Asticcacaulis sp. (assembly GCF_051956075.1). Classification (GTDB taxonomy): domain Bacteria; phylum Pseudomonadota; class Alphaproteobacteria; order Caulobacterales; family Caulobacteraceae; genus Asticcacaulis. The sequence goes on along the minus strand of NZ_JBQCGA010000057.1, from coordinate 40,483 downwards.
GACGGGCAGGACTATGGCGCTGATGAACGCGGCGGCGGCCAGCAGGCGGTTCAAGGTTTTCATGGCGCATATCTCCCTGTCGGCCCGGACTGCGCATCCGGGCCGTCGCCTTGCTGTTAAATGCAACCCGCAAGTCAGGCCTTGACGAGGAAGGACGCGCTCTCGCCCGCCATCGCCGAAGGCGCGATCCAGACGTCGAACACGCCAGGATCGGTACGCCACTTCAGGTCGCCGTGGACATAGGCCAGGTCCGCAGCGCTCAGTTCGAAGCTCACCTGCGCGCTTTGACCGGGCGCGAGGTCGAGATGCTTGATCCCGCGCAAGCTGCGCACCGGCTGGGTGATTGAGGCGACGCGCTCGTGGATATAGAGCTGGGCGACCTCGTGGCAGGCGCGCGCGCCGGTATTGGTGACCGTGGCTGTGACGGTGATCTTGCCATTGATCGCCATCTCCGGCGAAGACACCTTCGTGGCCGAATAGCTGAACGTCGAATAGGTCAGACCGTGGCCGAACGGATAGAGCGGCGCGTTGGTGACCTCGCGATAGCGCGCCTTGAACGCCTTGTCGTCGGTGAGCTGCGGACGCCCCGTATTGCGGTGATTATAATAGAAAGGCTCCTGACCCGACTCCTGCGGGAAGCTGACCGCCAGACGGCCCTGCGGCGCGTAATCGCCGAACACGATATCGGCGACGGCGTGGCCGGTCTCGGAGCCGAGGAACCAGGTGGCCAGAATCGCAGGGGCGTCCTTGACGGCGCCATGCAGGGCCAGGGCGCGGCCATGTCGCAACAGCACCACCATCGGCTTGCCAACCGCGGCCACCGCCTCAGCCAACTGCATCTGCGGCGCCGGCACGACAATCTCCACACGCGACTGCGCTTCACCCGACATGCCGGACGATTCGCCGACCACCAGCACGACAATGTCCGAAGCCTTCGCCGCGGCGACCGCCGCGTCGATGCCGCCGTCAAGCGGGGCTTCGTAATCGGAACCGCGCGCTGTGGTCAGTTGGACCGAAGGATCGAGCGCCGCCTTGACGCCTTCGCTTATGGTGACGCAGGCCTCAATGTCCGGGAAGACCGACCACGGGCCGGGATAGTCGGCCTTGTCGTCGATGCACGGTCCTATCAGAGCGATCGACTTGCCTGATTTCGGCAAGGGCAGCAGCCCGCCGTCATTCTTGAGCATGACGATCGACTTGCGCGCCGCCTCGCGCGCCCATGCGACGGTTTCCGGGGTGCGGATGTCACTCTGCTCGCGCGCCAGATCAAGCGAGCGATAGGGATTGTCGAACAGGCCGAGCGCCTTCTTGACGTGCAGCACGCGGCGCACCGCGCGGTCCACGACGGACATCGAAACCTTGCCCGAACGGACGAGGTCGGGAAGATACTTATTATAGAAGCCGCTCTGCATGGAGATGTCGCAACCGGCGCTGATCGCCTTTGCGGTCGCATCGGCGCCGTCGGCGGCGAAGCCATGCAGGATCAGCTCCTCATCGGAGGTGTAGTCAGAGACGACAAGACCCTTAAAGCCCCACTCGCCGCGCAGGATATCGGTCAGCAGATAGTGATTGCCGGTCGACGGCACGCCCGCAATATCGTTGAAACTCGACATGGTCGAGAGCGCGCCAGCGTCGAAGGCGGCCTTGAACGGCGGCAGATGCACCTGACGCAGGGTGGTTTCGGGGATGTCGGCGGTGTTGTACTCCATGCCGCCCTGCACGGCGCCATAGGCGGCAAAGTGCTTGGGGCAGGCCATCATGTTGCGGCCGTCCTTGAGGTCGCTTCCCTGGAAGCCCTCAACGCGCGCTTTTGCGAACTGGCAATCGAGCCATGTGTCCTCGCCATTGCTCTCCGCCACGCGCCCCCAGCGCTGATCGCGCGCGACATCGACCATCGGCGCGAAGGTCCACTGAATACCCTTGGCCGTCGCCTCCAGCGTCGCCGCCTGCGCGGAACGCCGCGCCAGATCCAGATCGAAGCTGCACGCCTCGGCCAGCGGAATCGGCAGCATGGTCTTCAGGCCGTGGATGACGTCGGCGGCGAAGATCAGCGGAATCTTGTGCGGCGATTGCTCGATCGCGGTCTTCTGCATTTCGCGCCCGACCGCAACGCCGATGCCGTTATAGACACCGGTCATCCGACCTTTGGCGATATCCTCGAACACCTTGTCGCGCGTCGAGGTCTGCTCCGGCGTCGGATTGATCGGCGGGCCGTCAAAGCGCACCGAATCGCCGAAGATCGACAACTGGCCCGCCTTCTCCTCAAGGCTCATGCCCTTGATCAGGTTTTCGATGAACGGGTCTTCCGCGGGGACGATCTTCGCCAGAGCGGGCGCCGCCGCCGCCGCTAGGGCCGCTGAAGCGGCGCCCTTGAGCAGGAAGCGGCGGGTGGGATTGAAAGCGGTCATGAGCGTCACCTTGGTTACTTTATGGGGCTACTGTAATTTATGGGAGAGGAACCACGCATAGAGGTCCGGGTTCGCGTAGGTCGCGTCCCAGGCGTTGTGGTTGCCGTTTGGATAGATGGTGTATCTGACATCGACGCCGCAGGCCTTTGCGTCGTTCACGACGGCCTCTTCCTGTGCAATCGGCACGACATCGTCGATCTGGCCGTGAAAAGCCCAGACCGGTACGCCCTTCAGCGCGCAGGGCGTCTTGAGGTTGGAATAGCCGGACACGGGCGCGACAGCGGCGAACAGTTTGGGATAGCTCATGGCGAAGTCCCACGACCCGCCGCCGCCCAGCGACAGGCCGGTCAGGTAGATGCGTTTCTTATCGACCGGGACGCGCTTTTCGACCGCATCGAGCCAGATCTTCAGACGCTTGGGATCCCACTCGATGTCGGCGGGCTGCTGCGGGGCCAGGATAATGAAGGGGAAATCCGGGTGCGCCTTCGCATAGGCCCACGGTCCTGGCCCCACGACGGTCATCGGGTCCGGCCCGGCTTCGCCTGAGCCATGCAGGAAGATGATCACCGGCGCCTTGCCGCCATGCCAGGCGGGCGGAATGTCGGTGATGTAGTTGATCTTCGAGCCGTCCGGCATATCGACGACGCCCGCGACCGGGCCGCGCGGCAGGTTTTGGGCCGGGATAGTGGCGCAGGCGCTCAAAAGAAGCGCGGCGGCGAAGGAAATAAAGGGAAAAAGCCGTTTCATGGATCGCCTCATGCCTTGAGCCATGCGCCTTGCGCGCCGACCGTTTGAAAACCCGCCAGCCGGAAAGCGCGGCGCACGCCGGGGCCGGAAAAGGCGCTGCGGCACATCAGATCCCAGACGAGACCTGAACGATAATTTTCCAGCATGCACAGGATCGGCCCCTGATCTATGCCGAGATAGCCCTTGGCGACCCAGCCCGCGCGCGGCGCGACATGGCCCTCCTCCGGTTTCAGATCGGGCGGGAAGCTGGGGTTGAAGGCGTCGACAAAGCCGAGATCGCCATAGATCTCATCGCCATAGCGGTCGCGCAGGGTATGAACCAAAGCGGTGGAAAGCTCCGGAGTGAACACGATGGAGCTGATCCCGGCGGTCGGCGCGATCGTGCCGTCGTCCGAGGACTCGTTATCGCCGTCCTGAAGGCCGCGCGCGCAGTAGCCGTTGAACTGGATTTTGCGACCATCGACCTTAGCCTGGATATAGCCCGGCCCCTGACAGGCGGTCAGGCCCCAGACCGGACCGTAATCCCTGAACCCGCCGGGGTTTTGCAGAGCATAGGCGTGCTGCGCCTCGGTGGCTTTGCGCGAATTGTCGAAATAGGTGCTGTCGTGCGACCGCATAAAGGCGTCGGCGATACCGCGGAAATCGTACCAGACATGGCTGTACTGATGACCGAACAAGGGCGAGAAACCGAGATAGGTCTGGCCGAAATTCTCGCCCCAGCACGGCGGCAGGGTCTTTATCCAGTTCGCCCAGGCCTCATGCCGGATCGGATGCGTCGATGAGCCAAGCGCCAGCAGATAGACCAGCATGCCCTCATTATAGCGATCCCAGTTGCGCGCGATCAGCCCGCTTTCTGGATGCCAGCCCATGCTGATCAGGCCGCTGTCGCGCTCCATGAAGGTCCAGTCGATGCGGTCATAAAGCGCCTGCGCCAGACGGCGGATGTCCGTCTCGTCGGCGGTCGCGCCGTCGAAAAAGGCCGCGCAGGTTAAGACCCCCGCCATCATCAACGAGGTGTCGACGCTCGACAGCTCGCAGGTTTTGAAGCGCAGAGCCGTCTTCATGTCGAGGAAGTGATAGAAGAAGCCCTTATAGCCGCTGACGCCTGAGACTTGCGGCCCCTGCGGCGCGTCCCAAAGGGTCTGCAAGGTCAGAAGCGAGCGGCTGGCGGCCTCCGCGCGGCTGACATAGCCGCTACGCGCGCCGATGACATTGGCGGTCAGACCAAAACCGACAGAGGCGACCGAGCAGAAATCAGGGTTCGGCCAGTTGTCCGGATGCAGGCCTGTGTCAGGATCCGCGCTTTGCCAGAAATAGTCGAAGGTGCGCCGGTGCAGATCGGCCAGAACCGGATCCAGTTCCAGCGGCGCGGCCTCGGCGCGGCCCCGCCCTGCGCCGATCAGCGCGCAGGCGCCGCCCGCCGCCAGGATATGACGGCGCGAAGGCTGACCTGTCGATGAGGCGAATTCGGAAGGGGACATGAGCGCAGAAACCTTATTTTTATGGATATCGACGACGTGAGGATCGACGAGCGGGCGTCCTCGATCTCCGTATCGGGAGCGCCGGTTCATACCGGCGCATAGGCGGGCGCGGCGGCGCAATGCCGGGCGATGAAGTCTTCGTGCCGGGGCATGAGGCCGACATTGGCGGCGACGACGTTTTCGACGTGATCGACCAGGGCGAAGGCGTCTTCCTCTTTCACCCAGTCCACCGCCGGATGATAGTTGCGCGGCAATATCCCCTGCCCCAGCATGACCTGCACCCAGCTGGTCAGGCCGAACAGCTCGGCGCCCTCGCGGAAAAACTGCCCGTTCGCGGCGAAAACCTCCATATTCGCCTTGAGCGAGGCGGGAACCTCCATCGTGCGGACATGGTTCCAGAAGTCAGAATCGTCGCGGCTTGTGGCGTGATAATGCAGGATGATGAAGTCGCGAATGCGTTCATATTCAAACTGCATCTGGGCGTTATATTTGTCGCGCACAGCCGGTTCGAAATCCAGCGTCGGGAACAGGCTCATCAGGTGCGATATGCCCGACTGAATCAGGAAGAGCGCCGTCGATTCCAGCGGCTCGATAAAACCGCCCGCCAGGCCGAGCGCAATGACGTTCTTGTCCCACAGCTTGCGCCGCACCCCGGTCGTGAAGCGGATCAGGCGCGGATCGGCCAGAGCCGGTCCGTCGAGATGTTTCAGCAAGCTTGCCTGGGCTTCGTTATCGCTGATCGCCTGACTGCTATAGACATAGCCATTGCCCGTGCGATGTTGCAGCGGAATGCGCCATTGCCAGCCTGCGGCGCGCGCCGTCGAGCGCGTATAGGGGGTCGGCGGGCCGACATTCTGGCTGGGCGCGGCCACGGCGCGGTCGCAGGGCAGCCAGTGCGTCCAGTCCTCAAAACCTGCGCGCAGGGTGTCTTCGATCAGGAGGGCGCGAAAGCCCGTACAGTCGATGAACAGCTCAGCCGCGATCTCGGCGCCGCTTTCCAGCCGGACGCTTTCGATAAAGCCGGTGTCCGGGTTCTGCTGAACCGCCACAACCTTGCCCTCAGTGCGTTTGACGCCCTGCTTTTCAGCATGACGACGCAGAAAACGCGCATAGAGCGTCGCGTCAAAATGATAGGCATAGGCGATCTCCGCCAGAGGCGAATGCGGCGGCGCGTCGCTGGGCGGGACCATGAACTTGCCCAAGGGCGCAGCCACGGTGTTGAGGGAATACCGGCTGATGTCCCCGGCCCGGCCCGCCGCGCGCGCCTTGAGCCAGTATTGATGGAACGGCATGAGGCCCAGATCGCGACCGATCGTGCCGAAGCCGTGAATATAGGAATCGCCGAGCTTGCCCCAATCGTTGAACTGGATGCCCAGCTTGAACGTGCCCTGCGTCTGGCGCACGAACTCGGCCTCGTCGATGCCGAGCAGACGGTTGAAAACCGAAATATGCGGAACGGTCGCCTCGCCGACGCCGACGATGCCGATCTCCTCGGACTCGACCAACTGCACCTGAACGTCGCGGCCGAAGGATTTGGAGATGGCGGCGGCGCACATCCAGCCGGCGGCGCCGCCGCCGATCACGGCCACTGAACGGATTGGACGCCTTGCTGGTTGCTGAATCATGTCATCCCAACTCGGTAATAAGAGAGGAGTCGAGCGCGGCTCGACTCGGACGACGGGCATGTTGCGCCAAAAAACCGGCGTTCGCCAACCGCAAGGGAGAGGACGGTTGGCGAACGCCGCAGACGACGGCTAGAACTTTACGCCCGTCGAGAGCTTGACCGTAAACGGCAGACCGACAATCGGACCGGTCTTGTTATAGGTCGGCTTGGCGTACTGGTTCGGGAACTGGATCGCCGCCGGGTCGGGATTGTTCCAGTTGAACAGGTTGATGACATCGACGCGCACATAGCCGTCAAAGCCGCTCGGCAAGGCGAAGTTCTTGCTGACTTGCAGGTCGATGTCCTTGTAGCCGAGCATGCCTGTCGGCTTCTCGCTCAGGATCGCGCCGACGCCGCCGCCATAGGCGTTGCAGACCGACACGCCGGGCTGGCAGCCGAAGATGGCGAAGGCTGAGGTCGGGGTGGCCAGGGTCAGCTTGCTGGCGAACTGCATGTTCCAGAACAGGTCGCGCGAATAGGTCACGACCAGACGGTGTTGCGGCACGGCTGACGAGGTCAGCTCAGGATAGTCGGAGGGGTCCGGATAGTCGAACAGGTACTGGTTGTTGCCGATCGAATACGGGTTGGTCCCGCCCGCGACATTGTTCTGCTTGGCGTCCGAGAAGGTGTAGGACGCCGTCATGCTCCAGCCGGATTCCTTGGTGTAGGGCTTTTGCGCCGCCAGGGTGAGCTGGAGGTTCTTGTCCCGACCCGCATTGTCCCACAGGATCAGAGAGCCGACGCCCGGCACGCCCTGAGCGCCCCACTGGCTGCCGTTCTGATAATAGGAGCCGTCCGCATAGCGCGCGCCCCAATGCCCGACGATGGCGTCGAAGCTTTCGATATAGGACAGGGTGGCCTGCGTGTTCCACTCGCCGAGGCGGTTGCGGATGCCGAGGCTGAACTGATCGGAATAGGGCGTCTTGATATTGTTGTTGAGCAGATCGACTTCGTGCGAGCTTGGGTTGGTCTGCAAGGAGGCCAAACCGTCCGGGGTCAGGTATTTCGGATCCCAGGCGTAGCAGTGATTGGCCGGATTGACGTCGGCGGCGGTGGCGCAGGCTCCGAACGAGTCCTGTGTCTGGGCCGACGGGAAATAGACCTGCGGATTGCCGTTCAGGGCGATCTTGGTCGTTTCCAGAGCCAGGGTGCTGTACTGGTTGCGGTTATAGGAGCGCGCATAGCCGCCGAAGATCACGTAGGCGCCGTCGCCATGCAGGTCATAGGAGAAGCCGAGACGCGGCGCGAAATTGTTCGGCGCCTTCCGGTTGGAGCCTGTGCTGATATAGTCGTTGATATGGATGGCGGGCGCGCCCGGCGCATCGGTCGCCAGCACGGAGGCGTAGGTCTTGGTCGTGCCGGGGAACAGACCGTTGATCGCCGCCACGACGTTCGCCGGGGTGACATAGTCCAGATAGGCCGGGACGTCTTCGTGATCCCAGCGCAGGCCCAGATTGACCTCCAGGTGTTCATCGACCGTCCAGTCGTCCTGCACATAGGCGCTGAACTGCTTGTCGCGCGTCGTAACGCGGGCGGTGTCATAGCCCGCCGTCAGATTGGGATACTGGATCAGCATCGGTGTCGCCGCGACGCCGTTGGGCGTCACCGCATAGGTGTAGGTCGCATTGGCGAGATCCGAACTGGCGTTCTGCGAGGTCAGCTCGATATCGCCATAGCTGACGCCGAGCTTGAGCGTATGGTCGCCCCAGGCGTGCAGGTTGGAGAAGGTGAAATTGTCCTGAAGCGTAAAGCCCTTCTGCGCGTTGATCGCGCCGACGCCGGAGCCGGGGCCGCCGACATTGATCAGCGAGGTGGCGCCGATATTGGTGGCCGGGTTCGGGAAGTAGAGATACTGGAACTGTGGCGCCGCTGAGGTCGTGGTCGTTGAGGACTGGGTGTCCTGATAGGACAGGCGCAGCACGTTGACCCAGTTATCGGCGCTGTGCTGCCAGCGGATGTCCGAACGCTTCACATCATTGGTGTAGGGCGCTTCGGTGGACTTGGCGTTCTGGCCGCTGCCCCCCGAGACCAGATGTTCAAGACGGTAGTTGACGCTGGCCTCAATGCGATCCTGGTCGGTCGGCTCAAAGTCAAGCTTGCCGAAATAGAGGTTTTCCGTAAACGGGTTGGTGACCGGACCGAACTGGCTGGCGACCTCGGCGGGCAGCAGGGCGGAGGCCTGGGCCTGAGTCAGGGTGTTTGGATAGACGTCGCCCTGGTTCGACAAATCCTTATGTTCCCACGTCACGAAGAAGTGCATACGGTCCTTTATGATCGGACCGCTCAGGGCGACGCCGTATTCCTTGTTCGGCTCCTTGCCCTTTTCGATGCCCGCCGCCTTTTCCGCCGGGGTTTTGGCGCGCAGGTTCTGGTCGGTGTAGTCACCGAAAATTTCGCCATGGAACTTGTTGGTGCCCGACTTGGTCTGGGCGATGATCACCGCGCTCGACGCATCGCCGTATTCGGCGCTGTAATTGGAGGTGACGACCTTGTATTCGCCGATCGCCAGCTGCGGGAACGGGTTGCCCGGATCGCCGCTGCCATTGACGCCCGCGCTACCCGCAAAACCGGAGCCGCCCTGCACGAAATCCTTCTGGTCAACGCCATCAATATAGACGTTCACGCCCGAAGCGAGCTGGGCGCCGCCGCGCAGCGAGGTGTTGTGGTTGGAATCAACGCTGAACTGCACGCCGGGCACCGTATCGGCGAACTCCATAAAGTTGCGCGTGGCCTGCGGCAGGGCCTCGATATCGTGCAGGGTGACGATCTGGTTGACCTGCGACGAGCGCACCTCGACGGTCGGGCGGCGGCCCCTCACCGTCACCACCGTACTGTTGACGCCCGCGCTGCCCGCGCCGAAGTCATAGACCGCGACCGAGGCGACCGAAACCGAAACGTCCGCCGACTGATCGGCCGCCGTGACGTGATAATTGCCGGAGGGAAGGCCTGCGATCACATAGGCGCCGGTCGAATCCGCCGTCGTCTTGCGCACCGCGCCCGTATCGACATTGGTCGCGACGACCTCGGCGCCCGCCGGCGCGGCGCCGCGCCGGGTCGAGGTCGAGGTCTGCGCCCAGACCGTTGTTGGCGCGGTCATGGCCAGGCCCGCCGCCACGGCGAGCGCCGATGCGCCCAGGGCCAAACTTATACGTCGTGATTTAAAAAGCATGTCTTCCTCCAGATCGTTTTGTGCTTGTTTTCGCGCCAGTCAGTGAGCGGCGTCTTTGCGCTCCTTTCGCGGAAAATAGCCTTGGCGACTGACAAAGCAATGGGATTTTGCATATATTGCGCTGCAAATTTGCGTAGCGTTGCAAATTTGAGACAAATTTTCGTGGGCGCGCATCCAGGCGACATCTCAGGCTATTGGCCCGGAAATGTATTTTATCGTTTTGTTTTTTAAGTCATTTTTACTAAATTGTTATCGCTCACACAAATAAAGGCGCGCTCGAAAGTGTCTTGACTGTTGTGCAAATTTTGCATAAACCATCGGTAACTTGCTGGCGAATTTTGCACAGAGTAAAAACGCTTATGACGAAGAAACCCGCCGCGCGCCCCGTGACGCTGCAACAGATAGCCGACCTGACCGGCGTGTCCGTCTCAACCGCGTCGCGCGCGCTTGCGGGCCATCCGGCGATCAGCGACGAGACGCGCGAACTGGTGATGCAGGCCGCCAGGGACAATAATTACGATCTGAAAAAGCGTCAGAACCCTGATCAGAACAGCATTACGGTCGTCATGGCCGTGCCCGCCATCGCCTCGCATATGGCCGAACCGTTCCAGCTTCGGCTGCTGGGCGGCATAGGCAGCGCGATGCGCGAGCGCCATATCGACTTTTCCATTTCCCATCGCGTACCGCGTGACGACAATCAGCTTGGCGAGCTTATGAACGCCTATCCGACGGGCGGGTTCATATTTCTCGGCCAGAGCCAGTATCACAATGCGCTCAACCGCTTCTCGAAGCAGGGCCGCGCTATCGCCGTCTGGGGCGCGGAGCTGGAAGACCAGGCCTACTGTTCGGTCGGCACCGACAATGAATTCGGCGGCCAGCGCGCCACCAACCATCTGCTGCGTCTGGGCCGCCGCCGCATCGCCTTTCTTGGCATGTGTCCGCTGCTGGAGATCGAGCAGCGCCTGGAAGGTTACAAGACGGCGCTGGCGAGCCACAATGTTCCGTTCGACCCGGCGCTGATCCATCGTTCGAAACTCGTTTACGAATCCGGTTTCGAGGCGGTCAGCGACCTGATGGATCGCGGGGTGGATTTCGACGGCATTGTCGCGACCTCCGACATGCTGGCCATCGGCGCCATGCGCGCCCTGGGCGACCGGGGCGTGCGCGTGCCGCAGGACGTGTCGATCGTCGGCTATGACGATATCGACGTCGCCTCCTATTCCAGTCCGGCCCTGACCACCATCCGCCAGGACGTCAACAAGGCGGGCCACCAGCTCGTCACCAAGGTGCTGCGTCAGCTCTCCGGCCATAATTCGCCGTCCGAACGCCTGCAAACCGAACTGATCGTGCGCGGCTCCTGCGGCGGATAGGCGCACAGGCCCGAATCGGGCTTTCAACGATTGACGGCGTATCGAAGGCACAGGCGGTCATCGGGCTATTTACAAGCTTGTCAAAGCCGACGCACATTGAGCGCATGAATGACGTCCGAACCGCCGCCGTCGCTATCGCCGCGGCCCTTAACGATCCTGTTCTGATGACGGCGGCGCTGGCGCTGCACGATAATCGTCTGGCGGACGCAGAGCCGCTCCTGAAAGGGCGTTTGAAGTCCGATCCGTTCGACGTTGCGGCGATGCGCATGCTGGCTGAACTGGCGGCGCGCCTCGGGCGGCTGGCTGATTCTGAAAACCTGCTGCGGCGCGCGCTTGAACTTGCGCCCGATTTCGGCGCGGCGCGCGCCAATCTGGCCACTGTTCTTTATCGCCAGAACCGCTCGGTGGAGGCGCTGCAAGAGCTTGATCGCCTGGCCGGCGGCGAAGATGAGGAGCCAGGGCAGGCGAATCTGCGCGCCGCCGCCCTGTCGAAGATCGGCGGATTTGAAGAGGCGGTCGGACTTTACCGTCAGGTTCTGGCGCGCAATCCGCGCCAGGCGAAGGTATGGATGAGCCTTGGCCATATGCTGAAGACATTGGGGCGAACCGACGAAGGAATCCACGCCTATCGTGAGGCCATCGCTGTCCAGCCGGAGCTTGGCGAGGCATGGTGGAGCCTTGCAAATCTGAAAACAGTGCGGTTCTCGGACGCGGACATCGCCGCGATGCAGGCGACGCTCGCGCGCGAAAGACTTAGCGACGAGGACCGCTTTCATCTGGATTTTGCGTTTGCCAAGGCTCTGGAGGACCGTAAGGAGTTCGCCGCCGCCTTTCGTCATTACGATCTGGCGAACAGGTTGCGCGCGGAATCCCTGGACTACAGGCCAGAAGATACGACGGCCTTTGTCGACCAGATGATCGCCCTGAGCACACCTGAATTCTTTTCCGCGCGGGCCGGGGCCGGATGTGCGGCGGACGATCCGATCTTCATTATTGGCATGCCGCGCGCAGGCTCGACCCTGATCGAGCAGATTCTGGCCAGCCATTCCGAGGTTGAAGGCACGTCGGAATTGCCCGACATCCCAGCCCTGGCGCGGCGCGACGGCGCCTATCCGGCCAGCCTGCTGCGCCTGTCGCCGGACGTCCTGACCACGCTCGGCGAGACCTATATGGAGCGCACGCGCGTCCAAAGACGCCTGGGCAAGCGGCGTTTTATCGACAAGCTGCCGAACAACTGGGCGCATGTCGCCTTCATTCGTCTGATCCTGCCGAACGCCACGATCATCGATGCGCGACGTCATCCGATGGCGTGCGGCTTTTCCAACTTCAAGCAGCATTTCGCCCGTGGTCAGGCCTTCAGCTACAGTTTGAGCCATATGGGCCGCTACTATGCCGACTATGTCCGGCTCATGGCGCATCTTGACATCGTACTGCCCGGACATGTGCATCGCGTCATCCATGAGCGCATGCTGAACGATACCGAGGGCGAGGTGCGCGCCCTGCTCGCGGCCTGCAATCTTGACTTTGAACCGGCCTGCCTGCGCTTTTATGAAACGGAACGCGCCGTGCGCACAGCGTCGTCGGAGCAGGTGCGGCGTCCGATCAATCGCGACGGCGCCGAAGCCTGGCGAGCGTTTGCGCCATGGCTGGGCCCGCTTGAGACCGCTCTGGGGCCCGTCCTTGCGGCCTACCCTGAAGCGCCGCAAAGCTTCCGCTAGGGAAGTCTTGTTGCGCACGTGATATTTGTGACACATATGTGATCGCAATTTTGCAGCGCAAAAATCCTCTGTTGACGAATTTATGAACCTGTCCCCACCCTGCGGCATCAGCACGCCTTTAGGGGGCTTTTCATGATGATGCGCCGTTCACTGACCGCAACCTTAATGACCAGCTCAATGCTGGCCGCCCTGCCGATGATCGCGCCCGCCCTGGCCCACGGACAGACAAGGCAGCCCGTATCCACCGGCCAGGACGACAACGGCATCGAGGTCATCGTCACCGCCACTAAGCGCGCCACCAAATTGCAGGACACCCCAATCAGCATCGAGGTGCTGTCCACCAAGAAGCTGGATGACCTCAACGTCGCCAGCTTCAATGATTATGTCGCTCTCCTGCCCAGCGTCTCCTTCCAGAACACGCCCTACCAGGGCAGCAATGTCTATTTCCGCGGCGTGGCATCAGGCGGGGACGGCAACCATTCCGGGCCGCAACCCAGCGTCGGCATCTATCTCGACGAAGAGCCTGTGACCACGATCGGCGGGCCGCTCGACGTGCATATTTACGACATGGCGCGCATCGAATCGCTGGCCGGGCCTCAAGGCACTCTGTACGGCGCCTCCTCCGAAGCCGGTACGATCCGTCTGATCACCAACAAACCGGATACGGGCGGCTATTACGGCCGCATCGACCTTGACGGCAATACGGTCGATCACGGCGGCATGGGCGGCAAGCTAGAAGGCATGATCAATATCCCGTTCAGCGACAAGGTCGCCCTGCGCGTCGTCGGCTGGGAGCAGCACAATGCGGGCTTTATCGACAATATCGCCGGAACCCGCAGCTTCCTGCCCGCGGGCAGCGGAATCACGGTCGATAACGCGCCCTATGTGAAGAACAATTACAACACCTCCGAAATCGAGGGCGGACGCGCCGCGCTCAAGGTCGATCTGGACGACAACTGGACGGTGATGGGATCGGTCATTGGTCAGGCGACCCATTCGAAGGGCAGCGCCGGTTACGATCCCAATGTCGGCGATTTGAAGGTGCAGCACTTCCTGCCTGAATACAATCACGACCGCTTCATCCAGGCGGCTCTGACCGTGCAGGGCAAGATCGGCAATTTCGACCTGACCTATGCGGGCGCGGCCATGAAGCGCACGATCGACAGCGCGGCGGACTATACCGATTACGCCGAAGCCTATGACCGCATGTACGAAAGCGTCGGCGGCAATGCCGGTTATTTCTATTTCTGGAACGCGGCGGGCGACACCATTGCGCCCTTGCAGGAAATCATCGGACACGACGTCTTCACCAAGACCAGCCATGAATTGCGGCTGGCGTCGCCGTCCACGGATCGTCTGCGCTTTGTCGCGGGCGTCTTCTATCAACGCCAGACCCATGACATTTTGCAGAATTACGAAGTCGCAGGCCTTGATCCGAACCTGTCGGTCGAAGGCTGGCCGGGCACGCTATGGCTGACCAAGCAGATGCGCATCGACCGCGACAAGGCGGTGTTCGGCGAGGTCAGCTTTGATTTCACCCCGACTGTGACACTGACGGCGGGCCTGCGCGCCTTTGAGTACGACAATACGCTGATCGGCTTCTTCGGTTTTGGCTCGAACGACATGTTCCGCGCGGGCCACAACTTTCCGCCCAATGCCACCTATGGCTCGTCGGGCGAGCGTCGCTGCCTGACCACGGACACCTATGGCGTGGTCAATCCCAAGGATCCGACCGGAACCTTGCTGCCTGGCCTGCCCGGAACCCCCTGCACGGACCTCGGCGTACAAAACGCCGACGGCTCGATCAGTCCCAAGGAGGCCAAGGACAACGGCTTCACGCACAAGCTGAACCTGAGTTGGAAGGCGACGCCGGACGCCATGCTGTACGCGACCTGGTCCAAGGGCTTCCGCCCCGGCGGCATCAACCGCCGTTCGACCATCGCGCCCTATGCGCCGGATTATCTGACCAATTACGAGCTGGGCTACAAGCTGACCCTCCTCAATAAGACCTTGCGCATCAACGGCGCGGTCTATGATCAGAAGTGGGACGCGTTCCAGTTCGCCTTCCTGGGCGCCAATTCGTTCACCGAGGTGCATAACGGCCCCAGCGCCGACATCAAGGGGCTGGAAAGCGACCTGACCTGGGCGCCGGATCATCATCTGACCATCGCCGCTTCGGGGTCTTACACCGACGCCAGCCTGACCAAGAATCTCTGCACCTTCGATGGCGATTCCGATCCGAACTGCGCCGGGATCGTCAACACCTATGAGACCCAGTATCCGGGCGGCGTCGCCACCTTGATCACCACGCCCAACCAGGACTTCATCGCCGCGCCCAAGGGCGCGCGCCTGCCGGTCACGCCCAAGGTCAAGCTCAGCGCCAGCGCCCGTTACAGTTGGGAAATGGGCGACATCAAGCCTTACTGGCAGGTGCTGGCCAATTACCAGTCCAAGGCGACGTCTGATCTGCGCACGCACATTCTGGAAACTTTCACCGGCGCCGATCTCAATCCGGCGGCCTTAAGCGGCGGCATGAAGGCCTACACGACGATCAACTTCGCCTTCGGCGCGGAATGGAACGACAAGTGGACGGCCGAAGTCTATATCGACAACCTGACCGACGAACGCGCGCAATTGTCGCGTTATCAGGAATGCGGCATGTGCTTCCAGCGCTCCTATATCGTCACCAATACGCCGCGCACCTTTGGCGTCCGGCTTGGGGGCAAGTTCTAAGCCGGACTATAGACAGGTTCGTCTCTTTACACCGGGTATCCGCAACCTGCGTTTGCTTCGTCGATGGATTGGCGAAAGGCCAACCTCCTGCGCTTGGTCGCAAGCAGAGCGCGGCGCGAGAATTGTTACGCAGATGTGACCGCGCGCCGCATCGACTCCCACATTCGTATTCGTTAAGGTTTGGTCTCAGGGTCAACCGAACGAGTGTATCGCCATGTCGCGCCTGATCACCCTGTCTCATGACAATCTGCCCCCCTCCTTGCGTAAACTGGTCGGCGCCGCCGCCCGCGTGCGCGACGTCGTCGTCAGCGAGGATTTCAGTTCGGCCTTCTATATGGACGCCGATCTCAATGTCCGACAGGCGCCGCTCGACGCGGCGACGCAACGCGACCTGCGCCTGGCCCTTTTCAGCGACGAAGTGGTCGCTTAGAGCGCTTTTCGATCTGATGGATCAGATCGGCGCTACTCACGCCTTTGCTTTGTCGCTCTTCCTTATCCAAAACGTGGAACCACTTTTGGGGAAACGCTCTAAACGCGTCCCGCCCAGTCAGCCTTACGGATGCGATCGCTCAGGAAAGCGATCAACGCCTCGACGCGCGCCGGACGCGCGCCGCCCGGCGGCGTGACCAGCCATAAGGCCAGTTCCGGCCCGCGCCACTCCGGCAAGGCGATCTCCAGCCGCCCCGCCTGCGCATCGTCCCAGGCCAGAAAGTCCGGCTGCATCGCCACGCCCGCGCCTTTCAGCAGCATATCGCCCAGAAGATCGGCATTATTGACCCGCAAAGGCCCGCGCACCGTCACCGCATAATCGCCGCGCGTTTCATGACGAAAGCGCCATACCCCCCTCGCCTTGCCATTATTGTAGATCAGGCAGATATGGTCGGCCAGATCGCGCGGATGCTGCGGGCGGCCATGCCGCGCAAAATAGTCCGGCGAGGCCACAGGCAGAACGCGCACCGGCGCCAGTTTGCGCGCCATCAGACTGGAATCCTCAAGCTCCGATATGCGCAGCGCAACATCGACGCCCGCCTCGACCAGATCGACAAAATGATCGCTAAGCGTCAGATCGAGGCTGATTTCAGGATAGGCGATAAAGAAATCGGCCAGTAAGGCCCCCAAACGGCGCACGCCGAACGACAAAGGCGCGGTCATCCGCACGACGCCGCGCGGCTGGGCCGCCTGCGCCGAAGCCTGCGCCTCCAGCGCTTCACCCGCCGCCAGCAGACGCGCCGCCTCATCAAGCGCCGCCTGCCCGCTGTCAGTCAACGATAAACGCCTTGATGTGCGATGAAACAGACGCGCGCCCAGCTTCTGCTCCAGCCGCGTCACCGCCTTGGAAACCGTGGCCTGCGACAGGTTCAGCTCCTGCGCAGCGGCGACAAAGGAGCCGCTTTGCGCGACGCGGGCGAAGATCGCCCAGGCTTCGAAATCAGGCAGGCGCATAATGTTACTTTTGGAAATGATAACTTTCTATCATTGATATTTCATCGTCTATGCGAAAAGTCCATAGTCTCCTCAACAGAAACACACCTGTCTGGAGAGACGATCATGATCGAACGCAGAGCCTTCAACACCCTGGGCGCCGCCAATCACGGCTGGCTGGACGCCCATCACCATTTCTCCTTCGCCGACTATTACGCGCCTGAGCGCACCCAATGGGGCTCTTTGCGCGTCTGGAATGACGATACGATCGCGCCGGGGACCGGCTTTCCGCCGCATCCGCACGCCGATATGGAGATCATCACCTATGTGCGCGAAGGCGCCATCACCCACCAGGACAGCCTGGGCAACAAGGGCCGCACCGAGGCGGGCGACGTGCAGGTGATGAGCGCGGGCACGGGCATCCGCCATTCGGAATATAATCTGGAGCCCGGCCAGACGCGCATCTTCCAGATCTGGATCCTGCCGACCGAACGCGGGACGAAAGGTCCGGCCTGGGGCGCCAAACCCTTCCCCAAGGGCGATCGCTCCGGCAGATTTGTCGCCCTGGCCAGCGGCCTGCCGGGCGATGACGAGGCCCTGCCGATCCGCGCCGACGCCCGTGTGCTGGGCGCGACGCTGAAGGCGGGCGAAAGCGCCGAATATGCGCTCGGCGAAGGCCGCCACGCCTATCTCGTGCCCTCCACCGGCGCGGTCGAAATCGGCGGCGTCAAGCTTGAAGCCCGCGATGGCGCCGCGATCAGGGACGAGCCGGTTATCCGCGTCACGGCCCTGCAGGACGCCGAACTGGTGCTGGTGGACGCCGCTTAAGGTCTGAATGAGGCGCGGCTGTTACAGAGCCGCGCCTTATCAAGGCGGGACGCGCTGCGAAAGTTTACGCAGCGGCATTTACGAAAATCGAACCAAGATTTGCGAAAATGCCGTTATGCGTCATATGCTTACCGTCTTTTCCGCGCCTTTTAAGAAAGAGCCGGACACCGTTTACGTCGAATTGGTGGATATCCTCTACACCACGCTGGCGCCTGTGATTATGGTTGGCGCGCTCATGCTGGGCATCGGCGCGCTGATCTCCTTTGAAAGCAAAGACGCGGCGCTGGGGGCGCTAAGCGTCCTGACCGCCGCAGCGACCCTTATTCGGGCGGCGGCTATCCTGCTTTACCGCAGAGCGCGTCAGGCTGCCGATTTCGACGTCTCCGCAGCGCGCCAATGGGAGCGGCGCTATGCGGTCGGCAGCTTCATTTTCGCCCTTATGGTCGGCGCGTTTAACGCCCGCGCGCTCGTGATCGGCGATCCACACGCGCCGCTTCTGACCACCGGCCTGATCTTTGGCTACGGCTCTGGCATCGTGGCGCGCGTGTCGGTGCGCCCCGCCATCTGCATTCCCAGTCTGTTTCTGGCCGTGGCGCCGACCGTCGCGGCGCTCAGCGTCCACGTCAATCTGGCGCAAGGCTTCTATGGCAAGGCCAGCTACGCCGTTCTGATGTTCATGCTGGTCAGCTTTTCGCTGATCGGTCTGGAGACCGTGCGCCATATCCACAAAAGCATCCTGCAATCCCTGACCACCAAGCGCGATCTGATGGCGCTGGCCGGTCAGGACGCGCTGACCGGTCTGCCCAATCGCGTGGTTCTGCGCGCGCGCCTTGACGAAGGCGTGGCGCGCGCAGAACGCAATGGCGATGTGATGGCCCTGCTCTGTCTCGATCTCGACCGCTTCAAGGCCGTCAATGACACGCTCGGCCACCCGGCGGGCGACGCCTTGTTGCAGGCCGTGGCGGGGCGGATTCGCGGGCTGTTGCAGGCGGGCGATACAGTGGCGCGGCTTGGCGGAGATGAGTTCGTCGTCATGCAGACCGGCGTGCGCCGCCGTGACGACGCCGAAGCGCTGGCCCAGCGGCTGATCCGCGCCCTGAGCGCACCCTACAGCCTGTCCGGCGTTACAGCCGAAATCGGAGTCAGCATAGGCGTCGCCCTGGCGCCGCGTCACGGGCACGATATGGAGCAACTGATCAAGTGCGCCGATGAAGCGCTCTACGCCGCCAAACGCGCCGGGCGCGGCGTTGTGCGCTTCTTCGCCGACGGCCAGTCGGAGCCTGCCGCTCCCACATCGCCTGTCACGCTTACCGGCGACAAATAGGCAGGGTTGCGTCAGTATAATTATACTGTATACAATTTTACGAAGTCCCCGCTCTTATCCTCCCGGCGTCTGATCATGAAATCCCAGCTTCTTCGTTCCGTCTGCCCTGCCTGCCTGAGTGTGCTCCTGATGACCTTTGTCGCCTCTCCCCAGACCGTCGCCGCGCAAACCCCGGCGGCTCAGCCTCCCGCGGCCAGCGCGCCCGCAAGCGCCGATCTGGATGCGCAGTTCGTCAAGCTGTCGCACGATGAATATGAATGGCGCATGGGGCATATGGCGACCACCGAGGATTCAACCTCGGCGGCGCAGAGCGCGCATCTGCCGCATGTCGATGAAGCGACGCAGGCAAAGAAGCTCGCGCACTGGCGGGAGGTTCTGACACAGCTCAAGGCCATCGACCCGGCCAAGCTGACTCAACAGCACGCCGAGGATTACGCGGTCTACACATTCCAGATCGAAACCCTGATCGCCGACCAGCAGTTCAAGACCTATCAGCGTCCTCTGGCCGGAGACACCTCGTTCTGGAGCGACCTGACCTATATGACGGGCGGGAATTTCTTCACCGTCCAGGACTTTGAAAACTATATTTCGCAGTTGAACGACTTTCCGGTCTATTTTCAGGAAAATATCGACAATATGCGCGCCGGCATGAAGCGCGGCTTCACCGTGCCGAAGGTGGTGCTGCAAGGCCGCGACTCAAGCGTCCTCAGCGCCATCACCGACACCGCCGAGGCCAATCCCTTCTATAAGCCGTTTCTGAAAATGCCGGACTCGATCCCGGCCCCCGAGCAGGCGAAGCTGCGCGCCGAGGCCAGCGCCGCGATCCTGAACAAGGTCGTGCCCGCGCATAAGATGGCGCTGGACTTCCTGCGCAACGACTATATCCCCGGCGCCGTGACCTCGATCGCCGCCTACGACCTGCCCGACGGTAAGGCCTTCCACCAGTCGCAGATTCGCGAATACACCACCCTGGACCTCACGCCCGACCAGATTCACAAGATCGGTCTTGATGAGGTGGCCAAGATCAGGGCCGAAATGGAGGCCATCAAAACGCAGGTTGGCTTCAAAGGCGACCTGGCGGCGTTCAACGACTTCCTGCGCACCGATCCGCAATTCTACGTCAAGACCCCGCAGGCCCTGCTCGACCGCGCCGCCTGGACCGCCAAGGAATTCGACGGCGTCGCAGCGAAGTATTTCGGGCGCATGCCGCGCTCGCGCTTCGCTATCGTTCCGGTGCCGGACGACATCGCGCCGTTTTACACCGGCGGTCGCGGCGGACCGGGCATCTATCTCGTCAACACCTACGACCTGCCGTCGCGCCCGCTCTACTCCCTGCCCGCCCTGACCCTGCATGAATCGGCGCCGGGCCATGCCTGGCAGATGCCGCTGGCCGCCGAAAACAAGGCCCTGCCCGCCTATCGCCGTGACGGCTATATTTCGGCTTATGGCGAAGGCTGGGCGCTGTACTGCGAGCGTCTGGGCGATGAGATGGGCATGTACCATACGCCCTACGAGCGCTACGGCATGTTGTCCTATCAGATGTGGCGCGCCGCACGCCTCGTCGTCGACACCGGCATTCACGCCGAAGGCTGGACGCGCGAACAGGCGCAGGCCTATCTCCTCGACAACACCGCCCTGTCCAAGCATGAGGTCACCACCGAGGTCGACCGCTATATCGCCTGGCCGGGACAGGCCCTGTCCTATTATCTTGGCGAAATGGACATCTGGCGAAACCGGCGTCGCGCTGAAAAGGCTTTAGGCGACAAGTTCGACATCCGCGCCTTCCACGACGCGGTTCTGCAACTGGGCTCTGTGCCGCTGCCTGTGCTGGATGCGCGCATCGACCGGTTTATCAAGGAAGACGGCAAGGGCCCTTATGCGGACGACGATAACTAGGCTTTGCTGTCACCCATAAAGCGCAGTTTCGGCAAGCGATCATCGCGTATTAGCGGCCACCTGACGGTTTAGCGACTGGAAAAGCGCGGCCTCAAAGCGATCCGCGTCTTTTGCGCTGAAGACCGGCTCGATCTGTGTCAGCGTTTCATCGGCCAGGCGCCAGTTCTTTCGATGGACGGCGATCTCGGCTAGCATGAGATCTCGCTCGGCGCCCCAGTTTGGGTTTCCGTTGAGATCGCCAATCGCCTTGATGCTCAGTCCCTGCAAAAGGCCGAACGCCTGATCATCACGCCGGGCGTCGATAAGGCATTGCGCCCAGGCTGCGCCGATGGCTTGAGTGAGCGGCTCTTGCTCGCCAAACGTCGCGCGCGCGCCTTCATAGGCCGTTTGACCATCCGCGATCCCGCGGTTCAGGTCTGGCGCACGACATTCCGAGGTCGAGAGGTCCGACAAGGCGGTGAGCGCGCGATAGGAATGCAGCCCCTGCGACTTTAGCGCAATATCAACGAGGGCGCGCTCATCCCGCACCGACTCGGCGTAGCGCCCCATCATGCCCAGAGCCTGCCCGCGCGCGCCCAGCGCCAGCTGCACCAGTCGATGGTCGGGACCAAGCTGGGCGCGCAACTCCGGCAGCACGGAGGTCAGTTCGCGAACCGCGTCCGTATAGCGCTGCTGAAACAGATAGGCCTGCCCCAGATTGAGGCGCAGGATCAGGACGTCGGGATTTTTCGGACCCAGCAATTGCATCTGCGCCGCTAAAAGAGGTCTGATTTCGGCTTCAGCGGATTTGCCGTCGCCGAGACGGACATAGGTAAAGGCGTGGCGCTGATGAAAATCATTGCGCAGGCGCGCATTGAACAGGTTCGGCAAGGCGTCGGCGCCCGTCGCCGCTGCGCCAAACTGAGCGAGCGCCGTCTTCGGATCCCCGTCGGCCAGAGACAGCATGCCGCGCGCCGAGCTTAGCCATACCTGCGTTTCAGGATCCATCCTGTCCGGCGGAGGGAGTTGCGCAGTTTCGTCGGCCAACAGCTTACGCGCGCGGTCAAGAGAGTCCGCCTGATAGGACAGCGCCTCCATGAAGGCGTGCTGTAAGCGGTTGATTGTGGCGGACTTACCGCGCCCTTCGCCCGCGCGCCCATAGGCGGCGTCGGCCTGATCGTAAGCGTCGCGCGCGGCCGCCCACTGCGACTGCTGTTCATAAACGCGCGCTAAGGTGTGATAGAGTTGAGCAGCGACGTGTGGCGCAGTCCGAAACCGAATTGCAATATCGGGCTGGGCGCGCTGGGTGGCTTGCAGCAGGGTTTCGCTGGCCATGCCGCTCAGCGCCGGATCGCCGCGGGCCAGAAGATCGTCGGCCAGAAAATCGCTGATCGCCTGCGCATTGGCGCTCTGACGTCGGGCCTCGTCCCGCTGACGCATGGCCTGCCAGGCGGCGAAACTGGTCATGGCCAAACCCGCGACCAACACGACGGCGCTTAGCGCGATCCACGGGCGGCGGATGCGCGCGCGTTCAACAGCCTGACGCAGGCGCGCCGCCGCCTCATCGGCGGCGACGCCCTGGGCCTGCGCTATGCGGCGCTCCGGCAGGGCCTCAAGGCGTTCCGCCAACAGATCGGCCGAGGCCAGCCGCGACTGCGGATCGAATGCCGCCGCCTGGGCGATGTCGTCGCGCAACAGCGCGTCGTCAATCTGCGCTTCCCAGCCTGGCGCGAGAGGACGGTGCAGATCGCCGATGACAAGCTGAAACAGAATCAGACCCAACGCATAGATGTCGGAGGCGCTGGTCGGCGTCTGACCGGCGATGATCTCAGGGGCCAGATAGAGCGGCGTTCCGCCGCCGGAAGACGCCCCCTGCGCCAAGGTCAGGCTGGTCTGAGTCAGCCCCGTCAGGTCTGGCGCAACCGTAGTCAGGGCGCCGCAGCCGAAGTCAATCACCCTCACCTGTGCATCGTCTCCGATGAGCAGGTTGGACGGCTTTACATCCATATGCAGCACGCCCAGCCTGTGCGCGCTGGCCACAGCCCTCGCCGCCGAAGCCACAATCGCCAAGCGCTGTTCCAGAGGCGCGTCCGGGTGCGCTGACAACCACTGCGTCAGATCGGAACCGGCGTCGGCAAAGGCCAGCCAGGCGGGCAAGCGGTCCAGCGCGCGCGCCTG
Source organism: Asticcacaulis sp. (assembly GCF_051956075.1). GTDB lineage: Bacteria > Pseudomonadota > Alphaproteobacteria > Caulobacterales > Caulobacteraceae > Asticcacaulis. Next base: position 17,567 of record NZ_JBQCGA010000057.1, on the reverse strand, counting down.
CGGCAGCACAAAGGCGTCGGTTTTCGGGGCCTGCGCCAAGAGGCGCGCAATGGCGTTTTCACGTTTGAGCTGACGCAAGCGACCCGGCGTTTCGGCGAATTTGAACACACGCCGCGCATCCCCCTTCGCGGCCAGCCAGACGTCGTCGGTCTCCCCGCGCGACAGGCGGCGCACGAGCCGCCAACCCGCCGCTCCCGGCACAGGCATGTCAGGTTTAAAGCCGAGCTGAGCGCGGTCGGGGACGGCCTCGCGCGTGACCGGCGTTGGGCTGGTCAGGCGATAGCCGATGCGCGGCACCGTCTCGACCAGATCGGCGTGCCTTCCCAGCGCGCGGCGCAACTTGGCGATGGCGGTCGGCAGCGACGAGTCCACGACGGTCACATCAGGCCAGACCGCGTCCAACAACTCCGCCTTCGTCACCGCCTCACCCGCCCTTTGCAACAGAACAAGCAGGATTTCGAGCGGCTTCTGCTCGATCTCGACAAAGCCGTCATCGACCTTCAGACGCCAGGCCTGTTCGTCGAGCGAGATGGCGCACCCTGACGGACCGAAGGTCCAGATCAGCCGCCGCCGCGTCCCGCCCGTTGTGCCAGAAGCCATCGCCGCAATCCCGAAACGCTTAAGAAATCCTTCATTACCGCTGCGAGCCATATCAGCATAGCTTGGGGAAGCAAGGCAACCTTGGACGGTCCCGAAGCGGGGTCATCGGTTGGGGGCGGGGCTGGCGAACAGGCAAGGGAGGCGTGGCTATGTCGGGAAGTTGTTTCATCATGCTGGGCATGGCTGCGGCAGCCCTTGCCTATCCTATGACGGTCAAGACCGAAGCGAAGGCGACCGTAGCGGAAGATCAGGCGATCAGGCGCGCCTTTGGCGCCGAATGGGCGCAGGATGAGCGCGAGGATGGCCACACATACCAGTTCAGCGTCGCCCATGCCGATCTCAATGGCGATGGCCGCCCCGACCTTCTGATCCAGCTCAACGAAAATTCATATTGCGGCTCTGCCGGTTGCGCGGGCTATGCGCTGCTCAAAACGGCCGACGGCTACGCCGCCCATGGCGTCGATCTGGCCAACTATTACAGCGACGTCCATGTTTTAAAAACCATGCACAAGGGCATGCGCGACCTGCGCTTTGACGACGCCAACCATGTTTTCCAGTGGAACGGAAGGAGCTACGAATAATGCAATGCCCCAAATGCGACACCCAGGACTGCTTCCTCTGTTCGATCGCCCACGCGCAGGGCAAGACGACGACCAAAACCACCGGCTCCACCAGTGGAGCCTATTACGGGACCAATGGCAATGCCGGCATGATCAGCGGCTCGCACACTTCGACATCGACCAGTCTGACCGCGTTCGGCAAGAAGGCGGCGCCGCCTGAAAATCCGCTCGGTCCCGCGATCAGCTTTGTCGCTCTGGCGATTGTCTCCAACATGATCGTCCATGGCATATGGCCGCACCTGAACGGACTCGTGACGCTGATCTTTCTGGGTGGGATCGGTCTTAGCCTATGGGGCCTTTATGCGGCGATCCGCGACCAACCCAGATTCCGCAACGAGAAGGCGCGCTGGGAGCAGAGTTGGATTTGCGCGCGATGCGGCGAGATTTTCCTGCCGCCCGAGCGAGCAAGCCTTGCCCCGCAGACCCCGGCGGCGCAGCCCTCATGATAAATTCTAAGCGGAGCGGACCTGTTGGCTCTCATTCCGGTGCGTTTGACGCCTGATGTTTTTACCGCGTCGTCTTCCTCGCGCCGACGGCTGCGACAGAGATCGTAAGGGATGGCGGGCAAATCCGTATACCCGTATCTGCTGGCTTGGAATTTATCGCGGCCTTCATGCTGCGCTGAACCGGATGTGTCATGATTCCGATCGCGCCTGGAACGCGAGTTTGGCTGGCGATGTCGGCGCACCAACATGCGCAGTGGCTTCCATCGACAACCCCAATAAGCCTCGCCCGGCCATTTTCGGTCGGGGATCGAATAGCATGGGCGACGTCCTTCTCCCGGCACATTTCTCTGCAAATGGCCAGTGATTTGCCGCCTTCCTCGATCAGGTCGCGTACGTTTTACTGTCGAGTTCAGGCTTTACTCGCGAGCTGACAAAAAAATAGGCCGCCTGACGTGCAGACGGCCTTTTTGGCAGTTGGACAGGAGGCTTAGTACTTGTAGGTCAGCCCCAGGCTGACCGTGCGGCCCACGCGCGAGATGAACAGCGTGTCCTGGCGCGTGGAGTCGACATAGAGACGGTTCATCTCGTCGGTCAGGTTCTGCGCGTCGAGAATGAGCTTCAGGTGCGCGTTGATATTGTACGAGGCCGAGGCGTCGAGATAGAAGGTCGGCGCATTGCCTTGCAGATCGCTGCCCGTGCTGGCCGGAATGCCGCGGATATAGCGCCCGCGATAAGTTCCCGTCGCGCGGATCGAGACCTTCTTATCCTCGTAATAGAGCGTGCCGCTGGCCGAATCGGGCGACAGGCCGACGAGGTCGTTCCTGGTCGTCGAGGTCGGAACGCCGTTCGAGCTGGTCAGGATATATTCGATCTCTGAGGTGACGTGGGTGTAGTTGGCCAGCACGCCGACATTCTTCCACGCGCCCGGCAGGAAGTCGAAATCGGTTTGCAGGTTCAGCTCCACGCCTTTGAGCGGACCGCCCGGCGTGTTCTGCAGGCGGGTGACGGTGAAGATTTCCGTCGGCGCGGTATTGGTGCCGTCAAGCAGCGAGTCCGGCAGGCCCAGAGTGTTGAACGGAACCTGCGAGCTGATCTTCTGGATGTAGGAGGAAATATCCTTATAGAAATAGCCGGCGGAAAGAAGCGATCCCGGCTTGAAGTACCATTCCAGCGAGGCGTCGAACGTCTTGGCGCGGATCGGGTCGAGGTATGGATTGTTGATCGAGCCGGTGCGGGTCACGCCATTGACGCCGGACGACGGCGTCAAGGCGCCCAGATCCGGCCGCGCCATCACCTTGGCCGCCGAGACGCGCAACAACAGATCCGGTTTGAGGTCGAAGACCAGATTCATCGACGGCAGCACATCGTCATAGCTGCGCTTGACCTCATTGCGCAGGCCAACGGTCGGATAGGTCGAGCCGCTCGGCGCCTTGACCGGGATATAGCCGACCGCGAACTGGTCCGTTTTGACATAGCGCACGCCGATATCGCCGCGCATGGGCACGGGGAGCCAGTGGTCGAAGTGGAATTCCGACATCAAAAAGGCGGCGCTGGTCGTCTCCTTGATTTCAGATTTTGCCGCGCCGCACTCGACGCCGCAATATTTGAAAGTGTCAAAGCCGACCGCCTTGGCCCACTTACCGGAATCAATCGCGACCCAGCTTGACGGCGCGCCATGACCCCAGAGGCTATCCATGCCGGTGATGGTGGTGGTGATGCTGGCCAAGTCTATACCGGTCTGGGTCGCCGTTTCGCCCGGAATCGGGTTGAGAGTATGCGAATTGAAGTCCTCGACGCGGCCCTCCACGCCCAGCCGCACGGCGATATTGTCATTGGCCGTATATTTGGTCACGAAGGTTGCGGTCTTGTTGGCGGTGTCGTTGAACAGAGGCCGCCCCTGCAACGAGAAGCCGCCCAGCACGTCGCCCGCTGCATTGGCCGGTTGATAGTTGAAATTGGCGACACTGTTGACGTCGATCCCGCCGAACTTGATGGTCGGAACGCCTCTGTTGTCGCCGCCGAAATCGAGCGAGAAGTCGCTGGTGTCGATGGCGTCCATATAGGTCTGCAGACGCAAGGGGCTCGTATATTTGGAGTCGGACGCGCCGATCATCGCCGCGATTTCCCACTTGTCCGAGAAGCGGTGCGTCAGGTTCAGATTGACCTGAGCAAAGGTGGTCGAGAAACGATCAACCAGACCTTCGGAGCGCACGTCCACCCCGTCGAACAGGCCATAAAGCAAGGAGCCGTTCTGATCGAACTTGACGTCCTTGACCGAGACCATCGGTTGACCGTTATTGCTGATCGAGCGGGCGAAGGAGATCGGCTCGATATAGTTGTCGTGGCGCATATCATTGTAGCGCGTATAGATGGTGTCGAGCGCGATGTCGGTCTTGTCGTCCGGCTTCCATTCCAGGCTCAGCGTCGCGCCGAAACGCGATTCGTCCTGGGTCGAGTTGAAGAAGCGCGGAATGCGCGGAATATAGGCGCCGCTGCCCGGCGTGTTCGGCTGCAGCGGATCGCGCAAACCCGCCACCGTATTATAGGCGTCCAGCGTGCTGGTGCGCGGATTGTTGAAGGCGCAATTGTCCGCCGTCGTCCCCTTGGTTGCGTTGAGCGCAGGCTGAACCGGCGTATAGCCGACCGGCGAGCAGAACACGCCATTGCCGCCCATGCCGACCGACAGGATGTCCACCGCTGAATAGCCGACCTCGCGCGTATTGCGATGCTGATAGGTCAAAGAGCCCAGTACGCCGAAATGGCCGCCGTCGAACTTTTTGGCCGCCAGCAGCGAAAAGCGCGGATCGGTCGATTTGGACACGTCATTATAGGCGGCCCTCGCCGTCATCGACAGCACCTGATCGCCGTGATAGTCGAACGGACGCGGCGCCTTGAGATCGACCGTGGCCCCCAGACTCCCCTCCTCGATGTCGGCAGACGGCGTCTTGCGCGCCGCCAGCGACGAGAAGATGTCGGTCGGAAAGACGTTGAAGTCGAAGCTGCGGCCATTATTGCCCGCGCCGTAAATGTCGGACGAGCCGGTCTGCGAGGCGCCCTCCATGCCGTTGATGCGCACGCGCGTGAAGGTCGGACCAAGTCCCCGCACGGAAATATTGCGCCCCTCGCCGCCGTCGCCCCGCGCCAGGGTCACGCCCGGAATGCGCTGCATGGATTCGGCCAGGTTGCTGTCGGGAAATTTGGCGATGTCCTCGGCCAGAATGGCGTCCACCGTTCCAGCGCTGCGGCGCTTGATGTTCAGAGCGCTGCGCAAGGACGAGCGGAAGCCCGTGACCACGACGACGGTGGAATCGGACGGCGCGGCGGCGGTTTGACCCGCATCCTGCGCGACCGCAAGACCCGGCGCGCTGGCCAGGGCGACCAGGCCCGCGCCCAGCAGCAGATGGGATTTCAGAGCTTTGACATGAGACGGCATATGATGTTCCTTGAACCCTGTTATGAAACGTCGTTGTCCGACGCTTTCATGAGGTTCGACGAACGCGCGCCCCAAGCCCTCAACGAAAAATGCGCGGCTTCAGAAATTGTGCTACAATTGCCACAGGGCCTTGCTGGCGCAAAAAAAGGGCTGACGCGGCGGCGCCAGCCCAGGTTTTCAGATCCCGGAGGAAAAGGGCGGGGATCTAATTCTTGAAACGCACGCCGAAGAAGATGCGCGAGCCGTCGGTTTCATTGGCCAGACGACGCAATGGGTCGTTTTCCTGAATATAGGCTGTGTTGGTCAGGTTGGTCCCGTCGACGAACACGGTGACCTGTTTGGTCAGATTGTAGTCCAGCGACAGGTCCAACGTGCCGAAAGCGTCATTATATTCCGGCAGGCCGCCACGACCCGACGGCGTGATCAGCCAGCGCGAACGCCAGTTATAGCTGAGGCGCGTGCTGATCTTTGCGTCCTCATAATAGATCCCGGCATTGTAGCTGGTGCGCGACAAGCCCGGATAAGGCAGAAGCTCGCCGGTCAGAAGGTTCGTCCCCTTAAAGCCGCGATCGCGCTGCAAGGTAACATTGCCCAGAACGCCAAAGCCGTCGAACGGCGCCGGCAGGATCGAAAAGGCGTACTGGCCGCCGATTTCCAGACCGCGCACCTTGACCCGATCAGCGCCGTTGACCGGCATGGTCAGGCTGTAGGTCTGGCCGTCATTGGCCAGATACGGAATGGTGGTGTTGACGATAAAGCGCGAAATGTCCTTTTCAAACAAGGCCGCCGAGATGAAGCCGTCCTTGCTGAAATAGGATTCCAGCCCCAGATCTATATTGGTCGCCAGATAGGGCTTCAGATCGGGATTGCCCTGCGAGCCTTTCAAACCCACCACGTCGAGCGTCTGGGCGAAGGAGAGCTGGCTCGGCGCCGGGCGCGCCATCACCTTGCCGATGCTGAACCGCCCGATCAGCTTGCGCGGCACAAGATCGAATTTCAGGTTCAGCGACGGCAGGTCGTTGGTGTAGGAGCCGGTCTGCGCCACCGCCGGGAAGCTTAAAGACTTGTCAGCATTGGTGGTCTGGCCGAAGCCCGTCGAGGTGGTGTCGGTCTTGATCACCCGATCGCCGATTACGCCGCTCATCGGCACGCCGAACACCGGCCAGGCGAAAGCCGCCTGGAAGTAGAAGGCCGTCGTCTTTTCGCGCACGTTGAAATTGCCGGTCCACTGGCGATAGCTGCCGCCGGTGTTCGCGTTCGGATTGGCCGTATCGACCGAATTTTCGTCCGTCACGCCCGCCGCATCAAGAATGGCCTGCCAGGTAGCCAGTCCGTTGTCGTTCCAATGGGTAATGCCGCCCGAATAACCGAGATCGCCGCCGGAAAAGAAGGCTTCCTTGTTTGTCCCCGAATAGGTGTCGACGATGTTGGCGATGCTGGCCTGGTCGCTGTAATAGACCAGGGTCTTGCCGGAACTTTTGATCTTGCTGGACGAGGTCAGGGTGGTCACGCGCGACCACAGATCCTGCCGGGTCTGGGTGTCGTGCGCTTCGAAGCCAGCCTTGACCGAGGTGAGCCATGGCGAATCCGGGTGGTATTCTAGATCGAGCTTGACGTCGGACTCGGTCGCAGTGTCGGTCAGCGGCGTAAAGGTCGCATCCAGACGATCAACCAAAGCGCCCGTGGTCACGTCGAGCGGATTGCCCGCTGCGTCGGTGAAGGACATGTTGGGCGTCAACTGACTGTTGTTATAGTCAATAATGGCGCGCGGCACGGCCAGAATGCTGGCTTGTGTGTCTTTTTCCATATTGCGCACCTTGCCCGCTGAATAGGCGTAGCGGGCATTGACCTGCAGGCGATCGGTGACGTCCCACTTGCCGCCGACGGCGGCGTCCCATTGGGTGCGCGTCAGGGTGCCGTCGATATTGCGATACTGCAACTGCATGGAATGGGTGGCGTCGCTGGTCAGCTCGACATGGCTGACCGTATAGGCGCCGATGGCGTCAGGCGTCGCGGCCAGAGTGGTTTTGGAAGCGTCCACCACGCCCGAAGAGGCCGACAATTGCAGTAGCATGTTGTTGACCAGCTCATGGCCTTGCGCGTAGTTGCCCTCGACATAGAATTCCATGCGCTCATTGGGCCGCCACTGCACGATGGTGTTGTAGGCCATGCGCGTCGTCTCGCGGCGCTCGATGTCGGGACGGGGGATGTCGGGCGTCCAGTCGAGGACGCCGTCGCTGTTCAGATCGACCTTGCGCACCCACCCCGTGGTCAGGCTTTTGAAATTATAAAGGTGGCGATCCTCATAGTTGAGGCTGGCCAGAACGCCGAGCTTGCCGCCGAAAAACTGGCGCGAGCCGATCAGCGAATATTTTGGATCGTAGGTCTTGGCGAGACTGGAATAGACGCCCTGCGCCGAGGCGGCCAGAAACGGCTTCTTGGAGTCGAACGGCTTGCGCATAATGACGCGCACCGTGCCGCCAAGACCGCCTTCGGTCATGTCCGGCGTCACCGACTTGACGACTTCGAGGCGGCTGACGAACTCCACCGGCAGGTCGCGGAAGTCCACGGCCCGGTCGCCGCCGCCGACAGTCAGCGACAGGGCCGTGGCGCCGTCGATCTCGGTGCGAACGAGCGATGGATCGGCCCCGCGGATGCTGACCCCGCGCCCCTCGCCGTCCTGACGGGTGATCTGCACGCCGGTGACGCGCTGCAGAGACTCGCTAAGGTTTTTGTCCGGGAACTTGCCGATATCTTCAGCGGTGATCGCATCCATGACCTTGTCGGAATCGCGCTTGACGTTCATGGCCGAGCGCAGGGCGGCGCGGATGCCGGTCACGACGACCACGGTGGAGTCCTTGGCCACCTTCGACGGATCGCCATCCTGCGCCCGCGCCAGACCAGGCGCCATGGCGACGGTGGCAAGGCCAGCGCTCAAAAGGAGGGTGGATTTCAAACCCTTGCTTGATCTCAAAATCTGAACGGTCATGGACATGCTGTTTCCTCTTTCCCGATGTGCTTTTTAAAGCGGCGCGCTATTCGGCGCGCTCATCAGGTTCGACGGACAACGCGCGAAGTCCCTCAAAAATAAATCAGGGGAACCGCCAGTTCATGCCCACGGTTACAGTGCGACCGGAATGCACATAAAGCAGGGTGTCGTTGCGCGTTGTGTCCTTGCCGAAGCGAACCGGCTGATCGGTCAGATTGGCGCCCTCAAGGCTCAGGCGCAGCCGCGGCCCCAGCCGCCAGGCGAAACTGGCGTCAACATAAGTCGCCGGGTCGGTAAAGGTGAAGTCGGCGCCCTGCACGTCGCCAAGCGCGGCGTTGATCGCGCGCGACTTCTGCGAGATCGACACACGGCCGCTGAATCCGCGTCTTTCGTAATAGACGGTCAGGTTCAGCGCGTCGCGCGACATGCCGGGAAAATCGCCGCGCACCGTCCGCCCCTCATTGACGGGGGTGCGCGGATCGTCAAGCGCCGTTATGTATTCGACCGACGAGGCGATGTGGGTGTAGTTGAACAAGAGGCCGAGATTACGCAGATGACCGGGCAGAAAGCCCAGCCCCTGCTGATAGTTCAGCTCCATCCCGTCGATCGGTCCGCCCCTGGTGTTGACCGAACGCGTCACGCTGAACAGGGTGTCGGGCTGCGCCGGACAGGGGACGCCAGCGGCGGGGCTTAACGAACAGGCGCCGCCGCCCGTCAGCAGATAGTCGGGCAGGCCCAGCGTGTTGAACGGCAAAAGCGCGGTGTAATTCTGCACGAAACTGTCGGTGCGCTTTGAGAACAGGCCCAGAGAGAGCAAAGAATCCCTGGCGAAGTACCATTCAGCCTGAAAATCCAGGGTGTCGGCGCGGATCGGATCGAGGCCGGGATTGCCGACAATCAGCGTCTGGGTCGTGGTGTTGATCGTCACCGACGGCGCCAGTTGCAGGAATTCCGGTCGCGCCAGCACGCGGGCGGCGGCGGCGCGCAGGACAAGATCGTGCGGCAGTTCGACACGCAGATTGAAGGACGGCAGAAGATCGGCGTAATGATGCGCCTCCGACACGGACACCTGCGGCGATGAGACCGAGGTCGCCGCGCCGGAGGCGTTCAGATGCGTGCTTGTGGCGCGCAGCCCCAGATTGCCGCGCAGACCGTAATCGCCGCTGCGCCAGTTGAAAGCCGCCATGGCGTAAACCGCGCCGATGCGTTCGTCGATCTCGCGCGGCGGCGGCGCGTCGGGTAGTTCGGCCCCTGGGACCGCCGCGCACGCGCATTCGATATTGTACACGGCCAGCAGCTTGTCGAGGTCGATGGCTGTCCAGCTTGATAACGATACGTTCGGCAGGCCGCGCCCGAACCCTGTAATCTGGCGGGTCAGATCGACCAGACTGACGCCTGCGGGCAGGGTGACCGGCGCGCCGACCGGCGCATATTCGACATTGCGCCAGTCATTGTCGCGCTGCTCGACCCCCGCCTTGAGCGAAAACCATGGATTGAACAGCCAGATCGCATCAGCTTTCAGCGTCGCCAGCCGCGTGCGCGTCACCAGCTTGCGTCCCAGCCAGGCTCCATGAATCGTGCCGTCGCCATCGACGCTGGCGTCCAGTCGGAAGACCGACGGATCGGCGACGTCAACGCCGAAATCTAGCCCCGGAACATTGGCGTTCTGGCGAAAGTCCCAGGAAAAACCGCTGACATTGGGCGCGTCGATATCGACCGTCGTACGCTCCGGTTCATTGAGGTTGGACTGATTGAGTCCCGCCGAGGCTTCGATCTTGAGATGATCATTGACGCGATGACTGCCGGAGACGACGGCCTGAGCGAACAGGGTCGCGTACTTGTCGCGCAAAGCTTCGGAGCGTATGTCGGCGCCGTCGAGCTGACCATAGACCCAGCTTCCATTGGCGTCGACAGCGGTGGCGGTGATGGATGAAAACGGCTTGCCGCCCGACAGGGCGCCGCGGCCATTGGACAGAAGCTCGATATAGTTGTCGTAGCGCACATTGGCGAAGCGGCCATAGAGCAGGTCAAGGCTCAATTCCGTCACGACGCTGGGTCGCCATTGCAGGCTGCCCGTCAGGCCGAGCCGCTCATAGCGCGTCAGCGAGCGGCGATAACGCGGCAGCCGCGGCGCATAGGCGCCGGAACCGGGCGTATTGGGGGCCCAGGCGTCGCTGTGCGAGAAGACGGCGGCGTAGGCTGAAGGGTCGGAGGTTCTGGGCAGCCCATCCGCGCAGTTCAGGGCGTCGGCGCCGCGATAGCCGTCGAGCGGCGTCTGCGACGCATAGCCGATCGGCGTACAGTAGCCGCCGTCCTGCCCGCCCGCCGGCAAAACATCAACCGCCTCATAGCCCTCCTCCAATAAGGCGCGCTTCGACCACGCCGCCGACACGCTCCATCCCCAGCGCCCGGTCGCCTGCGAGGCCAGAAGCGAGACGCGCGGCCAGACCCCGCCTTCAAGGCTGTTCTGCTGCGCCTGCACATTGAGCGCGAACCGCCGCCCCGGATGATCGAAAGGTTTGGGCGTATCCAGATCCACCGTCGCGCCCAGACTGCCTTCTTCGACATCGGCGGCCAGGGTTTTGCGCACCGTGATGCCGCCGAACAGTTCGGAGGCGAAGACCGAAAAATCAAAGGCGCGTGTGCGGTTGGTCGAGCCGAGAATATCCGACGCTCCGGTCGCGGTCAGACCTTCGATCCCGTCGATGCGCACGCGCGTAAAGGCGCCCTGCAGGCCGCGCACCACGATCTGGCGGCCCTCGCCGCCGTCGCCGCGCGTCAGGGTGACGCCGGGAATGCGCTGAATCGCCTCGGCCAGATTGGCGTCGGGAAAGCGCGCGGCGTCCTCGGCCATCACCGCGTCGATAATGCCGACGCCGGTGCGTTTGGCGTCGAGCGCGTTCTGCAACGAGGCGCGAAAGCCGGTGACCACCACCGTCGTCGGCAGGGTCGGCGGCGGCGCTGCGTCGAACGCAGGCAATCGAGGCACCTGCGCGACGGCTGGCGACGGTACGATCAGCATCACCCCGCCGCCGGTGCGGCGCGCGGCAAGGCCCGTGCCCTCCAGCACTTTCGCAAGCGCGCCTGCAGGCTCGTAATCGCCGGACACGCCCCTGGTCAGCTTGTCGCGGATCAACGCCTTGTCATAAAGCACCGGCGCGCCGGACGTGATCTCGTAAAGACGCAGGGCGCGCGCCAGGGAGCCGGACGGAATGGTGTAGCGGGCGGGATCGGCGCAGGCGGGCTTCGAGGCCGCCAGCAAGGCCAGACCCGCCAAAAGGATAAGGCTGCGCCGCGCCATGCGTCCCGCCTGATCTTCAGCCGCGCGGGCCGATGGTGAGGCTGTGATCGCCGCGTCGCAGGCTGACAGGGTAATAGGCCGCCACCGCCTCGGCGAAGGCTTCGGACTGGCCCGCCGAGAACATGCCCGACACGCGAATGCCGGTCGCCTTGCCGACCACATTGATGCGCGTCGCCGAATAGTCGTTCATCCGCGCCGCCGCCGAGGCCAGCGGCTCGTCGTCGAAATAGATGCGGCCATCGCGCCAGGCGAAATCATGGGCGGCGTCGATAGACGATACGGACGGCGCTGCGTCGCCGCTCAGAACGATCTTCTGTAGGGGGCTCAATTGCGCCAGCGTGTCGATATGACCATCGGCGCCGACGCGGCCAACGCTCACCCTGCCCTCCATCAGGGTCACCGAAACCTTCTGATTACGCAGCTCGACGGAAAACGCCGTCCCCAAAGCCGTAACGACGTCCTGCCGCGCCACGACCCGGAACGGCAGGTCGGCATTGTGCGCCACCTCGAAATAGGCGCGCCCATGCGTCATCGCGACATGGCGAGCCTTTCGATCGAAGCGCACCGACAGGGCGGAATTGGCGTCCAGCGTTACGCGCGAACCATCCGGCAGGCTCAGGGCGCGCTGCTCTCCGACGCCGGTGGCGAAACTTTGCGCAAAACTGGTTTTCGGCTTCAACAATAAGGGCGCGGCCACCGCAACGCCCAGTACGCCCAGACCCGCCGCGATCAGACCGCGGCGCGTCGCCAGACCCGCGCGTTGTCTTTGTCCTTCAGCGCGCGCCCAATGACGCGCCTGAAGCCGCGCCTCGGCCAGTTCCGGCGCGGCGCGATGATCGCCAAAACCCTGCCAGATCGCCTGCACGCGCGCCCAGGCCGCTGCGTTCTCGGCATCCTGCGTCAGCCAGGCCTGAAACCCATCGGGGTCGAAATTATGCCCTGTCTCGCGCGCCATCCACCACGAAGCGGCCGCTTCGTCAGCGGATCCCGCTTTTGGTTCGGAAGGGGCTTTGTACGCGTCTTTCAAGTCCGGTCCCACTCTTTGGCCTGCGCTGCGACATGACGCGATAAAGCCGCCAGCGCGCGCATCATATCCTTTTCAATCGACGAAACCGACAGGCCCATCAGGCGTGCGATTTCAGCATAACTCATACCGTCAATCCGGCTCAGGACGAAGACGTTTCGCGCGCGCGCGTCGAGCTTGTCCAGAGCACGCATCAGATCGTTGAGCGACTGCTTGCCTGTTAAGACGCGCTCAGGCGACAAGACCTCAACGCCAGCCGTCGGCGCCGCCTGATCGCGCTGGTAGCGATCCACCACCTTCTGGTGACGATACCGGTCCTTGAGCAGATTGGCGGCAATGCTGAAGATAAAACCTTCGGGATTATGTACGGCGCGCGCGTCGCCCTGCTGCGATACGCGCAGCAGAAGCTCAGAGGTCAGATCTTCCGCCTCGGCGGGATTGCGCACCCGCTTCAGGAAATATTGCCGTATCGCCTTGGCGTAACGACGATACACCCATTCCGCCGTTAGCGGCTGCTCATTGAGCAGAGTCTGAGTTGACAGGTCCATACCCGCGTTTCCTTGCATGGTCCGCATCGTCAAAGCCTGACATCAGGCGGTTTGCGCTGCTTGCTCTTTTTTGATTATTTTCTATCAAAATGATCATCTTCAAGCAAATGATTTCATTTGGGGCGGGACGGCAGCTACGCCTACCGCAGGAGGACGGCGTCCGCTGCATCGGCTCGAGCAGCCACCCATGCCGTAGAGCCATCTTCAGCATCTGGCGCAGGCTAACGATTTTATCGTAGAGGGTGCAGCGCGAGGGCAGGCGCATCGGCCTCGGGCGCCCCGTTCTACGCCTTGGCGGCTTGCATGCGCCGTCCAATTCATAGCGATGGCCGTCAGGCTTTTCATGAACCCGTGTTCTAGATACCCGGCTCAGAAATTAACGCCTAAATACAAGGCCTTGATTCAAGCTCAACCTGAACTGCATCACTATGCCGGGCCGAAGTGATGATTTCAAATATCTTATATAATTGATTCTATTGACATATTTTTTGGTTGCGGGGGCCAGATTTGAACTGACGACCTTCAGGTTATGAGCCTTTTCAGGAAACCATCAAATCCTTATAATATATGGCTTTGAGAAGGTTGAAAAAAGTATGTGCTAGCTCATGTGCTTAAAATTGACCATTTCGCGCTGGCGATCAAAGTCTGGCGGATTGGATAGATGTCTGCATACTCCTTCACAGCCAGCGCTCTTGCCAGGCGAGTAAAGCTGCTGCAAGCTTCTTGGAGCGAGACAAGGCGCGCTCGACTTGAAGACTTGGTGGGGGATTTCATGAAATCACTGATCCGGCTTGGGCTTCTGGCTTTGACGGCTATGTCCTTAAGCGGCTGCTGGACCGATTCCGGACCTCAGGCCTGCCTGGGCATGTCGGAACAAAAGGGCGAACATCTGGCGCAGGAATCGATCAAGAAATTCCTGCATTATGCCGGTCAAACGCATGCGCCCCTGACAGGGCCAAGCGGCACGCTCAATTTCCAAAGACTTGAACGGGTCGGCGACAACGACCTTGTCTATGAGGGGCCAACCTCCTCGGTCAGTTACGCCTACGTCTTTCACCTAAGCTGGGCGCCGTGGGCTAAATTCACTGGCACGGTCTCGCCCAATTGCAAGGTCAGCAACAACTGGGTCATCAACTGAAGCAGATGGCGTCGCCTGAGGTCGAGCGGTTCTTACGGAGATGAAGGAGATGGGACGCTATTCTGCACGGCTCGAAAGCTTGCGGAACCGTGTTTCAACCGACCTCTGTCTGGCGCATTTTGAACTGAGCTTGCCCGACAGAGCCGCCTGCTTCTTTCACGGTCTGCAGAGACGAAGGCGGGCCGTAGGTTTGATCACCTCCTTAAGCCTGCACGCTTTGCTGCTGGCTCTGTTCCTTGCGGCCCCGACCGTAAGTTTGTCCGGAAGCGGGGCGGGTCGCAGCGACGGTGGCGGCGTTGGAGACGGTTATGCCGAGGTCACCTTGACGCCCTCCCTGTCAGATATGAAATCCGCAGCCTCTGTCAAACCACAGCCTCCCGAAGACTTGGCGGCGATAAAGCCCCTGCCTGAACTCGCCGTTGACGAAAAGGCCGTTTTACAGGTCTCGACCCAGCCAGCATCATTACAGATGCCGCAACTGGTCGCACCGACGGGAATGGCATCAAACGAGGGGGGCAGGAGCGGTAATTCCGGCGACGATCTGTGGAGCGCCATCGCCCCATGCTGGAAGCGTCTGGCTGACAAAGATACCCAGGCCGTCACCCTGGAGGTCAGCTTTTCTGATAATGGTGGTCTGAGCGCGCCGCCGGTGATCGAACGCGATCCGGGCGCATCGCAGGATCCGAAGACCCTGCGCTCGGAAGCCACGGCGCTGGCGGCGCTCTCGCAATGTGGAAATTACGCCATGGTCGGCGGTAAGAAGGATCTGAAGATTAACTTCCCTAAGCCGTAGGGCTCAGCTGCCCTTGGTGCGGACGGTCTGGGTGCGGTTGCCTGCCGAGTCATAGGTATACTTGACGATCGTGCCGTCGGGATAATCGACCTCCACCACACGGCCCAGCGTGTCGTACTTATACGTCGTAGTGCCGGCGTGAGCGGAGGCGCCCGCCAATGCCAAGGCCAGCAGACCAGACGCTGCGGCGAGCCGTAGTATCTTCAATCCCGACATGCAAATCCCCCTCTCAACCGTGCCCGTGAGCGCGAAAGCCACGCGCCGTCGTCACCCATAGTTGCGGCCAGATCCAACAACTATCAAGCGAAATATTTTCGTTACGGAAAATACCAGCCTGTTCAAACGTTTCGTTATAACGCTCCCCGATTTGCCCGTCTCCGACCAAAATCACACGCTTGCCACGCGAATTATTTCATGCGTCAATAATTTTAACGAGGTAGGGGGTAGTAATGTCGGGCTTGCATCGATCGCAAATTTTATTCGCCTCAGCAATTTTGACAGTCTGCTGTGCAGTTTCCGCACCACAGTCATTCGCCCAGTCTGCGAATGACTACAAGCTTCCCGAAAGAGAGTTCACAGATCTCTTGGGAATTGAAATATCTGACCAAATGTATCATCGCCAAGACACACTCTTGTCGATTGGCGATCCAGCAGCAGGTGGCCTTAGCTGGACTTTCCACGGCATGAGCGCCTCGCTATCAGGCGACTTTTCCCTCGGCGTTGGTCAACAAACCAATCTAGACGGAAGCAGTACAGGTGATCCCAGTTACTATTTCTGGCACGCGCTACATGGAACGCCGTTCACATATTCAGGCGGCACATACCATAATGCTAAGGGTTCTTCCGCAACTCTGACATACTCAGGAAGCAATTTCACGTATACCGACGTCGACGGAACTCAATACACACATGAAAAAACCCAACACCCAGATGGTGAAATCGAATATATAAATTATCAGGCGGATGGAACAACAATTGCGAGTGTCGTCACCAACACTGGGTATGCCTTTAAATTCGATTATACTGCTGGGCGCGTCTATGCTGTCAATACACTGGCCCACAGTTGCGACGCCAAGGCCCTATCATGCGACGCCTATGATTCATATATCACAGTCGTAGACGGCGTATCAGACCCAGATTTGAGTTCGATTGCACCAACCGTTGAAGTCATCGATCCAATGGGAGGTGGTTGGTATTACGCGCGCAAGAGAAGATTTTTCTACCTCGACATTCCATCAAACCAGGTTGTTAACGGCGGACTTATACCATGGGCCTTCAAAGATCCTACAGGCGACTATGTCAAGTTAAGCTATAATGATAAAAAAGTTGGGTCGACATTTCCAGATGGCCACTTAAAAACTTATACGAATCCTATAGGCACATATACATATACTGGAGTTTATTATGCCGGCCCCTTTTACACTGGAGGGGGTGGAAATTACACGGTCACGGACCCGCTTGGGCATACGTTATATTCAGGAGACGCTTCGGACCCTGGCGAAGTGGGGTCAATCACGGACGCACTTGGTCACGCTACGAACTACTCATATGCAGATACGGTCACGGTTTATAACACGCTAACGGGGACCCCGGCCGTTCATTTTTCTCGCCTGACATCTGTTACGCACCCAGAGGGTGACAGTGTCAGCTACGGCTATGACTCGCGCGGTAATGTCACAAGCGTTACCCATACGCCGAAGTCGGGCTCCGGTTTATCGGCGACAACCATAACGGCCAGCTATCCTTCAACATGCTCCAGCCTGATCACCTGCAACAAGCCGACGTGGACGAAGGACGCCAAGGGCAATGAGACGGACTACACCTATGACGGCACGCATGGCGGCGTGCTCACCGTCACCCTGCCCGCCGATCAGAACGGACTGCGGCGTCGGACCTATAACACCTACACGGCCTTCGACACCGGCAATGGCCTGATCTATCGCCTGACGCGCTCGGAGACCTGCGGCCTGTCGTCGTCGCAGTTGTCGCTGACGGCCTGTCCCGCCGATATCAACACCAGCGTCACCCTGACCGATTATGGCAGTTCTTCAACGGCGCCCTATACCTATAAGTCCTTCCAGCCCTATCAGGTCACGGCGCGCGACAACCGCTCATCCGGCTATGACAGCCAGACCACCACCTACTATTACGACGTCATCGGCAATGTCCTCGTGGTCGATGGACCGCGCACCGACGTCGACGACAAGACCTACAAGCTCTACGACGCCAACCGCAGGGTGACCTGGGAGGCCGGAGTTCTGCCCGGCGGCACAGGTTCGCCCAAGCGCACGGTCGTGCACCATGTCTATGACGGCGCGGGCCGGGAGCTGCGCACCGAGACCGGTTATGAGAACGACGCGATCACCAACGGCTCGGACTTCGTCACCATGACCGGCAACAAGGCCGCCTGCGCCAGTTCGGCGGTCTGCAACAATACGGCCAGTGATCCGAATTTCCACATCACCTCGTTCAAGCGCATGACCTATGACGCCGCCGGACGCCTGGTGAAGACGGAACTGGTGCAGCCATGATCTGGGGGTAAGGGGCATGAAGCGGGGATTGAGGGCTATCGCGGCGGGGATCGCCGCCCTGGCGGCGGGCATGGCCGGTCTGGCCTCGGCGGAGACCGTGCTGAGCGTCACCCAGGTCAGCTACGACTATGAGAACCATCCGGT